>DASZHV010000104.1:0-22438 GCA_035937535.1 Puia sp. | reverse complement strand
GCAGTTGTAGTTGTTTCAGCGACGAGTCTTTTATTGTCAATAATTTTCTTGAGACTGAGCAGCACCTGGTTTGGATTCACGGGCTTGATAAGGTAATCCGTAATCTGTCGACCGATGGCCTCATCCATGAGGTTCTCCGTTTCATTTTTAGTTATTAATACAACAGGTATCTGCTGATTCGCTTCTTTAATTTTTGCAAGGGTTTCCAGTCCGCTGATCCCGGGCATGGTTTCATCCAAGAGCACTACATCCACAGGATTTTCCTTCACAAAATCTATTGCATCCAGCCCGTTTGTCATCGCATTCACTTCATACCCCTTATTCTGTAAAAAAAGAATATGTGAATGGAGGCTGTCAATTTCATCATCTACCCAAAGTATCTTTCCTAATGACATAATCAATTATTTCGAATTTCTAAAGATAGTTTATCAGTCAGTCATTCCTAAATTTGGATTCTGGATTGAATTTTTTTAACAAAACAAAATGGGTGCAGGTTCTCAGAAAATCATCAATGACCCGGTTTATGGATTTATTACGATTGACCATCCATTGATTCTTGAAGTCATCCGTAATCCCTACTACCAGCGTCTTCGCCGGATACAACAGATGGGTTTTGCCAACCTGGTTTATCCCGGCGCAGTGCATACACGTCTTCATCATTCCCTAGGTGCTTATCATCTCATGGGCAATGCACTTACGGTATTAAAGGGAAAGGGTATTCCCATTTCTGCAGAAGAAGAGCTGGGTGCAAAACTGGCTATTCTTCTTCATGACGCGGGACATGGTCCTTTCTCGCATGCACTTGAAAAAACCCTGATTGAAAAACACGATCATGAATCGGTTTCACTACTGATCATGCAGTTACTGAACAGAAAGATGAATGGAAATCTCTGTGAGGCCATTGAAATTTTTACAAACAGACACCCTAAAAAATTTCTTCACCAGCTGGTTTCGGGGCAGCTCGATGTGGATCGTATGGATTATCTCAACCGGGATAGTTTTTTTACTGGTGTCTCAGAAGGTGTGATCGGTTATGACCGGATCATACATATGCTAACAGTGCATGATGGCGAATTGATGGTACAGGAGAAGGGAATTTATTCGATCGAAAAATTTCTCGTAGCCAGACGGCTTATGTACTGGCAGGTTTACCTTCATAAAACTGTGGTGAGTGCAGAAAGCATGCTGGTAAAAATCATTCAGCGCGCAAGGGAGAAGATCCGCAGCGGATGCAAATTATTTTCCGGATCTGAATCTCTCGATTTTTTTCTTACAAGTATTCCGGAGGATCCTTCTGAATGGCTTGGTGCTTTCAGTCTTTTGGACGATAACGATATCCTGAGTGCACTTAAGATATGGATGAAAAACAGCGATCCCGTTTTATCAAACCTGAGCATCATGCTGATTGAACGCCGGTTGCTCAAGGCAAAGCTGCAGGCTGAACCTTTTGAGACAGCGCTGGTAGAAAAATACCTGCAGGATGCCACCCGCATTTTAAATATTTCAAGGGAGGATGCCGCATATTTTGTATTTACGGGTGAACATACCAATACAACTTATAACCCCATTGATGAAAAAATTAATATTCTTTTCAAAGACGGGTCCGTACGGGATATCTCCCAGGTTGACAATGCCCTGATACACAGGAGTCTCTCAACGGCGGTTAAAAAATTCTATATTTGTTACCTGACGGGAGAATAAATTTAACGACTTCATTCCAAATTCATTTCTATGCAATTTTCTGCCGCCCAGATCGCTGCGTTGATCAACGGTAAACTGGTAGGTGATCCGGAAGTAATGGTAAACAATTTCGGAAAGATTGAAGAGGCACAGGCAGGACAGCTGGCTTTCCTTGCAAATCCGAAATATGAGGAGTTTTTATACAGTACAAAAGCTTCCATTATTATTGTAAATGACAGCCAGGTTCTGAAAGAAAAAATCAGCGCCGCACTGATCCATGTTCCCGATGCCTATCTTGCTTTTGCTTCTCTGCTTTCAAAATATCAGGAGATGATGAATCAGCAACTCACCGGGATACAGGAGCCAGTATATATTTCCAAATCAGCCATCCTGGATGAAAATGTTTATATAGGCAGCTTCGCTTATATCGGCAATAACGTCAGTATAGGAAAAAATGTAAAAATTTATCCGCAGGTTTATATTGGTGATGATGTTTCCATCGGCGATTCTACTGTAATCTATCCTGGCGTTAAAATATATCATCGTTGTGTAATCGGTAAACAGGTAACGATCCATGGAGGAGCCGTTATTGGTGCAGATGGTTTTGGGTTCGCCCCGCAGTTAGACGGTAGTTTTAAAAAGATTCCGCAGATGGGTAATGTGGTTATTGAAGATTTTGTTGAAGTGGGTTCGAATGCCACGATTGACAGGGCTACCATCGGTTCCACTCTTATTAAATCAGGTGCCAAACTCGACAACCTGATTCAGATCGCGCATAATGTGGAAATCGGCAACAATACCGTAATCGCCGCCCAGAGCGGTGTTTCGGGCAGCACCAAACTGGGCAGGAATGTAATGGTAGGCGGACAGGTTGGCATTGTCGGACATATCCAGATTGCAGACGGAAGTAAAATCAACGCACAAAGTGGTGTTACCAAATCACTGAAAACACCCAATAGCGCAGTAACCGGCAGTCCCGCGTTTGAATATACCAGTGCACTCCGGTCTCAGGCCGCTGCGAGGAAATTACCTTCCTTTGAGAAAAGGATTATGGAATTGGAAAGACTCATTCAACAGCTATTGGCGGAAAAAGTATAACACAAGTATGGGAGTATGGGAGTATGGGAGTATGGGAGTGAAATTAAAAATATATTAATAATTAATTATTAATAATTATTTCAAATTATTGGCATTCAGATTAAATCATTTTTATGGCTGATCAATCTTCTTTTCTCAGCGCGATAAAAACTGGATATACTTTCAAAACTGAATCCGTAAAAATCGGCATTGGTATGCTGGATGGAAAACCCGTAAACGGCGCCGATATCAATCTGCCGTTAAAAACCATGAACCGTCATGGTCTGATTGCCGGTGCTACCGGAACAGGTAAAACTAAAACCCTGCAGATGATCAGTGAGGCCCTGAGCAACGCAAGTGTGCCGGTGCTGGTTATGGATATCAAGGGAGACCTCAGCGGAATCGGTGCTTCAGGAACAGTAAATGATAAAATCAAGGAGCGTTGTGCAACTATTGGAATTAAGTTTGAACCCCAGGCTTTCCCAGTCGAATTTATGACTCTCAGCAACGAGAAAGGTGTTCGGCTACGCGCTACCGTTAGTGAGTTCGGTCCCATTTTGTTGTCCCGTGTTCTCGAACTCAACGACACACAGGAGGGCATGGTGGCCATGATATTTAAATATTGCGACGACAATAAACTGCCCCTGCTCGACCTGAAGGATTTCATCAAAGTGCTTCAATATATTTCCAATGAAGGAAAAGCAGAGATCCAGCAGGCCTATGGTCAGATTGCGACGACATCTACCGGAACCATTTTGCGGAAGGTTATTGGCTTACAACAACAGGGCGCCGATGTTTTTTTTGGAGAGAAGAGTTTTGAAGTAGCCGATCTGATGCGCATTTCAGAAGACGGACGAGGTATGGTCAATGTATTGCGCGTGACAGATCTGCAGGATAAACCCAAGTTATTTTCTACCTTCATGTTGCAAATGCTTGCAGAATTGTATGCCACCTGTCCGGAAGAAGGTGATGTCGAAAAACCCAAGCTGGTTATATTTATTGACGAGGCACACCTCGTTTTCGAAGCAGCCAGTGATGCACTCCTGAAACAAATAGAAACGATTGTAAAGCTTATCAGATCAAAAGGCATCGGAATATTTTTCTGTACACAAAATCCAACCGATGTTCCTTCGGGTGTGCTTGCACAATTGGGATTGAAAATACAACATGCCCTGCGTGCATTTACTGCCAATGACCGCAAAGCGATCAAACAGGCTGCAGAAAATTATCCTACCAGCACATTTTATAAAACGGAGGACCTGATCACCGGCCTTGGAATCGGTGAAGCGCTGGTGACCACGCTGGACGAAAAAGGGATTCCCACGCCACTTGTACATTGTATGATGGCACCCCCCAGGAGCCGGATGGATATACTTACACCTCCAGAGATTGATGCTATCGCTGCTAAATCCAAACTGATTCCTAAGTACAGCGAAGTAATTGATAATGTAAGTGCTTACGAGATTCTTACACAGAAACTTCAGGATGCCGCCAATAAAAATCAATCAGATCCGGCGAAGCCAGGTGCCAAACCAGAACCTTCAACGCTTGATAAAATCCTGAACAGCGGTGCTGCCAAACAGGTAGAAAGAACAGCAGCCAGCATGATTACAAGAGGTTTACTGGGAGCTTTAGGACTGGGAGGCCGTAGCAGCAGTTCAAAGAAGTCAGGATGGTTTTAGGAGGATCATCTTCTTCCGCGACCAAATCCACCACCACCGCCCCCTCCCCATCCTCCACCTCCACCGCCGAAGCTGCCACCATGGTTACCTCCACCAAAACCGCCTCCGCCACCCCACTGACTTGCACCCGTATTTCCTCTCTGTCGATCTGCAGCAGCACCTGACATTTCACTTGTAGGTGCAGATCCTCCGCCTGACTTAGAGAAAGATCCGTTGTTTTGACTTTTGATTGCTGATGACTGGGTAGAATATTGTGATGTGGAACTGGGTTTTGTATTGGAAGCCTGAGACCAGCCATCTCCGGTATTTTTATAAACATTTCCGTCTTTTGCCGCATACATATCGCCGTTAGCTGATTTTGCAACACCCCCATTGCTATTAGGTCCGCTGGCGCCTATCGCAGCTGCGCCATTGGTATTTCGTGCCCCGGCAACTGTTTGTCCGTAATTATTCGTGGCATGCGCCGTTTGCGTGGTCGTTCCATGGCCATTATTATAAACAGAAGTTCCGGCCTGACCGTATGCGCCAGATCCCTGGCGTGTTGCGGCGGAAGCTCCGGTATAGGGATTATAAGCCTGGCCTGCGCTCCTCGTGCCATAAGGCGTTGATACTGATGCTCCCCTGGCCATAGTACCTGTATAAGGATTATAAGCATGACCTACCGATGCAGATCCATAAGGACCATATGCAGTAGCACTGCGGGCATAGGTTCCAGTATATGGATTATAGGATGCGTGATAACTAACACCTCCATAATAGCCGTAAGGATGATATGCGTATGCGCCATAGGGCATTGGATAAGCATAGCATACGGGAAATCCTACAGGAGGATAATACATATATGGCGGATAATAATACCCCGTACCTGATGCTATAATAACTCCCACCCCAACACCGACAACAAACGCTCCCATATAACCAGCTGTATAACTGGCTTCAACAGTTCCATTTGTATTTACGGTCTGTGTTACGTAGGTCACATTATATACCGGTGAGCTGGAAGGAATGGTATATATCACCTGGGGTACGGAACTGGCCAGAACCCATGGTCCATCCGGGGTTGTAGCCACATACCACAAGCCCGAAACACAGGCATAATACTGATTATCACTAACCATGATTACTTTTTCCGTAGTATTTACAACATAGGACAGGCTTGTTCCTTCTATCGTAACAAATTTGGGAGTTCCGGAATAAGTGATGGTTACCTGGGGAGCATCTTTTGGATCGATTGAGGTTTTGGTCGGTATCTGAGCGATCATTACCGCATCTGCAGCTTCATCTGTTCCCGGAACGGAAGCCAGTACACGGGATGCCGGACTGGATACTGGTATATTTGCAAAATCGGCCGGTAAATTCGGAGTAGCATATACCCAGGGACCATTCAGACCTGGAGCGCTGAACCACCTGCCGGCAGCCAGGTAGTAATACTGGGAGGTTGTATTAGAATAGAATATGCTGTTGTTTGTATTCGTTGCATATTTTAAACTGGTTCCATTGATCAGAGTGAAAACAGGCGCTCCCTGAAAAAGTATAATTTCTGCAGGATTTTCAGAATAATAAATTTTTGGCAGGCTGCTACTTGCCTTGGTTGGCGCCGGTATTGCGCTTTTTAGCACTGTCTTCCAATTTTCATCTTTTGCTAAACTTGTTAGTGATGAAGGAAGTTTTGAAGTAAAAGTCCAGGGACCATTTAACCCGCCTGCTGTCTGCCATTCCTGATCGTCAAAAAGATAATATTTAGAAGCACTCTTATCAAAAAATAAAGGCCAGTTGGCGTTGAATACATATTGAATACCCCCTTTTTTTGCATCCGTAATAGCCGGTTGTCCTTCAAGTTGAAGAATAATAGCAGGAGTATTGCTTACAAAAATTGTAGGCGGATCATTTTTTACATTCACCGCCTTTGTGGCATCCTGCTTTTTAGGGGTGCATGCTACAATCCTTTCCATCGAAACATTTACAGTTTTTGTTACATCCAGAAAGATTCTTACTGTCTGACCCAGAGATGCTGATGTCGCATCATCCATACCCGGGAAATGCACATCAGTGATATTCATGTTATAAATGCTGACCATATGGTTATATGTATCCACATTGGTCGTGGCATTAATATAAACAACTCCAACTACTTGTTTTGCCTGGTATGGCGTCAGCGAAAATGCCATTCTGAAATCAATCGACTGGTATTGCTCCCAATCTGCGACCTGAGGCGTATATAGGATTAGCACAGAACCATTATTAGTTAGTTGTCTTGGCCATCCCGGATCCTGTGCAAAAACCGCAGATGAGTTAATCAGGACCAACATGAGTAGGTAAATTTGCTTTTTCATAAAATCTATTTCTAAGAGATGAATTGTAAACAACTTAAGATCCAACCCGGATTTAAAAAATTTGGATCCTTGATTTAAATAAATGGAGTCACGGTGGTTTGCAGGAGAATATTGGTTCTCAAAGTTAAAACTGTTCCTCGTGGAATATGTCCATCCTGTATGAATTAACGCTAGTTAACGGTTAAATTAAGGCTGATCATTTTTTAGTCAATTGAATACTTGAAACCAAAATCACCCACTATTCATCTGACTCATTTATTAAAGTAGTCCTCCGATGTGCAATTTTATCAACACGGATGAGTGCGGCTATTTCCATGTTTTGGTTGTTTAGTGGATCGGGATCAAAGACTTGAATTAGCAATTAGTGTTCTAAAAACAGATTAATTTTGCATCCTAGAAACAATAAATATGGAGTTCCGGATCGAAAAAGATACAATGGGTGAAGTAAAAGTACCAGCCGATGTTTATTATGGTGCACAGACCCAGCGAAGTATTGATAATTTCAAAATTGCGCAGGACAGGGATCGTATGCCAAAAGAAATTATTAAAGCATTTGCCTATCTGAAAAAAGCTGCCGCCCTCACTAATGTCGATGCCGGAATTCTTTCTGAAGAAAAATCAAAGCTCATCGGAAAGGTTTGTGATGAAATCCTGGAAGGCAGGCTGGACGAGTATTTCCCGCTGGTCGTATGGCAAACAGGTAGTGGCACACAAAGTAATATGAATGTGAATGAAGTAATTGCCTACCGGGGCCATGTGTTGCGCGGAGGTGCTTTGACGGACAAAGAAAAGTTTTTGCATCCGAACGACGACGTTAATAAATCGCAATCTTCCAATGATACATTTCCAACAGCGATGCATATCGCCTCTTATAAAATATTGGTTGATGTTACAATTCCCGGCATCGAAAAATTACGGGATACACTTGATGCAAAATCAAAAAAATACATGCAGGTTGTGAAGATCGGACGAACGCACTTTATGGATGCTACACCCCTGACTGTGGGCCAGGAATTCAGTGGTTATGTATCCCAATTGAATCATGGTCTCAGGGCACTTAAAAATACACTTCCCCATCTTTCCGAATTAGCCCTGGGCGGTACGGCTGTTGGCACGGGTATAAACACACCGGATCATTATTCGGAAAATGTAGCTGCATATATTGCCAAACTCACGGGACTTCCTTTTATAACAGCGGAAAATAAATTTGAGTCTCTTGCTGCACATGATGCTATAGTTGAAGCCCACGGTGCATTGAAAACACTTGCTGTAGGTCTTATGAAAATTGCCAATGATATACGCATGCTTGCCTCGGGTCCGCGTAGTGGTATCGGTGAACTATTCATTCCTGACAATGAACCCGGTTCTTCCATTATGCCAGGAAAAGTAAATCCAACGCAATGTGAAGCACTGACGATGATTTGCGCACAGGTATTGGGCAATGATGTTACCATCAATATTGGCGGATCCATGGGACATTTTGAACTGAATGTTTTCAAACCCGTGATCATTTATAATTTTCTGCACAGTGCACGGCTGATTGGTGATGGCTGTGTCAGCTTCAACGATAAATGTGCGATCGGTATTGAACCGATTGAAGAAAACATTAAAAAGCATGTAAATAATTCTCTGATGCTGGTTACTGCGTTGAACACAAAAATCGGTTATTATAAGTCGGCAGAAATTGCGCAGAGGGCCCTCAAAGAAGGAACCACGCTCAGGGAAATGGCCGTCAAATTAGGTTATGTTACACCGGAACAATTTGATGAATGGGTGGATCCGATCAAGATGGTGGGAAAGATTAATTAAGAGTTATGGGTTATGAGAGATGAGATATGGGTTATGAGATATGAGATATGGGATATGGGTTATGGGTTATGAGATATGGGTTATGAGATATGAATTATGATAATAACTCATAGTCCATATCTCATAACCCATAGCTATTTAAGGACTAATATTTTCAGAGTAGTTACGTTGACGCCATTACCATCCAGCATTTTAAAAATATAAAGTCCCTGAGGAATATTATCCAGGCGTACCATAAAATGGCTGCTATTATAAATTTTTGAAAGCAATATTCTTCCCGAAACATCATATAAAAAAACATGAAAAGGTTCCTGCAACAGATCGCGGCATAATACTTCAAGGTGGTCTGTAGCTGGATTCGGAAAAACTAGTGTTGTATTTATTGTTTCTTTCCTCGGAATCGGTGGCGGAGGAGGACCTTCGGGAAGTGTTTGTAAAAAAACCATGCGGAGGATATGACCCGGAGTTTTTGTCGGAACCATTTTGCCGGTAAACCCTCCTGTCGGTCCGGATGTGGATCCGCTGCTGTCGATCGCAAGGAATAAAGTATCTCCCGTTGGTGCGATAGCAAGGTCACGGATCCGGTATTCGTGCAAATAAGGAATGGTATCCGTGATCTGAGCCGTACTTGAACTATCCACCGCGGACCCGTCTGCCTTGAGTTTGAGACGATACATACCAAGCTTTAAAGAAGTAACCAATAATGAATTCGTCCATCCCGGAATATAAACCTGATCATAATATTCAATACTCGAAGGAGCAATCGTGGGCCATGTATAATTGGAAGAACTACTGGAAGGAATAAGATTTCCACTGACGTTAAAAAAAGAAAACAGCGGTTCCTTTACATTATTGGAATCACAAAAACCATGTTCATTATGGATAAGCTGGTTGGCCAGGTAATCGTTATTGGGATTTGCATCAGTATCATTATAATTGTCATCACACATTCCGGCAACCTTGGGCCATCCGTAATTATCTCCGGGTGTGATAACGTTTACTTCATCATCTGATTTATCTCCGTGTTCGGAATTATACAAAATATATTTTGAACCGATATGTGCCCATACAAGGCCCTGCGCATTACGGTGACCGTAGGAATAAACCGCATTTACTTTTCCTGATACTGAATTGACAATCGGATTATCATTCGGTATCCATGGGGCATATGCACCATCGTCGATATCGCCATCGTCTTCTGTATTTAGGCGTAATACCTTTCCTTCATATATATCTTTATTTTGCGCATTGTTGGTTCTTAGTCCATTGTTGAATTGACCGGCACCCTGGTCGCCGATAGTATAGTAGAGATGATAATTCCCATCGCTCTCAGGAACGGGACTTACTTTAAGTCTCCCTGAATTATGGTCGTTACTTCCCATCAGTCCATCCATCACGATCGTCGGTGAACCCAATGTATGCGTGATAGTATTGTAGGTATAACGAAGAATTTTTGTTTTATAGTAGCAGGGTTGATTCGTAATTGAACCTGCACCTGCGCAACTGCTGTTATTAGGCGTGCCGCTTGTTCCATACATATCATATACCAGGGCGAGGTAAACATAAGGTTTCCCACTGAGCAGGAGAGGATGCAGGGCCAGACCCATCAGACCACCCTGCGGAGCAGGATATCCGTTGGGCATATGATAATAATCGAAAGTAGCCAGGCTGCTGAGATCAAGAAGAATGCGGTTTCCCTTATCACCCGGATGAATTTTCCATACACGGTAACGATGTGCTTCTGTTATCCAGAGAGAATCATCAGGACCATACGTGATTTCCCAGGGATAACTGAGACCTTTATTATGCGAAGGGATATCGTATAACGGATACAGGGTGTCAATCTTAAAAAACTGTCCGTTAAATGAGACGGTCTGGCAGTATCCGATAAAAGACAATACAAGGCTTAAAAGCACCAGGAGGAACTTTTTCATCGGTATCGGATTTGATAATCCAGCTTAGAATGGACTATCTATAAACATACAAAAAAAAGACCCCTTATGAAATAGGAAAAGCACCTTGATTTATAACGTAAAAGCACTATCTAAAAGCCTAAAGCTGAACGTTTAACGCTTATTAATGTGGTTAATATGGAATTGTAGAAAATGAAAAATGTGAGAGTTAAATGGGAAAATGATAATGTAATAATTTGGATGTTAACGCGCAGGAGCAGCGGATGATAACATATAGAGTGAAAGATACCAACATGAACTGGCGGCTCATATTTTCAAATTATCATTTCCCCATTTAATTCTCACATTTTTCATTTTCTACAATTCCATATTAACCACATTCTTCTCAGGTTTTAAACGTTCACAGTTAGTCGTTCCGTCTTATTATCCGGCTGAAGCGTTTGACCCTCTGGAAGTTTTTTGACAAACCTTTTTTGAAAGAGAAAAAGTGCTATAACACCGATGGAAATAGATGCATCGGCAATATTGAATACAGGACTGAAGAATTCAAATTCATCTCCGCCTACAAAAGGAAACCATGTCGGATAGTGCGTTTTGATGATGGGAAAATAAAGCATATCCACTACCCTTCCATGGAGGAAGCCTGCGTATCCATGAGCCGGGAATATTCTTGCAACATGATCAAAAGTGCTTTCTTCAAAAATGAGTCCGTAGAACATACTATCTATCAGGTTTCCGAGCGCACCAGCAAAAATGAGTCCTGCACAAATAATATATCCGCTGTGATAATTTTTACGGACCAGTGTACGTATATAATATACGCCGAAAACAACGGCAGCAAGACGGAATAATGTGAGGGCCATTTTTCCAAGGTTTCCACCAAATTTCCAACCCCAGGCCATGCCTTCATTCTCTACAAAAAACAATTGGAATTTTTTTCCCAATACCTGAATCCCCTTGTCGAAAGATGATACAGGTAGCCTGTAATATGAATCCCATGTATGGCTCAGGGGCATATGCGTCTTGATCCAGATTTTCAATGCCTGGTCTGCTACAATTATCAGTAATACGATTAAAATGATCTTTCTTTCTTTCATAATGAGCCGCAAAGATAATAAGTTAACAAAAAACGAATCCCTTTCAATTTGTGAAAGCTTTATTCAAAATATACCCTTTTTACGCGTTGTGAAATACCCGCGAGAATATCATAAGCTATGGTTCCGGCCCAGGATGCCAGTTTGGATACGGACAATTCATTCCCAAAAATGATCAGCTCATCTCCTTCTTTTGCATCAGGAATTTCTGAAATATCTATCATGGTCATGTCCATACTGATACTTCCAATTGTAGGAACCAGTCGTCCTTTATATAATACTTTACCAACACCATTGCCTAGTGAACGAGGATATCCATCTGCATATCCCAGCCGAAGGGTTCCTATTTTCATCGAATGATCCACAAGACCCTGGCGGTTATAGCCCACCGTTTCCCCTGCACCGAGTTTTTTGATTTGTGCAATGGTGGTTTTCAAAGTACCTACTTCTTTCAAATCCAGTATTCCGGAAGAAGCCGGATCGATCCCATATAATCCGATTCCCAGACGCACCATATCGAGTTGAAGAACCGGATTTCGAACCAGGCCTGCTGAATTTGAAATATGTTGAATAAAAGTATATCCCAGCGAATCCCTTATACGACCCGTCATGGACAGGTACCTGTCAAATTGTTCCTGCGTGAAATCATCCTGCTGGGGTTCTTCGCTTGCCGCGAGGTGACTGAAAACCGACTGCACCCGGAAAGCCGGTTCTTTCTTTAATTGTTCAATTAGGTCCGGAATTTCTGCTGCCGAAAATCCAAGGCGGTTCAATCCGGTTTCCAATTCAATATGGATCGGAAAATGACTGGTGACTGAATCCTTTAGTAGTTTATACAAGGCTTTAAGTCCGCGAAACGAAAAAATGACCGGCTCAAGCTGCCATTCGATAAACGGAGCCATTGCATTTTCCTCCGGGTTCATAACGATAATGGGTAATCGAATACCTGCTTTTCTAAGCGATATTCCTTCATCTGCAAATGCGACACCCAGGTAATCCACCTTATGAAATTCCAGCAGGCGGGCAATTTCAAAACCTCCCGTTCCATAAGAAAAGGCCTTTACCATTGCCATGATTTTTGTTGAAGGCCGGAGGATCTGCTGGTATTGATTCAGATTATGGGCCATCGCTTCCAGGTTCACTTCCAGCAGGGTCTCGTGCACCTGAAGCGATAATTCCTGGTCAATCCGCTCGAAACCAAATACCCGCGCGCCTTTCAGTAGAATGGTCTCATCCCTGAATTCGAGTTTGGGTAAAACATCCATCAATGCATCCGTACTGCCGAAAAAAACCCTGTCCTTTATTCCAGATTCATTGAAAAGGGATTCAGCAGCTACCAGTTGTTCACCCACTCCAATCAAACGGTCAACCGGGTATTTACGAAGCAGCCCCGCAACTTCCTTATAAAGTGACTGGGGTTTCCTGCCTGTTTCCAGAATGTCAGATAAAATAAGTGTTCGTTTGGAATGTTGTTTCTGCTGGAATAAAAAATCAAGTGCCATTGTCAAGGAACTGATGTCTGCACTATAACTGTCATTAATAACCGAAGAATGATTGATACCAGTCTTCAGCTCCATGCGCATGGCCAGCGGATTGAGCCTGTTTACCCGGCTCTGTAATTCGCTCACGGGAATTTTCAGGTAAAGCATCACCCCGATACTTGTCAGCGCATTCTGGATGGCTGCGTTATCTTCAAATCCAATTTCCAAATAAATGGACTGATTCTTATATATAAGAGTGATGGCCGTGTGACCCTGCAGCTTTTCTATTTTCTTAATCTGAATAACGGCGTCTTCCTGCTTCCCGATGGAAATCAGTTCCAGTGCCGGGTGCAGGGCATGCCATGAACGAATAACTTTTTTAAGTTCTTTTTGGTCGGACGGATAGATAAGCGCAATGGAATCTTTGAAAAGTTCCAGTTTTTCGCGGATTTTCGTTTCCGTATTTTCAAATCCCTGGTCATGTGCTTCACCAATATTGGTAAAAACGCCAAGAGTCGGTTTTATCATTTCTTCCAAAATCCGCATTTCTTTCATTTGCGAAATACCCGCTTCGATCAGGGCAAGGTTATGTCGTACATTGATCTGCCAGATACTTAATGGAACACCGATTTGTGAATTATAACTACGCGGACTTCTCACGATCTGAAACTGGTCCTCCAGCAATTGATTCAGCCATTCTTTTACGATGGTTTTTCCATTACTTCCGGTAATTCCCAGAACGGGTATATCAAATTGCAGACGATGAAATGCAGCCAGCAACTGGAGTGCCCGCAGACTATCCTTAACCAGGATAAAATTAGCTTCCGGAAAATCCTTCGAATCCAGTGCATCATAGATGATAAAATTGCGCACCCCGCGTAAATAGAGATCCGGTATAAATGCCTGTCCGTTTCGTCTTTGACCGTATAATGCAAAAAATAAAGTGGTTTCAGGATAGAAAAGACGACGACTGTCTGTCAACAGCTGTTCTACCGGATCATCCTGATGGAATTGCAGGAAGGACCCGGCAACGATAGAAGCGATATGACGGATAGAATATCCCAGTTGAATAATTTTAAAGAGATTGACTTTTTTTATCCCGGATCATGGAAATCAATATGGACCCGCCGATACATACCACAATAAATACCAGCGAAACCAAAGTTGATACTTTCACATGAATAAGTTCACTTGTCATTTTTAAACCTACAAAAATCAGTACCGTAGCAATTCCTTTTTGCAGGAACCGGAATTTATCTACAGCTCCACGCAAGAGGAAAAACAGAGATCGCAATCCCAGAACAGCAAAAATATTTGAAGTATAAATTATTAGCCGGTCCTGTGTTATCCCAAATACGGCGGGAATTGAATCCAGGGCAAATACTATGTCGGTTGTCGCAAGAAGGATAATCACAACAAATATAGTTGTATAATATTTTCTTCCGTTCCGGTGAACAGTGAGTTTGCCGTTCCCATCCTCAGGTATTAGTGGCAGAAATCTTTTGAGAAAACGATATACCCTGTTTTTTCCCAGGTCACTCTCTTCTTCATTCTTAGTAAAGAACATAGTAAGACCTGTATAGATCAATACTACGCCGAAAATATAGAGCAGCCAGGAAAAACGACTCACCAGTTCAATACCTGCAGTAATAAAAATGATACGGAATATTACAGCCAGAAGGATTCCAACAAGTAAAACACGTCCGAAAAATTTTTCATTGATTTTCAGAAATGAGAAAATCAGGATGAACACAAAAATATTATCAATACTCAGGCTCCATTCCATCAGGTATGCACTCAGATATTCCAATGCTTTTTGCTGACCGTCATAAATAAAAATAAAAACCCCGAAACCCATGGCAAGCAATACCCAGAAGAGAGTTTGTATCAGGGCCTTCCTAAGCGTAACAACAGCTCCTTTTTTACTGAGCAGGCCGAGATCAAATACCAACGCGAGGATCAGCGCAGCGCCAAAAATGAGATAAGTAATCTGTCTGTGATTCAATCGGAATGGATATTAAAACATTTAAAATGTACCGGTATTATATTTTCTCTTCCTGATATACTGAAAAATCAGGCCGCATAGAATGATAACCACGAGGGGCGAAGCTATGTTGACTAACTGCCAGAAACTCCGGTCGTCTTCTGTTTTTTCCGGATCCAGGAGACGGAGAGAATAATCTTTCGAGCGGGATTGCAAAATGCCTGAAGGATTTACACAATAGTCGAGACAATTACTTAGAAATTCGGCATTCGCAAAGGTATAGTTGATGTCTTTACTGAATCCCAATGGCAGTGGCCCGTGTTCACTCATTTCATTCAAAACCAGGTCTCCGTCGGCGCAAACAATAATCCTCGCATCTTTTTCACCTGATTTTAAAAATGGCTGATTGTAAACCTGTGCAAAACTATCAGCCATGGCTGTCGAGGTCCGGTTTGCATAAAGTGACTTAAACTTTCCTTCCAGAATTACACCAACCGGGATTGCAGGCTGTTGAAATGCTTTGGGATCACTTGCAATTTTAACCGTTTCAAGCGATATCAGGGCAGGTGTTGAAACCGTTCTTGCATTTGGGGAAGTCTGCAATAAAATAGTTTTTGAAATATCCGGCGCTTTCACTGTGTCGATGGAATTAGCAAATTTTGAAAGCACAGGATCCAGGTTTCTGGTGATCAGTGATGATGGACTACCATCAAGCAAGGGATAGTAGGGCCAGGGAAGCAACTGGAACTGTGGTTTTCCTCCCTGTTCACCAATCACCATATTAATACTGGCGCACTGCATGTCTTCCACGAGATCCTGGTTTATTCGCACTCCATAGTGAAAAAGAAGATCGTCGAGATTGAGGCCCCTGTCGAAAGCGATGGTTTCTCTGGAAGAACGCAGGCTGTCCATTTCAGCGTATAAATTATCGATCATGCAAATCAGGCTGCCACCTCGCATTACATACTGGTCCAGCCTGCGTTTTTCATCGTCAGAAAATTTTAATGTCGGTTTCACCATGATCAGCACATTCAGGCCTGCGGGAATAACGGGTACACTATCCAAGGGCACAATCCCGAAACGGAAGTTTTCACGCAGATACTGAATCAGGCTGTATTCGCGAAAATCAAGGGGCTCACCATTACCCATCAGATAACCAACAGCCGGCAGCGTATCGGTTATAAGCTTATCTATAACGCTGGCGAATTTATATTCCAGGAGGTTTTCTGCATTGACATACAGTTGTTCCGGCGACTGGCCTTCACGGCTTCTCTGCACACCCTTTAATAGATCAACAGGCAGGACCCGGTCTTTGTATTTTACAATGGCCGCCGGAATCACAATGCGCTGACTCTGACCTTCTCCTTTTTTAGACTGTGCGACCTGGGTCATAGGCTGGATGCCCATTTTAGCCAGGGAATCCAAAATGATGGCACGGCTGCTATCGTCTCCGTTTGCAACAGGATCTACAAGACGGTAATTAATATTTCCATCTGCATATTCATTAAATTCCTGTAACAGCGCTTCCGTACTATTCCGGAGTTTCCGCAATCCCGATTTCAGATTTCCTTCCAATAAAATATCAATATTCACAGGTTCATGAATACGACCCAGCATATTTTTCACCGGATTCGTTAGTGTATATCTCTTTTCGCTTGTCATATCATACCTGGCGTTCACATGTGAAGCGAGTATATTCATTAGAATGATACCGATTAAGAGATAAAGCCAGCCGATTCTGGAATTAAATAGTTTCTGCATACCCGCTTATCTTTTAAACAGGTTATTCCTGGTAAGAGTTAAAAAAAATGTGATCACACTGATAAAATACACCAGGTCACGAATCGTAATCACCCCCCGGCTCATATTGCGATAATGAAAATCAATACCGATCATATCAATATAATAATCGGCCCCGGCAGGAAATGTAGAAATCCTGCTGATGGCGTGAAACCCAGTATAAATTAAAAAGCAGGAGAAACCAGCCGCGATAAATGCTACAATCGCATTACTGGTGAAACTGCTGCAGTATAGGGAAATGGATGCAAATACTGCGGTCAGAAAGAATAATCCGATATATGAAGCCATGGTAGCACCCAGATCCATACCAGATTGTGCAGCGAGCTGCTGTACGGAGAAAAAATATATCCAGGTGGGTAGCAGGGCAATCAGGATTACAAAGAGTGCGGCCAGGTATTTCCCGTTTACAATCTGCCAGTAAGTTAATGGACGGGACTGAAGTATTTCAAATGTTCCACCCCTGAATTCTTCAGAAAATGAGCGCATGCTGATAGCCGGTATTAACAGGAAAAGAACCCAGGGCGCCAGGTCGAAAAATTTTTCAAGGCTGGCATACCCGAAATCAAGGATGCTGGTATCCGGAAAAACAAATAACAGGAGGCCGGTCAGGAGTAAAAAAACAATGATCGCTATGTAACCTGTTAAACTGCTGAAAAACTGTCGGAATTCCTTTTTGCAAACGGCCCACATAGACGCGAAAATAAAGATATAATTGTTTGCACCGTCTATGACGGTTAAAATCATATATTCGCCACCGCTTACAAAGCCCATGATAAGCTGGGCCTGATTTTAAAATACCACTGCTACTTGCTTAAAAATTCCCGCTCCGGCGGGAATTTTATTAATTACTCTTTTTCATGTATCGTTAATCCACTCCTTTAATAATCTGCCTTGTTATCATTTTGTCACCATACAGCACCTGCAGAACATACATACCCATTTGCAATCCGGCGGGTTCATTCATTTCAATATGATTAATTCCCTTGTATGCTGTCTGATGAATGCTCATCAGTCTTCTACCGTATGTATCATATAAACACAACTGAATATTATTATCATCCGGAACGGTCATATTAAATGATATCGAATGATTGAAAGGATTAATCAGACCTGAAATATTCAGGGCAATTACGTTACTGCTCAGCAATATGATATTACTATAATTATGATATTCATTATCCTTGATCTCGATGCGGTAATAGACATCACCTGAAACAGGTACTACATCATAATAAACATAACTGTTACCCATACCCGGAGAAGCGGTTCCTGTTATGGTAGCCAGCGAACTGAAATGCGCGCCTGCATCGTTGCTTCTTTCCACTACATACAAAATATTTCCTGTTTCATCCTGGCTCGTCCACTGAATGCGGGCCAGTCCCCCATTTTGTAAATCACCTTTTACTGAAATCTGAGTCGGCAACGTTATTAAACAGTTGACTGTACGAACAATTTTGGGTGAAGAAGTAATAAAATTACAACCCGAATTGGTAAGATTGCCAGGAGTTGATGCGACGGTAAGTCTGTAAATAAGGGTTGTATCCACGTTGTTCAAACGGTAATAACGGGTAACCATATATTCATACATCCCGGTAATCGCATTATAAACTGGTATCGTCGAACCATTCGGAAGATTTCCCAATGTATCTGCACCGGGCGAAGTCCATGAAGCACCATTATTTATGCTTTTCTCCAGTTTCCATTCAGTATAATTTGGAAAGAACGAAGACACTTTAAACCTTACAGTATCATCAGATCCACGGCAGAGAGTATCTGGTTTGTTGGGTGTAAGCGATATACTAGGTCCGCAGTTAGCCACGGCGATATCATCAAGGGCCCAGTCATTACCACCTCCTCCGGGTGCATTATTACGAACATAAATAATCATGCTTGTTTGAGTCGGACCTGTCAGGTATGTAAATCCTTTCTGGATCCACTGTCCGGTATGTGGCATATCACCCGTTGTATAATAATCATAGCCGTTTACATTAAATGTAAGATTGGGACGCACACCGGATGAATCACCAGGACCTGTCGGAATAAAACCGGCACTGGCAGGACCTTTACCGTTTGAGTCGCAGGCACAATGAGAACAAATATTTCTGAACCAGGCCGAATATTGATAATAAGTATTCGGACATAAATTATTTATCGTATCCAGGAAGGCTATACTTGGTTTATAAGATGAATTTATGACAGCCATATAACCACCCGTGCTATTTACGGTATCGGCAGGCGGGTTGCCCAGTAAGGGGCTGATAGCTCCGGTATGGTCTCCGATAATATCCCAGACTCCGAAAACACGATGCGAATATGCAAAACCGGGGATATTTGGGTCCGGAATCGGCCAGGTATTCAATGTGGTATAACCCGCCGCGCCTGTACTGGTGTTATTTGAAATACAATAGAAATAGTCATTCGGTGAATTGGGTCCAAATGGGATATACGTGAAATTGTTTGAAATTTTTGACGAGGGTCCCCTGTTTTTTAATTTTCCTGATCCAAACGTACCGCCAAACTCTGAAGTAATCGTATTATTCGTAGAATTCGGACATATACCCAGATTTTTGGATATCATTACCGAGTCCACCGGAAAAGTTATGGATGTAATAGAGGTACCGAAAGGATAATAGGAAATGGTTCCTCCACCCAAATTTAACTGTGAACCATAAGCACCGGTTACCTGCACATGAAATGTGGCTACCATGATACAGGTTCCGCCAAAAAAAGATGGTTTATCGTTATAAGTAATACGGCCTCTCCTTGTAGCTGTGGCTGTAGGAGCATTTTTAAATCCCAGGTTAATTCTCACATTGGTACCTCCGGTAATGCTACCGGCATCATCTCCGGCTATATCGGTAAATGTCTTGTAAACATGGCCTTCATTGGTTAATATGGCCAGTGACCCGGGAATATATGTTGTATTGACAGGGACGATGTCGAAATATGCACAACTGTCAACATAATCGTTCACCCCACTTCCGCCCACAACAAATGTTGCTCTAACTTCAAGAATATCACCCGGCTCAATAGTACCGCCAATGGCACCCTTTGTCAGGTTTACATAACTCTTACCGTAGTCGATTTTTAGTTGTGCAATGGCCGGATCAACACAAAGTGAAGAAATCACGAGGGTATAGAGGATCCGCAAAAGGGTAAAATTGCGCTTATAGGTTTTCATTAGGTTCGGACTTTTCTGAGTCAACTGATCACCAGAATTGGATTAGACAGTATAAAAGTAACATCCGATCCATCCAAATCAAATAGTAAATGTACTTCGTAGAGTTAAGTGCCTTATAATCAAAG
Source organism: Puia sp. (assembly GCA_035937535.1). Lineage (GTDB taxonomy): Bacteria > Bacteroidota > Bacteroidia > Chitinophagales > Chitinophagaceae > Puia. The sequence continues at coordinate 2,279 of DASZHV010000104.1, read as the reverse complement.
CTTAAAGCCTAAAGCCTAAGGCCTAAAGCTTTTATGCTTAGAGTATAAATATCAGATAACTAGGTAGTTACATAAAAACCAAAGGGAGGAAATATTTTCGATCAATTATTGGTTTTTTTCGTTAAAAGGTGGATTTTAGAAGTTAATACTTCTTGTAAAGACAGATTGAATTTGAAGGTGTATACTCCCAAACTCCCATACTCCCATACTCCCATACTTTCTTCAGGTTTATACCGCAAAACTTTCTCCACAGGCGCAGGTCCTGCTGGCATTCGGGTTGTTAAAATAAAAACCTTTGCCATTTAAGCCTTCTGAAAATTCGAGGGTAGTATTAACGAGATATAAAAAGCTCTTGAGGTCTGTAACCACCTTCACTCCGTTGTCCTCAAATTCCTGATCCATTGGTTTCTTCTGATTGTCAAAATCCATTTTGTAACTCAGACCTGAACAGCCGCCACCAATAACAGATACACGCAGGAATAAATCCGATTTATCCGTTATCGGAGATTCTTCCATCAGTTTCTGTACTTTTTCCTTTGCTTTATCTGAAACGAAAATCATATTCTTTTTTTGTAGAGGTAAAATATTAATTTAATTAAATCCTGAACCATCCCATTCAGCGAGTTTTCACCTTTTCTATTACATCTCAACTTCTTAGACGGCCATACAGCCAAATAAATAGCCCCGCCTGGTTCCGTATATGCAAAGTTACCTTTTAAAGCCTAAAGCTGAATGCTTAAAGCCTAAAGCAAAAAGCCTAAGGCTGAAAACCGTTTTAAATAATAAGCTCTCTTAGTTTATAACGTAAGTAAAGGTGAATAGTTTTTAGTTTAAATTGTTTATGAAATAGAATAATTGTTATCATTTCTGGCCTTAAGCCTTTGGCTTTGAGCCTATAGCTTAATATATCAAATGAATAAACTGGAACATATAGGAATCGCTGTAAAAAGTCTTTCAAATTCCATTCCCTTATTTGAATCTCTTCTGAATACAAATTGTTATAAAAAAGAGGAAGTGGAATCAGAAGCGGTAATCACCGCTTTTTTTTCAGTGGGCGGACAGAAAATTGAGTTACTGGAAAGTACAGATCCCAACGGGATCATTGAAAAATACATAAAAAATAAGGGGGAAGGTATTCACCATATCGCATTTATCGTAAACGATATTGAGTCTGAAATGAAAAGACTGACTGAAGCCGGATTTATATTGTTGAATGATAAACCCAGGCCCGGTGCCGATAATAAACTGGTTTGCTTTTTACATCCGAAAAATACCAATAGCGTATTGATTGAACTATGCATGGAAAAACCGAAGAATTGAAAAAATATGCAAAAACTTACCAGCCTGATTTATGAATAATCCATTTGGCATTATTCTTCCGTTTCAAGTTTATTCAAACCCAGTTTTTCCATAGCCAGCTGTGCTGCAATCTGGCTTGCGTCTTTTTTATTATAGGCCCGGCCCTGGGAAATCAATTCGCCGTTCACAACAGCACCGACAGTGAAAAGCCGGCGGCCACCTTCCATGTGTTCGTCGAGGGTTTCAAACTCGAGGTTCTTACCATTCTTATTGGCCCATCCGTATAATTTATTTTTGTGGTTGATCTCCAGGTTTTCAAGATCTTCCATGAAGAGATAGGGTTGGATGATCCTTTCCATCACCCATTGTTTCGTTTTATCGTATCCTTTATCGAGGTAAATAGCGCCGACAACGGCTTCCAGGGTATTGCCAAAGATCTGGCTCATTTTCAGTGATCCGTCGAATTTATTGAAATATGAAATCTTACGTAGTCCCATTTTCACAGCAATATCGTTTAGCTGAACCCGGTTCACCATTTTACTGCGCATTTCAGTAAGAAATCCTTCTTCCTTGTAAGGATATTTTTTAAAAAGAAAATCCGCGATAATGGCACTAAGAATCGCGTCTCCAAGATATTCGAGCCTTTCATTATTCTGGTCAGAACTTTCTTTTACCGAACGATGGGTAAGTGCTGTTTTATACAAAACCGCGTTCCCCGGTACAAATCCCAGCACATTCCGTAATTGCTTACGGAAAGAAACAATGGAAGAGTCGGTCTTAAAAATTCTGTCTAAGAATCCCACAACACTAAAATAAGGTAATTCAAGGAAAGTATGGGAGTATGGGAGTATGGGAGTATGGGAGTGAAAATTTAAATGATTTAAATCATACTATAAACATTGTGAAAATAATTGTTGAATAAATTCTAAATACTTTCACTCCCATACTCCCATACTCCCATACTCCCATACTTTGTTATT
>DASZHV010000103.1:0-3595 GCA_035937535.1 Puia sp. | reverse complement strand
CTTTTCACCCCATTCAGACATAACCTTACTCCATTTAAACATTCTTTGCAGCATTCATTTGATTGAGTTTTGTGTTATGATTTAAAATAAAATAAAATTAAATGATTAAAATTAACGGCGATCTTAATTCGTCATAAAAATCAGCCTCGTAATTAATAACATTTATTTGCAATCAAATTAAAAACTATAAAAATGAAAAAGTTTTTTACATCAGTATTTCTGATAGCAGGATTAGTTTTCAATAAGACAAATGCACAGCAGGGCTTTTCTCTGAGTGTAAAAGCCACTCCGCAGTTCAGCTTTCTTCAAAATAAAGACGATAATAACAATGCCAACTACAGTACCAAAGCAACTTTTAACGCCAGCTTTGGATTGGGCGCTGAATACGGATTTAATAACCATTTGGGTGTGGGTATCGATGCACTTTATTCTTTACAGGGACAGCGTTATGTCCTTAATAATTTTGAGTATAACCAAAAGGTTAATTATGTAAAAGTGCCTATCTATTTTACATATAATTCAGATGCCTCAAAGCCCATTTCATTCATAGGAAAAATCGGGCCACAGGTAAGCTTTCTTACCGATGCGAATCTTACCAATAAGAATGGAGACAAGATTCAGCCAAGTAACAAAGACCGTTATAACACAGCCACTTTTGGAGGAGTCGCAGAAGCAGGAGCGCAATATAAAATAGCCAGCCAATTGTTTCTAACCACATTGGCTCGTTTTGACTACGACTTTACCAATGCCGAAAATGATAAATTCTCTGGATATACTCCTGGAAGGGCAAATACGTACAATTCTACGATTGGATTAGAAGTAGGTCTAAAGTATATGATCAACTAGAACTTACTCTTCTCATCAGACTGACAATAAAGGGAAGTCGTTCTTCCCTTTATTACCTGATGACAAGAACTTATATCAAATACAATGAAAACCATAATCATACAATATCATCATCAGCTGCTGAAAATGGTTATTACCCTGGTGCTTATTGTAATTGTGTTTACAATTTCATCGGGAATCTTCGCAGACACCAATTATTATAAAGCATTATTTATTGACTACTTAAAGAATTCAGGTTATCTCCGTAACGAGAGTACCGTTTTAAACGAACAAACAGACAATTAAAGGGAATTCTTATATTCTTTCGGACTTAGGCCTGTACGTCTCTTAAAAAACTTTGAAAAGAAAAACTGGTCGCTAAAATGTAAATAGTCAGCAACCTGGCCGACAGAATAAGACAGATCATCAAGTAGTATTTTCGCTTCTGCAATCACCATCTCGTCAATAAATTCCCCACAGGTTTTCGTGGTAATTTCCTTCACCGTCTTGGTTAAATGTTTTGGGGTCATGTAAAGAGCATTCGCATAAAACTGCACACTTCTTTCCTCTTTAAAATGGTCTGCCAAAAGCTTTAAAAAGCTCATTAAAATATCCTGTTTCCGTGTCATCCCCTGCTCTTCATTAGCCCGGTATTTTCTGGCGATCGACCCAACTTCAAGCATAAAGAGGTTGAAGCCATGATATATCATTTCTTCTTTAAACGGATGGTCGTTATTATAAAACATTTCTCTCAGATAAACCATCATCGGATAAAGTGTTTGTGCTTCTTCATTCGAAAGCAAAAATAGCGGGTCGCTTTGGGGGGATAAAAAACCGAGTCCATCTACATGTTTCTTATGTAACATGGATGCCGCCAAAAAATCATGCGTAAATCCCAGGCTGATAGTTGGTAAATGTTCAACCACTTTGACTACATGAATAATGCCCGGATGAACGATGAAGAGGGAATTTTTTGGTATTGAATAGTTAATAAGATTATACTTTATTTCTAAGGCAGATCCAAGATTCAGATGTATTGCAAAATGAGTAGAGCGGGCAGGATGGAACATCTTTTCACGGATGGTAATATCCTCATTGTTATATACAAAAAACTCATTGACCCGCTGCTCATGGCCGGCATCAGCATGTACCTCTTTTATACCATAAGTATCTATTTCAGAAACGGGAGTAGTATTAGAACTCATATCTGCTGATGCAAAAATTGTTTTGGAAACGATTGTAATGCCATTTCCGTATTATAATTTTCTTTCCGGTAAAGATCTTTAATCGCCTGGCTTATCAATCCTGCACTCATTTCAGACGAAACATGGTTTAGATCAGGAGTTTTTTCGGCGGATAAATCCTGCAGCAAAAGATGATAATATCTTATTCCATGATGCTGTGCTTCCTCCGCAAATATTTTTGACATTTCCATTTTGGTAGTAATAGCAACCCTTGTTAAGGCGTTTGATTTAAGGTTTTCCAAAAGCCTGCTGTCAGAAATATGGACAAACATCCCGCTAAGGTTATCTTTCATCAGGTTAAGAACAATTCGGGCTCCCATAAAAAAGGGTACCATATCAGTTTCCATCATATGGTTCCATTCATCTATACTGGCTTCTGTTAGTGCTTTTTTACACTTCGAAAACTCAGGTATTTCTATTGCAATATCGATCTTGCCAAACCTGTCAGTGATCGTTTCGCAGGTTTCTATTACCTTATCAAAGTCCTGAACATCGATCAGTAACGTAATCAAATTCTCATATTGATTAATATCATCAAAAGACTTTACCATGTCAACCTGATGAAGACTCTTTGCAGGAAAAATGACAATAGCCATTTCTTTTAAAAAAGAATGAATGATCCCGATGCTCAGGCTGCTTACTTCACCAGAGATTAAAATCACTTTATTTTTAAAAAACTTTTCCATGATTCTCTGTTTAATTGAACTATAAAGTTAGATTATTAAAACATCCAAACGATATGTTCGGAAGTCGTATAAACATGCCCAGGAGGAGTATTGGCTTTGCTATAACAATGATCATCCCCCCGGTTAAATCCGAAGAAAAAGGAAATTTTGACATAAAATCCCTCCCTATAGCCCTTTATATTGGCCGGTTCGCTTCTGAACTTTGTTGTGTTAAGTAGCTTTTTTATTGTCTGAAAGATAAAAGAATATGAAAAAGATATTTGTTACAACAACAGTTTTTATGCTTACTTTATTTTCTGTGTTTGCTCAAAAACGGGCTCCCGGAGGTATTGTCGGTATCTGGTTAAGTGAAGACAAAAACGTCAAAATAGAAATTTTTAAGGCCGGTCCCCAATATTTCGGGAAACAGGTATGGGGACAGTTTCTGTACGAGGCAGACGGAATCACGCCTAAAAAAGACGCAAATAATTTGAATGAAAGGTTACGCAGAAGAGACCTAAAAAATCTCATTATTCTTAACAACTTTGATTACGACCGTGGTGTATATACTGGTGGTACTTTTTACGACTATAAAAGTGGAAAAAGATATAAATCCATTATAAAATTACATGGGTCAGATGTTCTGAAGGTTCGTGATTATGCAGTCGTATCCCTGTTCGGAAAAACGACCATATTTACAAGAGTTTCGAATGAAATGCCGCCAAGGTAAAACAGGTTCCATTCGTTATTTGCATATAGGCCGGAGTATTGATGAATAACCAATGATGTCCGACCGGAAACACTTCGCAGCTGTGTCCGCCTTATTTCTGATTTGCAGAAGTCATAAAAAACATAATTTAA
>DASZHV010000102.1:0-2122 GCA_035937535.1 Puia sp. | reverse complement strand
GAATGTTGTGAAACCGATCCAGCTTTTATCACTGCCCATGACACCTCCGTTCGGAAATTGAATGGTATTGTTCCATTTTCCGCCGGGGCAGTTACATCCTTTTATTTCTCCGTCAAAACGGTAATAAGCGCCCTTGCTAATACCACTCAGCCCTTTCCCAGCATGGCCCACCACTTTGGTTGACCGGTTGCCACATGGTTCTACGTATACAGAAGTCACTAAGATATCGAGGCTGGGTTTGCAGTGATCGCAGCAGTTTACCACAGGGGTGTCTGAAATGACCGGCTGTATCGGTGGATCGAATCCATCAACGGCTATTGGAGGAAGGGGTATCTGATTGATAAGGGAATCTGAGATTTGACGGGAAATATTATTAACCATATGCGCTTTCATGATATAAGAGATCAGGGAGAAAGTGCTGCCGTCAAAATGGAACACATCATCAACGGCTGAAGCCACCTGCTGGTCGTTACCGCCCAGTTTTTCGACTATTGCATAGGCGAACCTGGACAAGGGTTCCTTGCGGCCATAGGGATCCGGATAACCATTTTCCAATGTGTCGAGGTAGGCGACAACTTCGTAATTATCCAGCTGGACGGCAATATTTGCGATAGCCTGGCGGAATTCATCCAATGTGGAATAGGACGGTTCATAGTTAATCGTGTAGGAGCTGCTGTCTGTGGTTATGGTTGAATACAGATCAGAAAACAGATTTTTTTTACAGGAAATCATCAGTCCCAGAAGGGAAAAAATGATAATAAATTTTCCAGGAAGCTTTTTCATGACTTAAATAATTTAAAGGTGATAAATGGTTTTTATCATATCCGCAGCATTCAGAATTTGTTACCAGGGAATGCGGGAAATTTTTAAAATACCTGGAACCCTTGATGGCAGAGTATAGGAGATACTCTTATACTTCAGTTAGCGAAGTTTATCCAGCAAAGTTTTGACCTTAGGATAAACAGATGCGTCGGGAGAAATTTTTTGGAGCCATTCTCTCGCCTTCGCTCTGTCATTTTCCTTCAGATAACTCAGGGCGAGATAAAAAGCGGCATCATAACGGAAAGAGGAATTGCTATTATAAAGATTTAAAAGCAGGTCCTGTGCTTTTGTAGTTTGGTTGGCCTCGAGCATAGCCACCGCAAAGTAGAATTGAGTATAGGCGTTTGAGGGTTCACGCCTGAGTATATTTTCAAAATCCGGAAGGGCTGCGGCAAAATTCCCTGAATTGAATTTCTGGGTAGCCTGAGTCAGGAGGCTGTCAGCCGTGGTTCCTCTTTCTGCAACGGATACCATCTTAGTGGAAACATACTGCCGGTAAAGATCTTCCTTCCAGGGTTGCCAGATGAATAAAGTCACTACAACCGCCGCTGCCGCTGAAATATATCTCCATCTCATTCTTTTTGCCGGAAGAGAAATAATTTTTGTGCGGGGTTTAAAATAGGCAGGCTGAATCTGGGCCAGCGTAGTACGCAATGCCTGTTCGCTTTCATCCGGGTAGAAATTGGATCGCAGGCTATCCAGTGTTTCGCGGCACAGCTCCACTTCTTTTTTCAATCCTTCATCGGCTTGCAAAACCTGCTCGAATTCCCGGCGCTCATCGACCTGCATTTCATTTCCCACATAACGGATAATAGTATCGTAATCAAAGGCACTCATATTAATAATGGGGTTGATTTGCCTGAATGTATTTCATTAGTGTGGCCATACACTCAGACTTTTTTTTCCGGAAAAAACTATAGGTTAATCCCAAAGCGGCAGCATTTTCATCCTGGGGTTTCCCGTTCAGACTGATGCGTATGATCTTTTTACAGGTATCACCCAGTTTTTCAAACATAGCCAGGAACAGGCCGGTCTTTTGGTCCTGCTCCATAATCTGTTCGGAAAGTGCTAATTCATCAACTCCTGTATCAGATACACGTTCCAAATCATTTGTTACCCTTTTAGATCCTCTTTTTTTTAATTCATTCAGCCATTTGCGTTTGCAAACAAGCAATAGAAATGCTTCGAATGGGCAACTGAGCAATAATGCTCCGTTTTTTGCCTGCCGGTAAATATTAATGAGGGCCTCCTGCAGGATATCCGCTGCATCTTCTTCATCCCCGTTATTTTTAAGAATATA
>DASZHV010000101.1:0-17690 GCA_035937535.1 Puia sp. | reverse complement strand
TATTGGTCTATATAAACATATGAGTTTACTTTATTCAATGAAAGCTAATTATCTATGGTACTTTGAATCTATTCTCAAATGTCTCATATAAAATATTCTTATCAGAATCTTTCTCTAAAAGATATAAAAGGTGAATTATTGGAGGATCTGCCGCAACTGGATGAGGCTTACGAAATTTCCAATTTTGGCTGAGTAATAACAAAAAGGAGATTTGTAGATCGATCCCGCAATGGAGGATATTGGGTTAAGGAAAAAATTCTAAGGCAAAGAAAATCCCTGCAAATAGTTTCTGAAGGGAAATGAAAATTGTACCGCCTGTCGGTTACAATTTCATTTGAAGGCAGGAAGTTCAGCTGTTCTGTTGCCAGAATGGTGTATTATCTGTTTAAAAAAAAATTTGATCTCGAAAACGGGAAGTTAAAAGTTTCTATGAAAGATGAGGATCAGTTTAACATTAGGCCTGAAAACCTGATTCTAATTTCACTATCTATATATCTTAAAAGGGCCTTTGAGACCAAACGCCGGCGTAGAGAATCATTTGGAAATAGAGGCAGAGCAATTAACCAATATGATTTGAAAGGGAAATGGCTCAACAGTTTTCCTTCCGCTACAGCAACTTCACGGTCCATTCACGCCTCTTCTGGTCACATATTGAAATCAATAAATGAAGCTAAGGGCTCTGCTTCTGGATCTATCTGGAGATATGGTACCCAGACTAAAAACCTTATAAAAATTCCAAAAAAGGTGGAACAAAAAATTGCATCTGAAAGATTTCATTCAAAACCTGTTAGCTGTTATAATATGGAGGGGGATAAAATCAGGGAATACGAAAATGTAAAAATTGCTGCCGATTTACTCCATATTCAATCTAATTCGATAAGAAGAGCAATAATAGGCGATTTAATGACTGTAAATGGCTTTTACTGGAAGTGTAAGCTCCCCCGATTTCCGGACCATTTTTAATTAGAATTTTCCAGTTTTTGACAATACTAGAAAAAGGATTTTTTGTAAATACAAAAACCCCCATCCCAGCTTAGCCAGGACAGGGGCTTATAATCCGCCAGCTGGCGGACTAGTCTCCGGTAGTGGTGACCTGACTCACGCCACTAAGCACGGATCCGGCAACAGCTAAGTAACCTGCGATGGTTTTGATAATCGCGGGTAAGGCAACGGGTGTGGCGATAATGGCTGCGCTGATCGCGGCCAGGGCCAACCCGATATTTCTTAGCTTTTGAAAGAACGTGGGCGTGGGTGACACGGCCCTTTCAATCAAATTCATAATGATCTTTTTTAATAGTTATGAATACATGTTCGTGCCGGTCAAGTTCACCTGCGACCAGGCCCATCAGGGTTTTCAGCGCCGACCTGGAACGGATTCCTTTTCCGGCACCGGTTATTAAACATACAGGAGCAATGCAGCCTTTCAATTCTCGTGATGCATCATTTGCAGGATGAATTAGAATAAACGTACGTTGCGACACATTCATCAACTGCAAATGCCAGTTAAACTTCAGGCTCCATCTTTTTATCAATTCATATCTTCCTTCAGGGATACACGAAACCCGTGTGAGGTTATTCTTCCAGGGTAGTTCGATAGTATACGTCACCAAACGATCCATGTAAAAAACTTCTCCATTAGTTCCTTCCGAAAAATATTTCCTGATAAGCTCCAGTTCCATCATTCAATTTTTTAAAAACCGTCCCGCCAATGGCGGGAGCGGCCGACTAACCTTACAGGGTTAGTTCTGTTTTAATCGCCTTCAGCTTTCAGCTTTAAGCCTTAGCCTTACGCGTCTTCATAGGGATTTCTTTTTCCTATTAAATCACAAATATGCAATCACCTTAAAGGGATCTTTCGTAGTCACTTCGGAGGCTCCGAAAGATTTATTTTTTATATTTTTTAAAGAATCAACACAATCGGATGACATTCTTGGCAGGTACTCACGGCAGCATGCTGGCGGATTTCTTTCAGTTTTCTCTTAGCATTGTTGCCGATTTCCGAAAGAAACCTGAAAGAACTTTAAAAAAACGCCGATAGAGATGTGCCCTGAATACATTTTTTGGATGAAAGGGAGGTTCAGAAAAAATCTTTCGGAGGCTCCGAAGTGACTACGAAGAAAGGCTTCAAAACCACTTCATATTTGTGATGTCGGCGGAAAGTGTCCGGCACTGAAGGAAATAAGAGATCGCGACCAGAGAATACATTCTCTTATTTCCGTAAGTGGTGTATGCATACATTTTCCTTTGACGGAGACATTCATTTTTTTAACATTAAAATCCTTCCTTATGGGAACTATTGAGCAGGGCTTCCTGGGTGGCTTCAACGGCAAGTTGGGCACCGCCGTAGGAAGTAAATGGAAAGGCATCAATGTGATCAGAAGCAGACCACCCCGAAAAAGAAAGGGTCAGCCTTCTGAATCACAATTGGAAGTGCAGGCGAAGTTTACACTTATGACAAATTTTCTGCGGCCGTTGGCTGATTTACTCGATCAGACTTTTAAGAAAACGGCTGTTGGAATGACAGGTGTAAATAAAGCTTTTGCAGAAAACAAAAGGGCCGTCACGGGAACAGCGCCCAATTTTACTGTGGATTATCCAAAAGTGTTTTTAAGCACTGGTAGTTTGCCGGGTATCATGTCGCCGGTATTGACATCCCCAACAGCGGGAAAGCTACAGCTTACATGGACAGATAATTCCGGAAAGAAAAAAGCGCTGAGTTCTGATCTTTTGTTTGTGGCTGCTTACAGTCAGGATCTGGACGAATGGGAATTCGTTGAGGATGCGGCCCCAAGAAACGCGGGCACTTTTACAATGGATCTGACTGAATTCAGCGGAAAAACAGTGCAAACATATGTGGGAGTTTTCACTGCAGATGGTAAAACAGTATCCGACAGCCAGTTTACTGGTGCGGTGGCTATTTTATAATCTTTTACATACCCATATTGACCTGAAAGGGTAAACCTGGGGCTGCCAGCCGGCGGCCCCTTTTTCAAGAATCAGAAACTGTTTAAGGATTAAAAATGAATATCCTATTGACAGAATTTATATGATTAACAATTAAAAAAAATCAAAATGGCAAAGCAACGTCATGGAATTCTTTCGGAATTCACCGGAAAAGTTGGAAATGTGGTAGGTAGCACCTGGAAGGGTATGCAGGTATTAAGAGCAGCACCTTCACCTAAGAAAAACAGATTCTCCAAATTACAGATAGAGCATCAGGCGAAATTCATGTTACTTTCAAGGTTTCTCAGACCAATTTCTGAATTATTAGATCAAACATTTAAGAATACTGCTTCTGAAATGTCCTGTTTTAATAAAGCGTTTTCCATAAACAAAGGAACAGTCAGGGGATTATATCCGTCACTTAAAATTGATTATCCTGCCGTAGAACTAAGCAGGGGTAGTTTATCAAATGCGGATGATATTCAGGTGAGCTCTTTCAAATCAGGCAGTCTGCAGATAACCTGGACGATGGACAAGGGTTCAAGATTAAGGGGATTGGTTTCCGATCTGCTTTTTGTGGCGGCATATTGCGAAGATCTTGACAGATGGTTTTTTAAATTCAATTTCACAAATCGATATGAATGCAGATGCAACCTGGACTTTTCTGAATTCAAAGGAAGACAGGTTCACACCTATATGGGATTCATTTCTCAAAATGGAAAGAAAACTTCAGACAGTTTGTATTTGGGCAGACTGAGTATTTCCTGAAAGCTAAAGTTAAAATGATCTATTTAGACCGAAGGCTGCCGGAAGGTGGCCTGTTTTTTCTAAAGTATTCTTCGTCAATTTCATCAATGGCATTTTTGAATCCTTCTTTAAGTTTATCAAATACACTGATATTGTTCATTTTCCTTGATTGAATGTCCTGGAATATTTTTGAAATGTTACCCAGATCAATGGAAAATGCTTTTTCAAACCACTTTTTCATTTTATTCAGGCTGGCATTTCCATTGTCGATCAAACCTGAACGTTTCAGCGCATATAATAATTCTGTCGCACTCGCTTTGGTACCGGTCCAGGGTAAACCATCTTCATTCGAAGAATTGGGGGAAGCTTTATCCATATTTTCTTTCAGACTCATCTTCATCTCATTTTCCAGTCTGGAATAAGCGATATTCATTGCCAGCAATTCGCAATGAACGGGAGGAGAGGAGGGGTCTATGATTTGCCTTAGCTGATATTTAGATTCAAAATTTAGCGGACTTGTTCTTAGAAAATAAATTTTGTCCAGAAGAAATTTTTCGTCACGGTTGTATTCGTAGATTTCCTTACGATCATTCCGGAAGTTCTCAGCCTGAAGGTATATACGATCAGTAAATTTATAACTGCATTCCAGAGAACCCTGGCGGTTAATACGGTCCCATTCTATTTTATAAGAATAATAAATATAGAGCGCAAGGGTTTCAGGCAAAACCTTTTTGAAAAAATGTATCTCATCTTCTTCGTGTTCAAAATGATGGACTTTCAATTTTCCTTTAATCTGATCAATAACTGAAGTAATCAAATTCAACCTGGGATCAGTTAGATTCTGGGGATTGTAATTCCGGTTCAGCTCATCCAGTTTTACCAATAATTCGTTGTGCAGTTTTTCTGTAAACGCTTTCATAATAATTATTTCTCGGGTTAAAAAACGGTATCAATTAGGTTGTTTCACGCCGTGAAATAATCGAAAATTGTCAGCAAAAAAATATATTTATTATTAACTACAATTTGGGTGTTTTTTCTTTCTCAAACCTTAGCAGTTATTTTTTAGAGGCTTGGGTGTTTTTCTGATTTCAAATTGGTCAGACCTTTTATTTCCCGCCAAACAGATAAAACAGATCAAACTGAAATACTGAATTTTTGGCAGTTCCACCGGGACTATTTTTATATACTGTGGTTAAACCCAGATTATAACGCAGATCAATTCCGAGGGGGATAGAATGTAGTTTGTAGCCTATGCCGAAAGCCCAGGAGAAATCAATTGGCTGACTTTCATTCAAATCATATTGTCCATATCCGTCAATCTTTCCTTTGGCGCTTAGTAAAAAACCAATCTGTGGACCAGTTTCGGCGAAAATTCCTGAAGTATGCTGGTATTTAAGTAGCAATGGCAGGTTTAAATAGTTGTAGTTTATGGTTCCCTTTGCCATCGGATTGCTAAAGCTTTGTCCCTGTCCAGAGTAGTTGAGTTCAGGTTGCAGATAAAAGTTTGAAAAAAGGTGCAGCGAAGCCATCACGCCTCCATTAAAGTCAGTTCTTGGGCTAAAAGAAGCGCCGCTGGCAAATGTCAAACCGGACGTCGTAAGATTTGATAAGTTAAGGCCGGCTTTTATACCAAATTGCATCTGGGCACTTGTGACAAATCCGCTACATATAATAAGCAGAATAAAAAACAATTTTTTCATAAGAGTTTTGTTCTGGGTGTAATTATTAATAACGCTTATATACAAGTACAAATTGCAAAAATGCCTCCCAAATGAAAGGGAGGAACAAAACAGACCCTACTTGAAAAATAATATGGGCCTTAAGCCGCCTTTATGATTAATGAGACATTTATTATGAAAATGTGAGGCTGCATTAATTCTAACGAAGTTCTTCAATCTGGTTTATTTCCAGTCCTGTATACAGCGCGATTTTTTCTATGGGTTCATTCGCGCGTTTCATTTGGAGTGCGATGGAAATTGACTTCTCAAGACTTCCTTCCCGTTTACCTTCCTTCCTGGCTGTTTCTTCAATGGCAAATCTGTCCCAACGTTCCTTCATGCTGGCATAGTAAGCTTCTGCCTGTTCTTCACTGTAATTTGAAATTTCTGCTTCCATAAATAATTTATTAAAGATGGGATCAGATTTCAAAGATAATGGAATTTCCTGCAGGCTTGTCCCAGCCAAAGATTCTTTTAAAACCAAAATCTGTATAAGGATCTATAAATACATCAAAATCTTTCATAGTTAGTATTTGTCAGTTCAAGGCCAATTTCGAATTAGATTAATGGCCGACAATGAGGAAAAGGCGGGAATATAGAGGTGTTGACACTTTAAATTGATTTAAGTATTTATTTTCAAAGTATTAAGTGGCTTTCTAATTTGAATGTAGGCTTACACTAACGGGCATGACTAAGGGTTTCTACTTAGTCTGTTAGATATAAATAATATTCTGATGCCCTTGGGTGCTTTTGCTATTTCAATCTTTAGCACAAATATTTTCTAGTCTTTGGGTGTTTACCCCTTTTGAACCCTTGGCATATTTATTTTCACGGTTATGCACAAGTGAAAAAACGGTTCTCTATTTTTGGTTTTTCAATTATGCAAGACGCAGGATTTACACAGAATTGGGTTGACGCTTACAACAAATGCAGGCCCATTGCTTTTACCAGGTTTTATGAAACTTTTCGCCCGGAAGTATTGCTATGGGTCAAAAGAAAGTTTAGAAAAAAGCCGGGTGCCGAAGATATGGTCAATGACATATTCCATAAAATGTTTGATCTTAAAGCTCAGTTTGAGACTTTGAAGAATATAACAAATTATCTATGGATAGTTACAAGAAGAATGTGCAGGGATTATTTAGAAAAGCAGGAGACCCCGGTCAAAAAAAAGGACAATGTGGAGGATTACTATCAATGGATTGAGAACCGTGCAATCTGGAATGCTGAAACCATGGAAACAGCGAAGGCTATCCATTATGTCGCTTTGGAAAAGCTTACTCCAAAATGTAAGGAAATTTATATTATGTCTTATATACGGCATATGCGAAATAAAGAGATCGCTGCATCTCTTGGTATATCGGAGAAAACAGTAGAGAATCATATCAATATTGCCTTGAAAAAGTTAAGAAATGAATGTAAAAAGGATGGTGGGCGAATGTATTTTATCGAATTATTATTTCCGTTACTCTGGGGTCAACTGGCCTCACTTTAAAAAATGATTATGGTAGAGTCCAGAAGAATAGGCATCTTATTATTCCTGTACACCCGCGATGAATTATCGCCCGCAGAACAGGAGGAATTGAGGTTATGGCGGAATCAGGATCCGGAAAATGAAAAACTGTTTTTTCAAATGACGGATCCGGATTCTCTGCGGTTAGTGATGCAGGAATATTATAAGGAAAGGGACCGGGATTTTGAAAATTTGAAGAAACTGATGCCCGAACTTTCGGAAATGAGCCTTTCAGGTTCCATTGATAATGCCAGAAGAAAATTTTCAGATGTTGAATTATTGGATGATGATCAGCCAGATCTTTCCGAAGATGAATATGCCGGATCAGGACTTTCTCCTGTAGAATATTGGAATTCCATGATTTCACGTCTTGGCGATGCAGAACAGTTAGAAGGGGAAACCAAGGTCGTTCCGATAACACGCAGAACAATAAAATCCAGGTTAAGAATAAAGAACCGTCCATTGCGCTATTTTGCTTGGGCTGCAGCTATAACAATCGCCCTGGTGATAATTAATTATTTCACGGAAGATAAGACATACCAAAACTATAAGGCCGAGATGATTTCCTCAGATGGAATTAAATCCATGATTGAAGATTTTAACCGGGGTTTTGAGGCTGGCAAAGCAGGAGTAAAAATCCAAACAGATAAAGGCGAGCCCATCTATTTTGCCGCCAATGAACGCGAAGCAAAGAAAGACAAAACATATAGTTTGCATACAGCGCCTGGTGGGGAGTTTGTACTTCAGCTTCCCGACGAAACGATGATCTGGATGAATGCTGCGAGCAGGATTACCTACCCTGCCAACTTCGACCAGGATACCATCCGAATTAAAGTGGAAGGGGAAGTGTATATTGAAATGTCAAAAGATACAACCCATCATTTTCTAATCAGTCCGTCATCCGTCATCCGTCATCCGTCATCCATTCATGCGCAGCCATCTTCCAACCTCAACATCAACACCTATCCCGGTAACGATGAAATGTTTGTAACCCTGATCCGTGGAATTGCAGATGCGAAAATGAATACTTCAGAAAATAAATTCCATTTCCTTAACGGGCAACAGGCTCTTATCATTGATGATTCACTGACACTTATAAAGGATGTGAACGCGGAAGAAGTAATTGCCTGGAAAAACGGCGAATTCTATTACAAGAATGCAGGCCTTCCTTTCATATTGCCTGCACTGGAGAAGTGGTATGATGTAAACATTCAATATGGCAGCAGGATTCCCGATAAAAAAATCAGTCTCAGGTTGCCACGCAGTGCGCCACTCATAGAAGTTTTGGATAATCTACGCAAACAAGGCATTCATATAACCCAACGGGGTAAAATAATCACGATATGGAAATAAGGCCCATGCTTATAGTTTAGGTTCAATAATATGTTGATTATCAGTATTAACACTATTATACTTGTCAAGTTGTCAAGAAAAAGTTATATTTGGGTATATGAAACCAATACAGGTAATGAGCGTTGGGGAACTGAAAACGAATTTTTCGGAAGTCCTGAAAAGGGTGCAGTCCGGCGAAGAAATCGGTATTGCCTATGGCAAAAATAAAGTGATTGTTGCAAGACTGGTTCCTAAAAACACTGCGAAAAAGATGAAAAGGAAAATAGGCATTCTGGACGGGAAGGGTAAATTGAAATTTTCCAGGGACTTCAAATTAACAACAGAGGAATTTTTGGGTATATGAGTTATTTACTGGATACTCATTATTTACTTTGGGCAATAGTTGATTCAAAAAAAATATCAAAAAAGATCAGGGACCTGATCAGCGATCCTGAACAGCCCATTTTTATAAGCACAATCAGCCTCTGGGAGATTTCACTTAAATCTGCACTTGGTAAAATGGAGATTTCGGGATTCAAGCCGGAAGAAATCCCGGAGATTTGCACAAAAATCAGATTTGAAATTATTGAATTATCCGCAGCTGATAGCTCTTCTTACCATCATTTGAAAGCATCTCATCATAAAGATCCATTCGACAGGATGTTAATCTGGCAGGCGATTCGGAATAATTATATTTTAATAAGTGCTGATGATGAGATAAACAAATATCGTTCGGAAGGGTTAAATATCCTGTTACGGTAATTTTAATCTGAGATTTTCATAGAATAATAATAGGATGGCCTGTCATTTTAAAGATGAGGGTTTATAAATAATCATGTTTACAGTATAGATCATTTAAAATCAAAAATGCATTTTATTGGCAGGATTGCCTGCGTATCCGATTTGGGTTGATTATTTGAAAAAACAGGGATATTTGTAAAAAGCGAACTGGAACCAGGATATCAGTCGACTTTCGTTAAAACTATCCCAAGTTTCTAAAATGAGCAACCCCCTGAAAAAATTGATTCTACCTTTCGAAATTCCAAATATCTTATGAGTGTTTCTGGCGTGCCGGAAAGCATTCACGATTCAAAATGATTCGAATGAGAAAAACGCCAAAAAGGACAGCCAAACTATATTTTTCTTTTCTAAACTTTTTTGTATTGGTTATTTGCTCAATTCCAATGTTGAGCATGCATCCATTGCCTCATACTCAGGCCAGCCAGGTTTTTATTTCTTCGCCGGTCAATTTAAATAGACCTGTAAGCAGGAATGATATCTATGACAGCCTTCATCTGGGTAATTTTGGCTTGTCAAAGAAGGCTTTTGAAGAAGGTCTTGCCGGACTCCGTCTGCTGGTATCTGCAGGGGATATCCGGAACGCAGGAATACTTTCTATCATTGACCTCAGTCTGCCGTCATCTAAAAAAAGATTATTCATCCTCGATCTCAATACCTGTAAGCTGATATTTAACACCTATGTTTCTCATGGTAGAAATTCTGGCAAGGAAATGGCCACTCATTTTTCAAACAAACCTAATAGTTGTGAAAGCAGTCTGGGCTTCTATGTTACCGGAGATACTTACATCGGACATAATGGTTATTCCCTGAAGCTTAATGGTAAAGAAAAAGGCATCAATGATAATGCCAGTTCGCGGGGTATTGTGATTCATAGTGCCTCTTATGTAAACGAACGTATCGCCAAAAACAAGGGTTATATCGGAAGGAGTGAAGGCTGCCCGGCCATTCCTAAAGCACTTCGAAGAAACATAATAGAGAAAATAAAAAACGGTACCTGCCTTTTCCTGTATAGTCCGGACAAGTTCTATGAAAGGCATTCCAAAATGAAGTCGTCATCGACGAGTTAATGGTCCGGTAATTAAATTTTACGCTTAGCCATATTGACCCTGCTTGCTTAATTGACGGAGAAGACTTCTATTATCTGTTTGCACCCATTCCTCTGCGAGCCTGCACTGATCATCAAATCGGAAGATGTTTATAAGATCAAAGATTATATGTTGTCCATTCGGTGGTAGAGTACCTTCAGGTGATTGTGTAAATTCTCTAACAAATTTACCTTCAATCTTAGTCTGACAAGTAACATAATTTCCTTCAGCGACAATTATGCCTCTCTTAATTGAGCGATCATCGAATGCCGCACGTATAGATTTGAAATAGTTCTTGAGGCTAGCATAGTCAATATCGACACCAGGGCTGTGAAAGCGAAAATTACTTGTGTCGAAGTATGAGTCAACCTCATCCTTATCATCGCCTAAAACAAAAAGTTCGCCCGCCTTGACTAGCCGCTCTATAAGTTGATTGCGTGTTATTTTTTTCATTTAGATTTTATCGTTAAAATTGTTTGTCCAACCACACCTCGCGAAAGCCACTTGTTAGTTGCTGGGCTATTCCATTAAGCAAATTTCTTAATAGCCTCAGGAGTTACAGGCGTAAAGAAATTTATTAAATTGCCATCTGGGTCACGAAATAGTAATGAACGATTTCCCCAAGGCATTGTTGTCGGCTTTTGAACAATGTCGCTGGTTAAGTCTTTAATCCTCTCGTAATCATCATCCACATTCTCAACAAGAAACTCTATGATTAAGCTTTTGTTAGAGGATGGTTGAGCAACTCCTTCACCAAAGAAAGCTAATGTTTTTGTACTTCCTATTGCCAGGGTGAAATACTTAGTAACTATCTCTGCGAAGTCGTCTGTTGACCACTTAGCGGATAAAGTGGTGGCTTTTTCTAAAAATTGAACCAAACGCTTGATTTCAGCGGTGATAATTCTTAATGAAACTACTTTCATATTTTTATGTTTTTAGTTATTTAACAATACAAAAGTAGAATGGGGTTATGACAAGGGTATGTCAGGGGTTTTGAATTTTTTCTCTTTACTATCTAAATATTCTTTTAGTGTTAGTTTGTGAGGTGTAAAATTTAAATTAAGAGGCTCAATTCTTGAAATTCTACTTAAACGAAACATCCTGTAATCCTTCCTTAATCTGCAATAAGCAATAAGTGTCCAACTTTCTTCCAGATTATAATACAATGCAAAAGGTTCTATTTTTCGCCCTGTTTTTTCGTCTTTATGTTCTGAGTGATAAGTAATATTCAAAACTTTAAATGTTGTCAATGCATTTTGAATTAAAGTCAAAGAACTGCTTGCATCTGTATTTGGGATGGCAGGACTAATAGCAATTCTTTTGGAAAGCAAATCGGCTTTCTCTTTTGTTGAATATAACAAGACTGCTTTTATTTTAGTTATCGCCTCTGTATATTCCTTTATGAGAGAACTATCTCTATTTTTTAGAACTAATTGTTCGGCAGTGATTAAAGCATTTGCCTCACCTTCAGTGAACATAACCGGCGGAATCCTATAGCCTTCCATTAGTGAATATCCTTTTCCGTCTTCTGCAAATATCGGTACACCCGCCTGTTCCAATGCTTTTATATCTCTATAAACTGTCCTGACACTTACTCCGAATTTTTCAGCAAGAGTTGTTGAAGTCAATATTCTCTTTGTTTGAAGTTGTGTTAAAATTGCAATCAGTCGGGAAAGCCTTTTTATATCGTTATCGTTCATTTTTTGTCTGACTTTGGTTTAGGATAACTGGCTCTGCCCGCCACAAACACATAACAATCAAATTTATGTTATAAGACGCAATGCCCGAAAAATAATGGATAGAGTGGCTTAACATGTGTCCTGACCCCAATCACCATGTGCAAGACATTATTCTTATTCGTAAATTCAATAGATGAGCCAAATACGATTCTTAATTATCAAATCATATTTAAATGAAAAAACAAATGCTGGCTAATTCAAAACGTTTATCAATGAGCAGACCTGTATGCCTGGTCCTGATGATATTTCTTTTTTCCTGCCAAAATCAGGATAGCACTGTTCAACCTGCACAAGCTACAGCAGATGTAAAAAAAACGGATTCAACTGAACCAGCAAATCCGCCAGCCGATTTTAAACATCAGTATGCAAATGTAAATGGTGTAAAAATTCATTATGTTATCGGAGGAAGCGGAAATCCACTCGTATTGCTTCATGGCTTCGGACAAAACTGGTATATGTGGAACAGACTATTACCCGAGCTCTCTAAACATTTTACTGTAATTGCTCCGGACATGAGAGGAATGGGTGAATCGGATAAACCGGATAGTGGTTATGATAAAAAAAATATGGCAGTAGACATTCATGAACTGGTGAAAAAACTGGGATACTCCAGTATAGATCTTGCCGGACATGATATCGGACTCATGGTCGCCTATGCATATGCTGCACAGTTCGGTCCTGAAGTGAAAAAACTTGCATTGATGGATGCGCTCTTGCCGGGAGTGGAGCCGGTCTGGTCTGACTTCTCCTCGAAAGCCTGGTGGTTTGGTTTTTTTGCAAGACCTGTTTCCGGTGAATTAGTGAAAGGAAAAGAAGGTGCATTTCTCATGGATTTCTGGCCGGTGGTTGGGTATGTGAAAGATCCATTTACAAAGGAAGAATCTGCAGAATTTATAAGGGCATTTTCCGTACCAGGATCTACAACCGCCTGCTTTCACTGGTTTGGGAATTTTCCACAGGACGCCCTGGACAACCACGAATTTGAAAAAAATAAACTGCAGATGCCTGTTTTAGCAATGGGCGCTGAACATGGGTCAGGAAGTTTTCTGGCAAAACACTGTCGTGTAGTAGCAGTGAATGTTACAGAAAATGTCATTACCGGTGCAGGCCATTGGATAGTACAGGAAAAAACAGAACAGGTACAAAAAGGCCTCCTGGACTTTTTTCTGAGCAAATAATGACACCACCATGGTGATTCAAGTGTGCATAAAAAAATATGAAAAAAGATTAGGATTATGTTGTCGCGTATACTATATTTGCGACAACAAATATAGATAAGATGAGAAAATTAGATTTTGCATCTCTTCAGGTAAGAAATTTAGAGGTATCAAAAGCTTTCTACACAGACAAATTAGGATTTGAATTATCTGAAATGACCAATCCGGAAGCCTGTATTTTTAAGTACAACAAAAATGAAGCAAGTTTTGCAATAAGAAAACCCATCGGAAATTTAGACGGTAAAGAACTTGGTATTGGTGCTTCACTTTGGTTTGCTATTGATGATAAAATTGAAGAATTACAAAGTAAACTTTCAGAGAAAGGAGTAACTCTTTTAGGAAAAATCAACAATACACCTTTTGGCAAAACAGTAATGGTGAAAGACCCGGACGGTTACATTATTACATTTTTGGAACAAACTATAACGACCAACAATGAATAATCGAGATACAAAATATTGGATAATAGTGGCATCAAAAGATCACGTGAAAAATGCTGTTGCAGCAGGAATTGCGCAAGTTTGCCACGGAAAATCTTCGCCGTTAAAAAGAATGAAAAAAGGCGATTTTGCTGTCTATTATTCAGGGAAGCAAACTATGGGGCAACCCGTTAAATGTCAGGAATTTACAGCATTAGGAAAGGTAATAGATGATGAAATATATCAGTTTCAGGTTTCGGAAGACTTTTGTCCTTCAAGACGAAATATTGAATTCGAGCAATGTAAAGACATACCCATTCTTCCTTTAATTGATGATTTGGATTTTATTAAAAACAAGAAAAGCTGGGGTTATCCATTTCGATTTGGTTTCTTCGAAATTAGCCAACACGATTTCGATTTAATTTCATCACAAATGCTTCAACATCATTATGCCTAGAGATATTGAATTCCATTTTAAAAGCCCTAACAATAGCCCAGGTTATTTACTTGGACAACTCACAATGCTGTGGCAGCGGAAACAAAAAAAGGTCTTAGACCCATTAGACTTGACACATACGCAATTTGTTTTGTTGGCAGCAGTAGGGTGGCTTTCAAAGAAGAGTAAGGCTGTAACACAAATTGACATTGCCAACCAGAGTAATGCCGATAGAATGATGGTATCAAAAGTATTACGAACGTTGGAAGAAAAAGGTTTTATATCACGACAAGAACATGAAACAGACACAAGAGCAAAAACCATTCGACTGACAGCTAACGGGGGAGTTATTTTGCAAAAAGCAATTATTAAAGTAGAAAATGCTGATTTAGCTTTTTTTGCCACATTGGACACTAAAATTTCTTCGTTCAATAGAAATATGCTGCGGCTTATTGACAAGAACAGCGAGTAAAGGGTATTAGATGCGTCATCATAAGCATGTGCCGATCTCTTTGGCCCTGCCGGTGTAAATAATTCAAAAAATGGAAGGGTAATCCGAATCCCAAAGATCTAACTGGCTTATTTGTAAGCTCCCCTAAAATCGGACCAGGAGGGTAGTTAAAATTCTTTGTAATTTAACTACCTCATTATGAAATAGCAACGATTTATCAAGACACAAATCCACCTTAGGTCTTAAACTAACAACGCGAAGATTTCAAGTAAAATTGAATTTATTGTGTATGCAAGTACACTGTTCTGCCACTTATAGGCTGAATGACCCGGTTATTTGGCGAAATATAGATTCCAGTATACTGCATAAACTGTTGTGTAGAGATTGTTATAGGTGATACGGGAACTATCCATATTACTGGAGTATAATAAGGAATAACCGGATATAGAGCGGTGGGGAAAATATATGAACCGCTATAGGTAAAATAACTGGAAAAGTTTGCAGGCAATAATGTCGCTGGATTGAATTGATTGATGGCTCCATTCGGGTCGGCACCACTCAGGGGCGAAGCATCAAAAACTGTTTGAATAGCCGAGTTAGCTGCCCCATTTTGTATTAAAATTCCAATATTTGTTGCATTTCCGCTTGCTGAAATATGAGTCAGAATCACCTCCATCGTACCACTATTTCCATCAATTTCGTGGCAGCTCGGATAAACAAAATGAAAATTTTTTAGGTAATAATTAGTATCATTTACAGTAATATAATTGGACATATCACCGGTTAACACCCTTAATGCATATTCGTAATGATCTGTTGGATCTTGAGAATTGTTTGGATCTGCCACAAAATGGGTGACATTATACACTACCGTTCCATTAAAAGGCGCATAATGAGTAACTATATTGTCAAATTTGTAACTTATTGCTTGAGCAGTTACAAAATTAATTGGGCTTTGGCCTGTCGTGCTTTGATAGAAAGAATCAGTCGCGACATTTTGTGGACCCGTATTATTGTTGTTATTGGAGTTGCTACTACTTTTTGTGCAGGATGTAAATGAATATGAAAGGCCAATTATGGCAACAAGTAGGTATTTCATATTTTACCATTTAATATGAATTTATTGAATGTCCCTACAATCAGGCCGATGACCAAATTTATGCGATATATAAAGTTATACTAAATTGTATCTATCCCTATAATTTATTAGTTTAGAATTGATTCGCACTAATAGTATGTGATTTTCAATTTCTTATAAACCTTTTCAGTGTATAAAATCAGCGATTAATGGACCTTTTTTTGATAAAATATTCATGTATACCCGATATACCCGATATTTCTCATTTTTTCCGCCCCATTTTTATGCACTAAATTCTTCATGGTAATCGCTTTAAATGGTGCGCTCCAAGAAAATTAAATTGCATTTGCTTTCAAACCTTGCAAAGATCGACCATGCAAAAATGCATGTTATCGTGTCTGAAAATAAATAAAGATAAACCAGTGACTAATTTCAACTGCGTTTTCTCCTAACCAGGATTGAATACGGCCTGTACGGCGTAAACAAAAAGTACACTTTCTTTAAAGTCGTACACGGACAACTGTTCAAAAAACAGCTCCCTTAAAACTCATGCAGGCCTAAGGAGCTGACATTGATGTCTTACCGTCCTTACTTCGTTTTAGAAAGAGCGCCGGTTTGCTTTCGTCCTTAGGATAAAGCTCTAAAATTTCCGAAGTTAGTAACATGATCTTTATGGTTTCGCCGTCTATAATGACTTCTTTGCAGTCATAAAATACCTGGTAATTAACTACCGAATTATTATTTGCATTTCCACCTGGCGGCTTACTAATCATCTTATTGTCATCTTTGAAAGTAATAATCAATCCCTTATTTATTTTATTAGCTTTTACAATTTCGGAATCCTTCGATATTTCACCATGAGGACCACCAAACCTGTCAAAATACCAAACACCCCTGATATCAGCCTGTTGGGAATAGCTAATTGAAGATTGAAAACAAAATATTATACCTATGAGAAATAATTTCATGCTCAAATATATATTTAATATTATCAAATTAGCCTAAGTGTAAACCCTTACTTCATTTAACCCATTTTTCTATTTATCTTGTTGCATTAGAGAATATATTCTAATATGAATGAATGAAAATTCTTTTGATTTAGCAGCTTTGCGAGAAATTATTGATGAAGTAAGAGATAAAAATCGCAGAGGTTACCTTGATTTGCAAACTGTTGAAAATTTTATCTTTCATTTTGATGAACTTCCAACCAATGAAATAAAGAGAGAAGTCTATATATCGCTGCTCGACTATTTACAAGTAATTAAAGGTATGGATGCCTCGGAAATTAATCGAAACACGAGCACCGAAATGTATAATAAAATTCTTGCTCCTATTGGGATAAAATATGTTTTATCCTCAAATTTTACTGTTAATTTTAGAATAAGTGTACTCGTCTATTTATTTCTTATCGCTGTGCTTATAATGTTTTTTCTTGGAATTCCCCTCAAAATATATATCATTGTTGGAGTATTATTTCTGGCTCAATTTTTCCGGTGCGTTCTAAAAAGGAAGCAAAAGCGTGTCTACGGAAATTTTTACTAATGGTCTAAAAAGCTTTCTTTTGTATTTTCCATTTATATACGATCCGGTCATCTTTTAAGTAAAATGAATTATCTTTAGGTACGTGAAAATATCGGCATTCATATTCTTTTTACTTCTGTCTTTCCTGTCAGTTCAGCCATTGTTCAGTTCATTGAAACCAGTTGAAAAGAAACAATGTATGAAGATGAGCTGTAATAAGCATAAACAGTCGCCAAATAAGCCCGGTCAATGTGATCCGAATAAGTGCAATCCTTTTATGACCTGCGCGGCAGACAACTTTTATACAATTGTGAAAAGTAATCTTGAATCGCATGCAGTTATTAACTGGGCTGAAAAAATAATTCCCCAAAACGATAACCGCTTAGCCACATACATATGTGATTTCTGGCATCCTCCGGAAGAAATCTAGCCTACACGTTTGGTAAACCATATTTCAAGATCAAAAAATATAATATGAAAAAAATATTTTTTGCAATCTTAGCCATTTCTATGTTGTCAACATCTTTCGCATTTGCCGGTAAAGGCAAACAGTTAAAGAAAGCTTCAACGCCAAAAACGGAATGTCCTAAAGGTTGCCCGCGTACTATGGGATGCGGTCATTAAGGTAAATGAGTTGCATTAGAGCAACTCCGCCCACCACGTTATGTGGTGGGTTTTTTATTTATTTTCCGG
>DASZHV010000100.1:0-4905 GCA_035937535.1 Puia sp. | reverse complement strand
ATCAAAGCCGCCGTTGCGAATCCGGTCACTAGCCTTCGATCAGAGTGAGGTTGATGGATGACGGTTGACCGTTGACCGATGACCGTTTTAATATTCACTTCCATAAACGGTAACGAGGCGAAAAAAAACCAGCTTAAATTGTAGAGTGAAAATTCTCATAGCTGTCGTTTTTTTATTCGCATTAAATCTTCCCTCTTATTCCCAGCAGATGGATATGGAATCCTATAATCCAAAATCCACACTGGTAGTAAAAGAGCATTTAATCAAAAAAGCAAAATATCCCTTTGTAGATATTCATAATCATCAGTGGGATATGCCCAGCCAGGATTTAAAGGCCCTGCTGGCGGATATGAATTCCCTGAACATGGTGGTAATGGTCAACCTGAGCGGAAGGAGTTTTGATATTTTTTATGATGATTACGGAGGTGAAACGATGCACCAGGCCGGGGTGGATAAACTGAACCGTTCCTTACTCAATGTAAAAAATAATGCGAAGGGCAGGATCCTGATTTTCACGAATATTGATTTCAGTGGAATTGATAATCCGTCATGGACGAAAAATGCAGTCGCCCAGCTGGAACAGGATGTAAAAAACGGAGCGGCGGGATTGAAGATCTATAAGGACCTCGGATTGGAAGTAAAAGACAAAAATGGGAGAAGGATTCCAGTTGATGATCCGCGTCTCGATCCGATCTGGGAAAAATGCGGCGAGTTGAAAATACCCGTGCTGATCCACAGCGGGGAGCCCTCTCCATTTTTCGATAAGATGGACAATACAAATGAACGCTGGCTGGAATTAAAACTGCATCCTGACCGGGCGAGACCCGCTTCAAAATATCCCAGCTGGAACCAGGTGATGAGTGAGCAGCATCATATATTTTCAAAACACAGGAATACAATTTTCATAGCTGCTCATTTTGGCTGGCTCGCCAATAACCTCGAGGCGTTTGGAAATATGCTGGATACTTTGCCGAATGTATATACAGAATTTGCAGCTGTCCTGGAAGAAATCGGTCGACAACCGAAGAATGCAAGAAAGTTTTTTATTAAATACCAGGACCGCATCCTGTTCGGCAAAGACACCTGGTCCGTTCCCGAGTATGGTTTTTATTTCAGGATGCTCGAAACAGATGATGAATATTTCCCACCTCTCAGAAAATATCATGCGTTCTGGAATATGTATGGGTTAGGATTACCTGATGATGTATTGAAAAAAATCTATTATCAAAATGCCTTTAAAATATTTCCGCAGATAGACAGGTTGTTGTTTCCGAAATAAGATATACTTGCTCAATTCACCACCAGCCCGGTTAGCGCTTGTACCCACCAGTGTAGCATCAGGCTTTTCTATCTTTTACCGGGATTACAAATTTAAGTCCCGACCATATTTCATCTATTGCACAAACTTTTATATCTACAAGTCCATTGCTCAACGCTAAATCTCTGATAATATCTTCTGTAATATCTGTTATAACTTTTGACGTTTTCTTTGGCCAGGAAATCCAAATTATCCCATCCTGTTCAATTTCATTTCTCAGAGAAGAAATGTCTTTATATAAATCTTTCGCATGTTTTGTAAAATAGTGGATAAGGTTCTTCTTAATTTTTTTATCTGTAAGGATAGAAATGTTTTCAGGCATTTCGGGAAATAGCCCGAAATAATATGCAGGCTGATTGACTATCCGGATTTTAAAACCCTCCTTTATACCCAGCTTTTTTGCAAGTGGCGTCCCGGAGTATCCTGACATCTTAGATGTTTCTTTCTTAGTCATTGCAACATTAATCATGTCACTAAATCTGACGTTATAACGATGCTCCTGCCTGCCTGCCGGCAGGCTCATTTTTTTCGCGGCTCATAATAAAGAGCCAGTGCACCACAACCAAATGTTTTTGTTTTTAAGAGTGTAAGATTAACTCTGTCCTTGATGTTTTTAAATAATGTTAAGCCGCTTCCTAAAATAGTTGGCTGAACGACAAGCTGGTATTCGTCAATCAAATTAAGTTGAGTAAAGGCTGCTATTAAACCCGGGCTGCCAACTAAAATATTTTTACTCCCGCCATTGCGGGACTGCTTTAGTTCTAAAATCTCTTCTTTGATAACTTCCTTTTTCAATGTTGTATTTTTCCAATCAACCTTTTTCAGCGTGCGGGAATAGACAATCTTTGAAATATTGTCTATCAGCACAGCAAATTCATCCGTTGGTTTGATACCAGTAGGATTTTTTACGACAGATGGCCAATAACTTTCCATAAGTTGATATGTTATTCTACCGTATATAAGGGTGTGTGCATTACTTAATAGTTCATTATAATGTTGATGTATTTCTTCATCTGCAATCATTGCCGCATGGTTGCAAAACCCGTCAAGTGTCATATTCATTGCCGCAATCAGTTTTCTCATATCATTGTTCGTTCCTTTTTAGAATGGATGTTTAACTAAAACTGAAAGTCCGAAAGAATTGTTTTTGTAAGAGAGTATCGGGCTATAAAAAATGCCAGGCTCCACTATGCACTGGTCGCCGATTGGTATTGATTCGCTTATTTTGAATAAAAGTCCCAGGGACCATGTATCCGGGAAAAAATATTCAGGCAATGAATTTTCACCATACGGTATATAATAATTCGATGAAGTTTGTTTCCAGTTTAGAAAATAATCAAGTGTCGGGCCCAGGGAAATATTCAGGATTTTTGTGCGATACCTGAACAGGATCGGCATACTCAGAAATGACTCTTTTCCCGAAACTTTTACCTGTTCTGTTGAATTTCCTCCGCCCGGAACAAGGAAACTGTATTCATTGGGAGAAGTCTGGTATTTTATTTCAACTTCTATTCCGGTATTTTTTGATAATAGTCTTTCATATACGATTCCAAAAACTGCCATGGCGGAAGCCTGGTAAGTTTTTGTTGTAGCGTAGTTCCAATCCACATTGGTTTTTGTTTGATATTCCAATTGAAAATCTAATCCAATGGTGTTCTTATTCTGCGAATATGTTCTGCAGCAGGAGATGATAATAAAAATGAAGGCTGTTATCCAGGATTTCATCAATTAAAGATTCAATTATCTTTGAATTTAGATAATTATCCCAATAACGCACAGGCTGGATATGAAAAAGGGTCGGATAGAAATCCAACCCGTTTATCCAATATCAAGAACTATGGTTAGCTGAATCCTGCAGAATTATCTACAGGTTCATATATAACCGATTTAATACGATCAAATCCTGTTCCCCATACTAATACGTTGTTAACCAATATTGTTAATTAACCAGTCGTATATAATATTCCACAATCATTCACTGTCGAAACCGTACGGTATTTTGTATCGAAAGCATACACTTTGTTCGAAAATAATAACGTAAGTATTTGTATTTCATTTACTAAGGTGAGTGGCATAATTTCAGTGCAATCATAGGTTGTATTGACAAAACAGAAAACTATGTTTAAAAACTATTTGAAAACTGCGTGGCGCAATATGCAGCGCAATAAAGTAAACAGCATACTGAATATTTCAGGGCTTGCGATTGCCATGGCCTGTGTGATTATGATCGTGTTATATGTGAAGGATGAACTGAGCTATGACAGATTTTTTGCCCATGCAGATCACCTGTTCCAGGTGAATATGACGGTTGCGGACAATGGTGGCCCCGAGAACACAACCGGAGGTAATACAGCACCTGCGGTAGGGCCGGCCCTGAAGGATACGTATCCCGAAGTAGAATCCTATGCGAGGGTCTATCGCCCGGGTGACGTGATTGTTCGCTACGAAGGAAGAGCAAAAGCGGTAAATTTCTATTCGGAGAAAAATATCCTCGCTGTCGACTCAGGTTTTTTACAGGTCTTCAACTATCAGCTTTTACAAGGTAATGCAGCCGCATGTCTTCAAAAGACAAACTCCGTTGTCATAACAGAAGCAACGGCAAAAAAATATTTCAGGGATGAAAACCCGATCGGCAAAATTTTATTGTTCGACACGGATAGAAAACCCTTCCTGGTAACTGCGGTATTAAAAAATATCCCTTCCAATTCTTCTTTTCAGTTCGATATGCTTGCGCCGATCTCAGCTTATCCTGAAGTGAAAAAACGAAGCTGGAACTGGGGTTGGCTACAGGTAAACACCTGGGTAAAATTGAAAAATTCTATTTCTGTCGATGCGATATCGATGGCAAAACTGGAAGCCAGGTTTCCGGAAATGGTGAAAGAACGGGCATTTGGTAAAGATCAGTCCTATGAAGATTTTATAAAAAAGGGCAACAGGATGCGTTATAGTCTGATGCCTTTTACGTCGTTGCATTTGCACGCCATACCCATGCAGGTGCCTGCCCGGCTGACGACATTAAGCGATATAAAATATGTCTATATCTTTTCAATCATTGCCCTGTTCATCATCATCCTTGCCTGCGTAAATTTTATGAACCTTTCAACAGCGCAATCTGCCACAAGAGCAAAAGAAGTCGGCATTCGAAAAGTGATGGGCTCGGTAAGAACACAATTGATAAAACAGTTTCTTACAGAAGCCATGCTCTATAGCTTTGTTGCAACGATCATCGGCCTCTTACTGGTTCTGTTCCTGTTAACACCTTTTAATGAAGTTGCGGGTAAATCACTCGCCTTCGGTTCGATCATTTCAGGTAATATCTGGATTTATGTACTGGGCCTGTGTTTATTTACCGGATTGCTAGCGGGTTTATATCCTGCCTTCTTCCTCACTTCATTCAAGCCTGTTGAAGTATTGAAAGGTGTGAAGCTTTTCAGGAATAATATCGCTAACCTTTTAATAAGAAACGGCCTGGTCGTTTTTCAGTTCACGATCTCCGTTGTACTGATCATCTGTACGATCGTGGTTTTTGAGCAACTGAAATATGAACAGGGCAAAGACCTTGGATTGAATAAAGAAAATGTTGTAGT
>DASZHV010000099.1:0-15753 GCA_035937535.1 Puia sp. | reverse complement strand
GACAAAGAATTCTGCAAGACAAACAGATCCGATCACGTAACGGGGATTTCTTCTTTTCGAAATAAGAGTTCCTGTAACCAGAGAACCCCATCCGCCACCCGCAAAAGCATCCATAAAACCACCTGCAGATGCCAGCCAGCCTGCACCTTTTATTTTATATTGTATGGTTTTTTTTCTGAAGGCTTTTTTTACAATAAAGTACCCCAGGTAAAGAGTATAAAAAGAAAGTGGGATACGTACGTAAACGGAATATTTTTGCCCGTAAAAAGCCAGGGTTGCACCCAGCAGGGCGCCGATCACACCCGGAATGACAAGGGTTCTGAATAATTTTTTATTGATATTCCCAAAACGGTGGTGACTGAATCCTGAAACACCGCTGGAGAAAACTCGGGCAGTATGTACACGACTACTCACGATCGCTGGATTGACACCATTGGCAAGCAAAAAAGTTGTTGATATGGTTCCGTATCCCATTCCCATTGATCCGTCTACCATCTGTGCCAGAAATCCTGTTAATAGCATCATCAGAAATGAAGGCAGGTTTATATATTCAGGAATCCTTTTAATTCCTGAACCGATATCACGCAGCGGGAGATAAGAAAGTATGGCATGACCGAGCAGCATGAATAAAAAGGCGAGCAGGCAAAACAATACGATTCTGGTCCAGTTTTTTCCAATGGGTTTACTGACTTCTTCCAGCTTTTCCTGTTTGGCGATCAACAGTTTTGTAAGGTCATCGAGCTGGCGTACTTTATCTGCGAAATCACCCTTCAGATCTTGCCGGATCGAATGCATATTTTGAATGACTCCTTCAATTTCATCCGGAATCATTTCATTTAACTGTTCCTTCATTCTTTTGGCAATAGTCGGTGATTTACCATTTGTAGAAATGGCGATTTTCAGGTTGCCCTTATCTACAATAGATCCAAGATAGAAATCACATAATTCCGGCGTGTCGGCCACATTCACCAGCAATTTCTTTTGTTTTGAAAGTACACGGATATAATTGCTGACAGTTTTGTCATTTACCGCTACGATTACAATTTCTTTTTCCTCCAGATCTACAGGTTCAAATGCTTTCTCAATCAGTTTCACTTTTGGAAATGAATCCGCTAATATTTTTACCTGATCCGAAATTTCTGTAGCAACCACGGTAACAGAACTAGCCGGAGCATTATTAAGTATAGCCGTTAATTTTTCTAAACCCACATTGCCCGCACCAACAACCAGTACTTCCAGTTCTTCGAGTTTAAGAAATACCGGAAAGAGACGGTTCTTGTCCGCCCGATTTAACAATACTCCTGGTATTTTTAATTCACTCATTTATTAGTTGATGTTTGACAGTTGACGTTTGACGTTTGACGGTTGACGGTTGACGGTTGACGGTTGATTTATAACTGTAATTGCGAAAATAGGCAATTCTCTATTAAATTAGTAGACTTTATGGATTTATTTTTAATATTTATTGTGATTACCAAAATAAATGCTTTGAACAATGCTATTGACTATTAAATCAATAATCAATAATCTATAATTAATAATTAAACAAGGTTTTTCCTTACAGCAAAATCCCCAAAAGATTCCTTTGTTTTTCTTTCTTTTGCGAATTTTGAAAAGAGTATTTCTAATTCGAGCAAAATGGCTGGTTCATCCAGACTTTCTTTATATACTTTATTGAGGCGCATGCCTGCATGATCGCCACCCAGTTGAAGATTGTATTTACCCAGGGCGGTCCCGATAAAACCGATCTCGGCAATATATGATCTGGCACAGCCATTGGGACAACCGGTCATCCGCAGGATGATGTCCTCCTCCTGAAGTCCGTTTTTTTTGAGCAATGGTTCAATTTTACTGATCAGAGAAGGCAGGTATCGTTGTGCCTCAGCAAAAGCCAGGGGACAAGTGTTCAAAGCCACACATGCCATTGAGTTTTTTCGTAAGGAAGAAATGGACTCTGTATATTCTTCTATCCTGTATTTTTTAAGAATTTTTTCAATGGAAACTTTATCATCATCACTTATATCTGAAAGTATTACATTCTGATTCGTGGTAAACCTGAAGTTAAGTTTCCGGGTTTCTGCAATTTCGTATAGCGCCGTTTTCAGGGCAATTTTTTCGTCATCTGTTACACGCCCGTTTTCAATAAAGGGTGTGTAGTACCATAATTTATCGCTATTCTGAAACCAGCCATAATAATCTTTGCGCTCGGTGAATTGATATGGTTTTTCCTTATCCAATGGAAAGCCGGTGCGGCGGGTGATTTCCGTTTTAAACCATTCAATCCCCATTTTGTCAACCGTATATTTCAGCCTCGCGAGCGATCTGTCAGATCGGTTACCATAATCCCGTTGAATGGTCACAATTTCATAAATTGTTTTCAGAATTTTTTCTTCACCACTTACAAATCCTATTACAGTGGCCAGTCTGGGATATGTTGACGGGTTGCCATGAGTCGATGAAAGTCCGCCTCCAATGGCAATATTATATCCTGTGAGCCGTTTGTTTTCAATAATCGCAATCAAACCCAGGTCATTCCCGAAAACATCAACATCATTATTGGGTGGGATGGCGAGGGCGATTTTAAATTTTCTCGGCAGGTAGCGGTCCTGATACAAAGGATCTTCTTCCTCTTTCTTGTCAACCAGTTTTTCTTCATCAAGCCAGATCTCATAATATGCTTTTGTTTTTGGTAGAAGCAGTTCATTGATTTTATATGCAAAATCATGTACTTCTTTATGTATGGGTGATTGTTTTGGATGCGCAGCACAGATCACATTCCTGTTGATATCACCGCATGTGGCAATGGAATGAAGTTTGGCTTCATTAAACGCCTGAATAGTTGGTTTAACATGTGATTTATATAAACCATGCAATTGAATGGTCTGACGTGTAGTTATTTTTATAATGCCGGTGGAATGTTCACCTGCAATATCCTGCGTTGCCAGCCATTGGTCGGCTGTAAGAAATCCCCCAGGCAATCGCAGGCGGATCATAAATGAATATAAACGTTCGAGTTTTTTTTCAGCCCTTTCTTCTCTTCGGTCGCGGTCGTCCTGTAAATACATGCCGTGAAATTTTACCAGGGCCTTATCATCTTCACTGATGGCTCCGGTTATTTCATCTTCCAGTCCCTCCCGTATCGTTCCTCTCAGGGAATCACTGGCCTGTTTTATTTTCTCTATGGATGAAAGATTGGGTTCGCTCATGTTAGTTTGTTCAATAAACGTCTTTCAGGTATCTTCCTTCAGTTTTCAATCCGTTAATATAGGATTCCGCATCATCAGCGGCCCCTGATTTTTTAATCAGATCGATAATGGTTTTCTCTACGTCCTCACCCATTTTTTTTGCACCGCATACATACAAAGTGGCGCCATTTTCAATCCACTGAAAAAATTCTGCGGCCCTTTGTCTGATTTTATCCTGAACATAAATTTTTTCTTCCTGGTCCCTGGAAAACGCCACATCCAGTGAATGCAATACTCCGCCTTCTTTCCATTGTTGCAATTCTGTTTGATAAAGAAAATCTGTTGTAAAATGCTGGTCGCCGAAGAATAACCAGTTGCGGCCGCTGGCGCCTGCTGATTCCCTTTCACTTAAAAATGCGCGGAAGGGCGCAATGCCGGTTCCGGGTCCAATCATGATTACATCTTTATTATCTTCCGGTAATCTGAACTGGTCGTTATGATGAATATAAAAATCAATTTCGGAACCCACTTTAAGGCTGCATAAATGATCCGAACATAATCCATATTTCAATTCTTCATCAATAGAGAATTTATCGCGGGCTACTGTAAGATGCACTTCTCCATCCACGGTCTCCAGAGATGAGGAAATGGAATATAACCTGGGTGTAATGGGCTCCAACTGTTGCAGAAAGGTTTCAAAATGGGAAGGATCCTTCACAGGGTAACGGCGGATTAAATCAAGCAGCCCGGTTTTCATTGCCGGAATATCTTCCTTCACCTGTACAGCATATTTGGCAACCACGCGTTCAGGCAGATAAACTATATTTAGCTTTTTGTGAAGGAGTTCAAAAACCGAGCAGGTATCGTTCCTGTGAACAAATGTTCTTTCTGCATTTATTCCTGTATGCGATATGATCGTTTCCACTACATCTACAGGATTATGCGGAACGATACCCAGAGAATCACCAGGTTTATAAAATACATCTTCGCAGGAAATCTCAATATGATGGGTTTGTTTGGCAGATCCCCGGTCATTGAGATTTATATTGGCCAGGATCTTTCCCCTGTATATTTTTTTCCCGGACGATTTCTTAACGACTTTAGCCAAAGAATAGGAAGAAGACTTGGTTCCGCTGATTTTCTGAATCACATCATTCATCCAGTTATGTGCATCCGTTTCAAAATCCACGTCACAGCGCTGGATATCCACTATACGCTGACCACCCAGATGTCCCAATTGATGATCCACATCCTCACCCGCTTTACAAAACATGGGGTAGGAGGTGTCGCCAAGGGCCAGCACACCGTATTTTAATTTGGGCAGATTGAATCCGTTCTGATGAATATGATCGTAAAACTTTTTAGCTGAAGCTGGGGGCTCACCTTCGCCTTGTGTGCTGATGACCGTTAGAAAATATTCTTCTTTCGGGAGATCCGTTAACCGGTACTGATCCAGACTCACGATTTTTGCATGAATACCTTCCTGTTTTGCCCTTGAAGCAAAGAGGTTGGCTATTTTTTTAGAATTGCCGGATTCAGTTCCGTAAGCAATCGTAATTTTTTTATTTTCTGTGGAATTTTTGTGGGACGAGATTTCAATTGAGGAATTTCCAGTATGGATGCCTTCAAGATATCCGTTGGTCCAGGTTTGTTCCTCTTTATCGAGGGAATCAATGAATTCCTTTATCTTTTTCATTTTATCCGGACTGATCATGCTCTTACCTCCTCTTCCTTATTTTTTGTTACAGATTTAAAATAGAGTTCACCATCGCTTTCGTTTTCTGGCATCCATTTAAGTTCTTCATACAGACCGGCAACTTTGCCGACAATAATCAGCGTGGGAGAAGTATAGCTGCTGTTTCCAAAATCATGTTCATAGTTATGAATGGGTGCACTGATCACTTTTTGCAAAGGGGTAGTTGCTTGTTCTATAACTGCAATAAATTTGTCTGAATGGATTCCGTGATTCAGCAATTGTTTTACAAGTTCGTCCGTAGTATCGCCTGACATGTAGAATACAAGGGTATCTTCAGTTCTTGCGAGTTCTTCCCAATAAGCAGGCTGAATAATATCGCTTTGGTGCAGGGTCAGGAAACGAACGGCCTGGGCATGATTCCGGGCAGTTAAGGGTATACCCGAATATGCTGCCGCTCCACAGGCTGCTGTGACTCCGGGAATAATTTCATAAGATATACCGTATTTATTCAGAGCCTGCAATTCATCCAGCAGATTTGAAAAAACAGAAACATCTCCGCCTTTTAAACGAAGTACTTTTTTCCCCTGAAGCGCATAGTCAACGAGCAATTCATTGATGATATGCTGGGGTGTGGAACCCTCTCTTCTTCTTTGTTTGCCGGCGTGTAATACCAGCGCTTTTGGGTTAGAATATTTATCCAATATGGTATCACTCACCAGGCGGTCTGTAATGATCACTTCTGCTTCTCTTAAATGGTGGACCGTTTTAAGAGTGATCAGTTCAGGATCTCCTGGGCCCGCACCGGCAAAAATCACTTTTTGTATTTGTTTTTTTTGGTTCATCTTACATCATTATTAAAAAATCATTGCTGTATCATACAGGCGCCAACAGTTACATTGCTTGTTTCATCGATCAGAATCAATCCGCCATTCACCCGAAGTTCTTTATAGAGATCATAAGCGATTGGTGATGCTGTTTTGATTTTTGCACGAACAATTTCATTCAGACCTACGCTTTCGATCCCTTCTTCTTTTTCAAGTGAATTCACATCAAGTCTGTATTCAATTTCTCTTACTACAGATTTAATACGGCGGCTGTTATGTTGTAATAAGTACTTATTTCCGGCTTTCAATGGTTTGCTGTCCATCCAGCAGAGCAGCACCTCGAGTTCCTGGCCCAGGATGGGCTGGTGATCTTTTTTGACAAGCACGTCGCCTCGACTGACATCAATATCGTCTTCCAGATGTAGGATCACAGCTTCTCCCGCAACGGCTTCTTCAACATCCTGCTGATTTCTTTCAATACGGTTGAGACGGCTGCTAAGTCCTGCCGGCAGGACTAGTATTTCGTCTCCTTTACGGTAAATGCCGCTGATAATTTTACCCGCATAACCCCGATAATCGTGTAGCTCTTCCGTTTGCGGACGGATTACATATTGAACGGGCATACGTGCATGGGTAAGATTGGTCTCGGATTCAATGGAAATGGTTTCAAGAAAGTCCAGCAGGGTAGGACCTTCATACCAGGTCATATTCACAGATTTTTCAACTATATTATCTCCATTTAATGCGCTGATGGGTATGAAATGTATATTTTTCAGACCCAGGGATTTGGCCATTGCAGCATATTCAATCAGGATATTATTATATACATCCTGGGAAAATTCAACCAGGTCCATTTTATTTATTGCAATAACCACAAATGGCATATTCAGCAGGGATGCAATGATGGTATGTCGGCGAGTCTGCTCTACGATTCCATTACGCGCATCCACAAGGATGATCATCAGTTGGGCATTGGATGCACCGGTAACCATGTTGCGTGTGTATTGGATATGTCCGGGTGCATCTGCAATTATGAATTTCCGTTTTGGTGTGGAGAAATATTTATAAGCGACATCAATGGTGATGCCCTGTTCTCTTTCTGCCCGGAGACCATCTGTTAAAAGCGCCAGGTCAATGCTTCCTTCTTCTTTATTCCTGCTTTGTTTTTCCAGTGCTTCCAGCTGATCACTAAGGATGCTCTTACTGTCATACAATAATCTCCCGATGAGAGTACTCTTCCCGTCATCCACACTTCCTGCTGTTATAAATCGTAAAAGATCCATTTGAAATTATATTGATTAGAAATAACCGTTCTTTTTCCTGTCTTCCATCGCTGCTTCTGAAATCTTATCATCAATCCTTGTTTCTCCTCTTTCACTGGTACGGGTAAGAATGATTTCGTTGATGATATCATCAATGGTACTGGCGCCTGATTCCACAGCAGCGGTACAGGTCAT
The DNA here is from genome assembly GCA_035937535.1 of Puia sp. Lineage (GTDB taxonomy): Bacteria > Bacteroidota > Bacteroidia > Chitinophagales > Chitinophagaceae > Puia. The sequence continues at coordinate 8,591 of DASZHV010000099.1, read as the reverse complement.
ATCGCCAACGGTACGGTACCTGACTGATTTGCGCATAACCTTATCCGTTTCTTCAAGCTGGATAAAAGAAGAAACTGCGACGAGTTGCCCCTCATGTGAAATCACATCCCGTTCATGAGAAAAATAGATCGTTGGCAGGTCAATTTTTTCACGGCGGATATAATTCCAGATATCGAGTTCGGTCCAGTTGCTGATCGGAAAAACGCGCACATTTTCTCCTTTCTGAATTTTACCGTTATATATATTCCAGAGTTCGGGCCTTTGTCTTTTAGGATCCCACTGGCCGAATTCATCTCTTACTGAAAAAATTCTTTCTTTGGCCCTGGCTTTTTCTTCATCTCTTCTGGCTCCTCCGATGCAGGCGTCAAATCCAAATTCTTCGATAGTATCCAGCAGGGTAAATGTTTGAAGTGCATTGCGGCTCGCGAATTTACCACCTGGTTCTTTCAGGGATTTGGAGCGGATCGTATCTTCCACTTTCCGGACGATCAGTTTTTCGCCAATCTCATTTACGAGCCAGTCACGATAGTCCAGCGCCTCTTTAAAATTGTGTCCTGTATCTATATGGACCAGGGGAAAAGGAAACTTCCCCGGGCGGAAGGCTTTCAGGGCCAGGTGTACAAGCGTAATAGAATCCTTTCCGCCACTAAAGAGCAGGGCTGGTTTTTCAAACTGCCCGGCTACTTCACGGAGAATGTAGATTGCTTCACTTTCTAATTCGTCTAAATAATCGGTCATAATCTTTTTAGTATGGAAGTGTGGAAGTGTGGTAGTGTGGTAGTGGAGTTAAAAGTTTTAAACTACCACACTACCACACTTCCACACTTTCACACTTTGTTCAAAGTGTTCTCATGCAAACCACACTCTTTCTTATCAGCCTCTTCCCACCACCATCTTCCGGCTCTAAATTCTTCCCCCGGGCGAATCGCACGGGTGCATGGCTGGCATCCAATACTCACAAAACCACGGTCATGTAAAATATTATAGGGTACTTCGTTTTCAGAAATGTATTTCCGGATTTCTTCCTGCTTCCAGTGAAGCAGGGGATTGTATTTATTTAACTGGTTGCCTTCATCCCATTCCAGCAGATTCAGATGACTGCGATTATCGGAGTGTTCGGCACGGATGCCTGTAACCCAAACTTTCTGACCAGCCAGTGCGCGTTTCAGGGGTTCAACTTTCCGTATGAAACAACAGGCCTTCCGATTTTCAACGGATTCATAAAAAGCATTGGGCCCCTTTTGATTTATATAGGTTTCAAGAAGTGAAGTATTCGGATTAAACGCTTGAATAGCAATCCCATATTTTTCCCTAGTTGCTGTCCACACAGAATAGGTTTCGCTGAACAGGCGACCGGTATCCAGGGTAAAAATATTAACGGGCAGGTTTTCAGCAACAATATGGTGCAATATCACCTGGTCCTCCAGGCTGAAACTGGTAGAAAAACAAACCTGGCCTGGGAAGAGTTCTGTGAATAAATGAAGAGAATCTGCAATAGAAAGCCTGCTGATCTGGTTGCTTAAATTAGAATTCAATATGTCTGCTGTTTTGTCCATGTATCAAAAAACCTGTTAAAAAAGTAAAGAGAAGTTGGAGGAGGTTATTTTACTTCTCAACAACAACATCCCTTGCAACAGGGACGACAGGTACACGCATAAATAGCAGTATGATACATATTTGGGCAGTCTACAAATTAGATGGACAAATATAGGCCAAGGAATTGAATAAAAAAAATAAGGAGGATTTCTTATTTTTAACCGAACTGGCCTTTCTTTATGGACCCATTGCTCCAGCGCAAATCAAATTGGTGGTTTCTTATCGGCTTCGGCCTTGTGAATACGATTGTTTTCTCATTTGTGCTATTGTGCCTGACCTTTATATGCGGCCATGGGCTTGCTGCCTGGCATTTTCCGTTAGCTTTTCTACTGGCTCTGTTATTAAACTATTTAGCGGCCCGTCGTTTTTTTCCCGGAATATTTCTTCCAGAATTTCTAAGGACAGCCCTGATCATATTAACTATTATCGTTATTTCAATATTCATCTCAGGTTTATTTTATGATATTTCATCCGACGGACAGATGTACCATATGGAATCGGCTATCCAGATGAAAGCTGGCTGGAACCCGTTTAAAAAAGAACTTCCCCTTGAACTCAACCAGGCCATATGGCTGAATCATTATGGTAAAGGGGTAGAAGATCCGCAAGCAACAATATATGCGCTTACAAACCGGCTGGAAACCACCAAGTCAACTAATTTCATTTTGCTGGTTGCTTCTTTTTGTCTTTCGATGGCTTTCCTGGTAAGACTGAATATGTTTTCTTTCAGGAAAAATATTCTTTTCTGCATCCTGCTGGCTTTTAATCCGGTTACATTCTATCAAATGCTCAATACTTATGTTGACGGGCAACTCGCATCCTTCCTGCTTTGTTTTATTGCAGTGGCCTGCCTCCTTTACCTGGAAACCAATCGTTATTTTCTTATCCTGCTTGCATCCATCCTTGTTATACTGATCAATATTAAATTCACCTCATTGGTATTTGCCGGCATTTTTACGGCTGGTATGTTACTGGCTTTTATTGTCTGTAATCGCTGGCAGGCTTTTAAAAGAACATTTTTTGTAAGTACAATGGCGACGATATTTGCAATTGGAGTCGTAGGCTATTTCCCATACATGATCAATATCGTTCGGTATCACGATATTCTATATCCGGGATTGAAAGTGTTGAAGTCAGAAGCAGGAAAATTTACTCCACCCAGGATTATCCATAAAAATCAGATTTCGAAATTTTTCATTTCATTTTTTTCACATACGGACAACCTCCATCTGTCTGTAACCAAAGATCCTGTGATCAGGTCCAAGATTCCGTTTACATTTGATAAGATAGATCTGTTTAATGCATCCAAACCTTATGTAGCATTCATGGCAGGTTTTGGCCCATTTTTCAGTGGCGTTTGTTTATCTTCTATCCTTATATTTTGTTTTTGGTTATGGAGGCTGAAAAACCGGAAAACGGCGCTGCTATTCATTATCATAGCCTGCACCATAATAATTTCTGTCCTTATCATTTCGGAGGCATGGTATGCCCGGTATGTACCGCAACTTTGGTTTTTTCCGCTGATTCTTTTGATAGTTTCTGAATCGGAGAAGGGAAAAACAATAAGTAGAATCCGAAATATTCTATATATTATTATGCTTATGAATATTTCATTCTGCTTCGCTTCCTTTCCATATGTATATTATAAAACAGCACAGATAAAATACGAACTGGAGCAATTGAAAGCCAGTAAACAAATCATTCCCGTGGAGTTCACTTATTTTACATCAAACCGGGCGCGGTTTATTGAATATGATATTCCATTTCACGAAGTTTCCATTCCGGACAGCATCGCTGTTTTTATGTCCAGTTCTTCTACCAAGATTATTCCACCGACCGTAAGGCCTGACCTACCCAAATCCCTGGTTTTAAGAACTGGTGAAAAAATAGAAAAGCATTTTCATCTTTAAATGGCTAAGAAACATTTCATGTTCGTATATCATAGATCGTTAATGGTGGATCGATAAATCAAACGATTAACGATACACGATAAACGATGTTATTTTCCTTTTTTGGAAATTCATATATTTAGGGGATGAAGATTGCAATTATCAACGGCCCTAATTTAAACCTGCTGGGAATTCGTGAGCCGGGAATTTACGGGAGACAAACTTTTGAAGATTTTCTGAAGGGACTAAGGGAAAAATACCCGGCCATCCAGATCGATTATTTTCAAAGTAATGTAGAAGGTGAACTGGTAAATGAATTACAGCGTGTGGGATTTTCATATGACGGCATACTGCTTAATGCGGCTGCCTATACACATACATCTGTTGCAATCGGGGACGCGGTCGCAACTATCAAAACACCTGTAATTGAAATTCATATCAGTAATATCGCAGCGCGTGAGGAATATCGCCAACGTTCCATGATTGGGGCAAAATCTGTTGGAGCTATTTCCGGACTTGGCCTCAAAGGATATGAACTCGGATTACTGTATTTCCTATAAAAAGACCCGCATCATCAAAGCGGCGCCATTATCCTGCTTGGGCCCGTCTGTCAGTTTGATGATATGCAGCCCCCTGTTTGACCACACCATAAATACATCCCCCTTCCGGGTTTTTGCCAGTTGTCTGTCAATTGCCGGAATTATACTACCTCTCGCCACCCAGCCCAGATCACCCTTTGTGATGGATTCCCCGCCCATGGAATATGTTTCCGCCAGCCGCTCAAAACTGTCCTGATTGTTTTTTAGTTTACTGAGGATGGATTTCCCGAGACTATCCGCTATCCGGTATCTGAATACGGAAGTATCAATAAAAATCTGGCTGATCTTGTAAAAAGTATTGGGCATTCGCGCGAGTATTTGTACCAGGAATTTTTTCCCCTGTATCGTATAAGGACCGTAAACTTTTTTGAGAATACCTCTATATGCGAGACTATCTGCCAGGCTTAAAAAATGGGTGGTTCTGGTAACGACTACCGTATCCAGAATGAATTTTTTCTTCATGATATCTTTCACATAGAGCGGGGAATTAGGGGATTTTTCGAGTTCCATCTTGATCTCCGCAATGGATTTTGGTTGACAATTCCCGTGTAAAGTATTAATAATCAATATAATGAAGAAAAAGCATTTCAACATAAAAACTTGTTAAGTTTGCAAATATAGTCAGGCCCCGCCAACTGCCCCTGCAACAAATTCCCTTACCGGACCGTTTTTTGCTTGAAGCATATAGTATGAAACGATTCCTTTTTTTAATCCTATTTTTTAGCTGTAGCAGTTGTTTTTCCCAGGCAGGATCTTTTATTATCGGCGTAAAAGGTGATACCCTGAACAGAGTGGATTCTAAGTCCATGAAACAGGGAAAATGGGTAAACAGGGTTGACGAAGTGAGGGGAGAACCCGGTTATGAGGAAGAAGGTGAATATAAAAATAACCGCAAGGAAGGAACATGGAGGATTTACAGTCTGGATGGTGATCTTACCGGTTTGGAATTTTATAAATGGGGAAATAAAGATGGTCTTTGCCAGTATTTCAACACCTCCGGTTCATTGGTGAGAGAAGAAAACTGGCGTGCCCTTAATCCGGATAAATTATATGATACGCTTGTTATAGAAGACATCGATCACCTCAATGAATACAAGACCGTAATTGTAAAAAATGAAGGAGTAGCCATCCGTCACGGTCTTTGGAAATTTTATAATTCATCCACCGGTATGATTTATAAAACGGAAACCTATACAATGGGTAAACTTGAAACACATAAGAGCGACCCTGGTTCCGATTCCGCAAAAGTTGTCAGCAAGACTTTGGTAAAGCCGAAGGAGGTACAGGATTACGAAAAGAAAAATGCCGGAAAAAAACAGATTAAGGTCCGTGACGGACAGACGAACTAATCGGTTTTCAAAGATGTTTTTTTTACTTTAACGAGTACTTTGTCGATTCGCTGCGCATCCATATCAACGATTTCAAATTTAAAATCTTTCCATTCCATCTTTTCTCCTGTTCTTGGAATATGTTCAAGCTGGTGCAGGATAAAACCTGCAAGCGTATCGAATTCGTGCTCACCTTCATTCATCCATTCTGTTTTATCAAAATGGTCAAGAAAATCGTAAAAAGGAATCTGTGCATCTACCAGGAAAGATCCGTCATCCCGTTTAACGATTTCATAGTCCGTCATATCCGGCTGCGGAATATCACCGATTAGAGCTTCCAGGATGTCATTTAATGTGATCATGCCAAGAAGGCTTCCATATTCATCTACTATGCAGCAACTGTGAGTTTTCGTCTCTTTAAATCTTTCAAGCACCTGGTAAGCCGTATTGTTTTCAGGAACAAAAAGAGGCTGGGTCATCATATCTTTAAAAGGCGTTGAATCATCTGCCATATACATGGTTTTGATGGAAACCATACCCTTGATATTATCAATTTCACCATCACAAACAGGATAAACGGAATGAGGTTCTTTTAATATTTTTTCCTTGATCATTTCCTCGGTTTCATACAAGTCGAACCAGATAATATCACTACGGTGTGTCATCAGGGAAGTTATATTCCGGTCGCCCAGGTGAAATACCCGTTCAATAATTTCCTGCTCCGCTTCTTCAATTGTTCCCTGCTCAGTTCCTTCATTTATTATGGCCTTGATTTCATCTTCCGTTACATTTCCTTCAGGAGAAGGCTTAATGGAAAAAACGATGAAAAAAATATTACTTAGCCAGTTCAGTAAGGCGACTATGGGATACCCGATCCGGGAGAAAACTTTCATAGGCCCTGCTGCAATCAACGCAATGCGTTCTGCTTTCAGCAGGCCGATTCGTTTGGGAATCAGTTCTCCGAACAAAATGGACAGGAAGGTTACAAAGATGACAATAATCGCTGTCGCAATACTTCCTGCATACCTGTGCAGATAAGGAATTTTTTCAAATATGGGTTTTAGATCCTCACTGAATTTTTCTCCTGAATAAAGACCCGTCAATATTGCAACCAACGTTATCCCGATCTGGGCAGTAGAAAGGAACAACTCCGGATTCTCTGACAGGTTAAGTGCGGCCCTTGCTTTTAAATTGCCTTTGGAAGCCATTTCTTCCAGTTTCGATTTCCTTGCAGAAACCAGGGCAATCTCAGCCATAACAAACAAACCATTCAAAAAAATTAAACAAAAAAGTATTAAAAATGCAAACATGCTGGTTCTTACTTTAAACTGAGGGTCCCAAACTGTTTTTTATATAAAATACTCATTCCATAGCCGATAGTAGTTCCAAGTATGGCTCCACCGAGTATATCAAGTGGAAAATGAACCCCAACATAAACCTGAGCGTAACAGATGATGAAGGCCCACGCAAATAACAACCAACGCCAGGAACCTGTTTGATTTAAAGTTATAAAAATAAACCAAGCTGCCGCGAAATGATTACAGGCATGTGAAGAAGTAAAACTTGAATTTTGCGGGCAATAATTCACTAAAATACGTACCTGATCAGCAATATCCGGATCCCTGCATGGTCTGAATCGAAAAATCAGGTGTTTAATCAATGAACTGCTGAAGAGATCGCTTACGATGGCGGTCATAATCAGGGAAACAGCCCACCAGCATCCTTTGATCCCGAAATTGTAAAGTGCAAACACCAGTAAGAACAAATAAAAAAAATACCAGAATTCCTGCTGACGAAGGAATGGCATTACCAGATCAAAAAAAGAATTTATCCAAACCTGGTTAATTTCATGAAATAACCAATGATCGAATTGTAAAAGCGGTTTTAAAATACCCATGTAAAAAGCGGTAAAGGGTAAACACATGATTGCTGTATAAATGCTCTAATTTTAATCCCCATGTGTAAGATGATGTTCACAAGGATAAAGATACCTAAATTGATTCGATGGATTTTTGCTGGCGGTATTATTTATTTCTTCCCTTGCTGCGGGCATATGTTTCAAAAGACTTCTGTTGACATTGATAATGCGGTCCAAAAAATTTTTATAACAAGGGATCAGGTTTTTGATCTGAGCGGTTATTCGGGAGGCGGTGGCGGCAATCCGTTTAATCTTTTTGATGAAAATGCGTATGTTGATCCACGTTATGAAAAATCTCCGGATGCTTTTATTCCGGTTACCAATTGTCAGCCTTCAATCCATCCCGCCATTTATTTTCACGGGTCAGAAGGAAACCGCATCGTTGTGGATCTGAAAATTCCCTATTCCATAAAGGAAATTTATCTGTACGACAGGTCGCATCAGGCTGACAGTTGCTGGATTTATACAGGAGATATTAAAAAATGGAATAGGTCTGCTTCATTCACAACTATTACGGAACCGGGAGAAAGAAGATGGAAAAAAATTACCCTGGATGTAGAAACCCGTTTTGTTATGATCCGGTTTAGTAGTTATGAGACAGCAATAACTGAAATGGTTTTATATGGAATTCCAATTCAGGCCGTTCCCGCAGCTGATACTTTCCCCAAATTAAAGGGACTTACCAAAACTCCGCTTAACCAATTCCTTGGTGTTAATTATATTATGGAGGATGAGCCTCAATGGCTGAATCCTTTTCATTATAGCAGGCTCTATAATTTTGCGTTGGACTATGATGACGATTCAGCAAGAGATGAAACCCATGTTCGTTTCAATATGTTGCATTATGGATTTTATAATAAGCAAAAAGGGAAATACATTTTTAATATTGATGCGCTAAAAGCTATTAACCAGGGAAATATCTGGTACAGCATTCGGGGTGTTTCTAAATGGATGAGTGATCTGGGTTTTACAGATAAAGACCGGCCAATGAACCGGCCATTGTTGAATTCTGAAGATCCTTCAAGTTATTCCAGGCATGCAGCGATGCTTTGGAATATGGCTGCATTCTTCGGGTTTAATAAAGTGGATACGGACCTTCTTTCATTATCTCATGAACCTAGTCAAACTGGTCGCGGTTCATTGAACATATATGAGAACGGAAATGAAGAAGATGCAACATGGGTTGGAAATAAATATTGCAGCCCATATGAATATTTTGCGCAAAGTACTGCTGATTGGGACGGAGACGAAGGCAGGATGG
>DASZHV010000098.1:0-3389 GCA_035937535.1 Puia sp. | reverse complement strand
ATTACATAATCATAATTCATTTCGCCTTTATCCCTATTATAAAACCCCAGGTTACCTACTGTACCGGGCGTTATATAAACCTTTTTTACATTTTTAGTATTGAGATCTTTATAGCCATTCCAGAATCCTGAATTACGGAGCAGGAGGTCAAATGCAGGAAAGGTCCGGTTATATTTTTTCCGCTGATTGGTATCCTGGATGGATTTTATAAAAAGTTCAGGGGACGTGATGCCATTCTTTCTTTGAAGAAAGGGAAACTGGGGATGCCGGCCCAGGGGATCGGTAAATAATTTGGGTTCATTGTGCCTGTCGAACAGGTAAAGCCTGGAATGATGGTAACAGGGTTTTTGTGCATAGGCAGCACCACAAATGATTACCAAAAAGACGATAATTAAGGCACGCATCAAAGGGTTATTTTAGAAATAGGATAGGTATAGCGAGGGACGGATTGGTATAAAACGCAAAAATTCAGGATTTCTTACTTTTCATTTCGTTTAAAACTTCAGCGGCAACTTTCAGCATGGCAGCAAGCGATAATTTTACATCCTGATCAGTTGTTGCCCACGAGCTAACGCTGATCCGCATGGCTGTTTTTCCCTGCCATGTCGTTCCACCACACCAGCAGGTTCCTTCTTCCTGAATTTTTTTTATTACCTCCAGGGTCGTCGCTTTGTCGCCGAAACTTACCAGTACCTGGTTAAGAATCACTTCATTTAAAACTTCATATCCCGCAGCTTTTAATCCTTCGGCAAACTGGCGCGCGCTGGCGCAATTCCTGTCGATCAAATCAGCCAGCCCTTTTTTACCAAGGGATTTTAAGGCAGCCCATACAGGAATTCCGCGTGCTTCCCTCGACATTTCAGGTACAAATTGATATGATTCCCTGTTGCCGGTTTCAGGGAAATAGGCAGCCGTGGCAGAAATAGCACTGAAAAGAGCCTCCCGTTTTTTTACAAAAAGGAGCCCGCAATCATAAGGAACATTCAGCCATTTATGGGCATCGGTCGCCAATGAATCCGCCAAATCAATTCCTTTTACCAGGTGTCTGGTTTTGGCGGATGCAGCGGCCCACAATCCAAATGCGCCATCAATATGTATCCATACATTTTCTTTTTTATTCATGCATATTTCTTCAATGGGATCGAAAGATCCTGTATTTACATTTCCTGCCTGCAGGCAAAGTATGGTGGGACCCTTAGTTTCCGGAATTTTTTCCGGAATGATTCTTCCCTGCCCGTCTGTAGGAACGCGTATGATCCTTTCTCTTCCAAACCCAACCAGGTTCAGGGCTTTCAGCATGCTCACGTGTACTTCGTCCCCGGTAATTACTGTAATTTCCGGTGCATGAAATAATCCCTGAGCCTCCGCATTCCAACCGGCTTTTTTAAGAAGTTCGTGACGAGCAACAACCATGGCGGTAAAATTTGCCATGGTGGCGCCGGTAACAAAACCAACGGCTGTCTTTTTTGACAAACCCAGGATATCGATCATCCACGCACTGCTGATTTCTTCCAGCACTGCAGCTAAAGGTGAGGATATATACAAACCGGCATTCTGATCCCATACCGTTGCCAGAAGTTTGGCCATCATGGCTGCCTGCAGTGATCCACCAATTACAAATCCAAAATACCGTCCGCTTGTAGATTTAACTGTTGCCGGAGATCCTTTTGCATCCAGTAAATTCAAAACTTCTTCTGCGGAAACGGGATCTTCCTGAAGTGGTTCATTTAATTGCTGAAGTTGTTGAATAGAATCCGCGGATGGGAAAACAGGATTCATGCCGGATCCTGATAAATAATTTTCTGCCAGGGATGAAAACTGGTTTATAATATTCATGGTCGGGGGAAAATTAAAAAGGAAAAAGTAAAAAATCAAAAATCAAAAGTCAAAATCCAATAATCAAAACTAGAACTTTATTATATAAAGCTATCCGGGGAAGCAATAAAAAAAGCCGTCACGCATGTAGCGTGACGGCCTATATATAAAAACCTTAACCCCTAACTAAATAATCCACCTTTTTTTAATTCCTTAGTGTCTTCACCGATCTTAAATCCGTTGTGGTAGATTTCGATTTTGTAAGAACCTGGTACGAAAGCACCGGATTGTTTCCAGGCAAACTGTACTGATTTGGTTTTACCAGCTTCGATATCAACCGGAACTTTAGCAGTGAAAATTTTATCACCTTCATCGCGGCTGGCAAATGTTCCGGAACCCAGTGCAGGAACAGAAATCGGTTTGCCATCCGGACCAGTGATACAAACATAAACATCAGTCTGGCCAGTCTGGGCAATACGATTGTTTACGTCGAAAGAAATGATCAGCTTATCAACTCTCTTAGCCGTTGTAGTAACTTTTTCTTTTCCGTTCTTACGGTCTTTAACCGGTGTTACGGAAATATTTGAGGCATTAAGTGTTGAAGCGATATCTACTTTCTTTTCCAGATCTTCCTTCTGTGTAGTTGTAGTGGAAAGATCGGAAGTCAGTTTTTCTTTATCAGCAGTCAACGCTGTTTTATCAGCAGTCAGCTGTTGATTGGAAGCAGTAAGCGTTGCAACCTGTGTCTGCAGATCAGTGATCTTTGTATTCAGGTCAGCGATAAGCGCTTTTGCTTTATTTAATTCAGCAACCGTTGCATTTTTCTTTCCGAGGATGCTTCTGATTTCTGCTTTCTTCTTAGCGATATCAGAATTTGCACCTGAAAGCTGTGTCTGTAGACGATTGTTGGTACCAGTCAGTGAATCAAGGCGTACAAGGGCATCATCAAAATTCTTCTGTAATGCGCCTTTTTCATCTGTTACTTTAGCGATCTGTGTTTGCTGGCTCTGCTGAACCTGTTCCTGTTTGTTATTGTTCCATAACAAATAACCCCAGGTGCCAAGGAATCCTGCAGCCAGTAATCCAATAACCAGATTTTTAAAATCTTTTTTCGGAGGCTGACTTTGCGGAGACGCAGATGGATAATTCGTAGTGCTCATGGTTTGTACTTTTTATTTTAGAAATTTGTTTTTAAAGGGAAACACGGTTTAGTGGGGTTTCCAGTGTGCTGTTGGTCTAAAACCGTGCCAATTTTAGGTTTATTCACCCGGTGTGCAGAATAAAACACAGCGTAAATGGTTAATTGTCAATGGTTAATGGTTAATGATCTGCTTTGTTGAATCACGTTAACCATTAACAATTTACCATTAACAATTAAAAAATATCTTGCATTCAAATCATAAAATTTGTCTGCTGAACAAATCATCCGCGATTGGAAAAGAAAAGTTTTCAAGCCTGTTTACTGGCTGGAAGGTGAGGAGGATTACTATATAAATGAAGTGATGGATTATGCCGAACAGCATCTTTTGCCGGAAGAAGAAAAAGCTTTTAACCTTTCTGTTTTTTACGGAAAG
>DASZHV010000097.1:0-14088 GCA_035937535.1 Puia sp. | reverse complement strand
ATGATGCGGAAAACAATTCACTGGGTTTATTATGGGATGATCCAAAAACACATGATGATATTGTTGTTACCAATACCATGTACCTCGTGGTAAACCAGCCCGTGAAACTAATTATCAATTCACGTGATGTGATTCATGATGTGGGCCTTGTAGCTTTCAGAATGAAAATGGATGCAGTCCCGGGAACTCCTACAACTATGTGGTTTACTCCGAAATATACAAGTCAGGAGATGAAGAAGATGACCAACAATCCGGATTTTGAATATGAGATTTCCTGCGACCAGATGTGTGGCAAAGGACATTATTCCATGAAAGGAATCGTTCAGGTAGTATCTCCGGAGGAATTTATTTTGTGGCGCGCGAAGCAGGTTCCAAATTATGCGCAGGTGATGAAGGATAAATTGCCTGCAGCATCCGCCACAGATTCAGTTAAAACAACGGCTGTAAATATGCCTGCGAAGATGGTTGCGGCTAATTAAGAGTTAATCGTTGGGCGTTGAGCTTTAAGCGTTAAAAGGATTAAAATAAAGAATTAAATTTTTACTGATGAGTACTGATTCGACGATACATGGGACGGGTGAGGTAATCGTTTCTCACGACACGCATGATGCTGGTCATGAAGTCCATCATCATAAAGAGACTTTTATTACAAAATATGTTTTCAGCCAGGATCATAAAATGATCTGTAAGCAATTCCTGATAACGGGAATGATCTGGGCTATTCTCGGAGGTTTAATGTCGGTACTTTTCAGACTTCAGTTAGGTTATCCTGATTCAACATTCCCCTGGCTGGAAGATATTCTGGGTAAATGGGCAAAGGGTGGAAAAATTCAACCAGAAGCTTATTATGCCCTTGTGACGATGCACGGTACAGTACTTGTATTTTTTGTATTGACAGGAGGACTTAGCGGAACCTTTGCAAATTTTCTGATCCCTTTACAGATTGGCGCACGCGATATGGCTTCGCCTTTTCTTAATATGCTTTCTTATTGGTTTTTCTGGATGGCCAGTGTTGTTATGCTCACATCATTATTTATTGAAACAGGTCCGGCAAGTGGTGGCTGGACGGTATATCCGCCTTTAAGTGCACTGGGGGATGCCAATCTCGGTTCGCAGGCAGGTATGGATTACTGGATTACAGCGATGGCGTTGTTTGTTGTTTCCTCTTTGCTGGGTGGATTGAATTATATTACGACGATCCTCAACATGCGGACAAAGGGTATGAGTATGACCAGACTGCCCCTGACCATCTGGGCTATTTTATTTACTGCCATATTAGGGGTTCTTTCTTTCCCAGTACTTCTTTCCGGATTAATATTATTACTATTCGACCGTCACACTGGTACCAGTTTTTATCTTTCTGATATTTTCATTTCTGCGACACAGAAAGCGCTTCCTAATGAGGGGGGAAGTCCAATACTATATCAGCATTTATTCTGGTTCCTGGGTCATCCGGAGGTTTATATTATTATTCTCCCTGCGATGGGACTTGTTTCCGAGGTAATGGCCATCAACTCGCGTAAACCGATTTTCGGTTACATGGCGATGGTAGGATCCCTTATGGCGATTACCGCCCTGGCTTTTCTGGTTTGGGCGCATCATATGTTTGTAACCGGACTGAATCCATTCCTGGGATCGGTATTTGTATTACTGACCCTGTTGATTGCTGTGCCTTCCGCCATTAAAGTTTTTAACTGGCTCACCACTTTATGGCGCGGAAATATTCGATTCACACCTGCCATGTTATTTGCGATTGGATTTGTGAGTATGTTTATTTCAGGTGGGCTGACTGGTGTATTCCTGGGTAATTCAACACTGGATATTCATTTGCACGATACAATGTTTATTGTTGCACATTTTCATATCGTGATGGGTGTATCTGCTTTCCTGGGAATGTTTTGTGGTGTGTATCACTGGTTCCCGAAAATGTTCGGACGATATTTGAATAATACCATGGCATATATCCATTTCTGGGTTACGTTTGCGGGAGCCTACCTGATATTCTGGCCAATGCATTATGAAGGATTGGCTGGATTACCCCGACGTTATATGGATTATTCCGGGTGGTCTTCATTCAATCAGTTCGGAGGTCTGAACAGATTTATATCTACCGTTGCCATGGTGGTATTCGCCGTGCAGCTGATGTTTGTATTCAACTTTTTCTATTCCATTTTCAAAGGAAGAAAAGTAATTACTAAAAACCCCTGGCAGGCAAATACTTTGGAATGGACTACGCCTATTCGTCCGGGTCATGGCAACTGGCCGGGAGAAATTCCAGAAGTCCATCGCTGGGCCTATGACTATGGTAAAGACGGAAAGGATTTCATCCTGCAAACTGAACCACTTGGAGCAGATGAACAGCATCATTAGTTCAGGGGGTAAACCCTTTATATTGAAGTCGCCAGAAACCATAAAACAATCCGGTTCTTTTAAGATTGCGGACAAGCTGAAAGACTATATGCTGCTGGTTAAATTTAACCTCAGTTTTATGGTCGTTTTTTCAGCGGTCATTAGTTATCTGTTGGCTCCGAAAGTAAAAGTATACGATTGGAGAGCCATTATACTTTTATTCGTAGGGGGAATGCTGGTAACGGGAAGTGCGAATGCAATTAACCAGGCCATGGAAAAGCAAACAGACGCAATGATGAAGCGTACTGCAGGCCGGCCGGTTGCTTCAGGCAGAATGACAGTAGCTGAAGCCATGTCGTTCGCCGTGATCTGCGGACTGGCTGGTACTATGTTGTTATGGCATTTTAATTTTTTAACGGCGCTTTTATCTGTTATCAGTTTATTCTTTTATGCATTTATATATACCCCGTTAAAAAAAGTAAGTTCGGTTGCGGTTTTAGCCGGAGCGATTCCCGGTGCTATGCCCTGCCTGATAGGATGGGCTGCTGGAAATGATAGTTTGAATGCAGGTGGCTGGATCCTTTTTGCTTTGCAGTTTTTCTGGCAGTTTCCACATTTCTGGGCCATTGCCTGGATTGCGCATAAGGATTACAGTGCGGCCGGATTTAAGTTATTGCCCTCGGGAGATGGACAGACGAAATATTCTGCACTTCAGGCAGTTATTTATTCTCTTCTTCTTTTGCCTGTGGGGTTCATGCCATATTTTAACGGAATGAGTGGGGGCGTGAGTCTGGTGATCGTACTGATAGCAAATATTTTTATGATCGGACAATGTGTGCGCCTGTATAGGCAGATGACCATTCAGGCAGCCAGAAGAGTAATGTTCAGCAGTTATATTTATCTTCCGGTTGTCCTGCTTGCTTTGCTGATTGATAAAGTCGCAAATTGAAATTTTTAAAATGACCCAGAGTCTTGAAATAAATCGTGTGGCTGATCAAAATAAAAAAATACATCCCCATAAATTCATTTTATGGGTTGGCATCGGCAGTATCATCATGATGTTTGCCGGGCTCACCAGTGCGTATATCGTAAAAAGAGAACAACCTGGATGGACATCCTATACCACGCCGGTTGCTTTTTATTATTCTACCTGTGTCATACTGATCAGCAGTCTGACGATATTTTTAGCGGGAAAGTCATTTCGTGAAAGACGAATGATCAGGTACAGGAAGCTGGTACTGGCTACTGCATTTATGGGTCTGGCTTTTATATTATTGCAGTGGCTTGGATTCCGTCATTTATGGGATGGCGGAATTACATTTCATGGATCAGGTGCCGGGCAGTTTTTCTATATTATTGCGGGATTACATGCCCTTCATGTATTTGGAGGGGTTATAGCCCTGTTCGTGATGTATTTTAGGGCAAGAAATACTCGGATACGGAGTTATAATACTATTCCGGTTGACGTTGTATCAACCTACTGGCATTTTGTAGATCTGTTGTGGATCTACCTGTTCATTTTCTTTTTAATGGTGCAATAAAGTTTGCTTTTTGTTAGATAAATTTGTGAACCTGTTCAATACAATCTCATGGCACAGACAGTTCCAGTAGGTCAAAAATGGTGGAGCGGGGGCAGGAGCCCTTTCAATGTGGAATATGGAAAACTCATGATGTGGTATTTCCTCATGAGTGATGCTTTTACCTTCGGTGCATTCCTGATTTCTTACGGAACCATCCGGTTTTCTTCCAGTTCATGGCCCAATCCAAATGAAGTATTTAAAAGTTTTCCTTTCATTGGTGAAATGACGGTTCCCCTCGCATTCGTTAGCCTGATGACATTTATTCTGATCATGAGTTCTGTTACCATGGTAATGGCTGTAGGTGCAGGACAGGCACAGGATCGCAAAGCCGTGATGAAATGGATGTTCCTGACCATTCTTGGAGGACTTGCCTTCCTGGGTTGTCAGGCATGGGAATGGACACATTTGCATAATGAAGGAGCCTGGTGGGGCAGAAATCCGTTTTTGAATATTGATCAAACCCAGTCTACTACCAATTTCACGAATTTCTTTTTTACGATTACAGGGTTTCATGGATTCCACGTTTTCTCAGGAGTGATTATTAATATTATTATGCTGATCAAAACCTGGCGGGGTGATTTTCAAAGGACGGGTCATTACCTGATGATTGAGAAAGCCGGACTATACTGGCATTTTGTGGACCTGGTTTGGGTATTTGTGTTCACCTGTTTTTATCTGTTATAATTTAAAATGAATGAGCATATGAGTTCTGCAAGCCCAACATCAGCTGATTTCGGGAAAGATAAAAGTTCATTTGATACAAAGACTGTATGGAGGACATTCTGGATCCTGCTTTGCATTACTGTGTTTGAACTTATCGTCGCAATCGTTTATTATGAAACACATTTTTTCCCGAAACATCTTCTGAACGGCGTCTTTATTATTATGACGCTCGCAAAGGCATTTTTTATAGTAGCAGAATTTATGCATCTGGGTCATGAAATCAGAAATCTCATCATGACGATTGCCATTCCTGCCTGTCTCTTTATTTGGTTTCTGGTTGCTTTTATGTGGGATGGCAGTGCCTATCACGATCTGCGCATGCGGTATGATAAATATCAGTACGAACAAAGTAAGACGAAAGTCAAACCGGCAGAACATAAAGAGGAAGGAAAGAAACCCGGAGTGGAATAATTGTTAATGGTTAATTGTTAATGGATAATTTAATACCGTTGACAATTAACCATTAACAATTGACAATTAATAACCATTGCTCTGCGATGGTTTTTTTATCTAAAAGAAATGACGTGAGTAAGAAAGCACTGGTAGCGGTCCTGTTGGCGATCATGGTACCCGTAATTAGTTACATGATAGTAAAACGTGCCAGCGATCGCTCAATAGGAATGCCTGGAAGATATTATTATGACAGTGTGGTTTCTGTAATCAGGGATGGTAAGGCAATCGACGATACGCTCTGGCATTCTGTACAGGATTTTAAATTTCAAAATCAACTGGGAAGAACTGTTTCCCTGTCTGACCTGCCGGGTAAAGTAATAGTCGCTGATTTTTTCTTCACGAGGTGTCCTTCCATTTGTCCCAAACTGACCGCCAATATCAGAAAACTTCAGGATGCATTATCGTCGAAGGATCAGTTCAAACAATTGAATCCGGCCTTTATACAATTCCTTTCCTTTAGTGTGGACCCCGAGCGGGATTCAGTTTCGGTTTTAAAAGCTTATGGTAATAAATTCGGAATCAATCCGGATATCTGGTGGCTGTTGACTGGCCCCAAGAAGGAGATCTATGATTTTTCTATTAACGAATTGAAATTGAGCCTGGCAGATGGAGAAGGCGTTGATTCCAACTTCATACATACACAAAAAATCGTACTGCTAGACAAGGAACATGTGGTTAGAGGATATTATAACGGGCTGGATAGTGTGGACATGAATAAGATGGCGAATGATATGGTTTTTATTATGCTGGAAAAAGATAAAAATTATGTTTCTCCATTGAATGAAGTGAAACCAATTCTGCCGATCATTATTTTTATGCTGCTTGCGACGGCGGGCCTGGTTATTTATTTATCCAGAAAGCCTAAGGCACAAGGCGTAAAGCTTAAGGCTTAAAGCTTAAGGCTTAAGGCAAAATGCTTAATGATTAATGATTAATGTTTAATGATTAATGATTAACGAAAGTTTGGAAATGCGAAATTATGAATAGTGTGATATTGTAAAATAGTTATTCAAATAATAGGTTCTTCCTTTTCAGAACCAACATATATAAAAATGAAAGAAAAAAGCTTTACGCTTCCTATCATCACTATTTCAATTGCCATTCCAATGGCTGTCGCATTTTTGATTCTCGGGCTAAAAACAAAAGTCAATCTCGGATTCAATACGAGCAATCTTCCATTATTTCACGCGATTCTCAATTCCACAACAGCCATTTTATTGCTGGCCAGTTTATATTTCATAAAAAACGGAAGGAGAAAGGCGCATAAAAGAGCGAACCTGACAGCAGTTGTGCTGAGCTCCATTTTCTTAATTTCTTATGTGATCTATCATAGTACCAATCCATCAGTTAAGTACGGGGACCTGAATCATGACGGCATCCTAAGTACGGATGAAAAACTACAAGCAGGAAATCTTCGGTATGTCTATTATTTTGTCCTGAGCAGCCATATTATTTTATCCTGCATTATTATTCCGTTTATATTATTTACCCTGCAGCGCGCCTTCCAGGAAAGATTCTCCGCTCATAAAAAGCTTGCACGGTTCACATGGCCCATGTGGTTTTATGTGGCTGTTACTGGTGTAATTGTTTATGTAATGATCAGTCCTTATTATGCCTGAAGAAAGTATGGGAGTATGGGAGTATGGGAGTATGGGAGTACAGTCAACGGTCAACGGCCATCGATTAGAGTGGGCACTTACAAATTCTCCCTGGCCGGGTCCCAGAATTTTTCTTTGAAATTAACAACCACATCATCTTTTACCAGGATGCCTTCTTTCTTCAGGAGTTTCTCCATTTTCCCCGGCGGATTGAAATGATGTTTACCTGAAAGAAGTCCGACCCTGTTTACGACACGATGTGCAGGTACGGTTGGATTTATTTTATCCGCTCCATTCATGGCCCATCCTACCATTCGGGCAGAAAGCTTTGTACCAAGGCAAGCTGCGATCGCACCGTAGGATGTTACACGTCCATAAGGAATTTGACGCGCCACTTCATACACCAGTTCAAAAAATGATTCTTCTTTTTTACCGGAAGGACTGATCTTTTTGAGATTCGATGCTGATTTTTCCCGGAGACTTTGTTTGTTTTTTTTTACTGGCATATTAAAGCAATTCAACATTTTCAATTTGTTTCAACAGTTCCTGTAATTTTGTATCCGGAAGCGGAATTTGTTTTTCAGGTAAAACAAAACGCAAATAATAAACCTGTTTACTATCTGCGATATCCAGTTTTTCATAATGTGTTATTATATTAATCTCGGGAGGGTTTTCAATTCGCGCATGAACATCTTCTGAAGCATCCAGAATATCCAGTTCATATAGATCTGCCATTAATTTTGTAAAATGGAATAGTTCAGGAGAATCCGTCTTAAGGTGAATGGTTCCCCCCGGTCGAAGCACAGACTGATAAATCCTTAGAAAGCGAGGGTGTGTTAATCTTTTTTTTGCACGTGAAGTACGGAGATGCGGATCGGGGAAAGTGATCCATATTTCGTTTACTTCATTAGGAAGAAAATAAGAATCGATTTTGTCAATCTGGATGCGGAGGAATGCTGCATTGCGTAAATTATTTTTCAGGCATTCAAGTGCGCCGGAATAAATCCGGTTTCCTTTAAGGTCAACGCCAATAAAATTTCTTTCAGGATGAAGCGCCGATAGTCCTACAGTATATTCACCTTTCCCGCAAGCAAGTTCCAGCGTTATCGGATTTTCATTTTTGAAAAAATTCTTCCAATTACCCGGCATTCTTTCCGGATATTGAAGCACGTTTGGAAAAGAGCGGATTGCTTCGAATCGTTGAAGTTTCTTATTGCCCATGTCCCGGCAAAAATAATGCTTAAGCTAATTAGTTCTCAGATGATGACGAAAAGCTTTTTTCATTTTGCACATTGGCATGTTTGAGAACAGACATGGCAAGGTTTCTGTCTACCAGGCCCTCAATCAAAAAAATTGCACCCAGTAATCCTGAAATATTCTGGGACATGGAAGTTGCCACTCCCTTCGTATCCAGAATCGTTCTTAAAGAATAATCACCAATCATCCCCCCGGTTGCAATTTCCCAAAACTTATAAACGATTCCAATAAAAAGTGTTGCAGTAATGAGAATCTTATACGTAAATGATTTAGAAATCCGCATTTTGACTGAGCAAATCATATAGAAACTAAGCGCCAGTAAAAAACTCATTCCGAAATGGGCCGAGAAATGTACAAGTTTATCATGGTCAGAAAAGGAATCAGGCAGGAGCACTCCAAAACAGAATGCGCCAGTGGCGAGCAGAAACAGGATCAATTTATCCTTAACACTATATTCATTCTTCATATACACAATATAGATCAGGGAAAGACGAAATCCATGCCAAATATCTTTGTTTTAAAGAACATTAACTTAGTAGTAGCGGGACCTGGTACTGAGGAAATCAAAAGTAGTACTGGGAAAGAGTCTGCTGGTGAGAATTGTTAAAGAACAGTTGTAAATTTCCAACTTTCTACATATATAAAAAGGTTTTTAAATTTTATTGAAGACATGATTAAGGCCCTAAACTTTTTATTTTCAAGCATATGGCACCAATTAAAATACTCCGGTCTGTTTTGATGACAAAAATAGTCGCCATCCTCTGTATCTTTGATGCATTTTTTTTTATTGCTTCGGCACAGCGTCAAAAAGGGGAGATTGATTTTGCCAATTTGCCCGTTTCAAAAGACCACTACTTACCCGAATTTACTTTCGACCACCCTATCGACAGCGGGCGCTGGCTTACCGAAGCAGCAGGGTTACATGTATCGTTCGTGGCATCAAACCAACATTATTTCAGGACCGAAGTGCCAGGCGTAAAAGAAACAGCAGAGTGGCGGGAAACAGGCTGGAAAGGCGAGCGCCTAAACGCTATGATACTGGTATGGTCGCCCGACACGCTGAGCCAGGTAAGGATTACATTACATAACCTTGTTAATAGCAAAGGTGGTATTCTCTCTAAAAAGTCCATGTTGTTAAATTTGGTGCGATATGTCATATCAAATTATCCTTACAATGCGATCAATACCACCTGCGATGTATCGCCCAATAAAAATGGTTACTTAATGCCCGACAGGTTTGAGGATTTTGAGCGCTTTGATCTGCCTGGCCAGACTGTAAGGCCGATCTGGTTATCCATTAATGTGCCTGCGGGTACTGAGGCAGGCGTTTACCACGGCACTATTGATGTGAACACTGAAAAAAGTCATGCTGTATTGCAGGTAAATATTAAAATACAAAACCAGTTATTGCCCAAACCACATGAATGGCAATACAGGCTTGACCTGTGGCAAAACCCCTGGATTATAGCCTGGTACAATCATGTGGAACCATGGTCGGATGAACATAAAACACTGTTGAAAAAACACCTTAAACTATATGCTGAGGCTGGCGGAAAATATATAACAACCTATGCGGTGCATTCCCCGTGGTCGGATAATTCATATAGTATAGAAGAAACAATGATTGAATGGATCAAACAACGAAACGGCTCATGGAAATTTGATTACAATATTTTTGACCAATATGTTCAGCTTGCCATGGAAACGGGTATAGATAAAGCAATTACCATTTATACTCCAGTGCCCTGGGGCAACCGCTTCAGGTTCATGAATGAAAAAACAGGTAATTATGTATATGGTGTTTGGCCGCCAGGCTCAACAGAGTTTAAAAATGTATGGAATGTTTTTCTCAGTGATTTAAGAACGCACCTGCAAAAAAAAGGATGGCTCGAAAAAACATATCTTGGAATAAATGAAACCACTCTTGAAGAAACAATGGCAACCATAAAAGTGATAAAAGAGCATTCACGAAAATGGAAAATAACATATGCTGGCAATTGGCATGAAGAGCTTGATACCTTGTTAAACGATTATAGTTTTCTGTATGGCAATGAACCCTCTGCTGATAAATTAAAGGCAAGGGCTGTCAGGGGCGCTACCTCCACTTATTATGTTTGCTGCAACCCGGCAAAGCCAAACGATTTTCTTTTCTCACCACCTGCAGAGGGAAGATGGTTAAGCTGGTATTCTGCTGCGCGTGGTTATAATGGCTTTTTGCGCTGGGCGTATGATGCCTGGCCTGCAGACCCATCAAGGGATGCAAGACATACGCTTTGGCCCGCCGGTGATTGTTTTTTAGTGTATCCAGGTGGTAACAGTAGCCTGCGTTTTGAGAAATTAAGAGAAGGGATTACTGATTATGAGAAAGTAAGGATACTTAAACAGCTGGCGACAAAATCATCCAATAAAAAAGTAAAAGAATTGATGGGTGAACTGAATGCACATTTACAATCATTGGTCACGGAGCATGATTTTAATACAGAAAAAATTGCGTCTGATCTGGACAGGGGAAGAATGCTAATAGCACAAATTAGCGAAGAACTAAACCCTTAACGGGTACCTGAAAAAATTAGCATCATGAAAAAAAGGCTGTTGGTATTTTTGATGGTGAGTCTTTTATCAGGGGGATGTTTTGCCAATAAAACCGCGCACATTTTTAGCTGTATAGAGTATGATGATTATATTCTTACGCATGTATTAACGCCCTTTGGTCCTGTGCCTACTGCGTTTGACCCCAATGGTATATATCCCTACACAAGCTATTGTGAAACATCCAACAGGCCTGTATTAAAAAAATATCACTTCATTGTAATTGAGAATGAATTTGTAAAAATTACGGTATGCCCTGATTTGGGTGGCAAAGTTATATCCATGATTCACAAGCCTTCCGGCAAGGAAGTATTATATGTGCCTGGCATTATCCGCTATACAAGAATTTTACCGCGTTTTTATTTTGTGGCTGGCGGTATTGAAGTAAGTTTTCCTGTGTCACATACACCCGTCCAAAACGAAAAACTTTTATTTAAAATTGACAGAACTGCAAAGCGCATATATGTAACCTGTGGCGAAAGGGAATTGCGTTTTGGAATGCAGTGGTCAGTAGAATATTCTCTGGGGGATAGAGATGATTTTTTAACCGAGCGTGTGGTATATTATAATCCCGGTGAGTCGGCCTACCCATGGATGTCATGGTCTAATGCTGCTTTACCTTCTGCGCCTGATACAAAATTTGATTTCCCCAAAGGAAAAGTATTATCGCATTCTTCAATAGTTGATACAATAGACTGGCAACAGGAGGGCCCGAAAACCGAAGCGGATATTAAAGAAATGACCGGTTATTTTTGGGAAAAGAAAAATGTAAACGCGTTTGGTGCGTTCACTCCCTCTGCAGGCACAGGCTTATACCATATTGCTGATGAACGTATAGCACCGGGCATTAAATTATGGAGCTATGGTGTGGGTGATGACAGTATGTGGTCTTTGTTAAGCACCGCAAAACATCAAACATATCTTGAAATACAAGGTGGCCCGCTCGGAGACCAATCAATTAAAGCAGAGCTAAAACCAAATGAAAAAAAATGGCATACCGAATACTGGATACCTACCGATAAGCAAATGAATATTTATATACTTAAAACACCTTACGTTCAGTTAAGGACTATTA
The DNA here is from genome assembly GCA_035937535.1 of Puia sp. Lineage (GTDB taxonomy): Bacteria > Bacteroidota > Bacteroidia > Chitinophagales > Chitinophagaceae > Puia. Next base: position 2,464 of record DASZHV010000097.1, on the reverse strand, counting down.
CAGAAGTGCCGCTTTTTGGTTGGGCAAGAAAAGAAGAAGTGGATGTATGGCAAAAATTGTTGAAAGCCTATGAAGCAAAAACCGCATTGCCACAACCACCAGCCATTGAGCGGGATTGCTGGGCGCCATCAGGTATGGAAAAATTAGATGGGGCCTTTCAGTGGGCTATAAGTACTACACAAAGTGAAAATGCTGAGATGTGGAAGTTTTATTATGGAACATGGCTTGCAGGTCGAAATGAGGCTGATGCTGCCATCGGCGTATTGTCAACATGTAAAATGGGCATAGCTAAAGTAATGCTGGCACGATTACTTAAGGCAAAGGGTAATAATAATGAGGCAGTAACAGTTATTGAATCAATCAAAGAGCAGTGGCTGCAACTACACCCGCAGGTGGTCATTGAGCGTGATAAATTGCTTAGAAGTCTGGGGCCGCAAACTATTGCAGAACGTGAAGAATGGCTGATGAAGACAGGTGCATTAAGGGATGAGTGGCTTACAGAAAGAAGGGTACAACTGCTGATTGATAAAGGTGATATTAAGCAGGCTAAAGAATTATTGTTATTAACTCCTTTTCAAAAAGTACATCAGACTTATACACGTACAGGGTTATGGAAACAAATTACTGATAAGCTAAATATTCCTTTTCTTCCCATTCCCCAATCTCTCGGTGAAGACAGGCTGGCAAATTTTGGGGCATACAGGGAGTATGAGTAGTTAGGCATTATGCATTTCAGGTTATTTTAGGCTGCAGAGGTAGGATTCTCTGGCTTATGCGATGGGTCTTTTTCTTATTTTTTGTATTATATTTTTTCATCCTGATTTGATCCCTAATAAATCAATGGTTGTGTTGGGAAAGACCGTTTTTAAGATTTGTGGATTCGTGAAAATCAAATTTTTATCTTCCAGAAGATAGTCCGCGGCAATCTTTATTGGAGAAGAAACGAAACAATATTCATCTGATCAACATAACTGTGCCCTTAAGGGATTGGCTGACTCCGGTTTGATCAGAATAATGAATAGTCCATACATAGGCGTCCAGGGGTTGAGCAAGCCCTTTGAACGTACCATCCCATCCCTGAGACGGATCGGAACTTGAAAATATTTTCATTCCATGACGATTATAAATCGATAAGGAGAATTGAACCGGAGGATAATTGTATAGTATTTTAAAAATATCATTGTGTCCGTCTCCGTTGGGCGTAAATGCATTGGGTACAGACAAGTTATAATTGCATTTCTCATAATTCACTGTCTTTTTGACCAGCACACTACCGCAGGCGTTCGACACTTTTACATAGTAATTACCGGAATGATTCACGACATAATAAGACTGCGTTGAGCCGTCTTGCCATAGGTATTGAAAGGACGAATCAGCTTCCGGTTTTAATACGACGTTCCCTCCGTTACAGGCTGTCGTATCTGCAACGCCAAGAAGGGAGACTGAAGGAACAGGAATCCAATGCAGAAATACAGAATCTGAGTTTAGGCAAACACTATCGTTTTGCACTTTGCAGAAGTACCATCCAGTTCCATAGCCTTCCAACCCGGAGGTTACGTTAAGTGTTGAGCTCTGTCCGGAGGATATTAAAGTATCGTTTCTGAACCACTGAATAGAAGATCCGTCATAAAAATTTGCAGGTTGCATTTGAAGATTGAATGAACGCGAACAAGGGGTCCCGGAGGAGATACTCAACACTGGTTGTGGAACACTGGATGCAAATAGTTGTATATTATTCAGGAAATAGGAATAGTCAATTTCAAAAAACGTTCGTCCCTGGTAAACAAACGAGTCTAATCCGGAAAAGATTGTATCGCAACCCGGGCCTAAAACAAGCGCCTGAATGTCCTGACCCGGGGTAAACATAATGGAAGTATTGACCCAGGTACCAGGTGCACCATTAACCCTAACTGATCCCAGTAATTTCCATCCCAAGCGTGAGGGGCAACCAATGATTGGTGCAGTGGAATTTAAAATTCCACAGTCAGATTCACCGAACAAACTAAATTTTTCCTCAGGTAAAGATAATTGCGGCCCAAGATAAATTCCATTGGACGACTTAATAACCGTATCTCTCTGCTTCCCAAATCCCACATTAAAATTTAAACGATATAAGGAATCTTTATGTAAAATGGTTTTCGAGCAGGTAGCCAGATATGATTTATGAAATGGGTAAACATAGTAAAGACCTCCAAATCCAAAATCACTTACGGCTGCAACACCATTTCCACTGGGTATGGGTTGGGGAACAAACGGGTATAAGCAAGTATTGGGAAGTATGAGAAATTCATTCAGGATGGTGCTATCTGGTATGATAAAATCTGTGCAGGCATTCAGGAATGCTAAGGGCACTTCATTTGTCGGACTGGTCCAACCGGGCACCGGGCTATACCCCGATGTGCAGGGCACCCCATTATTTTCGAAAGTCGGGTTAATAATGGCATTAATCAGTCTGGTAGGTACC
>DASZHV010000096.1:0-21089 GCA_035937535.1 Puia sp. | reverse complement strand
CCAGATTCGATCTCTTTTAGAACCTGACCAATAAACTCCTTCTTGTAATTACCAACGCCACCAACTCTTCTAACCTGATTTTCATCTTTTAAATCGTCCATAAACTGTTTTTTGGTGTACAGTTATTTTAGGACGACGCACTAAAACCATAAGGAAACCAGAAGAATGGTATTAGCAGTATTCACTAATGAGCTACCGCTCAACTACCGGTAAAATCAGATGTATCTATAGATTATGCCGTAATAGAATAAAAGGCTGCCATAGGGAAGCCCTGCCAAAACAATAAGCGATCAGAAAGAAGCTAATTGAAATAGACCGGTGAACCTTGAGACTAAGATGGGTACGAATTTTCGACTCACTTAAGCTTATACGGCGGCTTCAAGTGTTTCATCCAAATCCCGGAAGGATAGGGCATTATTAAGAAACCAGCTCTCGAAAGCAGAGGGAGGCAGGTAGATCCCCTGTTCCAGCATGCTATGAAAAAACCGGTTGAATTTTTGCATATCAGCGGCAGCTGATGATTCAAAATCTTTTACCGGATATTCGGTAAAATGCAAGCTGATCATGGAACCGATGCTATTAATAGTAAAAGGAATATTTTTCTTACTGAACACTTCGTGGAGACCCTTGTGCAAATAGCTTGTCTTTTTTTCTAATTCATTATAAATGGAAGGATTATCCTTTAATATTTTTAAAGTAGTAATTCCAGCTATCATTGCCAGCGGATTACCGCTTAGAGTTCCAGCCTGGTAAACTTTACCAAGCGGAGCAATATGTTCCATGATATCTCTTCTTCCCCCGAATGCACCAACGGGTAGGCCGCCACCAATTATTTTTCCATATGTAACCAGGTCAGCGCGAATTCCGAGTTTTTCCTGTGCACCGCCTGGTGCCAGTCGAAAACCGGTCATCACTTCATCAAAGATTAAAACGATATTTTCTTTATCACATAATGTTCGTAGTGATTCGAGAAATCCTTTTTCGGGAGGTATACATCCCATATTACCTGCGACTGGTTCAATTATTATTGCTGCGATTTCCCCGGAATATTTTTTTGTTATTTCTTCTACAGCAGGGAAATTATTGAAAGGCGCTGTTAATGTATCCTGTGAGACTCCGGGTGTAATGCCTGGTACGGTTTGTATTTGCAATGTTGCCAGTCCGCTGCCTGCCTTCACAAGGAAAACATCAGCATGACCGTGATAATGACCTTCGAATTTCAGGATTTTATTTTTACCAGTGAATCCACGCGCAAGTCTCACTGCGCTCATACAGGCTTCAGTACCACTGTTCACCATTCGTATCAGGTCGACGTTGGGAACCATACCTATAATTAATTCAGCCATTTCGATTTCCAGTTCAGTTGGGGCGCCGAATGAAGTCGAATATAAAGTGCGTTCCTGTATGGCATTTATAACCTGGTCATGTGCATGACCAAGAATCATTGGACCCCAGGACGCGATATAATCGATGTATTTATTTCCATTGGCATCAAAGAGATAACTGCCCTTCGCTTTATTTATAAATAGAGGCGTTCCACCTACACTGCGGAATGCGCGCACTGGTGAGTTCACACCACCTGGAATCGTTTTCTGAGCACGCTCGAATAATTCTCTGCTTTTATTTATTTCCATTTTTTAAAGCCTAATGCCTTATTAATTATTAATTATGAATTATGGGTTATGGGTTATGATCTATGATTTCATTCTCATACTCCCATACTCCCATACTCCCATACTCTCATGCTTTCCTCATTCTTGTAATAAACGAATCGCGTCCCTTGCAAAATAAGTTGCAATCATATCTGCTCCGGCTCTTTTGATGGCAGTCAGTGTTTCAAGGATGGCCTTATTTTCATCTAACCAGCCCATTTTTGATGCCGCTTTTATCATCGCATATTCTCCGCTAATATTATAAGCACTAACGGGCACGTGCACTGCATTTTTTACTTCGCGGATGATGTCAAGATAAGCAAGAGCCGGTTTTACCATCACAATATCTGCTCCTTCTTCCACATCCTGGAGGGCCTCTTTTATAGCTTCAGTACGGTTTGCATAATCCATCTGATAGGTTTTTTTATCACCAAAACCTGGTGCAGAATCCAGCGCATCACGAAAGGGGCCGTAAAAACAGGAAGCATATTTTGCACTATAGGCCATTATCCCCGTCTTACTGAATCCGTTTTTTTCAAATGAATTCCTGATAGCACCTATACGACCGTCCATCATATCACTGGGCGCTACAAAATCTGCACCGGCTTCTGCATGACTAAGACTCATATTTACAAGGGCTTCCACTGTTTCATCATTTATGATCTCGCCTTCCTTTACGATGCCATCATGACCATAGGAAGAATAAGGATCGAGTGCTACATCGGTCATTAATAGTATTTCTGGAACTGCTTCTTTAATCGCACGGATACTTCGTTGCATCAGGCCATCGCGGTTCCAGGATTCTTTCCCGGTATTGTCCTTCAGCTCATCTTTGCATTTGATAAAGAGAAGTACTGATTTCAATCCCATGGTATGCAGCTCCTTCACTTCTTTTACGGTTATATCCAAACTGTTCCTGAAATATCCGGGCATGGAAGCAATTTCCTGATGGACCTGTTTTCCCTCATCTATAAACAGGGGAGCAATGAAATCAGAAACACCTAGATGAGTCTCTGCTATCATACTTCTTATGGCAGGATTGGAACGCAATATTCTGGATCGATTCTTTAATATCATTGTCAGCTTTATTAAATAAAATCTGTAATTATTCACAATATGGAAAATGTGTAATTGTAAATAATATAAAATGAAGGAATAAAATTTAAAATTTAATTAAAAATTTCATTTTCACTTTGTTACATTCATCACAATTACACATTTTCCACTTTAATAATTAGTTCTATACCCATTCCTTCGGATGTAAACAAACCTGCAACAATTCATCTTCCCTGCTTCCTGGTTCAGGATGATAATTATATATCCATCTTGCTCGGGGCGGAAGACTCATTAATATGCTTTCTGTTCTTCCATTTGTTTTTAACCCGAACAGCGTACCACGATCATGTATCAGGTTGAATTCCACATAACGACCACGACGGATTTCCTGCCATTTGATTTCATTTTCTCCATATGGGAGCTTATTGCGTTTCTCTACTATGGGTAGATAGGCCTTCAAAAAAGCTTTCCCGTTTGCTTCCTGGAAAGCAAATAACCTGTCTGTATCTGCTGCATCCAAGGGACGCAGGAAGTCATAAAATATTCCACCAATACCACGCATTTCTTCACTGCGATGATGGTTGCTGAAATACTGATCACATTCTTTTTTATAAAGCGGATATAATTTTTCGCCGAATGGATCCAGGCTTTGTTTTAATGTACTATGAAAATGTACAACGTCTTCAATAAAAAGATAATAGGGTGTGAGGTCCGTCCCACCGCCAAACCAGCAGTCAATTATTTCATCGGAGTCATTATACAATTCAAAATAACGCCAGTTGGCATGTACGGTGGGTACAAAAGGATTTATCGGATGAATTACCAGTGATAAACCGCAGGCAAACCATTTAGAACCTTCAATTTTTAATTGCGTTCTCATTGCATCATTAACGATTCCGAAAACAATTGAAGTGTTCACGCCGCCTTTTTCGAAAACATTTCCGTTTTCAATAATCCTTGATTTCCCCCCGCCTCCTTTTTCTGATCTTTCCCACAGGTCTTCTTTAAATCGTGACTTGCCATCTACTTCCTCCAAACTATTGCAAATGGTATGCTGCAATGCCTGAACAAACTGGATCCAGTTTTCTCGAAAACAGGTAGCCCGTGTTTTATATGTACTGATTTCATTCATTGTTAGAGAGACGATAGAACTTGTTTTCCCCGCTTTTGATAGACATGATTTTTTACAATATCCACAAATGCTTTTGCATGATCAACCGGAACCTGCGGAAGTATACCATGACCTAGATTGGCAATATAGCTGCCGGGTCCGAAGGCGTTTAACATCTTTGTTACTTCTTTTTTTAATTCTGGAATAGGGCTTAGTAATCTTGCCGGATCCAGGTTTCCCTGTACCGAAATGCCGGTCCCAGCCAGCTTCCTGGCTGTTTCAGGACGAATACCCCAGTCCAATCCAATGCAGGATGCACCGGTATTAACCATTTCAGGTATTGAACCCCAGGCGCCTTTTGCAAATAAAATGGTTGGCACTTCATTTTTTAAAGCTTGAATAATCTGGCGCATATATTTCAAAGAAAAAATTTCAAAATCATCCGGACTCAGTAAACCTCCCCAGGAATCGAAGAGCTGAATTACATCTGCACCTGCCTTCACCTGTTGTTTCAGGTAAGCTATCGTTGTATCGGTTAACATTTGTAATAGTCGATGTGCAAGTTCAGGTTGGGTATAGCAGAACGTCTTTACCAAATCAAAAGTCTTCGATCCTGTTCCCTCAACCATATAACATAACAGGGTCCATGGTGCGCCCGCAAAACCAATTAGTGGAACCCGGTTATTCAATTCCAATTTTGTTAACCTGATTGCGTTAAATACATAACCGAGTGAATCCTCAATATCCGGAACAGAAACTCGGTTTAGGTCACCTATTGATCTTACAGGATTTGGCAAAACCGGGCCCTTATTTTCTATGAGTTGTACTTCAAGTCCCATTGCCTGAAGTACAACCAGTATATCAGAAAAAAGTATGGCAGCATCAACTCCAATCTGATTGACCGGCTGCAAAGTAATCTCTGTTGCCAGTTCAGGAGTTTGGACGCGAGTAAAAAAATCATATTTATCACGCAACTTGCGATAATCAGGCAGGTATCGCCCGGCCTGTCGCATCATCCAAACAGGTGTTCTTTCAGTAGATTCACCCCGGAGTGCTTTTATTAATAAGTCATTTTTAATCATATTCATGTTATAGGATGTGATACAGCATATTCAACTGCCATGTTCAAAACAAAAACCTTATCTGCTACCGGAGATACTATAATTGGTTTTCCGGTGAATTGTTTTAGCGCGGCATTCGTTGTTGTTCCCATCGCAAAGACTGTTGTTTCTGATGACAATTCATTCATTGAGAAAAAACTCTTTACAGCTGTAGGACTGAAAAATAATATGGCATCCGGCAGATCCAGAATTTTAACCGGAGTTGGCAGCGTGTCATAAACGATGAGCTCAGTTAATTCAATACTTTGATTTTTCAAATTTTCCGGTAGTGTGCTCATTCTCTGGTTTCCGCAAAAAAATACAGCTTTGTTAACATTTCCTGCAATTATAATTTCTGACAAGGTCTTTGCATTATCAGCAGAACCGGCAATCGCATCTCTTCCCAACCAGTTTTCTATTTCGGTTCTTGTTTCCTTTCCTATACAATAAATTTTCCAATCAGGCATTTGTGCTGCGAATTCCTTCACAGATTTTACCGCATGTACACTGGTAAAAACTACATTTATTTTTTCTGCAGTAAAATCATTGATTTGTGTTTTAATTTTATACTCAGTTCTTGGAACAATTTTTATAAATGGAATTATTTTAATATTGATTGAATCCGGTATTTGATTAATACGTTCAAAGGGCAGGGATGAAGTGGATAATATTTTATATTGCCGATCAGACATGTTGTTTCTGTTCCAGTATTTCTTGCCCACCACTTCTGAGCAATTCGTGAGCGGCAGCCGTACCGAGGCTGGCGGCCAGTTCCATGGAAATTCTTTTTTCAATGGAAAACATTTTATCACCTGACGGATCCAGGAGATTACCCCGGAAAAAAACTTCTTCCCCTTCTGTTTCTGCCAGCGCTCCAATAGGAGTAGAGCAACCGCCTAGCATGGCAGCTAAAAAATCGCGTTCAATTTTTACACAAAATGCAGTTGATTCATGATGCAATCCATGGCACTTTTCGAAAATTTCTTCATCTTTTTCTCTGCAAACGACCAGGATAGCACCCTGTGCAGGTGCAGGTATCATCCAGTCCAGTTCTATGGAACTTGCATAGCGTAATCCCAGACGTTGAAGTCCTGCTGCGGCAAATATGGCTCCCCACCAGTTACTGGCTTCAAGTTTTTTTAGCCGGGTATTCACATTGCCACGAATAGGCTCGATGCTATCTGCTGGAAAACGGTGAAGCCATTGGGCTCTTCTCCTTAAACTGCTTGATGCTATAATAGCAGCTTTGTGGTTTTCAAGTTGAATATTTTCGCTTGATGGATGCGGTACGAGTAAATCGTAAGGACTGTCTCTTTCCAAAACGGCGGCTTCTATGATACCAGTTGGAAGATCCACCGGAACGTCTTTCATGGAATGAACTGCCAGATCTATTCGATTATTCAATAGAGCCTGATCCAGACTTCTTGTGAAAATTCCCTGCACACCCATAGCATACAGCGGGGTGATCTGGTCCAGATCACCTTCACTTTTTATTTGGATCAGCTCGGCTTCAACACCATGCTTTTGAAGCAAGAACTTAACATGATTAGCCTGCCACAAAGCAAGCTGGCTTTCGCGTGTACCAATCCTTAATTTTTTAGACATGTTGAGCTCGTTTATCAACCCGCGATAAACTCATTGATAGCCTCAATGTAATAACAACCGCGCTGATTTTCGCGACGCATTTTGGAAGCCATTCCGTTGAGTACCCGCTGGATTTTCTGGTCTCTGTTTTTGTAAGACGGCTCCACAGAAAGTGGTTGATCAAACAATGGAGAACCGTGTATTTCCTGGAGTTTTATTTTAACCAGCTTAAGAACGGGAACATGTTTTCGCATTTCATGCCATTCTATTAATTCCTGAAGGTGATTTTGTATAATCTTACGGGCTTTTGGAACTTCTGCAGCACGACGAAGCAGGGTCTCATCTTTAAGTTTTGAAAGTCCGTCTACATCAATAAGTGTAACATTATGTAAATGTGATACGCTTTTTTCAACATTACATGGAATGGAAAGGTCAATAATGAGTTTGTCCCCCGCGATATTTTCAAGGTCGGTAAAGTAAATGACAGGCTCAGAAGAATGGGTCGCAACAAGTATTATTTCAGCCTTATTTATTTCTTCTGGTAGTGTTTCTAAAGAGGCAGTTCTTAAATCAAATGTGGAAGCGAGGTTCTCCGCTTTTTCCGGTGAACGGTTCATTAACGTGATATGACTGGTGCCGAGATAGTCAACGAGATTTTTACAGATAATAGCCCCGATTTTTCCTGTGCCCAATAACAGGATATGTTTATCTTTTAATGATTGAGTGTTTTCACGGATATACTGCACAGCGGCAAAAGCGACGGAAACTGTCCCATCGCTCAGCATAGTATTATTTTTAATTTCTTTTGAAGATTGTAAAACCTGGTTAAGTGTTCTTTCAAGTAAAGATTGAATAAACCCCCTTTCTTTGGCAAATTTCATAGCCTGACGAAGCTGGCCTATAATTTCATAGTCGCCCAATATCTGCGAATCAAGACCGGCACCTACATCAAAAAGATGATGAAGCGCTTTCAATCCGTTTTTCCGGTAAGCCAGTCCATTAAAAAGTTCTACAGAACCCTGGGTTTGGGAACAGAGAAGATTTACAAGCTGTTCCGGATTTTCAGCAATGCCATAAATTTCTGATCGGTTACAAGTGGATAAAACAAAAAGGTCGCGGACATCATAATTTGCTGCCAGCTTTAGAATATTATTGTATTGTTCCGGTCCTATAGCAAAAGATCCCCTGATTTCAGTATCAGTCTTTTTGTAGTTTATACCTACGACAAAAAAATTCGTTAATTCAGTATTTGGGTTTCTACTCATTCTTTAAAATAGTACGCCAAAATTAGCTCCTCGGGTTTCGATTGCCTCATTTTAATGTCATGGTATTGTCATTTATAGTCAAGATCCTGGTCATAATATGTTATGATCCAAATCATTTTAGTCCACGATTCCTAAGAGGGTTTCTTAATTACATTTGCAAATGACCAATTTAAAAAGGGGAATTATTTTAATGAATCTGGGTTCTCCGGATTCCACAGAAGTGACTGATGTTAGAAAATATCTGGATGAGTTTCTTACAGATAGAAGAGTTATCGATTCCTGGCTGGTTCGTAATTTGTTAGTACGTACGATTATTGTTCCGAAAAGAGCTCCTGAATCTGCAAAAGCTTATCGTGTTATCTGGTCTAAGAACGGATCTCCACTAGTCCAGATCACCAGGGAGCTTGCTCAAAAATTACAGGAGCAGTTACCTGAGCCCGTTAGTTTTGCTATGAGATACGGAAATCCGGGAATGGAATCTGCATATGAGACCTTATTAAAAAAGATTCCAGATCTGGAAAAAGTCATTGCCATTCCTCTTTATCCACAATATGCGATGTCCTCCTATGAAACGGCTGTTGAGCATGCGAAGGAAATTCACAGGAAAAAGAAATATGGATTCGGACTTGAGTTCATTCCCCCTTTTTATCAGGATCCCGGTTATATACATTCGATGGCCGAAAACATGCGACCATATCTTCAAAAGGATTACGATCATCTGCTTTTTAGTTTTCACGGCATTCCGGAAAGGCATTTGAGAATATCAGACCCAACCCATAAGCATTGTCTTCAAACTGCGGATTGCTGTTCTATGGCATCAGTAGCTCATGCTACCTGTTATCGTCATCAATGTCTTGAGACTATGAAGTTGATTGCAGATGAGCTTGGATTAGAGCAAAAAAAGTTTAGTTTCTCCTTTCAGTCCCGCCTCCTGAAAGATCCCTGGTTAAAGCCCTATACAGATTTCAGGTTACAGGAAATGCCCCGAGAAGGGATTAGGAAGCTCCTGATTGTTTGCCCCGCTTTTGTAAGTGATTGCCTGGAGACGCTGGAAGAAATTGAGCTCCGGGGAAAGGAAAGTTTTCTGGCATCGGGCGGAAGTGAATATGCAATGATACCCTGTTTAAATACGCATCCTCTTTGGGTAAAGACACTTGCTGATCTTGTACACGACTAAAACCTGTTATGTATTCTTATATAAAGGCTCTCCATATAATATTTATCGTTACCTGGTTCAGCGGCATGTTTTATATTGTCAGGCTCTTTATTTATAGTACTGAAGCAGCTGAACAAACAGGGCCAGAACGAGAGATCCTGCTAAACCAGTTTCGCATTATGACCAGACGTTTATGGTTGGGTATTACCTGGCCTTCCGCAATCCTTACATTGATATTCGGGCCCTGGATCTGGATTTTGATGGGTAACACTCCGCATTGGCTGACCGTGAAACTGATATTTGTTGTCATACTTTATCTGTATCATTTCTCCCTTCACATAATTTATCGGGAACAGCAAAAAGGTATATTCCGCTTTAATTCTCAAAATTTACGCATCTGGAACGAATTGGCCACCCTGCTTTTATTTGTTATAGTTTTCCTTGCAAGTGTAAAACAAGCTATAAGCTGGGTATTTGGCCTCGCAGGAATTCTTTCCCTGGCCATTGTACTTATGCTGGCAATTCGTATTTATAAGAAAATCCGGAATAAGAAGTGAAAAAAATGTGATGAATGTGGGATTGTAGAAAATGAAAAATGTGAGAGTTAAATGGGGAAATGATAATGTGATAATATGAAAATATGAGCTACTTGTTTATGTTAATATCCATTCGCCCAACATCGTTAACATCTGCCCTTTTTTGCGAGTTAAAATCCATATTATTACATTATCATTTCCCCATTTAACTCTCACATATTGTATATAAATAGATTTACACATTCGCCACATTATTCTGCTTACCATAAAAAAAACCTCCCAAATGAGAGGTTTTTTATAAAGGGGCAAAAAGGTGGTCTTTCAGAAACTGGCTTCGAATGGTGATTCAGGAATTGGGAAAAACTTCAATACTAGCATTGGTTTTTGCAATTGCGATAAAAGGAATTAAAAACGGGAAGGTGCGGATTATTACAAAAAAACGTCTAGCGTAAAAAGGAAGGGGAGTAGGAATACCCCCCTTTTTAACCCCTAAACCCTAAACCGTAGAAAAAAATTTTTCAGAACCAGAGAATGTCTTTTTATAGATACAATCTCATTGGTTTTATTAAGGATCGGACTCCCTTTTTTCAAACATAAATTATGCCAAAGGGTTTTTTTGTGGATAATTGATTATACTTAATCGCTTGATTCTGCTCAACTTCTGCGTAACTATACTTTAAGCTAACGTACACAAACGATTTGTAATCGGGGTTTTATACAGGTAAAAAAACCTCTAAATTCATTAGCTTTGCAGCCATTTTAAATTGTTAAATTTTATTATTTTTTTAAATTATTTCCTAATCCGTTCATTATTAACAGATCACTATGGCCGGGCAATACAAAGAATATGAAAAGCTGAATCTCCCGGAAATTGGCCGGAGTGTTCTGGATCAATGGAAGACAACACAGGCATTTAAGAAAAGCATTGAATTACGGGATGGTAAAAAACCTTTTGTTTTTTACGAAGGCCCTCCTAGTGCAAATGGTTTGCCAGGCATTCACCACGTAATCAGCCGAACTCTCAAGGACCTGGTATGCCGCTATAAGACCATGCAGGGATTTCAGGTAGAAAGGAAGGGAGGATGGGATACGCATGGCCTGCCTGTTGAATTGGGTGTTGAAAAAGAACTTGGCATATCGAAAGAAGATATTGGAAATAAGATTTCGGTAGAAGAATATAACCAAAAATGCCGGGAGGCAGTCCTGAGATATAAAGATATATGGGACGACCTTACTGAACGTATTGGTTACTGGGTTGACCTGAAACATCCCTATATAACCTTTGAGAATCAATATATTGAAACGTTATGGTGGATTCTTAAGGAGTTATATAAGAAGGATTTATTGTTTGAAAGTATAAGTATTCAGCCCTATTCCCCGGCAGCAGGGACTGGTTTAAGTTCGCATGAACTCAATCAGCCAGGAACTTATAAAGTAGTAAAGGATACGACTTGTGTTGCGATGTTCAAGGCACTAAGGAGTAAAGAATCTGATTTTCTTTTTGAAAAACTACATGAAACAAAAAATGAGGAAATCTTCTTTCTTGCCTGGACTACCACACCCTGGACCCTGCTATCCAACCTGGGTCTTACTGTTGGACCAGACATTGAATATGTATTAGTTCAAACTTTCAACCCATATACACATTTCAATGTCAATATTATCCTTGCGAAGGCTTTATTAGGTAAATATTTCAGACCCGAAGACGAAAATGTGGAATTTAATGCCTACCAGCCTGCTTCCAGAATTCTTCCGTGGAAAATATTATCTGTTTTCTATGGCTCTCATATGGAAAACTGCAGGTATGAACAACTAATTCCCAGCGAGGCGGCTAGTCTTGATAAGATACGCAGTATCACACCTGACGCAGATCCATTCCGAGTTGTTATTGGTGATTTTGTCACAACAGAAGACGGAACCGGAATTGTGCATACAGCGCCGGCATTTGGTGCAGACGATTTTAAAGTTGGCATCAAAAATAAACTTGGGATTCTTATACTTGTGGATAAACAGGGAAAATTTGTAGATGGGGTGGATGAATTCAGTGGAAGGTTTGTAAAAAATTATAAGGACGATCCGAAATGGGTGGATGTGAATGTTGACATCTGCGTTAAACTAAAAAAAGAAAACCGTGCGTTCAAGATTGAAAAATATGAACACACCTACCCTCATTGCTGGAGAACTGACAAGCCCATATTATATTATCCGCTGGATGCATGGTTCATCAAAACGACAGCAGTTAAGGACCGAATGGTAGAACTCAATAAAACCATCCAATGGAAACCGGCTTCAACGGGGGAAGGAAGGTTTGGTAACTGGCTGGAGAATATGGTGGATTGGAACCTGAGCAGAAGCCGGTTTTGGGGAACCCCTTTGCCGATCTGGAGAACGGATGATGGCGAAGAAGAAAAATGTATCGGCTCCATCCAGGAATTGCTGGAAGAAATAGAAAAAGCAAATAAAATATTCAGAGATAAAATTAATTCCGGGATCAGCGCCCTGACGCTAGACCTGCACAAACCTCAAGTGGATAAAATCATCCTGGTAAGCAGTCAGGGTAAGAAAATGAATCGTATTCCCGATCTCGTAGATGTGTGGTTCGATTCGGGCGCCATGCCGTACGCCCAATGGCACTTTCCATTTGAAAATATAGAACTATTTAATAAAAACTTCCCGGCTGATTTTATTGCTGAAGGAGTAGATCAAACCCGTGGCTGGTTCTATACACTGCATGCTATTGCAGTGATGCTATTTGATAGCGTAGCCTATAAAACTGTTGTATCCAATGGACTAGTTCTGGATAAAAACGGCAATAAAATGAGTAAACGAGTGGGAAATGTTGTCGATCCTTTTAAGACAATAGATCAGTTTGGACCAGATGCTACACGTTGGTACCTGATTACCAATGCCTCTCCGTGGGACAGTATGAAATTTGATCAGGAAGGAATAAGGGAAGTGCAACGGAAATTCTTTGGAACCTTATATAATACTTATCAGTTTTTTGCACTTTATGCCAATGTTGACGGGTTTGCTTTTAAAGAAAATTATGTACCACTGGCGGAACGACCAGAAATTGATAAATGGATTATTTCTGCCCTGAACAGCCTGGTGAAAAAAGTTATTTTAAGTCTGGATGATTACGAACCAACGGTTGCCGGCAGGCTCATCGAGGATTTTGTGGATGAAGAATTAAGTAACTGGTATGTCCGTCTTAGCCGGCGACGGTTCTGGAAAGGTGAATATGAGCAGGATAAGCTGAGTGCTTACCAGACATTATATGAATGCCTGGAAACCTTGAGCAAACTCATAGCACCCGTTTCACCATTTTTTGCTGACTGGCTCTTTCAGAATCTGAACGATGTAACAGGAAGATCAGAATTTAAATCTGTTCATTTTACCGGATTTCCGAAAGTAAATACAGTAGGCATTGACAGGGATTTAGAAGAAAGAATGAAATTGGCTCAGGATGCTTCTTCCCTTATTTTGTCTATTCGTAAAAAAATTAATATTAAAGTAAGACAACCACTTAAAAAAGCCCTGATCCCGGTATTGAATCCTGGAATGAAAATGCAGCTTGAAAAAGTGGAGGATCTGATACGGTCAGAGGTAAATATTAAGGAAATCGAATACCTGGCTGGTGATAATGAGTTTATACATAAAAGGATAAAACCGAATTTCGTTTTACTGGGAAAGAAATTGGGAGCAAAAATGAAGGCAGTAAGCGCGGCATTGGCTAAATTCACTCAAAAGGATATTGGCATACTTGAAAAAGATGCCAAAATCCAGATTCCAATTGATGGTGAATCCATAGAAATAGCGCTGGAAGAAGTGGAAATCAGCAGTGAAGACGTGCCAGGCTGGATGGTGGCCTCGAAAGGCCCCCTTACCATAGCCCTGGATGTAACCGTCACTCCTGAGTTAGAAAGGGAGGGGAATGCCCGGGAACTGGTAAATCGCATCCAAAAAATTAGGAAAGACCAGGAATTTGAGCTTACAGACCGAATAAACGTACAAATTGGCGGTGCCCAAACATTAGAGGAAACAATAAGAGAATTTAATTACTATATTTGCGCGGAAATTTTGGCAGACAAACTCGATTTGGTTGCCGAATTAACTAATGGCACTCTTATTGAAGTTAATGACGTCCCTTTAAAAGTGTTTGTCACAAAAAAAGCCTAACCATATGGCAATCAAGAAAAAACCGGCTAAAGCCGCTAAAAAAGTGCAACCTAAAAAGACCGCAAAACCTGCGGCTAAAAAAGTTGTTACTAAAAAGCAAGTGCCGGCAAAACATATTAAAAAGGACAGTCCTAAAAAACATATTCAAGTGGTAAAGAAACCCGCAGCGTCAGCAAGTAAGTCGTCCCATTCAAAAGCAGCAGTTCCGGCAAAAAAAACAGCTAATCCGATTCCAGCTGCAAAAAAACCAGTTGCGGTTGTATCTGTGACTAAAAAGCCCGTTTTATCAGCACACACTACAAAACCAACTCATCCTGCAACTGTTGTTCACCCTCCTGTTGCGGTAAAACCTGTACCAACTGTAAATGCAAAACCCGGAAATAAAGCTGAAGATAAAAAGCCGGTTTTTAAACAACAAGTGAAAAACACCAGTCCGGTTACAGTGAAACCTGAGATTAAGAAACCGGTTGCACTACCTGTGAAGGCTGTTAAAGTGGTTATTCCCGAAATCAAAACAAAAACGGTTCGGAAATACGAACCCGAATTTACAAAATCCGTATTGGATATACATCATCAGGATCAAACCGGACCCACCATGAGATATAGTGATGCAGAATTATTAGAATTTAGGGATTTGATTACTAAAAAATTAGATTCAGCGAAGAAAGAATTGGCTTACCTCCAGGGCCTGATTACAAGACGTGATGAAATGGGAGGAGATGAAACTGATAACCGGTACATGACAATGGAAGATGGAAGCATGAGCATGGAACGTGAGCAACTTAGCCAGATGGCAAGCCGCCAGATCACTTTCATTGATCATCTGGAAAAAGCCATGATGCGGATTGAAAACAAAACTTATGGAATCTGCCGGGTTACCGGAAAGCTCATCGATAAAGCCAGGTTGAAAGCAGTTCCGCACGCGACCCTAAGTATTGAAGCCAAACAAACAATGAACAAATAGTTTTTATGCTTTAGGCATAAGCTTAAAGCTGAAGGCTTTTAATTATTGTATAGCGAATTTCGTTTATCGATCTGCAATTCCCGATCTGCAGTTTAGAAAAAGAGTCACAATCTTTAAAACCTAACATGCAATCCCGCCTCTTATTTATTGCGATGGCGCTGGCATTGGGTGCCGTGCTTCCTATGCAGGCAGCAATTAATTCACGCCTTGCTAAAACTGCCGGAAACCCTGTAATGGCGGCTTTTATTTCTTTTGCTGTCGGCACCATTGCACTAATGATATATTTAATCATCGCCGGTCAGTTTCAATTTCAATTCGTTTCTTCTCAATCTCCGTGGTGGATCTGGACGGGTGGTTTACTTGGAATATTTTTTGTTGCAGGTATCGTGATCCTGCTTCCCAGGCTTGGCGTGGTTTTATCATTTAGTCTTGTGCTTGCCGGCCAAATGTTCGCAGCGATTTTATTCGATCAGTTTGGCTGGCTTGGAGTTGCCGTAAGGGAAATTTCTCCAGGTAAAATCATTGGATCTATTTTGCTAATTATCGGTGTAATTCTGATCAGGAAATATTAGTAGATGGTTGACGGTTGACCGATGGCAGTTGGCCGTTGAAGTATTAAATCTCAAAGTAGCATCCTCACTCCCATACCCCCATACTCCCATACTCCCATACTTGTTTATCTGATTTCCTGCATATCAACCAGCTTCTTATAGAAACCATTCTGGGATACTAATTCTTCGTGTGTTCCTCTTTCTACTATGGCTCCCTTTTGCAACACGATGATCTCATCGGCATGTCTTATAGTGCTGAGTCTATGAGCTATTACCACACAGGTTCTGTTTTGCATCATATTATTGATGGCATCCTGGACCAGGCGCTCACTTTCTGTATCGAGGGAAGAAGTGGCTTCATCCAGGATAAGAATCGGAGGGTTTTTTAATACGGCTCTTGCGATGGTAATCCTTTGTCTTTCACCTCCGCTGAGTTTAGAACCCCGGTCGCCGATATTGGTTTGATATCCGTTTTCTTTCTGACTTATAAACTGATGGGCATTGGCCACGCGGGCAGCATGTTCAATTTCCTGTGTCGACGCATTCGGTGTTCCGAGAGCAATATTGGAAGCAATGGTATCATTGAATAAAACGGGTTCCTGCGTTACAATACTCATCATGCTTCTGAGTGCATGCAAAGAATAATTTTTAATGTTGATGCCGTCAACCATTAATTCACCGCTGGTTACATCATGAAAACGAGGTATCAGATCGGCCAGTGTCGATTTGCCCGCTCCGGATGAACCAACAAGTGCGATGGTTTTTCCTTTATTTATTTTGAGGTGTATGTTGTGCAGAACATTCACTCCTTCATAGGCAAAACCTACATCCCTGAATTCAATCGAATCATTGAATGAGTTAATGGGAACCGGATTTACAGGTTCACGGATAACAATATCCGCATGTAATATTTCTTCAATACGCTTGATAGCGGCCGTTCCCCGTTGGGCATTGTAAAACGCTGTTGACAAAGATTTAGAGGGATTGATGATCTGGGTAAAGATGGCGATATAGGCAATAAATCCTTCAGCCTGTAATGCAAACCTATGGCTGAGAATCATCTGTCCCCCGAAAAAAAGTATACAACTGAGTACGATCACTCCCAGCAACTCTGACATTGGTGAGGCCATATCCCTTCGGAAAATAATTTTATTCCTTACGTGATTAAGGTAATTATTTGTTTGATAGAATTTTGATTTGAGTAGACCTTCTGCATTAAAAGCTTTAATTACGCGCAGTCCACCCAGTGTTTCATCCAGGATGGACATCAGTATGCCCAGTTGTTCCTGGGCAATATTAGATTGTTTTCTTAGCGAGCGGCTCACGCGTCCGATGATGAAACCGGTTAATGGCAACAGGATAAATAGGAAAATAGAAAGAGGCGGACTGAGAAAAACCAGGGTTGCCAATATGACCAGGATTGTGAGTGGTTCCCGGAATATCCCTTCGAGTGTGCTGATCACGCTCCATTCAATGTCATTGATGTCATTGCTCATCCGGCTGATCAGATCCCCTTTTCGTTGTTCTGTAAAAAACCCCAGTGGAAGGTCCAGGATTTTTGCAAAGAGGTCAGCACGTAAACGGGTTAAGACCCGATTACGCATGGGTCCTAAAATTCTGTAAGAGAGGTAAAGAAAAAAGTTTTTAAAAAAAATGGACAGTATGATAATTACACAAATGGCGCCCAGTGCATAAACGGGACCGTGTTCACGAATAAGAATTCCTAGAACATATTTTATATATTCCAAAACACTTGAAGCCGAAAAGGTCAGGTGTGGCATTTTTTCAACCATCTTTTCCTGGCCGAATAACAACTGAAGAAAAGGAACCAGCATGGTGAGTGAAACCAGTGAAAATAAAATGGATAGCAGGTTGACTAAGAAATATAGGACTACATACCTTTTTTGATCTTTAAGGTATTTTAGAATCGTCGCAAATCTTTTCATTATTACTGGATGGTGCGTAAACCCGTAAATTTACATTGAAATCGGCAATGATATGAAAGAAGGTAAACGGCAAAAACAGGTTAGTGCTTTATTATTGGAAGAGCTTAACAAAATATTTCAGAAACTGGGACTGAATATGATCCAGGGAGGGATGGTTTCTATTTCATCTGTTAAGATTACACCTGACCTTTTCGAAGCACGTATTTATCTGAGTTTTTATCAGATAGCGAACCCAAAAGATGCTTTGAAACTGATAGAAGACAGAGCATGGGAAATAAAACGAGACCTGGTAAGTTCCATTCGGAACCAGTTGAGGAGTATGCCTCAGCTCTCATTTTATATAGACGATTCTCTGGATTATGTTGATAAGATGGAAAACCTTTTCCGCGAAATAAATGAAAGCAAACCCAATACTGGAAACGAATCCTGATATAATTCAACTGCATTGAAGTTCCTTTTTGCCTGGCGATATTTTAAAGCGAAAAAATCAACGAATGCCATTAACATCATTTCATGGGTTAGTGTGAGTGCAATTATTCTGGGAACTGCATCCCTGATTGTAGTTCTGAGTGTTTTTAATGGTTTGGAGCAATTAGTCAGGTCGTTGTATTCTTCTTTTTATACAGATATAAAAATTTCACCCACTACCGGGAAATTTTTCCACATTCCTTCTACCCGCCTCCTCAAATTGAAAGAGATAGATGGTGTTATCGGTTATTCATTAACGATAGAAGATCAGGCGTTGCTGCGATACAATAGTCTCCAGCCGGTGATGTTGAAAGGGGTCGATGAAAATTATAAGAATATAAACGGGTTGTCTAAGAATATTTTTAAAGGTGATTACCAGCTTGGTACGGAAGATCATCCGCAAGCCATTCTTGGATCTGGTGTCGAGTATGCTTTGAATATCGAATCAGACCGCGCCATTACGCCCATGACAGTTTATCTATTTCGTAACGGGGGTATAAATGAAGCGGATCCTGAATCATCTGTTCGATCAGAAGCCATTGTTTCGTCAGGTACATTCAGGATCCAGGAGGATTTTGATAACCATTACGTTATTACCAATCTTGGATTTATGCAACGTATGCTGGGTTTGGATTCGAACCAATACGGAGCGATTGAAATTGCTACAAGAAACGGCACAGTAAATAAGGAATTAAAATCAAAACTTCAGGCCTTGTTTGGTTCAGGATTCCAGGTACGAACGCTGGATGAGCAAAATCAGACTTTATTTAGTACTATGAAAATGGAAAAATGGGTGATATATATTATCCTGACACTTATCCTGATCGTAGCTGCATTTAATATTGTTGGTGCACTGACCATGCTTGTGCTTGAAAAAAAGAAAGATATACAGGTATTAAAAGCCATGGGAGCAGATAATCTGTTTATTCAACAGATTTTTTTGAATGAGGGGATTCTGCTGGGTGTTCTGGGTGGAGGTTTTGGTTTTCTACTCGCTATCGCGCTATGTTGGATGCAGGTAAATTTTAAAATTGTACCCCTGCAGGGTAATTTTTTGATAGATTACTATCCGGTAAAATTGATTCCGGGAGATTTTTTACTGGTTGGAGGAACCATCCTGGTGGTGGTTCTGATTGCCTCCTGGCTGCCGGCCAGGAAGGCAGCGTTGCAGCCTTTTGAATTGAAAACTTAGGAAAGTATGGGAGTATGGGAGTATGGGAGTATGGGAGTGCTGAACTTGAACATCTAAATTGATTGATCTCATTGAAAATATAAAAATGAATCAGGAATTAAAAGTGAGATCTTTACTCCCATACTCCCATACTCCCATACTCCCATACTGTTAGTAGTCTCCCAAAGTTTCCGGAATCTGCGCCAGGGCCTTTTTAAGTTGTTCGTCATTTGGAGAGCTTCCATGCCATCCGTGGTCATTCTCCATAAAATCTACTCCCTTGCCCATTATGGTATGCATAAGAATGGCTACTGGCTGACCCTTACCGGTCAGGGATTTGGCTTCTTTAAGGGTAAACACGAGTTCATCCATGTTATTGCCATTGGTTTCCAGCGTTTTCCAGCCAAATGCATCAAATTTCTGACGGATATTTCCCAGGCTCATTACTTTGTCAGTTGTTCCATCAATTTGCTGATGATTCCAGTCAACCGTGGAAATCAAGTTATCAACTTTGTGATGAGCTGCGAATAACAGGGCTTCCCAGATCTGGCCTTCGTCCAGCTCACCATCTCCGTGCAGGGAGAATACAATATTTGAATCTTTATTGAGTTTTTTACTAAGGGCAGCTCCAATCGCTGCACTCATACCCTGTCCAAGTGAGCCGCTAGCTATTCTTATACCAGGCAGGTGTTCATGGGTGGCGGGATGTCCCTGTAAACGTGAATTCAATTTTCGGAAAGTGGAAAGTTCTTTAACATCAAAGTAACCTGACCTTGCCAGGGTTGAATAAAAAACGGGTGAAATATGGCCATTGCTCAAGAAGAAAATATCTTCATTTTTGCCATCCATCGAAAAATTCGGATTATGATTCATGATCTCAAAATAAAGAGCGGTAAAAAAATCCGCACAACCGAGAGAACCTCCGGGATGACCACTTGAAGCACCATGAACCATTGTAAGAATATCACGCCGGATTTGCGAAGCAATAGCCTTTAAATCAGCCATATATTATGATTTATTTTGAGGTGCGCAAAACTAAAGGAATTTATTTATCCGTGTCCCGAAACATATTAAACTTTTGTTCTAACTTGCTTGTTCATGCGCTCAGTGACATTATAACATTGCTGGTCAGAAGATCTTGAATCTCAATACTCTAACCTGAACGTACACAAAAGAGTTAAGGCTTGATATTAGCAATGATTGAAATTATTTAATGTAAACCGAGGTACATGTTTGATGTTTTACTTTGCCTTTCTATTTCATTTACCATTACTTTTCTTGCAATTCCGGTAATTATTAATGTAGCCGAGATGAAAAAGCTATTTGATATGCCGGATGCCCGCAAAATTCATCAGGTGGCAATCACTCCTTTGGGTGGTATCGGCATTTTTGCCGGCTTTGTTTTTGGCTGTCTGCTTACGATTAATTTTAAGGATGCTTCCGAATTCCAGTATTTTATTGCGGCAAGTATGGTCATTTTCTTTTTAGGATTGAAAGATGATATTCTTGTTTTATCCCCTATAAAAAAATTCATCGGACAGGTACTGGCCGCCTTCCTCATTATATATTATGGGAGGATCCAGATCAGAAGCATGCATGGTTTTTTTGGAATTCATGAATTGCCCGAAATGTTCAGTCTGCTGATCTCCTATTTTTCCGTAATTGTGATCATTAATTCATTTAATCTGATCGATGGTGTTGACGGATTGGCGGGAACACTGGGTTTGATGTCTTCTGCACTTTTCGGAATTTATTTTATGTCTGCAGGCATGGAGCCTTATTATGTACTAGCATTTTCTCTTTGCGGCACCCTGATGGCATTTTTGATATTTAATTTTCAACCTGCCAAAATATTTATGGGCGATACGGGATCTCTGCTCATTGGTGTGGTGAATGCAATTTTAGTATTGAAATTCATAGATCCTGGAAATGGTCCGGAATCTGTGAATCCGATTATTTCATCTCCAGCTATTGGATTTACCATACTCATGATCCCATTGCTTGATACGCTTCGTGTATTTGCAATCCGAATTTTTAAACGGCGCTCGCCATTTAGTCCGGATAGAAACCATATTCACCATCTGTTGCTGGATCGGGGTCTTTCTCACCGTACAATTACCCTTTTGCTGGTGGCTGTGAATGCAAGTATGGTTGTGTTTGTTTATATGGCCAGATCTCTGGGTTGCACCATTTTAATTTTATCTGTCATTGCACTTTTTTTCACCTTCATTGCAATTGCATATTATTCCAGGCCGCGTCATTCCATATCATGGACTACCGACGGAAATGATAAAAACGAAAAGGTAAAGGAATCAAAATTGGTTACCTTTATCCGCGAAAGCATGCTTGA
>DASZHV010000095.1:0-76998 GCA_035937535.1 Puia sp. | reverse complement strand
GCTAATACTTCTATTGGTGCTGCTTCTACGACACAGAAACTTCCAACTGTAACTGCTAACCGGACAGTTACGCTTCCAACGATGATACAAGGTCAATGGATTGATATTCTTGTAACCAATACATCTGGGACATTCCATTGGAGTTTTACTAATACGGTGGTCGATCTTGCGGGAAATACGATTGTAAATTTGACAAATGGCACAGCTTACCGCATCTATTGGGATGGTGTAAATTACATCAAGGGAAATTAAAATATTATGAGAAATTTTAGTAAAAATGAAAATTTGTTAGGGCTTA
This sequence comes from Puia sp., assembly GCA_035937535.1. Taxonomy (GTDB): domain Bacteria; phylum Bacteroidota; class Bacteroidia; order Chitinophagales; family Chitinophagaceae; genus Puia. The sequence continues at coordinate 76,700 of DASZHV010000095.1, read as the reverse complement.
AATTCGGTAGGCTTACTGCAAGGATAGCGTATAAAGTTTCTTATCCATTGTTTTTGATTGCTTCGGTTTATTTTCTGTACCATGTTGCGGATATGCTTTTATTCATGTATAACTATAAGCAAACGGGTGCAATATATTTTGTTTTGGCTTTGGTAAGTACGGTAAGTGTGATTTTACTTTTATTAACTAAATACGGTAAACTAAAATCCGTTAAATGAAAAAGGGGGAAATTAATGATGCAGTGGTTCGTATCCTTGCCAGAATGGAAGAAAAAGAGGAACAATTAATTATTCAGGCTAAGGAATACGAAAGAAGACTTGAAGCATTGAATGGAGAAGCCGGTAGGTTGAGGGAAATGCAGCAAACTTATTTACAAAAAGAAACTTATGAGACAAACATACAGACGCAGAATGAAAAAAATGATCGGGCAGTAGGTCAGGTTACAGAAAGACTGGAAAGGTCGGTAACAGTCATTAATGATAGGCGGGAAACCTTGGTAGCGCAATATAATGATAGGTTAAGTTCAATGGAAAAAGATTTGCGCAAGGACTTAAAAGAACTTATGGATTGGAAAACTGCTGAATTTGGAAAAGATAAAGGTAAAGATTCTTTGACGAAATATTTCCCGTGGATGGTAACGTCCATTATAGCTATAATAGCTCTTATTCTAATGTATTTAATGTATAAAAAATAAAAAACAATCTATATGCTAATTCAATTTTTGGTTTTCCTTCTTTATGTTGCAATTTTTATAGGCGTTATCTATTTATTTGAAAAGTTGGTACAGCCTATAGATGCGAAACTGAAGGGGATACTAATTTTCATTTTTGCAATTATACTGCTTATAGTGGTGCTTACTCGTCATTCTTTGATTTTCTGGTAATAACAGATTCGCAACCAATAATTACAAGGGGTATTAATTGGGGTATGTGGGCTACCATTGTCACTGTTGCCGGAATGATCGGAGGCGTTGTCTGGCACATGGAAGACTATCATACTTCAAGTGCAGTTCAAAAAGTAGAACTTGAACGAAGGCTGCACGATCTTGAGGTAAGATGTTCTGATGAGGGAATGGACAGTATAAGAAACGATATTAAATATTTGAAATCAAAACTTCACTAATATGGCTACGGTAGCAACAACATCAAAAAAGTTTTCTCTTGTTTTAAACGACTTCTGGAAAGGATTAATAGTGGCAACTCTTACCACGCCAATAACAGCTCTTTATACCAGTCTTCAGGCAGGTAAGTTTACGATAGACTGGAAACAGGAAGGAGCAATGGCTGTTATCGGTCTTTTAGGGTATTTGATTAAGAATTTTCTAACTCCGGCACAAACCGTAATCACAGGTATCCCTGTTGGAACCAGTACCCTTGTAACTATTCCGGCAGCAGGCGAGAGTGCGCCCATACCTCCAACGGTAGTAAGCACACCACCGGAACCAAAAAAAGCCGCATGAAAATAACAAAGGAAAGACTTGTAATGATCCTTACAGCACCATTTTTTTTAATAATTATAGGTATTGTATGGATGACAGAAAAGATACCCTGTTTTTTAGGTTTCCACAAGTGGGAATACGACGTACACAAAGGAATAACTTTTGGGAGACAGTGTAAGAATTGCGATAAAAGAGAAATAAATCCTTTTCTAAGCCAAAAAAATGCAAAGTAAATTAAATAACGAGTATAAATATTTCCGTCACGCATGGAAGTGGGACTTGTTTGCCGTTTTTGTACTATTCGTTATTTTTTTTTCATGCGCATCAACTAAGCCACCTTTACCAGTACCACCAGAACCTATTCCGGTTCCAATACCTGTCCCACCAAAGCCTCATCCAGAACCTCCCATTCAAAATCCTACTTCCATAAGTTACAAGGATTCAGTTCCTTTTGTTACACCTGAAGCGTTTGGAGCAATAGGGGACGGAAAGCATGACGATGGCCCGGCCTATCAGAATATGGCAGATTATATTTGCGCAAATCAGGACGTTATCAAAGCGGTTGTTTGTAAGTCTGCCAGATATAAATGCAACAACCCAATCCTATTTTATAGATTTTCAGGTACAAATTACAATGCAGTTACTATTGATTTAATAGGGCAGTCAAGTTTTTGGCAGGGATCGGGAGGAACTGTTTTTGATTTTTCAGGAAACTCACAAGGATTTGGGATTGGAATACAAAACGGAAAGGGAAGTAGATTTATAGGTCTTGAAGTAATTGGAAGTTTTCACCCGCCTGCTCTTACGGGATTTAATTTCTTCAACTGCTCTTTTCAGAATTACACAGACGGTGTTACAAGGGATAAACCTTATTCACCAAATGCCGGAATAGTAATTGATCCTTTCGGGCCAAATATTCCTTCTGACGGTGGCTATCCTGGCTACAGTAATTTTTATCGAGGAGGGACAGGAGGTTCTACCGGCACAGAAATAATAGATTGTTATATTTCAAATTTTGTAGCGGGTCTGATAACAAGTCCTAACGGTCAAACATCAAATGCAGAACTTTTATTCGTTGAAAAAATACAGTTTGAAAATGTAAAAGTTTGCATTGTAGGCTGTCAGGCACAGGAGAAAGTAAATAAAGTCAGCTTCGTAGCCTGTTGGGGGAATACGCATACTTTTTTTATGTCAGGAATGGGTACGGGAGGTTACGGAAATACTACTCCCGGTAACTGGTATATCGAAAACGTAAACATAGCAGGGTCAATGGTAAGGTTTTGCGCTATTGGAAACGGTGGTTATTTCCCTTCTTACTTTAAAAACATTTATATAGAATCTTGCGGTCAGATAGGGGTTGCAACGGGTTCCATGCCTATTACTTTTGAAGATTGTTCGATTGACTTAACCTATCAGGCATCTTCGGCTATAATGGATTGGCAGTTTACCGGAACAGCTAACTTCAGAAATTCAAGCATAAGGGTTTATGGAGGTAACTACCCTGTCACGCTTAATGGAGGTAGTTATGACCATTGCTATTTTGAAACCGTCCCGTTTGCCGTAAACGCAAGTTTTAGAGACTGTTCACAAAATATTGGTGCTACAAACCCTGTTCTTTACCCGCAACAAGGAGTAGTATCTGCATACGGAAATACAAGTTACTACTATGTAACAGGTAATTCAAAGAGGTATATAGAAAATAAATATGGTGATTTATGGACAGGACTTTATGAAATAGGAAGCAAAGGTTATGTTTTAATTTTCGGAAATCCAAGAGTAGCAACTATAGCGGTTACTAATCCTGACGTTTACCAGATTGGATTAATGGCCTACCAACCGATGCCTAATAATTCAGCGTTACCCATAGGAGTTATAACCTCTATTAATGGAAATATAGTGACCATTTCTTACATCTGTCCATCTGTAATTTCTGGAAATACTTATGGTATTTCATGTGCCTACCCTGTCTATCAATTACCTTTGTTTAGTGGGGATATTGTACTTGGTTCTAACATTGTAAATAATGTTTCCGTATCCGCAAATGATATGTACCCAGACCTTTCAAGAGTAGTTGGAAATGTGGTTAAATCCAATGGGGGTGTTATTTACGGAATTTATGGAGAGTACACGAAAATACTTTCTATCAATGGAAACACTATGACACTTTTATCAAAAGCAGCTATGACAAAGAAGGGGAATATTTTTAAAAACTATACACATAAAAGTTTTATAGCAACAACGGTTAATAGCGGAGGGCCATCTAAAACAGAAATATTCGATAGAGGTGATGAGATTAAATATTTAGATACAACAATTATAAAATAATGATACAAAAGTTTAAAGATATAACAGGTGTAAGATTTGGAAAGTTAATAGCTATATCACGTCAATCAAAGAAAATAAATAATAGATCACGTACTTTTTGGACTTGTAAATGTGATTGTGGTAAAATTAAAATTATTGATTTAGATCATCTTCAATCAGGGCATACAAAAAGTTGTGGTTGTGAAAGCAGCAAACATAGACTTAAATATATAAATATAACTCACGGTGATTCTAAGTCAAAAGAATTTAAAGCATGGAGAGCAATTAAAAGCAGATGCTCAAATAAAAAACTTAAATGTTATCCACATTACGGAGGAAGGGGAATAAAGGTAAGTGATAATTGGATAAATTCTTATTCTACATTCCTTTCTGATATGGGTAGAGCGCCAACAGCTAATCATTCAATCGAAAGAATTGATAATAATGGAGATTACGATCCGTCTAATTGTAAATGGGCAACCAAAAAAGAACAAGCTAATAATACAAGGTCAAACACATTCATTACCTACAAAGGAGAAATACTTACAATGGGTCAATGGGCAGAAAAAATGGGTTTGAGTAAGTCGACTTTATCAAATAGGATCAACTATTATAAATGGCCAATAGAAAAAGCACTCACTTATCCACTTAGAAACGATTCAAGAAGAACTGGTTTAATCCGTGACTATAAATGAAGTATTTTTTTATCATATTATTATTTCCTTTTTTATGTCAAGGCCAAGCCTTTTTTATGGCTCAAACCGGCAATGGCTCAATTAAAGACTCTCTTACTGTAAACTGCGATACAACGATAACTGAACCCAAATTTATGATTCAGCTTGGGGGTGATCCTCATAAAAATGTTTTCACAGGGACAACGGCAACCGGAAAAACTGTCACTTCTGTATCAACTGCAAACTGGTCTGCATACGGTGGAAGTGATGCCTATGTTAATAACGGTATGACAGGAGGTATTGTGTGGAATTATGCTCCCAATGTAATGAAAGAATCATGGTTTAGTTATAATGCCAACGGGTCAAATATAGACACTTTCAAGATTTCAAAACCAAAGTTTATTAGCGGTGGATGGGACACCTCTAAAACCTATACTATAACCATGACAGGGAGTCTTGGTTCAGGATGGAATGGGTTTAGTGATTCAACTGAAATGAGGGTACTTGGAAATGTTATGAACGGTCCTGACACAGTAAGAACAAAACTTAATATTTCTAATAAAGCAGTTTTTGTCAGTAAACCGGACGCAAATGGAAAGTTTACACTTTTTGTAAATGCCATGAAAGGTCAGGGGCTTGGCGTTATATCAGGGTTTACTATTATTCAAAACGGGTTTAATTTATGGGTAATGCTGGCGCTTATGGGTGCTGTATTCAGGAGGAAATCGGTACTTGTGGCGGGACTATTTGCGCTCACAATTCCCTTGCAGGCTCAAAAACTAAAACCTGGATTTAACAACGTATATATTCAGGCAAGGTTTGTATCTGGGGGCTCCTATGTTTATGTGAACAGGCCATGCGTTATATGGACTCCATCAGACTGGGATTCGACTTCTGCCCAACAATACCCTGTAATAATATCTTACCACGGATCAGGAGAGGCCGGAACAGATACGGTTTCTGTTAAAAATGAAGGTATATTAAGGAGTATTGTCAGAGGGTTTCCGGCACAGACTTTCTTTGGTGGAGTAGAGGTTAAGTTTGTGGTAGTAGCTCCACAGGATGGAATCTACAGTGCCGACACTACATGGTGGGTTCCCAATTACAATGACCTCACCGCAAGGCTTATGCTAAGTACAGGCGGCATTGTTAAAATGGATTCTTCCAGAGTCTACCTCACTGGTTATTCTGCCGGAGGTCGTGGTTCAGTCGGTAATACCGACCTTGCAGGACCGACTACGGACACTGTTTACTCCTCTTATATAGCGGCAACCGTACCAATGGCTCCCGCTACACAGGATATTACTTTTGCAAATCTTGCACTTGCCGTTCCAAGAGTTATTCATTGGCTTTCCATAACAGGAGCAAACGACCAAACTTATTATAATCAGGCTTTCAGGGTACAGGATACCATTCAGAAATATAGTACCCTATTCCCTCTTGCAGACACTATTTCAGGGAGCGGGCATTGCTGTTGGAATTTATATTGGGATTCTACATATTTAGTTCCAGGCTTCGGTAAAAATATCTACCAATGGCTTTTGCAATGGAATCGGGGGTCTGGAAGCACCCCTCCCAATGTGTCGGCTGGCAACACACAGACTATAACCCTTCCTACAACATCCCTGACTTTGACTGGTACAGCTTCCGGTAACAACGGAGCTACGATTGCCTCTACCGCATGGACTTTTGTTTCCGGGCCAGTCACCCCAACCATAACAAGTCCTGCACAGCTTGTAACTACTGTCACAGGGATGAGTTCGGCGGGTAACTACGCCTTTAAACTAACGGCAACAGATAATAACGGTCTTACCAATAACTCTACGGTAACAGATACCGTCAATTCAGCCGCCCCACCTCCAATAGTATCGGCAGGAGGAACCTACCAGTTTGATACCTATTCTTATAATGGAGGTATAATGCTAAATGTGACCGAATCAACAGGCAATACCCACATGAAATATAACGCTGTTGCAGCCGCTTATTATTACAGTAATGATAAAACCACTCAAAGGACATCCACGGGAGGAGAACCAAAGTTCGTAGGGATAAAGGGGGCAAATTCACTGCATCCATGGGTTATTCAGATGAGACTACCGCCTGGAGATTCCACTCGGATATGCAAAGTAGGAGTTACAGGGACAGATACCGTCACAAACCTGTCATCCACAGATACCGCAATCATTATTTTGAGATACCCGGTTGACTACCCGCCTCAAAATACGGACGGCAGTGCGGGAGGCCACAGGGCTACAGTTGCAGATTGCACTAATTTCTTTGGTCCCACATGCACACCTGGAAAAGACTGGGTAATGGCAGCAAGCGGTGATCCTATTAAAATAGCGGATGGCACGACAAGGTTTATAGATATTTTCTCCAATCACAGTACAGACAGTTTCCACGTAGCTCCCGGTTATCATCTTTGGTTTTACCCTGGGACTTATAAAAAATCACGTATCATATTCGATACCGTTGGATCAGCCTACGGTCCACTCGGAGACACTACCCAGGCTCCTATTATAATAGATGGTCTTAATAAAGTTGTTTTTCTGGATGGATTTTATATTTCAAATGTCAGGAATGTGGAATTTAAAAACTTCAAAGTTGATAACCACTACCAGAGTACAGCAGGGTTTTCTTACCAATTTGACGGCATGAGTACGGCATGGGTGAATATTCATAATGATACCTCTGTTCGTGGAAATTTTTCTGGCCTTGTAGCAAAATTTGAATATGCCGACCTTCCAAACCCGTCTACCCACTACCAGGTGTTTTGGTCAAGGATTCAGATAAATAATATGTTTATTAAAGACTGTCATGGGGAAGATATATATGGTCCAGGTTCAGCAAATTCACCGGCAACATTTGTAATAAATTCTAACATCTCTAATAACATTTCTCTTTTTTCAGGCAACAAACTCTTTAAAACCCTTGACCTATATTCTAACGATACTGTTTCCCATAACGTAGGATATTGTGGATCTATAAATTACGGCAGTCCATTCGAGACAAATGTATCAATAGGCATGGAGCATTCCCTTATAAACAACGGAAACCTGATATTCGATAATTTAATTGTTGGATTCGGAAATCAGGGGTTAAACTCTATCAATGGGTTTAGGGGGACTACACCGCTGGCTCTACCTGACAATAGAATTTACAATAACGTATTCCTTCATTCATGGGGACCAATCGGTAGTTTCTTTGCACAGCAGGATAGCTTTGCCACGTTCAGGCTTGACAGCAACTATTTTGGCCTTCATGGTCCTTTTAATTTCGGGCAGATTTATGGTCCGGGCGCTCTTGGGACAAACACAAATAATCAGATATATTGCCTCCCTTCAGGAACACTACCCGGTGGAGCAACCCGTTCTTTATATGTTATCACAAATACTATTTACGATTCCACCAAATTCACCCTCAATGCCGGTGACGCAAGATTTTCATTAACAAATAATACAATAATAAAGAAACTTGCATTTCCTCAATTTGTTAGCGCACCCTTCCAATCGGTTTTTCCGGAACAATGGATAGATTTAATATTTTCCATGTGGGGAGACGAATATCCCGGTCAGACTACCAAACAGGGGCAACCTAAATATTACCAAATTGGAGACATAGTAAAATGGTTCGACAAGTTCTACGTTTCAAATATAAACAACAACACGAACCATGTTCCTTCCGGTGGGACAGATGCTTTCTGGACTCTGCTTACATGGAACGGAAGCACCACCCCGCCTATTGACCCAAGGCTATATACCACCGATCCCTATGCTCAAAGAGGCATAGGTCTATTGCAACAGGTAGCGCCAAATGGTCAGAATTGCGGCTGCATCCCTGGAAACAAGCCGTTATCTAAAGTATTTACACCTGGAAATTAATCGTATGAAACATATAATATTTTTTATTCGGTCTGCAATCTTACTACTTGCCCTATCTTTTTCTCTCTCCTGCAAAGCCCAGTCAGGTTGTTTTGTGCAGGTGTCGTGCCGGCAAAGCATCACGCTCCCAACCGATAGTGCCACCATTTTTGCACAGGTAGCCTCTACAGGGCCATATACATCTGTGTGGAATTTTTTTTCTGGTCCCCTTACCGTTACACCAGTTTCTCCGGCGGCATTGAACACGGTAGTCAGAAACATGGATTCACCAGGGGTGTATATCTTCTCTTTAACGGCAACCAATTCTTCCGGATCCCAAAGTGCAAAAGATACGGTTATCGTTAATCCCCCGTTGAAAAAACATGTGGTAAGGGTAGTCACGGTATATAGCGATAGCAGCAGTATTATTCAACAATAAAAATATGTCAGCACAACAATTATTACTTCAAAAATATGGTCCCCCCGACGATCATTACCTGCAAGCGTTCTGTTTTGTATGGGAGGTCAGAAATGACTTTTTATGGTTCCCAACGTCACATTTCTTAGTAAATAAAGACTTTAAGGATATGCTGTTTAAGGCATTCACCGCCTTGGTTGCAGCGGGGTTACATACTGAAATTAAAACCTATGACGGTTGCTACAATGACAGATCGGTAAGGGGATCTCAAAGCACTTCCCTTCATGCCTGGGCAGCAGCTTTGGATATAAATGCGGCCACAAACGGCATGGTAGTAAACCCTACTCCCGAACAGAGATTGGGAACATGGACACAGCCTTTTATTGATACAATGGTAGCGGCAGGGCTATCTTTCGGAGGAAGTTTTCACAATAGAGCGGACCCGATGCACTGGGGTTTATATGATGGATAACCATCTATACTGGCTTATTTTTTTATATGGCTATGCTCTGTTATTGGGGTGAATTTTTGGAACGAATCGGTTGTAATAGGACCGTCATATTCAATCCCAACAGATGGACCACTTTCAAAAGGAGAAACGCCATTCTTACCAATATAAACTAATTGCCCTGTCCAATACGCATATATTGAATCTGTTCTAATACTTTTTATCAAACTATCTTCTAAAACATAATTTCCTATCTCATACATATAACCAATAGAAACACCGTATATTCCTTTTTCAATAAATATTTCACCTCCTTGTCTTGATCTTGGATGCTCGCAAATTTTAACCGTATCCCCTTTCTTTTCCGGTGCATCAACAGGATACCACTTGCAGGAAATTAACAGTAGGGATATTAGTAGGTAAGAAAATAATTTCCACCATTTTTTCTTTGGTAGTAACTTACCAATGCGTTTAAAATTAAAAGACACCCTATTATCTGCTGCTTCTTTTCCTAAATTATATTCAGATTCACCCACTATTGCAATACCCCAACTGATATAATTTGTACTATGCAAGATTCGCCTAAGTGCTTCCAAATCTTCTGGGGTAGCTTCCGCATAGAATTGTTGACCTGCAACAGAAATACTTATTTTAGTCATAACCATTTATTTTACCATCCATACTATAATGTTTTTAGATAGTGGTGTTCGATTAGCATATAAATATTTTTTTACACGATGGTCATATTTACTAATACCATTTTCATCAACGGTCATAGAACAATTAGGGCAAGGATCAGTAATTGTATAGAATCCTTTTGCCCAGTAAGGTCTGCCATCAACCACTAATCTTTGGGGTATATAATTTAAATTGGAATCAACTTTTGTTGTAATATAAAATGCTGTGCTTGTATCGCAAACAAGCATTATGCAAGGTATTGTGTCTCGCTTTGGTGAATAAAATTTCTGAATATCAATTACAAATTCAGGGGAATCCGGGACTATGGTATAATGACCTCTATAATCATTAGCCCAATGCGTATGAGGAAGTGGGTTAGACCATTCTTGCCCCATTAAAGAGCCAGAAACCAAAAGGGAGATAAATAGTAGGGATTTCAATGTTTCATATTTTTTATGATGAAGTAATTAAAAGGCCCAATGAACTGAGTCAAAAGCATACAGTCAATAGATAGTTCACGCAGTAAATGGTAATCTTTTCCTTCACCGTTTTTTATATGTTTCCATTCCTTATGATACCATATTACCCAACCGGAAATAAACCACAAAGCAACAAGTAATAAGTATTTCATTGTTTTTGAAGTTTATTGTCCACGTAAATATATTTTTCAGTTGCTATTACATTAAATTTTACAAGCTGTCTTACCCCAATGCCATCGCTAACTAATTTGTATTTGGAAGATTTTACCAGAAAAAGACATTCCGGTTTACCACTTAATTGATAGGGCGGTGCGGTGTCTGTTGCTTTTCTTTCAGCCTTATAAAAATATAAATGAGGGCATACCATTAAAGTAAATTGAGCGCATTCCTTGTGCATAGCAGGATCGGAGTGAATGCGGTTGTGCAGACCTATTGGCCCTGAAATGAAGTAAAATGAATCTTTGATAAGTTTTTTACCACATACCCAACAAAGATGTTTTTCAGTGCATATATTAAATTTATTCAAATCGGCATATTTGAAATTTGGTTTCCCATCCACAATAGGGACAAAAAATGGAATTGGATAACCACGCTCATCTACTTTTAAATGGCTAAGAAAATCTGGAATTTCTGCATTCATTATTCCCTCCTTTTTATTTAATAACAGGTACTTGAAATTATCTTGGGGTAAGCATAAATAGTGTTAGGCAATTATACCACGAAGCATATTCTACAGGACGGCCTGTAAGGTGTTCGCCCGACACCGCTACCGATTATCAACCTTTCGGAAGAATCACCGAATACATACTGACTCGGTAAGGACTTAAAGTCCTTCGTCAGCGTTTGCCTTTTAGGATTTTATGGTCAAAAGAATTTATGACCAACCCCCTACCCTCAAAGAACTCATTTATATTTATCCAGTAGTGCTTTGGCTTTGTAAAATATCTGTTATAAATTTTTCCGCTAATTTTATTTTGGTTGCTACCTCACCTGAAGCCATTTCTTTATCAGTCCAAAATTGATAATCAGGTTGATTAAAATATCCTATCAAAAATGCTTTTTCAATTATTGCGCTGTATTGACCATCCGTTAAAATGCGAACATTTTTTGCCTCCTGCACCTCTCCGGTTGGCTTGGATGCTTCTGCATTGGCGATGGCTTCACTCAATGTAACATACACTTTTTCAATATCGGGATTCTCCCCAGTTGTCCGAGGAATATTTGCAAATAAAGATTTTGCTTTCTTCAACGCTCCCAGCATCTCCCTGTTCACTTCTACTGGGGTTGGGGATTCTGATTCGTCGAGCCATTCGTCACCATCTTGCCAATTCTTTCTAACATGGGAAGCACCAGGAATAATCCTTAACTGTTTTTCAATAACATTCCTAACGATAAATTCCTTATGTAGAATTTCTGGTAGTTGTTCAGAGCATTTTATCCATTTCATAATTTCTCTGTTTTATCCGGTGAGGGAGGTGAAGGTAAAGGCATCCAATGGGTAACAAGGGAATTTTCAACCCATCTTCTACTTTCTGGATCGAACCAGAGTTTATTCATATCAAGCGCACTTCGATGGTAGTATAATTTCTTTGCGAATTGTGGATACTCATTTAAAACTCCAAGCACGAACATTACATTTCCATGTTTGCTATCAAATTCCGGCAACCTTTCCTCCACACTCACCCACGATCCTTGTAAGGCATATTCCTCCATAGCTGCTTCAATATCCACCTCACCGACATGATTAGTATGTTTAAATATTATTTCAGTTTTTGTCATAATCAATTAGTTTTTTTACATATTCGTAAATACGGTCTACTATCTCATCCTGATTAGTGAAAATGGGGCAACCAATGGAAGGGTCGCTTTCTTCGGAAATTTCCAAACTTTCTATAGCAAGAGTAATTTCGGTCTTAATAACATCTTCTTTTTCCATTGTTTATTTTTTAAGGTAAATAGTAAAATTTTTATGTAAAAAACAGACATTGTGGTAAACTTCCTGAAACCGTTCCCCGAAATGTTGTTTGATCGCTTTAAATATATATTCCCAATGGTCTTCATCTTCGACATCATCAAAAAGTATATTTTTGTTTATAATTCCAGTTTTAGATACACAATGAATTGAACCTGGCTTATTGCTTTCCTTCACAGTGTAACTATCGGGCAAAATCTTTTTTACAAATTCAATGTCAGTCATAGTGATCGCGTTAATGGTTTATCTTGGGTCTTGAAATAATTGGATATCTAATGTTTTACCGTCAGTATTCATTGGATGGATTGTCAATTTCAATCCGTCAAAATTTATTCCGAACTCGTGAAATTCTGGATGTGTTACCAACTCATTTAAAAGATAAGTTCTGACGGCTTTACCAAAATCATAAAACCAATTATACCTTACCGAATCAGCAATCTTACAATCCTCACAATTACTTGCGTATAAAAATCCGTGTGTTTGGCAACCACAGTTTAATTCCTTAGATAAGCATTCCAATATTTTTTCCTGATCTTTATTCATAGTTATTTTTTTCGAGAAGTTTTTCAGTAGGCACAATTTCACCCTGTTTATCGAAATACATTATTTCGTTGAGGTCATCAGTAAACGTATCACTGACCCTCGTTACACTTGTATACCCCTGCTTACGTAATTCTTGTTCACAAAGGTCTTCGTTATTGGTAAGGGCGTACCTTGCTCTCTTGTTGGGGCCGGAGGCATATAGCCTTGAACTTGTACGTGGTTGCATATATTTAAGTTTTAATTGTGAATAAGTTTGTGTTGATTAATAGATTGCCAGTAAAAAATATATACTCTTTTGTTATTCCACGAAACGGAACCACCAGTAATATTATTTTCATAAATAAATTCTTGCAGTTCACGAATATTTGCAAAATCCAGGTATATCAATTCCCTGGAAGTCTCCATTTCCTTTTTAAAATATTCATTGGTAATAAGAACTTCGGTAACAACACACGTTTCGATTTCGGCATTTGTATTAATAAAATTATTCAGGTAGGTAGTGGCTTCTTTAAGGGTTTCTGCCTTAAAAGAAGTTTCAAACTTCTCATCACCATACCCCAGACCGGGGCCACCCATTGGCTTTTGGTATTTAACCAAAATATTGAATTGTAAATCTCTTTTTGACATATATTTAATTTTTGTTTTCTAAATCATTAACTATAACCGCTTCCTGTTGGTCAGTTGAAGCCACCCAGTTAGAAGGAATCCATTTTCTTCCGGTATCCCACAACTTTGTTATTGTGCCGCATTGTGTTTTATCTCCTACCTTCCATTCACGGCCATGAGAGTCAATAACCTGATTTGATTCCATCGTTTTTATACCTTTCAATTCGGCTATTTCATTTCTTAACTCTTCGATACTAAGCCGTCCTATGCGTAACCATTCATCAATGTCTTTTAATCCTTCGGTTCCGTAGTTTTCGTTTGTCATATAATTAAGTTTTAATTGGTTCTTATTTTAGCATCTGTTTAATATTTTACCGATGAATGTTGCCCTCCCGTCATATTCCCTACGATTATGATTATAAGCCTCAAGCAATAAATCTCTTAGCTGCTCTCTGGTTAAAACATATACGTTATCAAAATCGTTATAATAAGAATAGCCATCACAATGCCATGGAATTCTAATATCTTCTTTTTTTACTGGAACAATTACTCTTTCGTATTTCATAACTTATTTATATTTATCCAATAATTTTTTAGCTCTTGAAATTGCCATTAAAGATTTTCCATCAGCCATTACTTCGGCAACCTTAACTAAATCCATCAAGCATTCCCTATACTCATGTACCTCTGTGGTGAGTTCGCAGAAGAATGCTTTGGAAAAAGTGTCAGTGTCAGTATAAATTATATCAGTTGAATTTGTTTCCTTATCCCGTTCCATTTTTGCAGTTACCAATCTTTTAGCATCAAACCATTCTTCAAATAAATGAATAGTCTCTTTTCCCCATGAAGCCATTATTTTAGCAATCACATCCCAGCTTACAGCATAGGAATCAGGATCATTAACACCTGGCCTATGATACATTCGTTTCATTTCCTTAATCAAATATTCTCTTGCAGCTTCTTCCAACGGGCTAAGTTTATCTGTTGTCATGGTTGATGAGTTTAAAAATCCCAGGTATTATTTTTTTTGACCATTCTTCCTAATCCTAAATCAATAGCACATCCGAAATCGGCACAAGCAGGATGACCATCACATTCCAAACAAGGAATAAATTCTTCTTCATCGCTTTCCCAAAAATCAGAATCGGGTTCTATTGGCTGATTATCTTCATGGTTAAGTTTATCTCTTTTATCCTTCATGGCTTATAGTTTAATTCTGTTCCTGTACAACTTTATTTAGAATTGATTTGGCTTTGGTTTAGTAATTCGGGATGCTCATTGAATTTATTTATTTAAAATTTTGTTTTCCACATAGTTCACCCCTCGTTCTGAAAGATGAAAAGTTGCCGAATTTGGATCAGATAATTTTAATCTGCCATTCATTGTCATTTGCCCCCTCCTGATACCTATGTGCATATAAAGAAGCAGTTGGTAGTTTTCAAATATCTTCTTAAGTTTATTACTTTTACGGCTAAGTTTTTTCCCTGTTTCCTCAAACCAAGTAGAACTAATTATATCAAATATCTTTTCAGCTTCCGGTTCTGATAATTCCTTTTGCTCAAGTATTTCACTAATTTTATTTAGTGTTTCCAAAGTGGACGCTTCAAATACATCCTGCAAATCTTTTTTATTTTCCATAATAACTTTTTAAAAAAGGTAAACGGGCTTTGTTACGTTACTTTTTCAAACTGTTCTATTGCTTTAAATATTTCATAGGCGACCTGGGGAGGAATTGCATTTCCTGTTGCCTGGATCATTTCTCCGTGCCATTTTGAAACGGTAATACCATCCAGTTTGTAGGAAATCCCTTCACCCAACTGACAAACTCTGGATTCGGGTACATCCCATCTGAATGCTTCTCTCTGATAACTTCCCTGAAATTCCCTTTGTTGTGTCTTGACGTTCTGAAACGCTTTCGGGATGATCCTTTTCTGTCGGAAGCTGTCGGACGTGGCAACAATCCAGATATGCCGTTCCACCGTTGGTAGTCCACAGCTTGCAGCGTCAATATCAAACGTTTGCGTTTCGTAACCCATATCCTCCAGTTGCAAACACAATTCATCATGTTCTTTGGCAAACTGTTTACCAATGAAGTTGCCAACGTTTTCAAGGCAAAGCCAGGGAGCTTCGATTTCTCGAATAATTCTAACAAATTCATCTTTGAGTGGTTCTTCTCCTGCTTTGCTTCCTGCGATTGAGTATTTCTGGCAGGGCCATCCTCCGCTAAGAACATCAATAATATTTTTGAATTTTGTTGCATTAAATAATTTTATATCCCTATATATTTCTGAATCAGGCCAATAGTAATTAATAACTTTTAAACAAAACTCATTTATCTCACAATGAAAAACATTCTCCCATCCCATCCATTCGGCAGCAAGATCGAAACCGCCAATTCCTGAAAATAAACTTCCATGCGTCATTATTTTATCCTCTTTTCTTGTGCATTACCTTCGGGTCTCGGTGGTAGTAGTAATCGCTGTCGTCAAATTCGTGTTCCTCGAAATATTTCTGCTCACTCTTTCTCCTTTTGCTTGACCAGATTAAAATAATAAATACCACCGTGAATATATAACACAGATAGAAGCAGCAATGAGGAACGGCTTGAGCATGGAGCTACGTTTTGATAGTTTCGGATTGTTTTTGCTTTACCTTAAGAATATGAGTGCTTAAAACACTATCACAATAAGGGCCAATACGAAATCCTTTTTCATCGCAAAATTCGGTAATCAAAAGATGTGTTTCATGTGAGATTTTTATAGACCCGCTTTTTTCTTTCTTTTTACTCATACATTTCAATTATTCCACCAAATTATAATTCTTTGGAATGCAATCCAAATCTATTTTCCAACCGCCTCCAGGCGTTGGGAGTATATATATTTAAGCCAGGCATCCACATTTTCTATAGGTTCTGTTGGTTTGGCTGTGGATTGGATTCTGATCGGTGGTTTAGCTGTCTCCTGACGCTTTTGGAAGAGCCCCGTAATGTCCACCCATGCGCAGGCGGCAAGATCCTGCAACACATCCCAAAGCATTTGAACGCGTCCATGTTTCATAATGAAATATTTGAGTAGTCGTTAAAGATTGCAGATGCCGTAGCGGTCCCATTTGGCTTAATTATAAGGATTACACCGTTCTTTGATAGGCGCCGTTTCCGAATTACAGGGAGCTTTACATAAAAGACAGCTAATTGCTCGCCAGTGCTCTCATTACAGATAGTAATAGGCAGTATTTTGCCTCTTAACGATGGGTGATTGATCTTATATCCGGCTCGCGAATTTGCCATAGCCCGCTGCCGCCTCCCTGCGATGGCTCTACAGCGGGTCCCTGGCTGCTCGTGCAATCCTACAGGGCATTATCACTTCACGTAAAAATACTTATCCAGGTACTTTTGTTCTTCTTTTGTAATCTTGGCAAACTGACTTATTACAAGTAAATTTACGGCTGAATCTGGGATGTGGTTTCCTTCTCCGTCATACTTTTTTTTCAGACTTAAATACCTGTCTTCCATTGCTCCCAGATCGTCATAGACTGTTCTGCATTCAAGGTTTAGGGATTTGATTTGTTTCTCATAATGTGATTTAGAAACTCCGTAGCCAATACATAAAAAACCGGCTGCAAGTATGACTATTCCAAAAAATGTTGTTTTGTTCATGGTTGAGGGTTTAAGGATGAAGTATTTCGATTGAATTAACTTTAACGTTTGGATGGTTCTTTCTTTCTTCAAATTCATTAATGACTGAATCGCAAAGCTGTCTAAGTCTTCGCCAGTAAGCTAAACTATTTTTAGGATTGCCTGTAAGAATCCTAATTTCATTTCCAGCGTCCCGTTCCGTAACGAGATCAATGCCGTTAGCACTATTACGAATAGCCTCTACTTTCTTTTTCATAATTTTAAGTTTTTAATCGTTAATCAGATAGGGGTTATTTGCCTTCGGCTTTGGCGATGGCTGCTTTTGCTTTGTCCATTAATTCTAAAAAATGGTCTGGGAATTCTAGCCTTTCGGATAAAAGGTATAAAAGATTTTCAAAGTGCATAAACTCTTTTAATATTTCCATAGCTTCGGTTTCTGTTGTTTCTTGGGATATTCCTAGTATCGTTCCCAGTGTATGTTTATTTTCTGTGTTCATAATAATTAGTATTTAGTATTGGTTAGGTAATGGAGGTTACTGTTTATTTTTGCCAAACACGTCTTTTTTTCTAAAAACTTCATTTTCTATTTCTATTATTCCAAGTTGATAATCTATACAAACCTCAATAAATTGCTCTATTGTCTGTGGTGGATTTAGAACCATATAAATGCGATCTATTAATTGTGGGTTTATTTTGTATGAATGTTTATTTTCCTGTTCACGAATTTTACCTATTGCCTTTGCCGTTAATTCCTGTTGCCTTGTTAATGTTTCTTTAAGTGCTTTGATATAAACCCATACTTCTTTATCCGCTTTGGTTTTAGACTTACGAAGACGGTTTTCAATTCCGTAAACATCAATAGATTTAACTTGAATAGACATTTTATTTGTTATTTATAAATCTCTTGAATTGAGATACTTGTTATTTAATTGATATACATGGCCTCCGCGTATCCCTTCTTCATCAGCATATCTTAAAATACCCTGCTTGACTAACTTTGCCAGTTTACTACTTATTGACCCAGACAAATAATGAGCTACATTTCCGGTCAGTTTTTCTGCTTTTATTATTTTTTTACAAATCTCTTGACAGGTTAATTCAGTGTTTGAATTTTTTAGAATAGTTAAGATAGTTTCTCGTCTGCTTTTCTTTTTCATATAGAAACAAATTTTACATTGTGATTTATGCAAAGATCAATTATTCTAAAAGTATTACAATGAAACTTCCAATTAACCTTTACATTTAATCCATTTAAAATAAGTTTTAATTCAGTAATGGTATCAAATGAATGAGAAGTATAAACACCATCTTCCAAGTATGTTATCTGATATTTATTTTTCATGTTTTTTATTTTTTTTAAGTTGATCCAAATCTTTATCCTTTTTTATTATTTAGTTGTTCTTTGGTCATGGCTGTTTGTTTTGTTGGTTATACCAAATTATGAAATCGTAAACGGCTTGGTGAACTGCTTTGATAGGGTTGGCATCTTCAGCTTCTTGTTGTGGATCACCAAGTCCCCAATTATATATTCTGCACTCACAAGTCTTTGTTTCATCGAAGAAATTAATGTTTACCATTTTACCCATTTTCCATATCCTTCCTATTACTGGAATAATCCATGACCAATCGGAATTATATTCCAAATCATCCGTATGCTTACCTCCAGCTAATGGGCTTTTAAAATCCTCGCTATCCCAAACCTTGTCTAAGGTATCATACCAATATCTTTCAAATCCTCCCATAAATTTAGCAATCACTTTGTTTTTATCAGCAATAGATATTTTATTTTCATACGATTCCATAAAGAATTTTTGAATTTAAGTTATCTAATTTGTCCATTTTTAAATGATTAATTAATCAATTATAAGATGCTTAAAATTTTGATTATAAGATTTATTTATTTCGGAAAGTAATAAGTCTTTATTTTTCTTTAATTCTTTTTTAGTATTAAGATGCTCCCCGAAATATTTCCATAATTCACAGCTAAGATAATCTACATTTGTGCGAACTTGCAGAACAACAGTTTTAGTTGATTTTTTAACTAATCCCATGTGATATATTTGTGTTTTCATACAATAAATTATTTTAAGAATAGAAGGTTAAGAGATAGGGGTTACATAATTGCTTTTACTGCTAATTTCATATTTTTATGATATTCTGCTTTGGTAGAAGGAAACATATTATTTTGTAAAACATTAAGAAAAGATACATTCCCTATTTTCCACATTATCGGCTGTAAAAATTCCGTCTGTTTCGTTTTTTCTGTTAGTTCCCTTTTTTCGATATAACAAATTTGTCCATGCGTATCAATTCTGCAATAACGGGTTACCTTTCTTGCACCTCCATGCCTATTGTAAACCAACATTACATAAGAATATTTAGCACGCATTTTTATTTTTAAAAAGGTTAAGAGAAACAAGCCTACTCCCTTACGGTTTCGGCTTGACACACTAATTCTCAAACATCCTGCAAACTTCTTCGGCTGCAAACCAAGCCATAACATTTGTTATTGCTCCTTGTGTTGGCCGTCCGTCTCCCAGGTATTTGTAAAGGTCTTTTTTATCGTCTGCATCCATTGGTGAATTGCGGAATACTCCGAAATGAGAAACCATACTGACTACATCTTCCCCTAAACTGTCTGCCATTTCTTCAAGCATTCTAACAATGTCCTTGCGGTATCTCATGGCAAAATTATGGGTATCTGAATTGTAAATAAATCCAGAGAATCCACCATCAATGCCATGATTATTTACATCTTCAACGCTGTCTAATCCGATCCGGTTAATAACCGCATTAATCAAAGTGCTGTAATCTGAATTATCAGAAATTACCTGTTTCTTAGTTTTCGTTGTGTGTGTCATTTTTTTTGTTTTAAATTGTTAAATAGTTCTTGTTAGAAGGGAGGGTTAGGATAAAGAAATTAATATTATTTATTATTCACTTTATTGCGGAACAGTTGTAACGTTTCTTTTGTCGTTCTTGGCCTTTGATGTTCAGATGGTGTCCAAATTATACCTTGTTCATCTTCATCGGCGCTGTACCCATTACGTGCTAACCATTCTGCAAACTCAATTAATTCTTTATCCAGCACCTCCCCGTTGATATGATTTAATTCATTCATATCAGCAACAAGTTCTGCAACCTGTATTCTGTCAACTTTCTGTAAAATCTTAATAGCCGCCGTTCTTATATCTTCAGCATTATATTCAATTGAAAGCAGTTGTAAAAAGTCTTTTATTTTCATGGCTTAATAAGTTTTTCAACGTAAATTAATTTGTAATGTTGTTTATAATTTTATTTACTTCTTTTGCAGCGTTTGTTTTACCAATAACAGTAATAAAATCATTGTCATTCTTAATTTGCTTGTCATAAACCAACATTTCACAGTTTAAATATCTGCCATAGGTAATTACAAAGGTTATTTCTTTAGTTTTGCTCCATTCGTAGTATGGTTTTGTGCCAACCATAATTTTAGGATTACTTAGACTTGCTTTATTTTTTACTACTTCAACAGATTTAACAGATAAATTATTTTCTCTATTATTAACAAGTGTATTTATTATTTCTTTATTTTTCATAACTAATTTTTTTACTGGTTAATAATTAAGATAAGGGTTAAGCCATAATATCCGCATACGTGTCCCAAATACTAAAACTTGTTTTGTCTAATTGCTTAGCCTGATTTATAGCGTCTCTTTCATCGGTAGCCATTACTTCATATTCTTGTCTGCGTAATTTTGGCTCTTCATAATTTTCATCATAGTAACCTACTATTAGCTCTAAGACTACTTTAAACTTGTTCATAAAAAATAATTTTTAAAGTGAAAAATAAAGCAGTTTATTACCGAACTCTGCTAAACGGTTAATAATGTAAATATACATTAGTAATTTTGAATTTCCAAATATTTTATCTATTATTTTTCAAAATAGAGTAAAACTACGCATCATATTTGTTCTATTGCATTGAGTGCGAGTAGTTTAGATGCTTCAATACCTCCAGCCCTCATTATTGAAGATTGTCTTGGATATACTGATATTTGTATCTTTTTGTCCGCAATGGGTTTGCGTCCGGATCCTTTTCTTTTTCCACCTTGTTTTGATTTCATCCCACAATATAGATAATATCTTTACTAAATCAAAATTTATTTTATACCTTTATTTAAAATATTTTTCTATGTGGTCAGCAATTAAAGGCTATCAAACAGTAGACCCAATTTCAGGACAGCCCGTATTCTTAATTGAATATGATAAAACTGAATTTAAGCCAATCCCAGGCCACAGGCAATATGTTATCAACTGTGATGGCTCTATCGTTAAGCGAATTATGAGCGAAAAACTATTGCGTAAATCAGAATTGAAGCAATCTTTCCACAAGGATAAAGGCAAAGAGTATCCGCATGGGTATTGGTATGTTACGCTTTTGACCAAAGATGGAATTAATAGTCATCACGAAGTCATTGACCTTTCAGATAAGCTAACCCTTATTTCTATTCATCGACTTGTTGCAAAAACATGGTGCATCAATCCGGATCCAATTAATAATATCTGGGTCAACCATGAAGATGGCAATAAAATAAATAATCATTTCTCTAACCTTAAATGGGGAAGTATCTCATACAATATTCAGCATGCGCATGATACAGGCTTATCTAAAGTGCCTTCCGGATCCGATCATTGGAATTATGGCAAAACCTTAAGCAAAGAAACTAAATCACTGCAATCTATTGCCAAGCTTGGCGCCAAGCATCCTAAATTTAAAGGCTGGTATGTCGTTAATGGAGTTGAATATGAAAGTTCTTATCTCGCTGCCAAAGCTATTGGCACATATCCTAAATGGGTTTGGGTCCATTGCATCCAACAACCACTGCAAGCAAATTATTTCAAATATATTGATGGATCGAATAATCTAAGGTGATAATGCTGTATCAGCCGGCAATCCTTGTTTGTATTATTTGGTTTGCCTCATCGTAAGCAGCTCGTAAATCTCGTTCTATTTCAATCAATAACCTTTTACCTGGTACTGTTACACTCCAATTACTGCGCCTAAAATTTGGATTATTTACAATATATCCATCTCTTTGGAGCCTATGCAGAGCCCTTGTAATTCCTTCATCATGTGTAAAATATCCACTATTAATTAAAATATTTTTAATTCTCCTGTATGAACATGGGGTTTTTTCCTTCTGCAATTTTTGTATTACCACAAGATCAAATTCTCCAAAATATTTATCTTTCTTATCCTTTATTCTATTAAAAATCGCTAAAGAATAAAGCATATTTTCAATATGTGATAATCCATTTGCTTGCGTGTCTTGCATAGCTGGGAAGGTATAATCAGTCTTTCAGACTTGTTTGTGTAGTATTTCTGTATTTTCTTATAATTTATGTCTGTATAACAACATAATAACCATTATAATGTTATTTACATTTATTATAAGAATTATATTTATTTAAGTATCAATTAATTATAAAAATTTTGCGTGGAACGTTTTTAATTTGACATTTTGTCTTGGTTTTATCCTTTGCTTTTTCACTTTCCTGCCTGGCTGCCTGCAAAATCCATAATCCACCCAACGCATTGAAATTGAAATATTTGCACCCACCCGGTCGATAAAAATCCATTTCCCA
Source organism: Puia sp. (assembly GCA_035937535.1). Lineage (GTDB taxonomy): Bacteria > Bacteroidota > Bacteroidia > Chitinophagales > Chitinophagaceae > Puia. Next base: position 54,018 of record DASZHV010000095.1, on the reverse strand, counting down.
TTTCCAACTGCCACCCCTGTCAAGTAGGTATCATCCCATAAATGAAGGTGCACAATATAAAATTATTAAACTCCGATGATATTGCAAAATATTTTATTTAGTAGGATAGCCGGTTCAATATCCGAGCATTAAGACATCAAAAAGTATAATAAAATAATTAAAAACAACAAAAAATCATGCGACAAAAAGATAATGAACGGGGAGAAATACATCATAAAAGTCGTCAAATCATAAAAAATATCACTATTATCGTGAGACAAAAAGACAAAATCCAAAAAAGTTTTGTCTCATTTTTTGTCGCGTATGGTTAATTGATTATAAGACACTTATATACAAAAAGACAAAAAGACAAAATATTTTCTATTAAACTATACGCAGGAGATAATAATAGTAATAGTAGTAATAGTAGTATACACTTTATGTAATTAATTATTTTTTTTTATTTATATATATGTATTATAGCGTTTTTTTTTGTCTTTTTGTCTCAAACGCTATAGTAAAATGGTAATCAATGTATTATACGCGACAAAAAAAAGACAAACTCCGACAAAATATTCGATTTGAGACAAAAAATGGCCATTTTCAGCCCATATACCTAAAAATATAGTTATTTCGGTTTGATATAAAACCACAAAAATTAGAATGTATATTGATAAATAAAGCAATACAATTCTTATAACAGGGGAGTATTATTTGGATATTTAGTGTCGAGGATGGTGCCGGATGTATTGGACCGTATTGGTAAAATTCAAAAAGGAGATATCTCAATAAATTCCCGGCCACGTTCTTCGAGAGCAAATGTGTTTCTTCCTTTTGCGTCCTTATCAAAAATGAACCCATGGTGTGTTGCCCATTCGGACAGGGCTTTATTGATCCGGAAGGAAGTGAGCCTGAATTGATGGTTTATGCCGTTTTCGTTGCAGAATTTTTCGTAGAGGACTTTAAAAGTATCATTGGAGATAAAGTTATTTTTCCAGTTATGCCAGTTTTCCTGTATAAATTCCCTCGTTGCCTGCATGTGGGACTGATCGAATTGTTTGGTCCAGCCGCCGTCTGTCAGGACTTTATCTGGTAATTTACCTTTAACGACCAGGTAGGATTGTATAGATTTAATGCAAATATTATCATATGCAAGCCATTCATACTGGTTCCAGTCTGATGGGAACATAGCGCCGAAGTGCTCGTTGACGCCTCCGCAGCGGGTGAAAAAATCAGTGAACTCGATTGGTCGGATCCTTCGGCGGATGCCGCCATCTGAAACTTCGTAAGAGAAGTTGGTGGATATTATGAACTTAGGCATTTTTTGAACAGGGACAGTTTGCTGATTTTGGAATAGTTTTTTAAGCATCCCGGATCCGGATGATAGTTCCTTAAGAAAGACAAAATCGAATTTTTTAGGGACATCGGATATCGACAATATCCGTTCGTAATTCCAGGATTGGAGGAATTTTTCATCAAACTGGACCTGTGTGCCAGGGATATTTTTAAAGGTAGTGCTGTGACCAAGTAGGGAGGCGAATATGTTTTTCCCTGATCCGCCGCCTTGTTTTGGGTCTTCACATTGCTCTGTAAGGACGATAATATACCCCATGTCTTCATCTTTATATTCATGGATCAGATACCCAATACATTGAAATACATAGATATTATGACCAACACAGAGGTCAAGGAATTTATAATACATGGAGTCTTCAATTTCTTCCTGCGTTATAGTTTGGTAATCCCTTGGTGCAATCTGATGCTCGAAAATAAGCTGGCCAAGTGGTATTGGGTAAGGCTCAATCGATGGTGGTTGAAGTGATTTGATAGTGGCCCATCCGTTTTGGAAGAACTTATATGATATGTATTTAGTTGATTTTAAAAGCCTTGACTCATCGAGCTCTGGTAGTCTTGATATAGTGTAATCACCGCATGTTTGAACGAATGCTTCAAACGAGTTGGCTATTGCTTCATATAAAAACAAATCTTCTTCCTGTATATAACTCTTCAAGGTATCCCATAAATACCTGGGAGTTCGCTGGATGACTTTAAATCCATCAATCTGATAAAGTTCCTGATTGTAGGTTACGAACTGGTAATGAGCAGCGCAATGGTATATGCCTTCACGGGAGATACTGATTTTTTTCTTATGCTCTCTCCAAAATACCCCAGCCGGGTATCGTTCATCGATGGATGCGCTGGCGATAATATAGGCATCTTGGGCCTCTGCACTGGCATTTTTTGGCAACGGGGTTCCATACATAGCGGCTTTTTCAACCAACCTAACCTCTACTTCCGCTTTTATTTTACCATATCCCTGTTCAACGAGATACCAAAAAGTTTTCTTTTTATCGCCGGCGAACTTAAGAATTGATAGTACGGATGCCGGTAAATACCCGCTATCAGGTTCAAATTCAGTGGATGAAGTGAAAATATAAAATACTCTTTTCAGTTTATTATAAGATGCAGATACCCCAACTTCTTTTCCCGGGCGGGTGAAATACATGAAATTATTCGACTCATTAAGAAATTTCCACCCCCCATAGTCTACTAAAACCGTCGGCGCTTGGTCTGAATTATTGAAATGGTCCCATGGGTTCTCTGAATAATACTGGTTATCTGATTTAGAAGGAACGAATGGTTTCTGTATTTTAATTACCTCGTTATATGAACGGCAAATGGTAATTAAACTATCACGCTCGGCTTTGGTTATTAACGGGATAGGGTTATTAAAATGAATGGAATACCCAAGTGATGGCGGCGCTACCACATACCCCCCCTCCCCCCTTGTTTCAATTCCTGCACGTTTCTGTCCTTCTTTGGTGGCAAGTTTGAGGTTACCTTCCGGGCCGCTGTCCGATATCCGGTAAAGAATATGAAAACCACCAGACGGGGTCTTGTGGATTCGTAGGGAATTAAACAGATCCGGATAAATTGCATTCAAGTCAGAGAATAATCTCCCGTCAATTCCACTCCAGTGCTTTACATCAATATCAATAACCTCAAGATTACCAGACACTTTGCCGCAGATGATGGCTACCGCATTGGTTTTGGCTTTTTCAATATCTTTCCAAAGCTGGTCTTTGGTTATTATTTCAGACTGATATTTTTTCCACCCGAAGTATGGCTCTTTTTTTAAATGATTCCGGCCCGATATTTCCTCATCTTTATCCCTTACCGGGATCAGGGATATGCCATCGGATAATAAGGTTTCCACCTCGCTCCAGACTTCGGATAGAGAATCCATAAAATGTTGGGGTTGTGAGTATTAAATAGAATAAAAACCCGGCATCAGGTAGTAGAGTACCGTCAGCCAGGCTTTTGTAAGTAAGAGAAATTCATTCGGAACCTCTACGTTCTGGATGAACTATTTATAGGGTAAGGTACAGATTGAATCGTATATTTCAAAAAATTCGTCAATAGACTTTGTCACACAATATTTGCCGTTATCTGATCGAATAGAGTTAAAAATTCTTCGGGCGTGTGGACAAATTCATAAATACCGCCAGCTCTGCGTTCCTTAGCCTGCTCTGCAAGTTGTCCATCAGATGGTTTGTCCAAGCCGACCTTGACCTCCCACTGGCAACTTCGTCCTTTGATTGTTGAAGAAACATCTGCCGAATACCTGTTCCCCGCTTTAATCCAGAATTTATCACGAAATTTAGCCCCAGATTCCCCTGTCGTTACCTTATCTATAAGTCTCCCTTGAACGTTAATTCGCTTGGCTCTGTACCCAGACCAGTTTATAAAATTTATAATAAACATCTGAAGCCCATTGCTTTTAGCTACTTTTGGATATACTACCGGAGGATAATGCCCATCTTTGTAGGCAATAGGGTACTCCCGCTTAAAATACTCAAGGTGAGCTTTGGAATATCGCTCTTTCCAGGTCAAAACGGAAGATCGTTAATAGGTTCAGGTGTAACAGGTTGCGAGATTGTTGTGCCACCAACAGATTCAACAGCCGAGTAGTCAATATCAGACTGTACAGGTGCCGTTGCTTCTATTTCTCTGGCATTGCCGATATACGGGCGTCCGTCCTGCTGTGAGAGATCCTTTTTTGGGTTTAGCTGAATAGAAATAATATTTCCATACTGATCTTTGGTTTCATTAAGCCAGATATTCAGCGAAGCATATACCTTCCCATTATTTGCCTTGGTGAAAGATGAGTGCTGTTTGCGGGCGTTTTCTAAAATATCCGTTATGCAGAGTGAACCTACATATAATTTATTTGGCATACGTTATAAATTGAATGTTACTGAAATATTATTAATTGAATAGTAAAGAAATATTATTAATTGAATAGTAAAGAAATATTATTCTGAAGATTTGTTATTTGGTTTTTAATACTTGGGTCACTATCCATAAGATCCAGAATTGCATGTTTTGAATGAATAATACTGGTATGGTCCATGCCCATAAATATTTTACCTATCTGTGAAAGGGACAAGTTAGTGAATTTATACAGCATGAACATGGTGACCTGGCGAGCAAAGACTATTTCACGTTTTCTGTTTCTCTGCTTCATATCATCAAAAGAAATATTAAAAAAATTAGTGCAGTAGTCAATTACCTTTTCTTCAGGGAATTTATCATCGATAACCGGAACAAGCCTGTACCTTTTGCCATCAATAATCACAATCATATTTAACGGGTCATTTTTCATTTGACCGTTACCTGGACTATAGTTGTGGATGATTTCGAAGGGGGATAAAGTGTAGCGAGTTCCCCTGTTTCAGGATCAAGAACTCCAATACCTGATTGGTCTACTGTTTTCAGAAATTCCTGCTGTTTTTTTATCACATCCCCGAGTTCTTTGTAATCTGCCATCAACTTAGTCAACCTATCATCCCCACATTTGGAGTAATCGTATTTCACACCAGCCTCTTTTATCTGGAACTCTGAATTATGAAGGGTGAATTTCTTACCATATTTTTCAGCGGCAGCCAGTACCGCTGCTTTGTATTTGATGGCTGTATCAGGGTATTTATCAGCATCATTCAGCATACCAATCATCTGTTCCGTGCTCTTCAGTTGAAGGTGAATTTTAAGTGGGTCAACAACCCCTTCCTCGATTTGCCGGAGTATATCATGAGCGAACCGGATGCGCTCTTCTTTGATCGTATCGTACAGGAATTGTCTTTCCGGTCCTGTGGTTACTGATACTGATTGGGCTTCTGTGAGTGGGTACTGCCTGCTCTGGCGGTCTTCGTTCTCCCGCTCCTGCATGAATTGTTCGTTGCTTGATATCATGGCTTGGGCCCTCCTGCCTCTTGGAAGGCTTTTAAATTTTCCTGGGCTAATCCAGATTCAGCCGGCTCCCCATGAAGGGTTTGCTGTAGCAACTTACTCTGGGATTCAGAAAGTTCATAAGTTGCCAGTTTATCCACAATCGAAACCTCCCCAGCCAGGATCCGGTCAATGGCTTTTTTAAAGGCGGCATCTGTCATTGTTTGTTTTTGGATTGGTTTTGGAGCGTCCGGGTAAGGTTTCAGTTTGCTCCCAGTGGTAATATTTCCTTGGTCAGTATATTGAGCATCAACGGTTTCTATTTCCGTTTCATCCAAGGTCCCCATTCCGCAAATTGAAAGGGTAACCCTTCTTTTTGCTTTTGTTTCAGCCTTCATAAAAGCGTTTGCGAGGGCCTCCCCGGATAACCCCTGGATATTCACAGCTCCCGTACTGGCATCTGCTTTGCCTTTAGAATCCTTAGCTTTGGCTGTTACGATGAATACCCCACGGATTTCTTCAGAGGTAATTTCGGTAATGGAAATACCATGAATCTTACGAAGCTGTTCCGTAGCGTCCTTGGTGGCATATAGCATTTCCCGGCCCTGAAGTTTCAGGATTTTAAAAGGCTGTGTCAGAGGATTTAAGCCAAGAGAATCACAGAATTGCTTGTAATAGGACACTTTCTGCTCTTCAGTCATCCCGGAAATATCCCCTTTAAGGACAAGGCTTGATAAAACCCCGTCTGGCTTGGTTGCGACTTGATTATTCATGATTTATAATTTACTGGTTTACAATACTGGTTTTTGCCCAGTGTGATTTACATTCAGACTGCCAATCAGGACTTTTGATAATTGTTCGGTGTATTCTTTCCTAAGTTCTTCAAGAATAGTAGCTTCGCTTTGCAGTCCGAGGTCCGCTATTGCAGCGATGGCTTTATTGAATTTTGCCCGGAGTGCGGACTCCTGTTTTCTGATTTCTTTGGTGTCAATAATTTTTTCTAACATGGTTTACGTGTTTAACTGGTGATGACAAAGTGTGGGAAACAAATATAAGCACCGATTTGGTACTATCCAAATAATTCTATAGTTTTGTTGAAATTATTTTTTATGCCGTTAGCAGTAAACCTTAGAATTTTAAAAAAGGCACATTGGGAGAAGTTAAAAAAGGTGGCTAAGAAACGAAGGATGTCAGCCAATTCCCTACTCAATGAGCTGATTGAGAACTGTGTAAAAAATGGTACCTTTAAATCTTAAAATAAAAGTTATGAAGCGAATTATTTTGGCTGTCTGCCTTTTTTTCTTACTTTCCTCCGAAACCTGCAATGACCAGTCCGCAAGCAAGTCAGGTTCCGGCACCACAACGAATGGCAGTCATCCCCATTCCAACACCAGGGTTCCATTTACGGCCAAATGGGCTCTTTTGGTGGTAGGATCCGGCGCCGCCATATATTGGATGATAAAAAGGGAGAGCAGGCGCGTAAGTAATATATAAATAATACAAGTTTACGCTCATTAAGATGTGAGTAATAGATAAATCACCTATTTTTACCAAACAGAATTTTTATGGACTTATTCGGGAAAGAAAAAAAGGAGTTGATAGATATTATTGACAACCTTTCGGTTACCGTGATGAAACAAGCGGGAGCGATTTCGGATATAGTAAGTTCAAAAAATCAGAATGTAAGATTAGTTCTAACAACATCCATTAATAATTCAATTTTTATTATTATGTCTATTAATTTAAGTGCAAAGCAATTTTCTATTGATTCTTTAGGATTGGTTGATACCGATACCGGACTTGCAGTAGTTGCAACCTTTGCTAATCAGACGTTTACAAGCGATAACCCGGCCATCTTTACGTCTACGCAAGATCCTGCAAACCCGAATCAATCAAAGGATGTTGCTATAGCCGCTGGTAATGCAAATTTGCTTGCCACCGCTGATGCTACCTATACTGATTCGAAGACAGGATTATCAGTAACAAAGACTGGACTAAAAGTAAGCGTCCCTGTAATAATTTCCGCTGTAGTAGCTGGAGAAAATGTTGCTTTGGTTATAAATCAGGGGACACCACAAGCGCAGTAGAAATTACCTAAGAATATTTAACCACCCTGCTTTTTTAGTGGGGTTTTCTTGTTTGAAATAGTAAAATTATGCAAATAAAAAAATTAGGATGGGTACCTGACCTACCAGACGGAAGGGATCATCACTATAAAGCAAGGAGACTTCAACCAATCCAATCAGTAAGTTTATGGGGGAAATATAAATCTTGTCTTAGCTATGACCAGTTGAACTTAGGAGCTTGCACTGGTAACGCTGTTTCATATTTGGTTCAATTTGATCTTCTGAATAATTATGTTCAACAATTTGGTCCTGTTTTCCGCCCTTCAAGATTGTTTAATTACTGGTGTGCAAGATTTATTGAAGGGACGACAGCGCAAGATGCAGGCGCTTCACTAAGAGACAATATCAAAGCATTATACACCTATGGCATACCATCAGAGGATATATGGCCTTACGATGTTACAAAATATGCAGACCAACCAAGTCAGGAAGCACTTGACCAGGCTTTAAACTTCAGGGCAGTAAATTTTGAAAGTCTTGATAATACAAATAAACAATTACTTGTTAACTGCTTACTTGAAGGATTCCCTATTGCTTTTGGATTTACGGTATATGATAGTTTTATGAGCGATCAGGTTGCGGCTACAGGAATTGTTCCGATGCCAAATTTGTCAACAGAATCCGTGCAAGGTGGTCATGCAAATGTAATAGAGGGATATAGTCTTCCGAAAGATTCTTTCCTTTGCAGAAATAGTTGGGGGAGACAATGGGGTTTTGAAGGGAGCTATCTTATGCCTGCGGCATATTTAACTAACTCAAATCTGGCAGCCGACTTCTGGAAATTAAGTTTAATATTATAAATATGTCAACAATAGAAATACCACTTACAAAGGGAAAGTTTGCTATTATTGATTTTGAAGATTTAGAGTTTGTTATGAGATATAAATGGCATCTTGGTAGTAGGATCCGATCACAATATGCAATAAAAGTTTTAGGTAAAGGAGACGGAAAGAAGTATTTAAGAATGCACAATTATATTATGAATTGTCCTAACGGCAAGGTTGTAGATCATATAGATGGGGATGGTCTTAACAACAAGAAGGCTAACCTAAGAATCTGCGATGATGGACAAAATAAATGCAACAGAAAGAAAAGTAGCACAACTAAAAATAGGTTCAAGGGGGCTATTTTTAGGGAGCGTAATAACCGCTGGATATGCCAAATAACCCATAAGAAGAAAAGGTACTACGTAGGTGAATTTAAAACAGAAATAGAAGCTGCTCAAGCCTATAATAAAAAAGCGAAAGAATTATTTGGAGATTTTTCTAATTTAAATGATTTTGGCTGGTCAGACGGTTTTGGGTTTTCATACGGTAAACCTCAAGCCCAAGCGATCTAAATCTGATTGGTCGTTAACCCGCCATAAATATCCTCTTTCCTTAGTGATGTATTGTAGTCGCACTCCCTGTGATTGTTAGCTGAATATCCAGCCCGCTGCACCGCTGCCATCGGGTAGCAGCAGAAAAATCTCCCTCCGGTTTGTGCGGTATCGATATGAGTATTGTCAGCAGCAGAAAGAAACGAGTCATACCAGGAAGATCGGATTGTATACAGGTGCAAAGCTACAAATTCTTTCAGTGGGTTAATGATAGGCATCGGAACTCCGTAACAACCACCCAGATATATATCGAACTCTTGCGGCTTGTTGGATAAGTACCAGTTCCACCCATCTTTGGCCGGAAAGAAAAGATCATCTTCTCCTATACAAATTTCATCCATCTGTTCTTCCTTCGCCCATTTAACGAGCATTTTGTGACTTGCATTTATCGACTCTTCGACTGTTTTTCTATCAATGATCCCAGTATGAACAGTAAACGGAACGCCACGCTCATTAAGATGCGACGAAAGAAGTTCAAGTTTTTCTGTTTGCCTGGGGTCATGGATAACGTGTATCATTAGTATTGATAATTCTTATGCTCATCGACTATAATAAATAATGTATCCCGGTACGACCATACGGTTGTGGTTATTGGCGAGTCTTTGACTTTTGAACCCAAGCGTGCGATGGAATCTATATGAATCATTGGCACATAGTATCTCGGTGCCCATGACTTATACGGGGAGTTTGTATCGTAGTCCAGCCTTATCACAATAGTGCCGGTATCTTTGCCAGAATTAGGATTCACCCACCAGCGGGCGTAAGTGTGAACAGCTCTGTGTGGCTTGGTTGGCGAAGGCCACAGAAAATATATTGCTGATATAATTACAAGAGTGCCGATTACGCCGAGTGCTGCATTTTTCATTTTTCAAAAATTTTAGAGATTAAAAATCCGGTTATAAAAATTGGCCAGAACATTCCAAATATAAAAGCCCATCCTTTTCTCATCCCGCCAGGCTCTATCGCTGCATAAGTGCAGAAAACACTGATAATAAGATATTCTATGATGGCGATGGCGGTCATTAAGATGGTTTGTATTTCCAGACGAATTGTTTTGGTTTTTTAGTCTGACCATAAAGACAAAGTTTAATTGCATTCTCAGACATTACAGAAGTAGCATCTGTAATACTTTCCCACTCTCGAATAAATTTTCCATTTAAATCGTATTGCAAAATAATTTTCTTTTTTCCAGTCATCAATAATATAGACTCTTGTGATTTAATAAGTAATCCTTTTTTAGAAGCATGATTCATATTATATTCTTGATTACACCATTCTAAATTAGTAACATTATTATTTAACTTATTCCCATCAATATGGTTTACTTGTTTTAGATTTAAATTATTTTCAATAAATGCTTCAGCTACCATTCTATGAATTTTTCTAACCCATGGTTTTTTATTTATTACTATAGCTGCCTGAACATATCCAGTTTTATGAATATGCTGTGATATTATTTTAGGCTCAAGCGATCTCCATCCGTGCCCCACACCTCCATAGTAATATTTATATTTTCTTTTTAACCTACTGAAATTGCTTATTAAGTACATACTTTCAAGGCCAACAACATCTCTCCAAATTTCACCATCAATATCCACTATTGATAAATTTTTCCAGTGTTCCATAAAAAAATTAAACCTCCGGACACAAAAGGTTGACCATCACTACCAAGAAGGTAAGATGCAGTTGTGCCGGAGATTATATCGTTAATGAATTGCATGATAGTGTGGTCAACAGTACTAAGATACGAAAGCTATTCTAAATAAAAAAGTGCTGTTTTCCATTTATTTATACCGTCATTATCAGTGTGATCTTTTTGTTCAAATACCAATGATTTAAACGGCTTTAATATTTCTTCTGCCTCTGGACACATAAATACATAGCTTTGCTGCCAGTTATCAACTATTAAAAAAATTGGCCTGCCCAATGACATAGCTTTTTTTATACACTCCAATCTTAACACGCCATCGACGCATACTATATCCGGAGAACAATCTTGTGGCAATTCAGTATAATATTCAATTTTGCTTTGGTCTCCTTCATTACATGGTCTATAAATTAATTCAAGATTCTTCATATTGTACGAATCGGCATATTCCTGGATATCTTTAATCCATTTTTCATTTGTTTCAATAGTGAAAACCCGTCTTGCTCTTGATGCAAGCCAGATACTGCTCCATCCGCCCCCCCATTCTAATGCAACTTTGTCAGATAAGTCCCATTTTTCAATGCACGTTAAAAAATCATGCGTCCACCATGGGTAAACATGCCCATTTGGTGATTTTAATTGCCATTGAACTAAATTATTTATATCAAGCATTTCATTGTTTATTTATTAGCCAACAGGAATCCATAAATTCAAGTTTCAGTCCTTTATGTTCAGCAAATTCATCAACTGCCTGCTTCACCCCTGCATGCGGCTGGAAGTAATCGTGGCCGGCGAAGATGCCGCCTTGAGTTACCTTCGGCCACCAAGCAGCCAAATCGGATTTCACAGACTCGTAATCATGAGCGGCGTCGATGAAGACAAAGCAAAAATTATGATTAATTTCTTTTGCAGCCTCGACGCTTGACATTTTTACTACTTTAATGTGATCCCATATTCCAAGGTCCTGCATATTCATTTTAAAAGAAGTGTACAAATTCCCTCTGCCATACTCTTTTATTACATCTTCGTGATGGCTACATTCAGGCTCAAATGTATCAACAGCGTATAGTACAGGCTTTGCAATACCAGCTCTTTTTAAAGTATCATATAGAAATGCAAATGATTTTCCCATAAATACCCCTACCTCACAGCACCATGCGCCATTGTGTTTTGTTTTCTCCACTGCCATATCATACAGCCCTTCCCATTCGAACCAACCAACGATATCTTTATACGATGCTATCATACTGTTGACGGTAATTTACCAGCCATGAAAAATCTTCCTGTGGATAGAAATATCTCAATACTCTCATTATTTTTGAGAAGTTTTCAGGTTCGTAACCTGGCCTCCAAAGATGACAATCGATGGTGTCAGGCTTCAGCATTGTCTCCCACATGCCATCGTCACGGTCCAAGCGACGAGAAGCAAACTGTGTATTTGGATATGCCCTAGGATGCGGAATGTAATAATGAGTCCCCATAATGGCATTATGCAAAAGTTCCTGATCCCGGGCCCAAAAATCCGATCTCATGTGTTCGGAGTCCAACGGTCCCAAATCCTCATCCAACATTTCCTGAAATGATTTATTCCCACAATTAAACACTTCTTTCCACTTTGCCGCACTCATCGAGCAAAAACAGATTGGAAATTGCCCTTGCGGTACAAGATCATTTCCCCAAATATGAATATTGTGGTCAACTTCAGTCAAGTCCTTAGAAAATATCGCCATATCCGCGTCTGACGTAATTAAGATTTCATCACCATCAATAAAATCAAGGCATCCTCCAAATAATCGAACGCATTGTGAATAAGTCGGCTCTTTGTGCTTTGGGCAATTAAAAAATAAAATGTAAGAACGAGCTACACCTTTTATTTTCAATTCAGTTAATGTTTCGAGTACCAATTTTGATTTGTCTGTCAGTGGTCCCATTGGCATGAATATAATAGTGTCCACTCCAAGTTTTGCCCAACAATATGCTGTTATTGGCAGGGAAAATAGATATTTGTCATCTGTAGTGCTTGAAATTATTGCTATCATAAGCCACCTATAAAGAAGTATACCCTCTCCGGGTCATAATTTGTACTATAATAACTAACAAAATCGACATATTCGAATTTTATTCCGAGCCTGTGTATTGCAAGGCTAAAAATTGATTGATCCTGGCGCCCATGAAGAAATCTTGGATCGGAACTATCCTTAAGATCATGTGACCTGTTTGTTTTAAACAGTCCCAGCTCATATCCTTCCTGCCAAAGTTTCCACACATTATCAGCATCTTTATTATGCTGCCTAAGTCCAACCATTCCAGTTGCAATTTCAGGAAGTTGTTCGGCATCATCCCTTGTAATACCAGCCCATTCGAGCGCTGCATCGCTGCAAGTCTGGGCACAGTTGTATCCTGTTCTGAAAGCGAATATCCCTTCATGATTTATGATATCAAATATTGGCATTGGATTTTTCACGCACCAAAAGGATGAGTCCAGCCACATCACAACGTCATGTTCTTTGAAAGCCTCACGAAATGCTGCAATCTTGAATCCGTATGGGTTGTGGTTATGATCTTCGGAATTTGGCGGGTACTCATCCTTCCACAACATTAATTCACCAGGGTAGCCATGGTACATTAGTGAACGCTCAAGGCGCTCGGTGCCTCTTTTGTACCAGTTGCCAATGCCGGCATTAATGATGACCGGAAGTTTACCGTTCAGCTCCATACCCTTTCGGATTTATATTTTCCTTTAATATTTTTTGCAAAGTAAGTACCTGTGCTGGCTGCATCTTTGAAACTTTCGAATACATCCGCTTGAACGGAATAAAAATCCCATACCTGACCATTCAGGAACCATACTCTCAATGTCTCTGTTGAAGTATTGTAGCCTATTGCATCTATATTTGAAGATGCCACTTCTATTTTATCTAATCCCGTATCTTTCATTGAATGGAGTTGAAACGTGCTGGTAAAAATATATTTCTTCGTCAATATGAACTTCCTTTAACAGCATTGGTTTGATTAATCGTGCGAACTCATGGTCCTCCCCGAAGCGGCTATCAGACACTCCTATATGAACACAATAGTCTGTTCGAATAACATCTTTGAAAAATGGAGTACGGTGAAAGTTGAATCCATCCTCGAATATGCCATTACCTTCTCCTTCCCAGTCAGGATATTTTATGGAGTGATTTGATTTATATTTCCTTCCATCGATAGTTACTTTTTCCATAAAGGTTACGCAATCGGGGTTTGTCTTAAGAGCCAGCATGACCAGTTGCAACCCATTTTCAGAAATCCAATCATCGGAATCCACCTGCCATGAATACTGCCCGGTACTCATTTTATACATCCGGTCACGCTTCTCTCCTATTGAAATTTCCTTATTATCCCGGTAATACATAACCTCAATATCTTCTATTCTAAAGCCACCGCAATCTTCCACATCATGTATAAACCCAATTTCAGGAGATTCTGGATACATGAGTTGCGCCTGACGCAAAAATTCCAACATCAACCGTTCATCCTGCGGTTTTCTGTCATAAGTAGTTGGTATTTGTATTGACAACATCATAATTTATTCGCCATTAACTCAATCAATACTGTTTCGAAATGAAGTTCTTTTGATCTTTCATAGGTATTTGTCCCTACCATCTTCGGAGTTACGCACTCATATAGTAATTTTTCAGAATCACGGTATTTTATTACCGTCTTGAAACATTCTCCATTTTGAATGGAAAATGAATGCCAGGATGTCTCGACGATAAAACGGTCACCGATTTTATGCGCCAGTTTTACGATTAATTCGTCAGGGATCATTTTAAAAGGTTTAGTGCCAGCATCATTACCGTTATTGCAAGCATAAATGCAACTAACTTTAGTAATAGGTTCATGTTTCTTGACATTCTGATTAATTCATCAATTTTATTCATAAGTCAAAGTTTCTTGCTTTACGTTGATTGAAGTTATCCTGATCGAAATTCCAGTCGTCTTGCTGTCTGTTGAACAAGGCGTCTTTTGGTAGATGTCCGTAAGCAGGATTCCAGTGATGCACGATTGGGATCCCTGCATAAAAATACTTTCCCTTTATTTGAGAAATATTCATTATATCATTGTCACACCAAAGGGATTTGTACGATGGATGGTATATATATCCCATTTGTTTAATGAACGGTTTGCCTGCCACATAAAGCGTTGCCAGCATATCTTTGGCATCTTGGTCGGGCCAATGTCCAAGGGCGTCAAAGTCTGGAAAATTGCATCGGAATCCTTCCCTAATGATTTGATCCCATCCATAAGCGATAAACCGCATATCATCAGAAAAGCAGATAAGTATTTCAAAATCGATTGATAGTATTTCATCAAGATCCCTGTTAAAAGCATGGACCTTAGACTCTGATTTTCCGAATATGGAACGGATGTTTCGGTAGCTGTTCAGTTGGCCAATTATATCAGGATTATTCATTGAATTGTCATCTTCATCCAAAGTACAAATGACAGCCATATAATCCGGGTTGGCGCATAGTCTATAAATTGTTTCCATTCCGTCAAAGAACCGTTTTGGCCTTTCCCGGGATACATATTTTATAAGGATGCGCGCCTCGCTCATGTTTTAGGTTGGTATTTAGGAATGAGCTGTTTTTCAACACCCTCGTTATCATACCACAGGGCTTTTTTCATTTCTTTGGTATTGCGCTTGAAAATGATATCCATGGCAGCGTTCTCGGTTGTTATTTTCCGGAATCCCTCCCAGCTTCCGTTGGCCCACTGTATCCTAAGATTATTGCGCATTGAATACACGTTTTAGGATGCTGTTCGTTTGCTTGATTGTTGAAGTCAGTTCGCTATTGTCGGAAGTTGATCCTCCCTGGATGGATGTCGTTCCGTTTTCTTCCCAGAAACCGGCCACGCCATAAACTATAAAAATCACCACTTCTGTCATCAGGCCCACTGTAAGGAAAAAATTTGCACCTGGCTTATGTAGCAATTTCATCCATGCGCCAAATATCACAATGGAGGCTCCTATTGAATACGCGAAGTTCAGCACTGTTGTTTTGTTTATTTTCATATTATTACTATTTTAAAAAATTAGGTACATCATTTGGACTACTACCAGGGTATGCTTACACTTCTGGTACTTTTTATATTACTTGGGCAAAGAAATATACAGTTTTCGGGTATTTTCGACCACTGGTACTTGATTTTTTGCTTTCTGGTTTGGATAGGTGCTTACCTGGCTTTGAGAAAAAACAAATATTTAAGCGATCTGTGAGGTCATACTATTTTCTCCGTCAATTTTTTAACTTCCTCCAGCATCCATAGTTATTTTTTGTTAATATTAGTCCAATGTGTTAATTGAACATACCCGCCATCAACTTTGATAATAACTATTGGGTCTCTAAAAATGTTCCTTGGGACAATCCTGAAATTTCTTACATTTTTTCCAACGGTATCCATTAAAGATATTTCAGCAACTATTCTTAAAGGCATATCAACTTTTTCAATAAACACTTGGTCAAGATGTTTTAAGTCTTTGCAGCCGTACAACATTTTAATGTCTTTTACATATTTGTAAGCGTTATCTCCACGATTGCGTTCGCCAATGGAAAATACGCCATTTGTAGGAACTTCAGGTTTAAGTGACCCATCTGGATTTAATCTTTCTGGCTTTAAATCATCCCTTGTTATTTCCTTCTTCCATCCATTTTCATGTGTAAGGATATATCTATCTTCAGGGTTCCCAAGTTTGTTTAACATTAATGTTATTTCATCAATATTAGCAGGAGGTATTTCTCCTTTAAAATCTGATATTTCACCAATAATTAGATAGTTTTCATTGCATATTTTTGTCAGCCCTTCATCCGAAATAAATACAAATCCTTTAGCCTCCCACTCATTGTACAGCTTTGGATTTAGTATTTTGTCATAAGTCAAATCTTTGTCATTAAGGTTTGCAGATTTTAAAAACCCCAATTTATGAAGTGATTTTAATTGACCTGCCGTATAATTCCCTTTCAATTTTACAGGCTTAGTATCTGAAGCTGGATGGCTTGCAGCCAAAAATATACATCCAGATATAACAAGTAAACAAATGATTGTGGTTAAAATTTTCTTTTTCATAAACTATTATTTTAAATTGTTAATTAGTTTCTTAATCTGTTCCAGCATCCATAGTCCTGATAAAGACCTGTCAATTTCAGTGTCCATTGATCCACTGACCAATGTTTTTTCCTTGGCTTCAAACTCGTCGGTTATCCTTTTCAGTTCGGTTTTTATTTCTTGCTTTTCCATACGATTTGTTTTAAAAGCAGGATATAGAAATACCCCGCTAACGATTGCTTGTCAGAAAAATTAGAAGTTTATGCCTACCCCTGTTAACAGGACAAATTGCTGTTGGGTGAAATCATACCCCGGACCTAATTGAATAATTCCAGCGGTTCCTGGTATACCAACAGCCAATCCGGCTGTTCCTGTAATTTGTTTTCCATTGGTGCCAATAAACCCAAGTAAAGAAACCGAATATTGAATGACCCATGAATTACTTGGTGTATCGAACTTATCGTGAAGGAACGCGACGCCAAAACCTCCCGCAAGTGAAGCACCTGTTGAAACGGTAGCGGTTACATCAACAATCGGTTTAAAGAAGTTTTTAGTGAGTGCTGTCGGTGCCGCAGTCCCTAATCGATGGGTTGCCTTCTCGGATTCAGTTGGCAATGCAGCTTTCTTAAAAAACTGCGCATTAACAGATAACGATCCCGCGATTGCCAATAGGAAAAATAATACTTTCATGATATAGTTTTTATGGTGAATAATTATTTGGCTTCTTCAACTACTAAATAAATTTCAGATGCGTTCATGAGTTTGTATTTTTCATCATCATACCACTGAACGACACCCAAGTGTGACGGATAACTTACAATTTCGCCTTTTTTAATGACATCTGACGCAGATGCCATTACTATTGCATCCTCCATGATCTCTGTTACTGTACCTGGAATTAAAATTCCTCCTTTTGACCTTTCAGGCATCGGTAGTGGCTTTACGATTACCCTATCAAAGACTGGGCGGGGTATGCTCATTTTGAAAAGAATTTTATTATGATAAACCGAATGAAAGCGGCTACAGTATTGAATCCATATTTCTCCTTGTTTCTGTTTAATTTTTCTATTAATTTTTGGTCAATAAAAAAATTAAACCGCCTCATTAAGTTATTTTTTTATAAATGTATGTAGTTTGTGCGTAGGTACCAAATTTATTTTTATATTTGCTTATGGCGCACCCTATCTATATAACCTTCAAATTTGAGGAAGATTTGTTTATATGCCAGTGCAAATGGCCACATTACATCTGCAAAGTGGAGCATAAGCCAAATCAAAAAATCCACTCTATTCAGGTGGCAGGCTATGAAATTTACTGCAACTTCGCTGGAACTCTGGCCGGGTATTATGTTCCAATGGATAAAGCTAAGGTTGCCGAGATTCCAAAGGTATTTGAAGAAATGGCGATATTTTATTTAATAGAAAGGATAGGTAAATTCCCAAAAAGGTATGAAAAGTATAAAATCCCCAGTGCAAGAAGTACCGGTAGCACCGCGTAACAACGTGATTGTCAAAATTTCGCAGCGTTTTTACGATTCCGTGAAGTTTGATTCAGGCGTCGTCCTTTATTTCGATCCGTCCTGGGATCCGTCAGAATATGCGATGCTTGAAGGGGTCGTTGAATCTGTGCCAAGATCAATCATGAAACGAAAGGACTATGAAGGATTTTCGGCAGATGGCATCAAGCGTGGCGACAGGATACTTTTCAGGTATGATGTAATTTTTTCATATTTATCGCAACCGGACCGTGATTCAGTGAGGTTTAAGAATGAAATATGGTGGCATGAAACATCCTACTGGAAAGTTGATATTCAGAAAATATTCTGTACCGTTCACGGCGATGCCAAAAGTTTCAGCGGCCTAAAATATTCTATGCTTAACGGGTACGTCCTGTGCGACCTGATTACAGAATACAAGTCAGACCTGTATTCCGACAACATTATCCGACCGGAATCTGAAAAAATGGTGGTAAGGCTGGACCGTGCAAAAGTGAAAGCTATTGGTGAAAACAACCTTGAAGTTCAGCCGGGAGATACGATCTGGTTTTCTCCAAAAATACCGCAGGTGTACTCCCTTAACCGTAAAAAATTCATCATCGTCAGCCAAAGGCATATATTGGCTGTAACATAATTTCTTCAAAACTCCTAAAAAATGTTTAATTTGCGGGAACTCACCCCATTAAATGACATTAGACGATATTCACAAATTTTATTTTTACTGCCTTGGTAAATCTCAAGGAGTCGAGTTCCCTCCGGAAGATGTAGACGCAACACTTGACTTCGCCCAGATGGGGTTGTTCAATGATTATTACGATGAGTTTGGTAAATCTCAAAGACTAAATGACGCGCTGGCCCCTTTCAAGGGGCAGTTTCAGTTTACCAATGTTACAAGTCCAACCGGGCTAATCACCATGCCGGGAGATTACGCTCACCTTCTTTCGGTGGTCCCTACGGTGTTTGATTCAGTCCGGCAGGTCCCAAAAAACCTACCTTGCCCTATCATTAATGAAGACGAGAAGGCAGCCAGGGATGCAAGCCAGATATACCCTCCAACGCCAAACAGGCCATACGGGATGATTGTTCAAAACTGGAATGTGCAGCTTTACCCACAGGTGGCACAGGCCGGGACAGTATTTTACCTGAAACGACCACCAAAGCCTAAATTCGCGTACGGTGTTGTCTCTGGAAGGGTGATTGTTTATGATCCAAGCAATTCTGTTCAACTTGCCTGGGCGGAAAAAGATGTTGCTTCTATCTTGGTCAAAGCATTGTCCTACGCCGGTCTGAATATGCTTACAAATGACGTTTTGATGTGGGCACAGGGCAAAGACACTTCTAATATAAACACTAAAGACAAATTGTAATGGTCACATTGGGCCGGCTATCCGAAGAAATTTTACTACTGCTATCAGGCGGAAGGATAGGCGCTGGGACAAAGTTTTCGATAGAAGAGGTGCGGATATCAATTTGCCAGGTTGCAAATCAACTTTTGAAAATAGAAATGCTTACAGCGGATATCCCAATGGGCAATGTCATCCCGTCGGGAGCCGCTATAGGAACATACGAGAAAAATCTCGTCGTACAATACAAAACAAAGTCTAAGACAACTCTTCCATGCTTCCCGCTAAAACTTCCAAGGAATATGGGAGTGTTTCAGATTTTTGATCCCGCAAACCCGTATAATGAATTTATCCCGGTCGAACTTGGTCAGGCATCCATGATACAGGGCAACCCAATATTGTCAAACCTGTCAGGATTTACAGGGTATGAATGTGCAGGGATGGACGTACTCTTTACAAAAGATATTACGACACCCAACACTCCCGTATATGTGACAATGCGGTTGGTGGTTCTTGATTTCAGTTTGTATGGCGACTGGGATATTTTGCCTCTGGCACCTGATATGGAGTTTCAGATTAAAAATGAAGTAGTGAAATTATATTCCAGCGAGCCGATTGCAGATAAAACTATCGATTCCGGAACAAAAGAACAAAAAGGTATTCCGCTTAAAGTACAAGAACAGCCGTGAAAATACAAAGTCTCGACTATATGACCCGTTCGCTTCTTAGGCAGAAAGGCTATCCATTGCATTTTTACATGCAGTTCCTGGGTTACATGGCTGACTGCCTTCGTGAACTCACTTTTGATACTCTTCGTGTAGTCAATACCGTTCAGTTAACAGTCAGTCAACAGGACTTCACGGCACCACTCCCATGCGATTATGTTGACTATACAAAAGTGGGAACAATGATGGGGCAGTTTGTAAGGCCAATTCCTGAAATAGAAACGATAAACAGGTTGCCGGCAAAACTTCCGAACGGTCAGAATACAACTTATGGGAATGCGGGTGGAGTCGTAGTTGATGATTTTCCCATTTGGCCAGGTATGTGGATATGGAGCAACATCGATGACTTGGGTGAAAACATAGGTCGGATGTATGGTTGGCCGGCAGACTACCGGACGGATGGGTTTAAAATAATTCCAGAGCGAAATATCATTCAATTTACAGAGACTTTCGATATGCCAACCTGCGTATTGGAATATATTTCGGATGGCCAGACTATTGACAACGCCAGCGCAGTTGACGCCCGCGCACAGAAAACTATCGAAACTTATTGCGACTGGCAATGGAGATGGCATACTGGCAAAAGGTCACCGGCAGAAATTGATATGGCATACAGGATGTACGTAAAAGAATGGAAGAAACTTAGAGCAAGGCTTTCATCTCTCACTATCAGCGATATCAAACAGGCATTACACAGAAACTTTAAACTTTCTATCAAAACATGACTTAACGCAATACATCCATGCAATACGAAAAAAAATATATGGGTCGTGTGGCGCTCGATGCGGATAGCGATGTATTTGCACTGGGAGAGAACTCTATTGTAAATTCAGAAAATTTCCGTACGCTGTCAACAGATACAGGCGTGGTAGAAACACTCGAATCGGTAGGCGGGACACTTCTTATTCCAAATAGCGATCTTTCGGCAACAGGCGTGAACTGGTGCATAGGCGGTGGAACAGACTGGTCTAACAGGAGACAGATATTTGCTATATGGAACTCACTCGGTAACCATGGGATTTTCTGTTTTGACTATATAGCGGATAAAATTTTTACCGTCCTTTTAAATGCCGATGTGATTGGCGGGCTAAACTTTGACAAATACCATTTCATCCACAGTATGCGCATTGAAAATGGGTGCGCTTATTGGACGGATAATTTCAATGAGCCGCGCAGAGTTGACATAAATGCCGGGATCAATCTTCATCAACCGAATACATTCCCTGGATACCTACCTTACCAGTCACCAATGAATCCATGGGTTATCGCATGGATAAGAAGGCAACCTGGACAGGATCCAACAAGCATAAGGCTTACCGACACAACTTATATAAACAATTTCATAAAATATGAGGCTTTTAAATTTTCTTATCGGTATCAGTACAGAAATTTTGAATTAAGCACTCTTTCCGGATTATCTGCCCTGTCTAATTACAACCGTGAATTAATTGATACATATAACAGGATCGATGTTTCCCTTCCGGTTGGGGAGAAAATAGATCAGGACATCATTCAGATTGACTTGGTTGCTTATTATGTTAATTCAAATACCTATTTCATCATCAAATCGTGGACAACTTCGACCGATGCAGCAGCTATTGCTGCGCATAATGCCGGAACCACTCCGCTTACCTTTCAGTTTTTTAATGATTTCACCGGAATAGCCATCGATCCACTTTATGCAGTGAAACCATTCGATAGCCTCCCGATTTATTGCCAGACTATTGAAATTGCAAGATTGAGAGGGTTTATGGCCAATTACACTATTGGGTATACAGCACCGACCACTACTTCGCTTGGTCTTGCACCGCGTCAGGGAGGGAACGGGAGCCAGGTCATAGGAAAATGGTTCTTTTTTAAATGGAAGTCAATTTGCGGTGGTTTTCCATCAGAAACATCTTTTTATATCATAGATATCAGTGATATACCGCAAAGCAGCAATCCTGGCTATTATATTTATGTTCCTGGAGGATACCCGCCATTTGCACCGAGTATCGACTGGTCCTATTTTGCATTCAGGGGAGCTTCACTTTTTGATATTATGAATTATTACGGCAGTGGTTGTACTAATTATATAGAGGAATTTACTTATCAGAATGCGACTTCCATAATTTTAAACCCTCCATCGGCACCATTTCTTATCGGCCAGAGGGCGATGAAATCTGATGCGTCTTACGCTGCAACAATAACTTTTTTTGATTACGCCGGACGTAAAGCGGGGATTGTCAATTCTCCAGTTAAAGTATATATCCCCGACAGAATATATGGTCAGGTCCAGTGGGTAACTGGTATTGACTGGGTACTTAGTAACCTTAATGCGCTGGTTGAAATACCTCCATGGGCCGCCTCCTATTCTATAAACATAACGCAATGTCTAAGGACTCGGTTCTTCCTGCAAATGCACGGGAAGGCTGCTGCTTATGCAACTAAAGATGCGTCTGGAAATTATGTTTTTACTACAAATAGCTTTGCTCCGAATCTTAATGGATGCGCATTTGACATCACTCTTCTTGATTCTTATCAGATGGGGTATGTATGGCAACCAGGATCAGGAGACGTAATAAAAATATATTTCATAACAGGGACATCTGCTTCATTGCAGATAATTGGGCAGGTCGGAAACTGGCTTATTACTGAACTTCGCCCATTGGGTACTTTTGATGCTTTTACCAAATTCTTGTTTGAAATATATACGCCTTATAAAGCGACAGCAACAGAACCTTATTTTGAAGTTGGGCAGCAATTCCCAATTATTAACCCGGGAACAGTCAACAGACAATATAGTGTGACAGCCGGTACGATAAAGGGAGACATTACCCTTCTTGACAGAAATGATGGGATTGACTACCTGACAGAAGCTATGAGTCCAAACGATAAACTGTATAAAAATTGGAATACAGATATCGGAAGGCCGAATTTCATTGATCCGATAGGGCAGGTCGTCAGGCAGAACAGTATTGCTTATTCCAACACTTTTATACAGGGAAGTCATATCAACGGGCTTTCGACATTTGATCCACTCGACGTCAAGGATATTTCAGCCGATTATGGGCCAATCAACAAATTGCAGTTGGCAAGCAAAGTGCAGAAAACAGGGTCTATTATGCTGGCCATTTGTGGAGGTGGCGAAACAGCATCGCTGTACCTTGGTGAGCGAACACTTATGGATACCGCAGGCGGAAATACTCTCATGCAATCCATAGATGTTATCGGAACAGTAAACACACTGAAAGGAGAACGAGGTACTCTTAATCCTGAATCCGTTTTCGAGCATCGCGGGAATGTTTATTGGTTTGATGTGCAAAATGGAAAATGGGTCCAGTATGCTGATAACGGGCTCTTTGATGTATCGAATTATAAAATGAACCGTTTTTGGAAGTTGTTTGCAGACCAGTATAAATCAATGACTCCGCAGCAGATAGAGGCATTCGGAAACCGCCCGTTTGTAGTATCATGCGTGGACCCGCATCATGGTGAACTTCTATGCTCTATTCCTAAAACACTCGCTGATCCGCCCAAAGGATATTTGCCAGACTATCCATCTATGCCATATCCTTTCGATATTTTCGATGGCTTAGGAAAAACGCTGATTTACAAATTATTTGCCGAACCTAATAAATGGCAAGGAGCTATCAGAATGACACCTGATTTTATGTTTTATATTGAAGACAACCTGTTTGCCTTTAACCAAGGGCAATTATACAGATGCAATAATACTGCGACACCAGCGAACTTCTTTGGAGTTCAGTATAAAGCAAGGGTAATGACAGCTTCTAATCACATGCCTAACAAGCCAAAAGTGTATAAAAATGTAGCTATCGAAGGAAACATGACACCTTCATTAAGCTATTATTATACCAAATACCCGTGGCTTATGGCAACTGACCTGTTGAGTTGGAATTACTCACTAAGGGAGGGCATACCATACAGTACATTATTCAGAAATAAACTCGATCCAAAATGGTGGCCGGATATGCAAACATCATTATTGAGAGGGGAGGAAATGAGAACGGTTGCACTTCTGGCACTCTATGAATTTGATGTCAGCCAAGGTCCATGTGAATTAAAATTTGTAAATTTTGGCTTCAGCATATCGCTTGGCCACACAGTATAAATATTAAAGTTATGGGAGCCGCCGGTGGAATCATGCAAGGGGTTGGTGCCATACTGGGGACAGTAGGAGGCATCGCAGCAAATATATCTGGGGATCAGTTGCGGCAAAATCTTTTACGTCTGGGAGGAACCGATCCTCAATATCAGGCCAATCCGCTTGCCGGCCAGAGACTTTCTCTTGCCCAAACATTACTCAATGCCCGTATGCCAGGAGCACAGAATATGGAGCGGAATATCCAATCCAATCAGGCAACGAGCATGAACAATATCCAGCGGGGCGCTACCGATGGATCACAGGTTCTTAGCATGGGCGCTCAATCCCAGGGGCAGACAAATCAGGCTAATGCCAATCTTGGAACCCAAGAACAACAGGATTATTACAACAGATTAGGAAATCTTTCATCTGCCCAGCAAGGATCTATAAATGAAGGCGACAAAGTGTATATGGACCAGATTCGACGCTGGCAGGATTCAGTGAATCTTGCTATGGCCAGAAATAATGTCCGTCAGCAGCAGGGTCAGACGATGACCAATATGGGAAGCATGTGGGCTGGAATGGGCGCATCCATGGGCGGCGGCGGTGGGGCACCAGGAGGTAAATAATAATTTATATGTCAGATGCGGTATTACAAGGACAGGGAATAGGACCGGGTATTGACTACAGCGGGTTTCAACATGCAGTTCAGGCTGGTGTTCAGAATCGTTATCGCCGTGAGCAAATGGCACTCCGCCAACAGGGACGCAAGGATTTGAATCAGGAATTTGAAGAAAGACAACTTGACCCATCCAAAAGAATAACCGGGACTATATATGATGGATATATCAGCGACGGGTATAACCAGTTAATAAATCAGTCGTCACAACTTGCACAGGAAGGAAAAAGTATACCTGAAATTCAAGGAGTCATTGGCCCGAAACTTACTCAAATGAGTAACCAATACAACACCATCAAGCAGATGAATAAGCAGATTGAGGAATATGGTGCCAGGTTTAAAGGACAACCTGGATATAATGCAGAGGCGCTTATCAGTCACGCAAAAGGGATGGCTTTCCAGAATTACGATGCTGATAAAAAAATGTATACAGGGATGAAAGATGTGAACTCCCTTGATCCGAATACTAACTGGGTGGAAGAGGCTATAAAGCAGCACCCGGAAGATATTTCAAATGAAGAAGGGATACAGAAAGCAATTAATTCATCAAAACAGGACGTTTATAATCCAAGGACTGTCACCTCAGTTGCAGGGAAAAAATATGAAACAGGCTATGATGCTAAAATGTACCCATGGCAGCAATTCAGTAAAGAAACCGATGAGTATAAGAATCCAAAATCCGTTGAAACACATGGAGATATTATCCATACTGCTGATGGCCAGGATGTTCATATTGCGACCGATCCAGTGTTTCATGATTTCATGGGCCGGGTAGGTGTGGCTCCATATATTAATGCGGAGACTAAAAAAGCATTTCAGGCGGCTGGAGGGGAAGCGCCAAGGCAGGATAGCCCACAGTGGGAGACGATGCAAAAGCATATTCTCTACGATATACTGGATAGAAATTCAGCCAAAACATATTCTCCCGTTTCCAAAAGTACGGAAACCGGAGCTGCGGCCAAGATTGAGATTAGGCAGGCCGACCCAGCAGCATATTATAAGAATATCCACGATGAAGCCGAAGCTCATGCTGAAGGAACGGCAGCCGGGAAACCTGCTACCGAAGCATCCAAGAAAACAAATGTTGCTGGCGCAATAGGCGGGGTGTTTAACAACGACCCGAATTATACCAGCGGTGATATGACAGAACTGCCAGACGGCAGAAAAGTGATTGATGTGACTTCAAAAATGCCAACGGGAGCCTTGAAATTTGGGAAAGATAAGAATCAGGAATATACCGGCGTGTATTTTGACCCTCTGAAACGCTCTTTAATCGTGAATAAAGGTAAGCAGCAGGAAGAAATCCCTGAATCCCAGGCGGGACAGTTTATTACCCGTGTGGCTGAAGCAAACGGACTTCCTATGTCAAAAGTCCGTGGTGAACTGGCAAAAATGGGATTTCAAAATGGTAAGTTTCAAAATGCCGGGCAAAGTGATTTTACCGAACGAATCGCGCAAGCAGGTCAGGCCGCGCAGGAAAAACACAATTCGCATGTGGATGATTTAATTGATAAAGAGAAGTATAGTTCTATCAAAGGAATGAAAACCGCTGATGGCGAGGCTGTTGAAGGTGGTGAACGAAACTTTGTTTCAAAACTGTTTGGCGATAAGTATTATGTTACCGTGAAAGGCAAAGATGGTAAAACCAAAGATGTAACCTTTGCCGATAAAGAAAAAATGGCAGATTACCTGAAAGGTGGAGCACAAGCGCCTAAGCCAGTAAGCCAAGCAGCTCCATCCGCTACCGTAAAAAAAGGAGTTCTTGATTAATGGATGAAGAACAACAAATAGCGCCTCCGCCTACCGATCCGGTAGAGAAATTGTATAATGCTGTACATGATAATGGATTATACACTAAATCATTGGAAGAATTTAAGGATAAATATTCCACGCCAGAAGCACAGCAAAAATTATATTCTGTTGTTAAAGAACATGGACTTTACACCAAATCGGCAGATGAATTTACAGGTAAATATTTTGGTACAGCACCTCAAAAAGCAGATGCGGCAGCATCCGCTCCTTACAGGCCAGACCTTGGTATCCGTAATCCATCTGAATCTACGCAAGGGCCGAAGATATCGCTTCAAAAACCGCCGAACACAACAAATGCAGATCAGTTTCCAATAGAAAAGCAGAAAGCTGCCGACACCTTAAAGGCGCTCACCGATAAACATGCAGATCAGGCTATCGACCACCTGAATGCAAACGATATGCGTGACCGGATGACACAGATACAAAATGCGGCGCAATCAGGTGCCATGACCCCAGAAGCCGCTGATAAAGCGCAACAGCAACTCATGGCGGAGACTTTTAACTTTAGCCAGAGAAAAGATCAGGTAAAATCTTCTCTTCCTGATAATCCGGTATTACAGAAAAAAATAGAAAACACTATTGCTGGTATACACCCCGAACTTGCTCCCGCTATTCAGAAAGCTCAATATCTTGAAGCCGGCGACGACCAAAACCAGAATAAAAAACTTGCAAATGCAAAAGCTATTGAGAAAGGAGAACTTACTTTCCAGCATGGGCAGTTATATAGACCCCTTGGCACGTTAGAGTCTATTGCGGAGGCAGTAAAACAAAATAAGCAGGCTATTGACGCGCATGATAAGGAGGTCACCCAGTCTGATACGCAAAACATGAATGCACTGTTGAATAAACGCCTTTCATATAATCCTGATGATCCAATCAATCTTCCGTCTGGTGTGGGGAATTTGATAGGGGGCCAAATACCCATAACCATCAAAGGCGGAGCAATAGCAGCGGTGACTTCACTATTGCCGGAAAGTAAGGTTTTGGCGCCTATGTTCTCCGCACTTGGAGTTGCTGCGGATATGGCAAAAGCTACACATCATAACTCCCTCGAACAGCATTTTAACAGCAACATGGATAAAGGGATGTCGGCTGAAGAGGCTTACAAAGATGCAAAAGATAAAGCCGGTTTTGATTCCATGGCTGATTATATGCAAGGCTTGGTGATGGGTGGTGCCGGTGCTCATGTCGGAATGGGTGAATTAAATCTTGAAAAACTTACTCCCGGGTTTAAGAATATTGCGAAAACACTCGCTAACAATACCGGACGGATCCTTGAGCATGGCACTCCAGAAAGCATCGTTTCCGGACTTACATCTGGAGGCGCCCAGGTTGCAAAAAATGTGCAGGAGGGAAAAGATTATTCCGAAGGAGTGCCAGAAGCACTTCTGATAGGTGCCGCACTTCCTCACATGATTGGGATTGCTGCCAGAGGGGCCGGAGGACTTGTTGACCCTAAAACATATAGCACGGTCATGTCCGGATTGGGTAAAATTCCTGATGTCGGTGCAAAAGTGGATGAAATTGTAGCTTCCGGTCACATGACACCACAGGCCGGCGTGGAAGTAAAGAAAAATATTCAGGATAATGCAAAAATTGATGACCAGATTCCGCCAAACATAACGGACGAGGATACGAGGTTAAAACTGAAAGATGCTCTTACCCAGCGCGATGAACTGGTGGCGCAGGAAGCAAAAACGCATCCCGCATTGAAGGCCGATGTAAAGTCGCAGATTTCAGAGGTTGATAAAAGCATTAAGGAGATGCTCAAGCCAGCAGAAGAGCCAAAACCGACCGAAGGGCAGGCAGCACCTACTGGTAAACCGGAAGCGATAACACCGCGATCACCGGAAGAAGTCAGTAAAATGCTCAAACAGGAACTGCCTAATAAATATCAGAAGGTGACATTAAAAAATGAAGCGACAGGCGAGGAAGATGAAATGTCTGCAAGCCTGGCGCAAAAGAAAACAGCGAAAAAAGTTGATATTTTAAATAAACTTATAGATTGTATCGGTGCATAACGATGTAGAACTGGACGAGATAAATGAACTGCTCTCTGAAGTGAGGATAGATTATTCCGCTTCGGCAATAGCGCAGTTGCTCGAAACTCTTAATGAAGTGTCAGGGAAGTTGAGTTCAAAGTCTTTTTATGACGAGAAGCTGGGGCAGGAGATATGTGCTGCTATGGCAGGAATTGTAAAGTCACTGTTAGCACTCAAACCTGTCCAAGTTGATCTGTCACCATTAATTGCTGAAATGGTGAAGCAAAATAAGGCTATCTTGGATATAATAAGCCGAAAGGAAGCGAAGCATGATGACAGCAAATACCAGGAACTTCTAAAAATGACGCTCGATGTGATTGCAAGGAACAATTCATTTATGCAGCGGATGATAGATGTTCCTCGTCCTGAAGTGGCCGCAACAGTAGTTGATAAGCGACCAACGGAATGGGAACTGGAAACCACAAAAGATATGTACGGAAATTTCAAAACTAAAGCTAAAGCAAAATGAATAACGAAAATACAGTAGCGACGGATAGAATGTCGTTCACGCTCGGTAAGGGATGTCCAGAGTCATTGCTACTTGAGGCAAATGTACTTATCGAACTGTTCGATAAGTACGGAAATAAAAAAGATGAACGCCAGTTACATAACACCGTTACTGCTGCTGGCAAAGCAGGGTTGCTGGATCAGTCGCTTGCTGCGCCAACGCTTGCAAAAGCAGGATGGATGGCGATAGGAACCGGAAGTCCTGCGGCTACTCTACTTGGCGCAGAAATAGCCCGTGTGGTATTTGACTCAAAAACGAGGTCTACAAATGTGCTCACTATGATTACTACTTTTCCGGCAGGAACGGGAACAGGAGCTTTGACTGAGGAAGGTCTTTTCGATGTGGTAACAGCAAATACGGTGAATATGTGGTGTTCCAGTTCATTTTCTGTGGTGAATAAAGGTGCATCAGACATACTCGTGATAACACATACGTTAAGTGTGAATTAACGTTTAACAGTAAACCACAAAATAATGCTATATTTGATTTATGAGAAAAATAAAATATAATCATAAACATTGCATCGCTTGTGGAAAAGAGATGATTAATGAAGGTCCTGCAAGAGTAAGTCAAAAAGTATGGGCCAATAAAAAATATTGTTCTCGCAAATGTAGAAGAACCGAATCTCAGCCTGGATATGTTGAGAGTAAAATTTGCCCAACATGTGGAATTATTTTTCGCAGAAAAAAAAATCATAGAGGCATTCTGTGGACAGATAAGGTATATTGTTCTTCAAAATGTTGCAATTCACGTAAAGAGAGAAAAAGAGTGATGCAAAATTGTGTGATATGTGGTAAATCGTATAATCCACGAGGAGTTATAGCGAATAGTAAAACTTGCTCGCATATTTGTGCCGGTAAACTTCATTCTAAAAATACTATGGGTGCTCGCCATAATTTATGGAATGGTGGTAGAGTTAAAACAAGACAGGGTTATATTAGAATCTGGATATCAGAAGATCATCAGTTGGCTTCTATGAAACCAAAAGGAAGTAATCATATATTGGAACACAGATTAGTTATGGCAGAAATTTTAGGTAGGCCGCTATTTGATTGGGAAACTGTCCATCATAAAAATGGTAAAAAGGACGACAATAGAAAAGAGAATCTTGAATTAAGGACCGGGCATCACGGACAAGGAGCAACCCACCATTGTCAAACATGCACTTGTGGACAACGACTTGAATTAACAGAGAATCCTATTTTTCAAATTTGGAGTAAAGCAGTTTAAATGGCAACGGACAATACACAACTGAATGCAGCCAGTACAACCGGAGATTTAATTTCAACCGATTTACTTCCTGATGGGTCTAAGGTTCAGAATGTAAAAGAAGGATTCGGTGGAAAGGATTCTATGACGCAGGTATCGTTATCTAATCCATTACCAGTTCAGGAACAACCAGATATTTTAAATCAGATATTGGTTCAACTCAGGGTTATGAATAAAATATTAATAATTATAGCTAATACCACTGATGATTTAGATAGGATGACTTCTGAAGAATCACTAATTATAAACATTTAAAAAATAAAATATGCCACTTATTAATCTAAGTTCACTGGCTCTCCCGGTAAAAGCATTTGTCAATAACGGTAATGCTGGTGCGCCTGGAGGTGTAGCAAACGAGTTAATGATTTCTGAATTAGTGGGCAAATATGCCACATTGGTCAAGTTGGGAGTTGTATTCAGCGCTTATGCCACGCTTACGGCCCCTGTTATTTTTTCAACTGCTGCTGGTACTGGTGGGCCGCTTTTATGGAACAAGCCAAGTTCCAATATTGATGCTCATATATTGGGAGTAGGGTTCAGTTCGAGCGTTGTGACTACGGTTGCAGGGGGTTTGGGATTGACTGGTAACGGCGGTCAATCCGTTGCTCCGGGAACCACGACCGCAATAGATGCTAGTGGCAATATGCTAATTGGAGGTAAAACATCCGGCTGTAATGTGTATAGAATTGGAACGCCGGCTAACGCAGGCGCTCAACTGTTTCCGTTTGCACAGTTTCACACAGGCGCATTGACAGTTGATACAACGCTGTTGACATGGATTGATTTAGGTGGTGCAATGATAGTACCTCCAGGTTGTTGGGCATCACCGGCAGGAACGGCAACACTCACAACATTACAGGTACAGATTGGTCTGTTATGGGCTGAACTTCCAGATTAATCCTATGATACATGCTGTTACCATTACAATTAAACAATCTGATGGGGGCAACCCTAACGCTGGCCCTTTCAGATTCGGTTACTACTTCGGATGCTGTGGTAAAAAAGATTCAACCGGCAGCGTTTGCGGATTCGGCAACCAGTAGTGACACGGTTGTAAAGAATATACAGCCTTTAAAGGCAGATTCAGTCACTTCAAGTGATTCGGTAGTAAAAAATATCCAGCCGTTAAAATCTGACAGCGTAACATCTTCAGACACGGTTGTGAAGACGATAAAACCTGTAAAGGCTGATTCGCTCACAAGTTCTGATGCGGTTACGAAAAGCAGTCAGCCCCTAAAGGCAGATTCGGTCACAAGTTCCGATGCTGTCATTAAAACAATCGAACCTGTTAAGAGTGACTCGGTAACAAGTTCTGACTCGGTAATTAAGTCGGTTAGACAAACAAAATCAGACTCTGTAACAAGTTCCGACGCTCTTTCAAAGACTGATGCTCTTTTAAAAACTGATTCCGTTTCGACCCAAGATTTGCTTACCACTTCCGAAAGATTTGCATTGGGATTGTCAGATATTGTAGTTGGTTCGGATGGGGTTATTAAGCAACAGGTTACAAGTAAATCGGATGCGGTCGTTTCGGGTGATGGAATTCAATTACAGACACAACTTATTAAATCTGATGCCGTTACGGTATCAGATGCGCTTGTTGAAGGAATTACGCATTTGGTTTCTGTTAGCGATTCGGTGATTGCCAATGATAATGTAACATTTACAATCACTGGTAGTGGCGATGGCAGGAAACGAAAATCAAGGAAATGGGAAGATGAGGAAGCATTGCATCAAATTTTGCAAACATTTCTATTATGCCAGGAGGATTTATAGATTGTTTAGGTAAAAGTGGACTATCTCCAGCGGAGAGGAACTATGTTCTGGCTCAACAGCAACTTCATATCAAATCAGGACTTGGCGAAGATGAAGCTGCCATCGAATCTGTAAAAAACCTGCATCATAAAACACTCGATTCACTAAACCAA
Organism: Puia sp.; assembly: GCA_035937535.1. Lineage (GTDB taxonomy): Bacteria > Bacteroidota > Bacteroidia > Chitinophagales > Chitinophagaceae > Puia. The sequence continues at coordinate 21,680 of DASZHV010000095.1, read as the reverse complement.
GTTTATTCAGACCTTAAAATTAAAGGATATGCCGTTCCAAAGCGAAGCGCAACGAAGGATGATGTGGTTAAAGCACCCGGCGATAGCAGCAAGGTGGGCAAAGGAGATGAAGGCCAAGGGGCAAAGCCAGAAGAACCTGCCATACCACAAACACCAGGCACAACAGTCGTCCGCCATGGCACATCGGTAGAAGACACCCAGAATGTGCTTAGTGGCCAGAGTCAGACACCAATTACAGAAAAATCCAAAGCAGAAGAGATTCCGAAGCTAATACAAGACCTGCAAGACAAGGGAATTTCTCCTACAAAAGTATATTCTTCTGACCTCATGCGGGGAGCACAGACCGCTGCCGAGGTAGCAAAAGCGTTTGGCGCAGAGCATATTCAGGACCCTAATCTTCGCTCATGGGATCTTGGTGAGTTCTCTAAAACCGGGGATGAAGCGTTTAAACCAGCGCAGAGGTTCTTCGTTGACAACCCTGATGCTAAAGAATTTGAAGGTAAGAAACTGGGAGAATCATTCAATGAGTATAAGAACCGTGTTATCAAGGCCAGGAAAAATATCCCTGATGATCCGGCAAACTTGGTTGTGGACCATTCCAACAATATGGCAGTGAACGATGCCTATGAAAAAAATGGTAAGCAGTGGAACGACCAGGCTAAGGAAGACTACATGAGCACAAAAAATGCCGCTCCGGCTGAACTTCCAGACAAAACACTCATAAAAGATCAGCCGCAGGCTTTTAAAGATTTCTACGATACATTCAAAAATGAGATAAATTCGGTTAAAAATAGCGAGTACGATTGGCGGGTTAACATTCCGGATATGACGCAATCCGAAAGAGAAGCCGCTGTAAGGGATATAGATGCCGGCAAACAGACAAAACGAGCAGAAAAATTCCTTACCGCACTAAAAGAGCAGCATGACGACGGGAATATTCAGTATACAAGAGGCCGTGGAGCCAATGTTGAAAAAATGTCTATTCCTACCGCAAAATGGAATGAGGCGGAAGAATATGTTGTAAGGGATATCGGTTCCGGTTTCATCCCAATGAAAGATATTGGAGATTTATTTGAACAAGAAATTAAACGCAATGATTATGGCAAAGAAAAACTTCCAGATGTTTCAGAGTCACGTTCAGCAGACACCGGGCATAATGAAACTGATGCAAAGGCTGGACCGTCCACAGCAGGTGCAGGCGATGAAAAACGTGTACCACCGGATGGTAAAGGCAAAGGCAATGAGTCTAAGCAACAAGATAGAGGAAACGAACCCGTATCCACCAATTTCCGCACCAAAGACGAGTTTGAGTTAGGACTTAAAAAAGCCCTCAAAGGACCACCCTCCGATCCTGTTGTACCAAAGCTGGATGTCTCTGATGAGCAGATAAGGTATGCCCGGCGCAACAGTTACCCAGAGTATAAGAAAAAATATGGTGGCACCCAGGACGAGTATAATATCGTCCGTGCCCAGAAGGCACTGGCTAAAGTTGGTGACCGTGGCCAAGGGGTAACTCCTCCGCAATATGCCGATCCTGTTAAAGCACTTCAAACTATTCGTGCAGAGCATGACGACCCACTTATGAACCGGGCGGCTAACTTCTTGGAACCCATAATGAAGGCCAACCCGAATATCCATATCGAAGACGCTGACCTTGGCGGGCGGGTGTTGGGTCTCTCTCATCCTGATGGCCGTATACAGGTTGATTTCTCGGCACACGGGAGCATGGAAGATGCTCACCGGACCATCCTGCACGAACTCTTTCACGCCGCTACGAGAAACGAAATTGAAAAGAATCCTGCTTTTCGTGGAGAAGTGAGGTCCATGCTTGAAGAAATAAGGAAACAGATGGGGCTCCCAAAAGGTAATGTTGGTGACGTGCTTATACCGGAACTGGTAAGGCGTGACATTATCCCGGCTGATAAATATGGCACGTCTAATGAACATGAACTGATTGCAGAGGTGTTCTCCAATCAGAAGTTTCGTGATATGCTGGCTGATATGAAAGTTCCTGATGAACATAAAAAAAATATGCTCCAAAGGGTTTATGAAGGAATAGTCCGTTATTTCAACCGCCAGTATGATGCTCTTAAAAACCTGAAAGATAAGATTTCCGCTCCCAATATGGCTGAACACCTGATGCAACTTACCGAAGGAACAGTGAAGGGAGGAAAGACTGAAGGGGAGGCATTTCCAAAGCTGAAAGGTGCAGATGAAGAAGACGCTATTGCAAATATGGTGAAGCGGGCACCTGATTCCATGACGGATCAGGAACTAAAAGAGTCAATAATGAAACATTCGTCTCTGGATGAGGCAAAAGTGGATGAGTTGATTAAGGCAAGAGGTCTTACGCCAGAGGTCAAATTGAGCCATGCAATTCAGGATATTGCAAAGAATAAAAAGACACTCGATGCAAAAATAGATGCTGCAAACAAATTGACAGCACAAGAAAAATCTGACATAGCAGGTTCAAAAGTAAGTTCTGCTATTTCACCAATTAAGAAAGTATTTGATAAACTAAAATCGACAGCGATAGCAGTAAAAGACGCTTATGTAAACAAACCTGAATGGAAAAGCATGGATAAGGCTATTGGTGAATACAGTTACTCAAAGCAAAAAAATGATAAGGAAGTAATGGATATGGTAAATCATTTGACTAAAATGATTCCAGACAAAGGCAAAAGAGAAGCAATTTCTAACTGGATAGAAGCTGGTGGTGATATGAATATGTTAAAAGAAAGGGCTGAAAAATCGGATGCTAAACACAAGGGTGGTTACATATTGGCACAGCATTTAACACCATCTGAAATAGAGGTAGCTAAATCTGTAAACGATTATTTTGATTCCATGTTCAAGACAGGAAATGATGCTGGTATTCTAAAAAGTCAATTAGAGGATTATATGACTCATATAGGAGTTAAAAAAGACAACCCTGTAGCTAATCAATTATTGACTGATATTATGTCTGGTAAAATAAATACATCTTTTAAATATGCAAAAGAGAGGACATATCAGACGTTTTTCGATTTGGAGCAAGCTGGGTATAGCGCCAGAACAAAAGATTTTGCCAATATCCTTGGGGTATATTCTCAATCGTTTAATAAAGCTCTTTATTCAAGAGCATTTATAAAAAATGCAACCGATGGTAAGGCTTCTGATGGTCGTCCATTACTGGTTCAGGCAGGAATGGGTAAACAAATAGCCAATAAAGACTACCCACTTGTGGGCGAACCGACAGAAGCTATGATGGTGAACCCATTTACTGCACCAGAAAAATATTCTGATTATAGACCGATAAATCATTTTGCATTGAGAGATTGGTATTGGGCAACGAAAGATGATGCAGGTAACCCTGTTTTTGCAAAAGGAGACTTACTTGTTCATCCAGAGGAGTATAAAAGGCTTGGTAATATTCTTGGGCATTCAGCACTTAAGGATTATGCTGTAGGCAGGGCCGCAATGTGGGGCTCTAATATCGTTAAGCGTACAATATTTTCAGTATCTCCATTTTTCCATTACGTACAGGAAGGAACACATGCTATAGGTCACACAATAAACCCAATATCGGGACTGAAAGATGTAAATTTTAATGATGAAACGCAAGCTAACTTACTTAAACATGGGCTGAAGTTGTATGATTATGATTCGCAATCATCTTTTACCGAAGGGCTATCTGCAAACAATTTATTAAAAAATCTTCCTATTTATAATAAAACGATTCTTCCAATCCAAGAACATTTGTTTAATAGCTACATTCCAAGACTTAAGATGCAGACAGCATTACATGCTTTGGATAGAAATATGAAAAGAAATCAAAATGCTTTGGTAAATGATAAAATATCCGAAGATGCTATTTATAGGCAGACAGGAGAGCAAATTAATGCTGCTTATGGTCACCTTAATTATGATATGATTGGAAGAAATAAAACGGCACAAGATGTATTCAGTATGCTTGCTCTTGCACCTGATTTTCTTGAAGCAAGAGCAAGATTTGTAGGTCAGGCATTTACAAAGCATGGAACAGAGCAGGCAAGGGCGTTGATGGTTCTCGCTGCTACAATGTATGTTACAGCCAGGATACTTAATAAATCTATCGACGGTGATTATCATTTTGAAGAACCATTTGCCGTTATTCATGGAGGACAGAAATACCGACTTAGGAGTGTTCCTGAAGATATTTGGGAAATGATACATGACCCCGGAAGATTTATGTATAACAGAATTTCACCTTACTCACAGATTTTATTTGAAGGTGCAACAAAATTCGATCCTGTTCGTGGCAGACAGATTGATTACAGCGAATGGCTTAAAGATGCAGCTACAACGCCTTTGCCGACCGCAGGTAAAGAATTTCTTCCAGATTCATGGAATAAATTCCCTTCAAAAGAGGGGCATGAAAAATTATGGAACACTTTTATAAATACTATTGGAGTCAGAGAAAGCAAAGCCTACACCCCTACCGAACATGATATTATAGATAAATTTTATAAAAGATTTCCAAAGGGAGAACCAACTGAAAGCGCAGTTACAGAGAGTAAAATTTATAAAGCAAATGAGGCTGGGAATGATGATAAGGTTGATGAATTGATGCAGAAGTTATCTCCAGAACAGCAAAAGTCAGTTAAGAAAAATCTTGAATCAGGTAAATCTGTTTATGAATCCATGTTTCAAAGGCTTCCAAAAGAAGATAAAATAAAATTATTTCAAAATATGACTGACGAAGAAAAGGAAAAGTATGATCCTAAAGGTAAAATTCAGAAACTAATTGATGAAGGTGATGATAATTCAGAGAAGGGTACACCATGAGCTACCCAAAAAAAATGTTCAACGCCTGTGTCTTCAACCCGCTGACGGAGAACCCGATGCTACAGGAGTATCCAAGGCTGTCTGAAATAGTGGCTCCGGAATGGGCTGACGATCCTTATCTGGATAATCTTTTGCGTTTTGTTGTTATGGTATACGACCCTAAATCACCGCTTGTAATAAACGAGCGTGACCTTAATTACCGCAAAGGAATAGCCGCTGAACTGGCAATGTTTAATATGGAAGAAGAAGAGGTGTTGCAGTCGATTTATAACCAAAACCATCCATTTATTGCAGATTTAATAACTAAATATTTAATGAGATTTGCTAAAAGTAAAGAATTTGCAGCTATTTGCGCAATAGATTTTAAATATTGGGAATCAATAAAAAGATTAATGATCCCAATTTCTGAAGGAAAAGACAAAGATGTGTTAAGTGCAGTTCAAATTAAAGCAGCTATTTCAGAAGAACTTGATAAAGATATTCAACGGTTGGATTCTTATACAAACAAATTTTTTGGAGAGGATACTGAATTAGTAAAGAAAAAAGGTAAGTTAACACCGGAATTAATGAGTAATATTAAATAATTATGATAACCAAGGTATGCAAGATATGTAAAGTTGAAAAAGATATATCTGAATTTCATAAACAATCTAACCGACCATGGTATGAACCATATTGCAGACCTTGCGATAAGGAACGTAGAAGAGAATATAGGCTTAAAAATAAGGTAAAAATAGCAGCTGTACTAAAAAAGTGGCATGAGGATAACCGAGATATACAAAATGCTAAAAATAAAGCCAATTATCATAAAAATAAAGAAGCAATTTGTGCAAAAAATAGAGAAGATAAGAAAGATAAATGGCCTGAAATATATAAAAGTAGAGCAGGATACCGAGAACGTACAAAAGAATACGCATCTGCATGGCAAAAGGAATATAGAAAAAAGAATAAGCAAAAACTCTCTGAATTAAATAAAAAATACAGAATTGAAAATGCAGAAATTTTAAAAATTAAAAGTAGAAGTTGGCTTGATAAAAATAAAGTTTTGGTTAGAGAAAGTAAAAAGAAGTATAAAAAAATGAAGATTGCTACAGATCCTGGTTATAAAATTAAATGTTTATTGCGAGGGCGTATATATAAAGCAATCAGAGGCTTAGATAAAAGGGAATCTACTTTAACTTTATTAGGGTGTTCTGTTGATTATTTCAAATCTTATTTCGAGTCTTTATTTACAGAAGGCATGAATTGGGATAAATTTATGAACGGAGAAATTCATATGGATCACATTAGACCGTGTGCTTCATTTGATTTAACGATAGAGGAAGAGCAAAGGAAATGTTTTAATTATACTAATATTCAACCTTTGTGGGCTATGGATAATTTCATAAAAAGTAAAAAAATAGTTTAATGTTTTATCCGATTAAAGATGGCTCTGTTGAGCATGTGAACGAGTACAAATGTCAATTACCCACTGTTGGGTACGGGAAAAACCGGCTTACAGGTGAACTTGAATATGTTGGCGTTATCAAGCGGTCTAATAAAAAAGAAGAACAATACTGGGAACGAATTGCACTTCCGAAAGATTGGGATAAAAAAGAGAAACTGGAAATGGAAATGCAGAAAGGTGATGCCAATTATTACGATCCAGAACTTGAAAAAATTCGTGAAAAGCATTGGAGATATAGGTTGTGCGGGTTATGGGTTATGATTAACGGAGTTGCTACTTATATTCCATGCTCATTTTACTTTTACCTTAACTGGTGTCCGCTGGATATTGGCTATCCTGATTACTGGGAGAGTGACAGAAGGTTTTTTTATGTATGGGAATATTGCGTTGAAGATCCATATTGCGGCGGAATGATTGATATCGAAGGTCGTCGTTCAGGTAAGACGTTTAAAGCCGGGTCAATACTGCTTGATAGAGCTTCACTGTTTAAAAATCATCATGCAGGTATTCAGTCGAAAACGACCGTAGATTGTAAAGGTATATTTCAAAAGACAATAATTTCTTTCTTTAAAAAACTACCTTCTTTTTTCCGCCCTGTTTTCGATGAATCTCAAGGAGTGACCCCAAAATCTGAATTAAGATTTTTCAAAACAAATATTAAAGGAAGAAAAGCATTAAATATTTTAGGAGGTGTTGAGCTTGAATCTTGGATTGATTTCGGATCACATGAACCTTTATATTATGATGGTACAAAACTTAATACCTATTTCATGGATGAGTATGGTAAAACAGAAGAATCTTCTGTCTGGGATAGATGGGAGTGTGTAAAATTTTGTTTAATGGATAAAGGGAAGTGGATTGGTAAAGCAATCCTTACCAGTACGATTGAGGAACAGGATAACCGGATGGATGACCCGAAAAAACTTTGGGAATATTCCGATCCTGAAGATAAAAATGCTAATGGAAGAACAAAATCAGGATTATATAGATATTTTGTCCCATCGTATGAAAGGCCAATGATGAATGGAGATGAAAAGCTATACGATAATTTTGGCAAGCCTGATAAAGAAAAAACAATTCAATATATTTTGAATGAAAGAGAGGGCGTTCGGGACGATCCGCGTTCTTTATCAGCGTTAATCCGTAAGATGCCTATGAGCATTGTTGAAGCCTTCAGAATAAATGCTGCCACCTGTTTATATGACGATATCAAACTAAATGACCAACTTGACCGAATTTCATGGAAAGATAATCTAACTGAAAAAGGATCATTTGCTTGGAAAGATGGTGAGCCATTTACTGAAATAGTATGGGAAAAATCAAAAACAGGTAGATTTGAGATGTGTAGTGCCTTTGTAATGAAGGATGCAAACAAAGTGCTTAAGCAAAATGAACGGTATACTCCTAATAATAATTTAGCATTTGCAGCCGGCGTTGACCCTTTCAAGTATGATAAAGTGGCTGATAATCGTAGATCAGATTGCGCAGCTTTCATTTATAAAAAAAGAGACAGCGGAGATCCGAATAATATTTTTAATGATGCTTTTGTATGTAAGTACACATACCGTGCACCTACAACGGCTATTCAATATGATGATATTATCAAAATGCTTTGGTTCTTCGGATGTCAGGCACTTTTTGAGCGCAACGTGGATTCATTTAAAGAATATTTTAAAGCTAAAAATTGCCAGAATTTTTTAATGTGGCTCCCCGGAGAGACAGAGCCGGGTCTGTACTCTGATGGTCATGGGAACATGATTCAATCATTAAGTGATTACACAGAAGCATATATCAATGAGTTTATTGAAAAAGTTTTTTTTAAAGACCTGATTAAAGATTGGCTCGAATTTGATGTTGGTAAGACTACCAAATTTGACCGGGCTATTGGGGCTGGTATGGCCCTTATTGCAACCAAAAGGCATCAACCGAAACAATATCAGAAAAAATCCAATGAAGTCACCGATTACTTTAAAGTATACCGTTTAATAGGAGGGAATGCCGTATGACATCAACGCAAAATAACTATGACGAACAGGGGCCGTGGTTTTTCCCACGGCATGATATCGATCCAAAAGACAAGGACGAAGCATGGGCCCGGTCCTATGCCTGGGCGGCATGGCATGATTTTACGGCGGCGGTTCCAAAGTCGGTATTCTATAATTCGTATGACAAATATGAGCAGTACAGGCTGTATGCTTTAAGTAAGCAGCCGATCAATGTTTACAGGGAACTGATGGGAATTGACGAGGAGCAGAAAGATACGTTTATGCCGATAGACTGGACGGCGCCAGCTTTTGTAAGTAAATATAGGAGTATTGCTATTTCAAGGTTGGTACAGCAGGAATATGGAATTGTCTGCACACCCATTGATCCCACTGCCAAAGGAGAACTGGCTAAACTGTATGCAAAACTGAAAGCTAAAATTGCTGTGCGCCAGATGATGCAGCAGCAGAATCCTGAACTGGCGCAGCATCCGGCAGTGCAACCCGCTGGTAATGAGCCATGGGATGAAGAGGAACTGCAAATGCGAATAGATTTTGGGGAACAGTTTAACCGGGCAAAGGATGCGGAAGAAGCTATTGCATTGGCATTTTACGAGAATGGTGTCAAAGAGGTTAGAAAAAAATGGTTTGAAGATTTCTTCGACTGCGGAGTAGCTGGGTATTATGAAGGACTGGACGATCACAGTAGGCCATACTTCCGGTTTATAGACCCAGAATGTATTGTCACCAATTACTGCAAGTTCAAAGACTTCCGTGACTTGCAACATGCGGGAGAAGTGATTGACGTTTCGATAACTGACCTTGCCACCAAAACAAAGTCAGACGGGACGCCTATCTTCACAGACGAACAATTACTCGACCTTGGGACAAATGTAGCCGGCAAATGGAATAATCCTTCATTTGTCAGTCGGAGCACATCTTACTATAAAGGCTATGACCATTTTAAATGCAAGGTGCTGCAACTTGAATTTTTCTCATACAATGATATCGTATGGAAGGATTCTACCAACTGGAATGGGAATATCACTTTTAAAGAGTCAAAGTATAGCAATCTAAACAGAGATGTGCCAAATACTGAAAAAAATACAAAATATACCAGTAAAAAAATAAAGGTCGTATACAAAATAAACTGGGTAGTGGGAACTAATTATTCCTATGGATTCGAGCTTAAAAAGAATCAAAAAAGGTCAGTCAACCCAAAGAAAATGGGGGAAACGGAGTTGTCATACCGCTTTTATGCCCCTAATTTCTACCAGATGAGAGCCCAGGGACAGATGGAGAAACTGATTCCATTTATCGACCAGTGCTGCCTTACCTGGTACAGGATACAGAATTTCAAAGCCAGAATGGTCCCTTCAGGATGGTGGATAGACCTCGCTGCATTGGAGCAGGTGGCTCTAAGCAAAGGAGGAGAGAACATGACATCCAAACAGCTTATTAATATGTTCTTCCAGTCCGGGATTTTGGCTGGCCGTTCGGATCTCATGGGAGACATTAATAATCCGAATTACAAACCTATTATCCCAATAGAAAACAGTGTTGCACAGGAACTTGCCGGACTATATCAAGATTTGGAGATGAATATCAATAAGATTGAAGGGATATGCGGTTTTAATGCTGTGACCATGGGGGGTGACACCAGAAGGACGCCTGTGCCAGGGGTTGAAAGCGCCAATGTATCGACCGACAACGCGCTATTCGAGATGGCAAATGGAGAGAGGTTTTTGCTTGAAAAACTTGCCGAAGATATGGTAAAACGCATACAGCAGTCTGTTAAACTGACTGGGTATGAAGGATACGCGCCTGCCTTGAATAAGAGCACATTGCAATTTATATCCGTTTCAAAAGACCTTCCACTTCGGGATTATGGAATAATGACTGAAGAGCGTCCGACTGATAATGAAAGACAATTCCTGATTCAAAATTCCCAGCAGGACCGGGCAGCGGGGTTCCTTGATACATCGGATATGATGATACTGCTTAATACGTATAATTTCAAGCAGGCCCAGGAAATGATAGCCCTAAAGGTTAAGAAAAATAAGCAGGCCCAGGCAGCGGAAAAACAGGCAATTACCGCCCAGACCATTCAAGGGCAACAGCAATCGGCGCAGGTATCCGGTCAGATTCAAATGCAGCTTGAGCAAATGAAAGAACAATCCGCCATGGAACTGGCGAATGTTACTGGTAGGTTTAACACCATCATAGCCGAGATAAAAGCGAAACAACTCGCCCAAGCAGCGGAATGGAAAACACAGATGGAGCTTATTCAGCATATTATTCCACCGGCACAACAGTCTGAACAGGCGGCAGCACAATGATAACACATCCAGCCATATCAAGAAGCAAAAAACCAACTTATCCGGCGGACCATAAACCAGCAATGGAGGTCCCGAGGGGAGGTTCCTGCTGCGCGAACTGCCGCTTCTGGGACGGGGAAGATTGCGAGAACGGACACTATAGAAAATGGAATAATGGAAGTGGCGATATACCAACCGATCCAGATAAATTTTGTTCTGACTGGTACGAACCTAAAAAATAAATTTTTAAAAAAAGCCCAGTGTCCCTGGGCTATGGCCCGAATTAACGGGTAAAAGTCCAGGTTCCCGCTGGAGCGTCGGTAAAGTGAATATAAAGAATTTTATTTTTTATTCAAAATATTATTTAACTTTACTTCTGTGCCATGTTATTACAAAAGAGTTGATGCCGAACAATTTGTACTCACAAGTGCGAATAAACAAGGTATCCTCCGTGGAGAAAATATACAATTTCAATCGACCCCGGTAAAGCATGACAGCGGAAGATTTTTTGTAATGATACACCATAAAGAGGCGTTTGTGAAAGTGGAAGAAGGACAATGGCTTGTAAAACATGATAACGGTATTTGGGAGACAGTTTATCCCGACAGGTTTAAAGATAAATTCGTTTCCGAAGACGTTGTAAACCAAAACATCGAAGATGCCTGAAGACGTAGCAACATTAGAAGCCCCAGCCAAAGAGACAGCAGAGCAAGAACAGCCGAATATAGCGGCTATTATTGCAAAACAAGGGGTTCAGACAACAAAGGATAATACGGTAGATATACCGGATATTAAGATAAAAAAAGAGGAACCGGCAACGGCCCAAAAGCAAGAGGAACCTAAGACTGAGGCAGTCCCAAAAGAAACTCCTGCTCCCGAGCAAAAACCGATCTCTCAAGCACAGCCAGAGCAGCCGAAGCAGGCCGTACAACCTGAAGAAGCCAACTGGCAAGAAGTTCTCAAAAAACAACCGGAAATCGAAATTCTGAAGGCAATAGGGCTGGATGAGAAGATGGCCGGGTTGATTCAAAAGTGGAAATCAGGAGGGGATGTAACAGCTTATTTAAAAGAAGCCGCTACAGATTATTCAAAGATGACAGGTGAACAGTTGATGAGGCATCAGCTTAAATCTGATTATCCGGAGTTATCTGACGAAGACTTCGAGGAGCTTTACGAATCCAAGGTGACCGACACCTACAAACTCGACCCCAACATGTATTCTGAAAAAGATGTTAAAAGGGGTAAGATTTTGCTGAATGCGGATACCAAAAAGATTCGTGATGCACTTGTAGAAAAACAGAAGCAGTACATTCTTGATTCGAAGCCTCCTGAAGTAAAACCTGACCCTGCCATTGCGCAGGCAGAAGCCGCCTTGAAGCAATCCATTGAGAATTATCAAAAAGAGATTAAGGGGAGCAGTATATATAATGGTATCACAAAGGATAAAAAGCTGTCCATTGAAATCGAAGGTCAGAAGTTTAACTGGGAGATACCAGATATTAATAAGTATGAAGGGGTTATGTTTGACACCAAGAAATGGGGTGAAGCTATGCTGACAGAAAAGGGGGAATGGGACCATGAGCAGCAGGCAGTCCTTGGTGCAGTAGCCACAGATTGGAAAGGATTCCTTAATTCACTTGCGAAATTCTACATCGATATTGGCAAAAAACAGACCGCAGATTTAATTGAAAATGCCAAGCTGCCAGGAGACACAACAGCGAAACCTGAAGCAAAATCTACACCAGTAGCAGCCCTCGCCAAATCAGGAAACATCGTTTCCGGTTAGTAAACATATATTACTAACCCGTTAAATTCTTACAAAATGGCGATCACGCAAGGGACGCTGAACAAACAGTTCGTGTCCGCAATCAGCTTCCTCGACCAGAGGGAAATAAATCCCAATTTAATTGACCAGTCCAGAGATGCCACTTTCGTAAATATTATGAAACTGGTAGGGCGCACAAAGCCCACCTCCGTTCCGATATACAACTACTTTGTTAACAACGATGTATTTGCAACCGGCGTGGTAAACTCTGTATCCTCTGGCTATGGTACTTCTATCATAGTATTGGTCCTTACCGCAGCTTCAGGTGGCTATTCCAGACAGGGAGACTGCGTTCGGTTTTCAAATGCCAACGATATTGGCCGCATGGGCCTTATCACGAATGTATCCAGCGCATCAAGCGTTGATACCATTACAGTACAGGCTGTTGACGGAAGCCCACTGTATGCTGTTGGAAACGATACGATTGGCTTCATAAGCAATGCGAATGAAGAACAGTCCGATAAAAAGGCCAACCGCAAAATCGGGGTTACCCGGTTTATTAACCAAGTTCAAATTTTCAAAGAAATAGATGAAATTTCTGACGTACAGAAAGTGTCAAAAGTTGAGGTGACCGTTGAAGGCCAGCCTTATTACACCCCTGTAAGTCACATATACAAGGTGAATACCTTAAACGGAATGATAAGTTCCGCATGTATCCAGGGTGTTCAGTCCGTAACCTTGTTCAGTGATACAAACCCTGTTTTAACGCTTAACAACCGCCCAGTCCAGACTACCATGGGCATGGATCAGTATATCAGCACTTTTGGTGCCACTGACCAGGTTGCAACGCTCGGCACCGTCCTTTTGGGGGATGTGGCCAAGATGATTGACAACTTCATCGCAAACAAGGCCCCGCTTCAGCAAATGGGATTCTCCGGCACGAAAGCGAAGCGTCCATGGTCAAACCTGATGAAAAATTTAGGGTCTTCTGGTATTACCTCCGTTCGGTTGGTTATCGATGGAAGGGATGCGGACCTTGAAATAATGAAATGGGAATATTCCAATGCCGAAATGGAATTTGTTCACCTGCCTATTTTCGATCACCCACAACTGTTCTCACCAACTGTTGTTCCTGATATCGTTGGCAGCATTTACTGGATACCAAAAGACAAGGTAAATGTCGTCGGCGGAGGCATGGAAGGACGGCTGCAACTGCGGTATCTTCCAAAGGCCATGGCTGGTGGAACAAGCAACGGTCTTATCACAGAATGGTATACCGGCGCACTGGCTCCTACGCCTACATCTTCCGAACAGGTATTCCGCACAGAGTGGATTGCCAATGTCGGTCTTGAAATGTACGGTGTCAAGCACATGCAGAAATACCGTTCAGCATAAAAAAATAAAGGCGGCGTAACTGCCGCCTCTTTTTCGTAAACCAAAAAATTATAGCCATGTTAGAAGCAATCGGGAGATATAACCATATCTCCGAAAAAACACGCGAAGAATTACAGGCCCGACTACAGAAGGCCGGTAAATTAGTCGAATACAGATTCGACATTTCCCATTTTCTTCCAGATATAGCCCATGATGGTGAAAATGAAGTGATTGTCAGGTCAGATAAAAAGGTATACCCAAGGCTGTATACCCTCCGGCCTGTGACATTCAATATCATTGATAAGCATTCCAAACAGTCGGTACTTATCGGGTTGCCCAATGGATCCGATGAATCGGATGCGAATTTCAGCGTAGCCAGGGTATCTGTACCTGAATACATGAGGGGACTTTTGAGTCTTGACCTTACAAATACCGATAACTGGGATATGTTTGCTCTGCTTGAATTGCACCCGGAACATGAGAACGGTATGTACCAGAACAAGAATATGAAAGCCACTTTCCGCAGGGTCGATAAACTACAAGATGCTCAACAGTCATATAGCAAAAGGGAGCAAAGGGCTGACGCTGTTGCCGTTGCCAGAAATAAAAACCAGCAGGAAGTTCGTGATTTTGCAGCCGCAATGGGATGGGATGAAACCGAAGATTATACCCTATTGAAAGATCAGGTATTGCAGATGGCAGAGGAAGATACGGCTGCTTTTGCAAAAGTGGAACAGTCAAACATATCTTACGCAGCCGCTATCAAAAGAGCGATGAACAGGCAGGTCATTGAATTTGTGCCACTGGAGAATAAATTCGTGTGGGGCTCTAATAAGCAGACGATAGCCGCCCTTGAGCGTTCGGATGGAACCATGAAAGGCATTATCGACAGGTTTAAAGACTGGCTTGAAACATCCAAAAATGGTGAGGAAATTTATAACCGGATGCTAAGTTTGATGAAGCCGGAGAAAGCTACAGCAGCAAAGGCGGAAGTGAAATAGAAGTCTGCATTAAGAGCAGCCACATTGAGTAACAACATTAAGATATCCATATAAATTAGCAGTTTTCCATTGATTTTGGTTTACGGCGGCCCTGCATTTTTCAATGTGGCTGCATTTGTTAACAAAAAAAAATAAGTTTTATGGAAGAGCAACAAGCAGCCTGGGATCCGTTCGGCAAACCTGACCAGACCCAGCCAAATGAGGAAATAAAAATATCTGGGCATGTTATCCCTGCTCCCATGGAAGGGTCGGCGTTGCCGAAAATTCCAGATGACACTCCGCAAAATGTTGCCCAAAGCGAAGATCAGCCGCCGCCTGTATTAAAAGAAGCTACCATATCCGGCAGACCAATTTCCACAACGCCGGCCAAAGTAGCAACTGGCCCAGGAGCCAGGATATTAACCTTTCTCAAGGCTTCGGAGAAGTCCGGATTATGGGAGAATATTACCCCCATCCTTAAAGTAATGCTGTCTGAACACATGACTATAGCCGACATCAAAACAGTCGTCCGTGATCTTTGGCAAAGCGGCCAGATTTCACTTCCTTCAGCAAATTTTGAACTTTTCGGGACAATCAAATCCGGAGGTGCCCATGCAACTGAATATTACGGCATCGATGACATTAATATTTACGCTAAAATAATTTAGTTATGGCAGCAATAATTCTTGCATTCCTTTTTGGGAAAGATTGGACAGATATATCCAGTTTCTTAAAAAATAACTTCGCTCCCAACACGCAAAATCATCCTATCCTTCATAACAATGATGTGGTAAATATGCAACAGGTATTGGATCAACTTGTAAAAAGTGGGCAGATATTGGTACAGAATAATCAGCATTTGCAACTTGGGACGATTGATTCAAGAGCTAATTTCGGATCTGATTTAAAAACAAAATACTATGATTTTTCAAACCATAGTATAGTTGTCAAAAGAATCAAATGAGTGACCTGTCTGGTGTCATATCGTTCTCGATTGTGATGGACAAATCACAATCTCCCAGTAAATTAAAATTTATCGACAACTCGTCATACCCAATTGGAGTTTCTACTACTGTTACAGGAATAATTTCAATCACGCAGCCGGACGGTGTTACCATCAACGGAAATTTTGCGACCCCTGATGTATTTTGGTCTGGTAGTAGTCTCACGCAACCTTTAAAAGAACTAAGACTCGATACAGCAGGAAACTTCCAAAATGGCGCCTACACAATCGTCTATACTGTAAGAGCGCCAGGGTATTCCGATACTGTGCTTACGAAATCATTTTCACTTCAGTATACACCTCCCATCCCGATTGTAACACAAGGATTCGATTTATTCACCCCCCGTTTAGTCGTCACAGATAGCACCAGTTACGGACAATCAGGATTCAATTTCCTGTCTACAACATGGCAATGGGCGTCTACAATATATTCAGTAAATGGAACTCCTCAAACTATTGCCGGAAGTTTACAGACTTTCGATTTGAATTATCAGGGAAGTTATTATGACGCTAAATATACTGTCAACCTAACGGTTATCCCAAGCTGGCAGATGGCAGGATTGAACTCATGGGTGACATTAATTGATTCACTGGCTATTCCACAACAAATTTATTACGCTGAAATTCCACCTTCTTATACTGTATTGCTTCAGGGACTCGATGCAATGAAAACGGCTCTTGACGCTGCCAGTTGTAATAACAATGAAGTGTTGACAGAAAATTATTTGCTGGCAGAAGCGATTTTTTCTCATTATGCGGCCCGTGGGTGCGCCGGAGATTTGGCAGGTCTTAGCTATTATGTTTACCAACTTCAGAAATTATTTAATGGAGGTACAATTCCTCCTTATGTAAATACCAATGCTGTTATTCCGGCTTATGTATGGAGTAATTGCAGCGGCGGAAGTTCATCTTGGTCAGGGATTACAGGCAAACCTTCAACGGCTGTTATTGAATGGGTGGTAGGAACGGGTGGGTTCCCCGGAAATGGAGCCACAACTCTTACAGATGCAAGGCTGGCTAATGCAAATGTAAGAGTGTTCAGGAGTGGGCTTAAACAGCTTGGTTCAAATCCTGGAGACGGGACATCTTACTATACTAAAGTTTTCGGAAGTTATGTAGTGTTTTTCTTCCCCGCGCTGTCAACGGGAGAGGTTTTAAGCGTGGAAAATATCCCCTTGTAAATGAAAAAATTAATCATCATATTACTTCTCTTTGGTTCTGCATACGGTCAGAACATTTCTGTCATTCAAGGGTTGGGCGGTCCAACGACTGAAATTTGGGTAAAAGGGGTTCTCAAGATAGATACAGCGATGGTATGGCCATCTAAAGACACCTTGTTTACACCTTCTCAGATATTCACAGTTGTCGTGCGTCCACAGGATAAGACGCCTTATATGTGGATCGGCGTCAGATGGGTAGCTTTTGCGCTAACAGGTGGCACTTATGTGAACTCATTCAACGGAAGGGTCGGCGTTGTGATTCCTTCAAATGGAGACTATACGGCCGCAATGGTAACAAATGCAGTTGACCAGACACAGGTTTATAACGATCCAACCTGGCTAAACTCACTTTCATATAGCAAACTTATAGCGGTTCCGGCAACACAGACTTTTCTATCCGGATATGGAGTTAATGTGACTGGCGGTCCTGCATTCAGCTTCAAATTTGATTCGGCGACCGTACACCCTGTAACTAATATTATTAAGGTCAATGACTCCACCATTGGGTTTACAATAAATAATAGACCTACCCAAACGATTCTGATACGGGGAAATGGTGGTGGGACCGGAGGAATAGGAACAGTCACTAATTTTATTTTTACACAGGCAAATGGCATTTCAGGGTCAGTAACGACCAGCACCAGCACTCCCAATTTGACACTCGGAACATCCGTGAATGGGCTTGTATCAGGCAATGGTGTGGCTTTTTTGCCGACAGTCATTGGCGCTGGCCTTAGTTATGTTGGAACGACCCTTACCAATACAATCATAAATAATAATCAACTTGCCAATGGATCAAACTTCATAAGCAATATTTCTGGACTTGTTCAGCCTGGCACCGGACCAATTACACTGACGGGAGCCGGCACACAAGGCAATCCTTATGTTATAAGCGTGGGTGCTTCAGTCGGAGGCGGTGGCAGTTCAGACTCATTGAAACATTTATTTGTTGACACATCTGCTGCGCCAAGGAATGGATTTGTACTGACATTCGACAGTGTAAACCATAAATGGTATCTTTCTTCAAAGGGGGGCGGTGCCGGTGGGTCAGTGACACAGTTTGCTTTTACCAATGGAGCTGGGTTTACCGGATCAGTCTCAAATCCTACCACTACCCCAACTCTTTCGCTTACCATGCAAAATGCAGTTGCCGATGGTGCCACAAAGGGGATAGCTGCGTTTACGACAAATGATTTCCTTTCAGCAAGCGGCGTCATTTCACTAAACTATGCAGCGGGGCAGAAAGCCACTGGGTCGGTCCCTGGATTCCTGTCGGCGACAGACTGGACGACATTTAATAATAAATTTTCAGGGACACTCGCAAACGGAAGTATATTTATTGGAAATATATCAAATTTGGCTACCGCCCAAGTCATGAGCGGCGATGCTACCTTGTCAAATACCGGGGTTATTACCATATCTAACAGTGCTGTGACTTATGCCAAAATGCAGAATGAGACTTCTGCAACAATGCTGGGAAGATATGCCGGGACCAATGGCGTCGTGCAGGAAATAACTATTGGAAATGGTATTGCGCTTAATTCAGGAACCGGGGTGCTGTCAGTCAGAATAAATGCGCCGCTTATATTTTCGTCTGGCATTATTACAGCCGATACTACCATGACAAATACCTCGCTGGTGACCTATTATCAGCTTACTCATGGTGTGAGGGACTCTATTTTCGTATTAAATGCGGGATCGGCTATCACAAGAATAGGATGGGCTTCTGGAAGCGATACTATTTATCTTGGCGGTCTGAAGAACTCGTCAAATATAAATTGGAGTAAAGGAACCGATTCCACTGAAACCGCACAGTTGACAACTACCGGAGTGACAGCAGGTTCTTATGTAAACGTATCGGCAACCGTGGATGCGTTCGGAAGAATAACTGCCATGAGCAATGGATCCGGAGGGACTGTTGTGTCGTCTGTTTCCAGCACTCTTAGTTCGATAACATTCTCACCAACCACTGGAGCAGTATTGGGGGATATCAATCTTGGCCATGCCAATTCATGGACGGCAGCACAGAGTTTTGCCGTATTAAACGCATCCAATACAGTCACTTTTACAGGAACGACTTTCAATGCAGGAGGGACGAAGTTCGATGTGATGATTCAGGATACAACGACAGGTATCTTGTATAGGGAACCTTACTGGCAGACGGATACAACTGGATATGCAGCAGGAAATTTATTTGTAAAATTCAATGGTACAAAATTTATTTTAAGTGCTGGTAGTGGAGGTGGAACTCAAAACTTTGAATCCGTTTTAAGTCAGGCTCCAACGAGACTTCTCCAAGACCATTCCAATACATGGAATAACCACATCTGGACTAATGATAGTCTGGGGTCATGGAAATACCCTCATCCGGTAGCATCTTTGAGTAGCCCTGTTTTTTATATTGCACCCGATTCAAATACAAACCCAAATAATATAGTTATTTTAAGGGTAGACCAGATTCATAAAAAAAATAACTATGCTCCATTTATGATGGAAATGCTCCCTACGGGAAACGGGGACGGAACGGACGATTACGTTTACGCTTACGGGTTTAATATAGATCAGATTTATGATGCGAATGCACTTTCTTTTTCCCGAAGGATGGAATATCGTTATTTGAATACTCTAATGGAAGAACACCTTCAGCTTAGCTTACCGGGGCGTGAAATATGGAGGGAACAATCTGTTACGGTTAGTACATCAGACTCAATCAAGCGAAGTACAGGTCTTGAGGCTCATCAAATCAATGCTATTGAGTTCAGGAGTTTAGCCGGTCAGGGAGCAGGAGCTTATGTAGCTTTTAATGACAACCTTGCAGCTACAACTGCTAATGTTACAATAAGTGAGGCTACTGCGGCTAACTTCAATTTACAAACAGGTTCATCAGGTCAATATACCGGAAGTATAGTAATGCTTGCTGCGAGTAGTGGTTTGATGGCTTTTCAAACTGCAACAGGATATACTTTTGATAATCTCGTTCAGCATCTTAATGTAGGCGGCGCTAATGGAGCTTCTGAATTTGATTTAATGAGAAGCGATAATACCCCTTTGATGTTTAAACAATACGGAGCCACTTTTACAAACTATAACAACAGATTCAGACTGGCTTATAATGACGGTACTAATGACATAATGGTTATCCTTCCAAAAAATACCACTACTAATAATCACGATATTCAGCTAGGAGCCATATCAGGAGGAAACTATGCAGATCAGGGCGGGTCAATGCTTCAGGTATATGGCGGCCTTTACACACAGGCTGATTTTTATTCCGCAGCCGTTCAGGGAACTTCTTATCTCGTAGATAATACGACAATTTCCGATCCGGTAACAGCTAATAGCGGAACAAGGCCTAGAGTTTCAAATGTGGCTTTTCTTCAGTCCACACTAACAGCTACGCATACGGCAGTTGTATATACTGTTGGCAGTAGCTTGTTCGTTCAGGGTCCGCCGATAGCAAGTACAAACGTAACGATAACAAATCCTTACGCTATTGAAATAGGATCAGGATCGCTTTCAATAGATTTCGATGCTACGCATAACACAACTTTTTCTACAAATTCAACTGGCAATTTAGTAATCACTCCTTCTTCAACGGCTATTATGCCAAACGCAAATATCTCTTACGATTTAGGAACGTCTGCTGCTAACTGGAGAAATGTATATGTAGGCGCTGTCATAGGGGCAAATAATAACGGAGGCGATGCTAATACTTCTATTGGTGCTGCTTCTACGACACAGAAACTTCCAACTGTAACTGCTAACCGGACAGTTACGCTTCCGACGATGATACAAGGTCAATGGATTGATATTCTTGTAACCAATACATCAGGAACATTCCATTGGAGTTTCACTAATACGGTTATTGATATGAGTGGCAACACAATCACAAATCTGGTTAATGGTACAGCCTACAGAATTTATTGGGACGGAACAAATTATATAAAAGGAAATTAATAAGCCATGAGCAATATAGAAGGAGTGCAGTTAATCACAGCAGCAGGGTCGGTTACGATAAGTAACGGAGTGAAAATTGTTTATGTAAACCCTGCTTCACTACTCGCAACGCTTGTGCCTACTTTTCCGGCAAATGCTAATGACCTTGACGAATTGTGGTTTCATTACGGAGGAACAATACTGACAGGGGTAGCCGTTGTAACAGCGCAGACGCTTACTCCAAATTCCGGACAGTCAATCGTTGGAACATTGCTTACCGCACCACTCGGAGGAAGCTGTACTGCGTTCAGGTATAGGGGCGCAAATACAACATGGTATAAAATAGTATAGAGTCACAAATAAACAATAGAAAATCAATAGAAAAATGTATAAAGTTACCTTAACGATAGGCCAATGGTTAGATTTTTTGAAGAACTTTATGAAAACAAACAAATTATGTGGAAAAAACGTGAAATAATAGACATTAAAGGAATGGTATTTGGAAAATTAACTGTATTGGAATTTTCTAAAATGACAGTTCAAGGGGCTGCTGTATGGAAATGTCAATGTGAATGCGGTAAAATTGTAGATAAGGTTGGTGTACTTCTAAGAGCTGGGAAGATTAAAAGTTGCGGGTGTTCCAGAATGGAAAATATGTTAAAGGCAATTACTAAGCATGGTGAAGCAAGAAAAGGACTAATGACAAAGGAACGAATATCTTGGGGGTCAATGAGAGCGAGATGCTTTAATTCTAATAATATCGCTTACAGCAATTACGGAGGCAGAGGCATAACTGTTTGTCAAAGATGGGCTAATTCATTTGAAAATTTCTTAAAAGATATGGGTAGA
>DASZHV010000094.1:0-7791 GCA_035937535.1 Puia sp. | reverse complement strand
ATTTTCGACTGTGGCAATGGAACCCATGGACATGGCCGTATCCAACTCATCAGTGTTTACGTTGCTCACGCCGAGGTGTAATATTTTACCTTCTTTTTGTAATTGAAACATCGCATCCATCGACTCTTTGAAGGGAACGCCGCCTGCGATCACCCTGAAATGAACCAGTGTGATCTGCTCCAGTTTGAGTGTGTGCAGGTTCCTGTCAATACTGGAGCGTAATTGTTCAGGGCGGTTATATGGAATCCAACTTTTATCCGGCTTCCTGGTGCAACCGACCTTGGTACAAATAACCAGATCCGAACGATAGGGGTACAGGGCTTCTGCAATGAGTCGGTTCGTAATGTCATCACCATAATAGGCGGCCGTATCTATAAACTGAATACCGCTGGAGATGCAAGATTTCAATATCTGCAAGGCCTCCGGACGATTCTTCGGTTCACCCCAGATGCCTTCTCCAGTGAGTCGCATGGTACCATAACCGAAACGTTTTACTGTCAACGGATTCTTACTGCCGGCTGCAATAGTAATTTCCTTTGTGATCATTGAAATGAATAAGTGGGATAATCATTATAACGAGTCGGAGAAATAAAAGTTCAATAAAGGCATCGCCAGCCGAAGTCCCGCTTATTCCCGCCGTTGGCGGGATTCAGCGGGCAAGTCATTCAGCGCGAAGGCTGGTTACCGGATTCACCAATGCCGCTTTAATGCTTTGATAGCTTACGGTTAATAGGGTGATTAATATGGCTCCCGCACCTACGGATGCAAAAATCCACCAGGAAATTTCTGTGTGCAACTGGTAATTCTGAAGCCATCTATTCATAAAATAATAAGCCAATGGTGTTGAGATGAGCAGGGAAATGATAACGAGTGCCACAAAATCTTTTGATAACAACCGCCATAAATTAATCACCGATGCGCCCAGTACTTTCCTTACACCAATTTCTTTGGTGCGTTGCTCGGCAACAAAGGATGCCATGCCGAACAAGCCGAGACAACTGATGAAAATAGCAAGCATCGCAAACGCACCTGCCAGCTTACTTACGCGTTCTTCATCACCAAATTTCCTGGCATATTCACTATCAATAAATTTGTATTCAAACGGGGTTCCCGGAGCAAATTGCTTAAAAACTTTTTCAATTTTATCAAGCGCAGTGCTACTGCTCATTTGCGGATTTAGCCTGATGCCAACATTGTATGTTTTTTCGTTGTCTGGGATATACACCGTCTCTTTCACCTGCCTGTAAGGTGATTGTTGCAACATATCTTTTACTACACCTACTACATTATAGGAAGTGGTTTTCCCAAATATCGTTTGTTTAATGACTGTACCAACCGGTTTTTTCAATCCCATATACTTTACCATACTCTCATTGAGGATCATGGCAGAAGAATCCGTTGCAAATTCCCTGGAGAGGTCCCTGCCATCAATGATCTGCCAGCCGATCGTTTTTCCATATTCAGGAGTTATATATGCCACACCGATCCAGAAGTTCGGATCAGCCGGTCTGTCATTCCATTGAAAACCATTTGAAGCAAAACCAAGCATCGTAACTGGGTTGACTGTTTCTGCAATCTCTGTTATAGCACCAGATTTTTTTAACTCCTGGCGCACCATTTCAATATGATCATGTATTTCATCCGTAGGCGTCCTGACCGTAATCAATCCTTTCCTTATATAACCAACAGGCCGGTCTTTACCGAGTTGAATTTGCCTGTAGACGACGGTAACTCCAATAATTAATGTGATTGACACTGTAAACTGAAGTACTACCAAAACTTTTCTCGGGATAGAAGTAAAACGTCCTGCACGAAAAGTTCCTTTTAATACTTTAACGGGTTTGAAAGAAGATAAATAAAATGCCGGGTAGCTTCCTGCAATAAACCCCGTTATCAGAGTAAATCCAATGCCCAATAACCAGAAAAAGGGATTTGTAAATGGAATCTCCATTTTCTTTTCTGCTATTTGATTGAAAAATGGCAACATCAGAAAGGTACAGATCAATGATATTATGAATGAAAACGAAACGACCAGTAAAGACTCGGTTAAAAACTGCTTGATCAACTGGTTTCGCAGGGAACCAATCGCTTTTCGTATACCTACTTCCTTCGCGCGCTTTTCCGATCTTGCGGTTGCCAGGTTCATAAAATTTATACAAGCCAGTAGTAATACAAACACACCAATAATACCGTACATCCTCACCATCTGCGCACTTCTTCCAACTATTACACCATTATCAAAGTCTGAATACAAACGGAATTTGCTCATGGGCAGGAGAAAAACCTGCGGATGGGATTTCGCAGCATTCTGATCGATCCTGTTCAATTTTAAATTGCGTATTTTATAAGATGTTTTGTTCATGTCTGCATGGTCTGCCAGCTGAACATAGGTTTGAAACCCATCCTGCTCCCAGTTATCTTTTCTAAACCAGGGGCTGCTGCTCACATACAATTGCCATGGCGCAATAAACTCCATATCACCAAATTCGGTATTGTAAGGAAGGTCTTCATAAACTCCGGTTACTATTACATTCTCCTTGTTATCAATTTTCATGTTTTTTCCTATCGGGTCAGCGTCGCCGAAGAATGTTTTTGCCATAGATGAAGACAATAAAATGGACGATGGGTCTTTTAACCCATCACGTGAACCCTTCAACATTTTCAGACTCAGCATATCTGTAATCCCGGGTTCAAAGTAATAGCCTGATTTCATTAAGTTTTTTTCGCCGGATGACACAACCATTTGCTGCACCCTAGAAGTCATCAGCACCTGTGCAAAATCACCACCATATTGTTTTTTCAATTCTTCTCCATATGGCGGGGCTGTATTGTAGTCCGTGTTTATTCCTCCATTATAAATCGTATTTGTCATCACCTGTGCAATACGGTCATAATTCGGGAAGCTCTTGTTGTAAGAAAATTCATCCAAGATCCAAAGGCAAATAAGAATCGCAACACACATCCCTATGGCAAGCCCGCTGATATTGATTAACGAAGAAGTCTTATTCTTCAGAAGATTTCTCCATGCGATTTTGAAATAGTTCTTAATCATAAATTGAAAAGTAAAAAGTAAAAAGTAAAAAACAGCCAACCGCCAACCAATGATCATTCCGACCTCAAACTAATAAGGAGAATATTTCTGCCTTTAAGCACCATAGAAGATGCCAGATTTATAACTTTTTGATTTTAAAAGTTTTAACTGAAACAGGGTTCACGTGTATGTGCGTTCGTGATACAATGAATGTTCATTTTTTTCATTTACGGAACGATTGAAACTTCTATATGGAAAAATGACGCGATAGAGAATTGAAGAGTGGAAAACGATAAACAGGACTAAGAATCTATTAATGCAAATTAATTTTCAACATTATATTAACTTCATCTTCAGGTTTACTCTTTTCAAGTTACCAGGCCGACTGCTATAAGATATTTGCACAGCATTTAATCGCGAAATTTGCGAGGCTAAAACAAACAAATGATTTCAGAAAAAATATTTATAGAAATGGCGCTTTCTTTTCCTGGAACAGAGCAAACGCCGCATTTCGAAAGGATAGGATTTAAGGTAACCGGGAAGAGAATGTTTGCCACTTATCTGTCCGAAAATAATACGGCTAATATTTTCCTGACACCGGAAGAACAGCGGGTATTTTGTAAGATGAGCGCTGGCAACATCTATCCGGTCCCGAACAAATGGGGTGAAAAGGGAGCTACAACTTTTGAGATCAGCATACTACCAAAAGAATTAATCATGGAGGCCCTTCTTTCAGCTTATAACAAGGTAGTAAAATCGAAGGATTGGAGGAACTAAAGTTACAATGTACGCCCAATGGCGGAGTATCGATGACTATCAAAAAATGCGAAATAATCCTGACGCTTCACCTGGGCAATACTTTAGATACCCCTTGTTCGAACTGCAATTGAATGCAGGTAACAGCTAAAATATATGGTAATAATGTGGTAATTGTATCTTAGTTTCATAATTTAATTAAATATTCAAGCGTAGATGAAACGGATTCTAATTTTCTGTTATTTTTTTGCATATACTTTCATTGTTAAAGCGCAATCAGGTGCTCAATTGGACAGCATCGCAAAGGGAACCAAACCGGATAGTACAATGAAAGTAGAAATTGAGTCAGAGTTTCCAGGTGGAGTGAAAGGATGGCAAAACTTTCTGAGCAGCAATTTAGTTTATCCTCCCAAGGCTGTTAGAAAAAAAATTCAAGGACAGGTTATCGCGAGGTTTATTGTTGAAAAGGATGGTTCTCTAAGCAATATAGAGATTCTTAGTGGCCCAAAAGAACTTTGGAATGCAGTATTGGATGTACTCAATCAAAGTCCAAACTGGAAGCCTGCAATTCAGAACGGCAAAAAAGTCAGATCATACAAAAACCAACCGTTTAATTTCAGGTTAGAATCAGCATAAAAAAGCATTTTTCCTTCATTAATCAGTAAATTATTTTGAAATGCTTTCGAAAGGAAAATTATAGAGGAAGAGATTTTTAACCCTAATTTTATTCTTTATCCCGATTAGGTATTAAAACCATTTAATCTTTATGGCGAATCTTTCCAATATAGGCCGCATTTATTATGGAATAGCTATAGCAGGGACAGGGTTTGCAATTATTTATTTTAATGCCTATCCTTATTTTTTATTACCTCCCCAGCATTTCCTGACTCCCGGTCCTGCGATGCTCCACTATATTACCGGAACCATATTTATTCTGGTAGGAGCATGTATTGTTTTTGAAAAAAAGATCAGGCCAGTTTCTTTAATATTTGGAACTGTGCTTCTGCTGATATTTTGTTTTCTCTATATTCCTTATCAATTTATGGATATCCCAAAACATTTACAATTGGCGGAATGGGAGAATGCAGAAAAGGAATTGTCTTTAGCCGCCGGGGCATTTATTATTACCGCCTGCTTTTCCGAAAAAGAAGAAAACCTTTTTAACAGGTTTCGGGAGAAACTTATGACATTTGGATCTATTCTGATTTCCATACCTCTCATCAGTTTCGGTATTCTTCATTTTCAATTTGCAAAAGATGTGTCAACCATGGTCCCGACATGGATACCTTTTCATTTATTCTGGACATATCTTGCCGGCATAGGACTACTTGGATCAGGCATTTCAATTATTTTGAAAATCAAAACCAGATTAATTGCTGCTCTTTTGGGGACAATAATTTTGATTTGGTTCATCACAATCCACGTCCCCGGAGTGATAACTTCTTCTTTTGCTGACCTTGGAGATCAAATTACCAGCGCATTTTTAGCGCTTGCCTATAGCGGAATTGCTTTTGTTATTGCAGGTGCTTCTAAAAAGAAAGTTCAAACTGTGGCGAATTAGATCATTAATCTTAATTTATTACTATAGCTTATATATGACCCTCATTGCAATATTTTTTCCATTTCTGTCATTTTTCCTTCGTGGGAAAATATTTACCGGAATTATATGTTTGATTTTACAGATTACGCTTATCGGGTGGGTTCCCGCAGCGATATGGGCCGTGATCTCTTTGCAGAATTCCAGAGCAGACAGACGTACTCAAAAAATTATAAAAGCTATGAAAAGTAAATAATCCTGTAAGAACTCCTGATTCGCAGATACAAAAACAATTATCAAGCTAGAAATTGGAATTGTTGAGCTAAGCTTAAAAGCGTTTATGTTAAGAATCTAATGTCTTAAAGTTATATGCAATTCAATCTCAAAACATTTTTTCAAAATAATTAGAAACTTCAAAATATTTATTCCATCTTTGCGGAGTCAAATAAAATAACATGCGCCAGGTAAAAAATTATAATGAATCAAAATGGACTTTTAGCCAGGAAATGGTTAAAAAGTTTGCGGTGCATGCTATTGATTGAATTAAACCTTTCAATATAAATCAGGCCCCGCAATTGCTCGCGGGGTTTTTTGTTTCATAGATCCCCGCAGATAAAGAGAATTAAAAAAATCATTTTTAGAATGAAAGGGCCATACTATGCCCGACTCATAAGAATATAAAAATAAAAAGGACCAATATGGACCATTTAGAACAACAAAAGGTTATCAACATTAACCAGGTCTTTAACGAGCAGTTTCTAAACGTAAAAAATTTATACCTCTATCTGTTCAATGAATTGCCTAGCATGCATTTCAGAAATAAACTGGATGGAGAAAAAGCCTTTCATGCATTCACGGATAAATACAGAGATCGGATCATGAAAACGCATCATTATCGATGGTTCGATCATCCTAAAAAGAAATTTCACTTTAGTAAAACTGTTGTAATCCTGGATAATCATTGTCTGCTGGAATTTGACTCTTCCTATTGCCAGCTCCTGCACAATAACAGGAACATGGAATTCGTAGAGGAAGTTTACAACCTGGTGGGTCGCTTTAAAGAAAAACAAAGGAGGCGCCTGCTGGAGATAAACCTGATCGTAAAGGACAGCGGAGGATTTGAACTGAGAGATATGGAGATAAATAAGACAAAGCTCGATCTGGATCTGTTTTATGAAGACGATTTCATGGAAACAGATGAACTGATCAGAAAAAGGCTGACAAAGAAAAAAGACAAGGGGATCGTTTTGCTTCATGGTATTCCAGGAACAGGGAAGACAACCTACCTGCGCTATCTGATCGGAAAAATCAGGAAAAGGATTTTGTTTTTGTCAACAGCTGTAGCTGAGGAAATGCTGAATCCGGATTTTATAAAGTTGCTGATAGAATATCCGAACACGGTGCTCATCATCGAAGATGCTGAGAACATTATTATGGACAGGAAGTTTGGTGCCGGGTCCGCTGTGTCCAACCTGCTGAATATATCGGATGGATTACTGGCGGACTGCCTGAACATCCAACTGATCTGTACTTTCAACAGTCCGTTGACGATGATTGACAGCGCATTGCTCAGAAAAGGAAGGCTGATCGCTAAATATGAATTCGGAAAACTGAGCATTGCGAAAAGTCAAAGGCTGAGCGACCATATGGGTTTCAAAACAACGATCACAAGGCCAATGAGCATTGCTGATATCGCTGGTCAGCATGAAAAATCTCAGAGACCGAATACGATTGAAGTCATCGGATTCAGGAGAGAACAATTAGTAAATTAATTAACAACGAAAAAAATGGCAAAGTTAAAATTATCTGGTAAGGATTTAAGAGCCATAGGTTACCCAGAAGGGCCGGTGATCAGTCTGACCATGAACCTGATGGAGAAGAATTACAAACATGCCGACAAGGAGGAAGTGATGAATATTTTAAAAAACGTACTCGCATCCCCGGTTGAATATACCGGGGACGCGGTACTGGCTTTGATTGCAGCGCAGTTATTGCCAAAGGAAAACAGGGAAGGCGCAAGAATACAAATGAATGAGAAGGGAATATATTTTAATGTATTTGGTGCGGATCAGATCGAAGAAACTGCGATGCACCAAATGTTCCAGGCAGCTAAACTTCCTATCGCCATTGCTGGCGCTTTGATGCCTGATGCGCATGCCGGTTATGGATTGCCCATCGGCGGGGTGTTGGCGACCGAAAACGCCATCATCCCTTACGGGGTAGGCGTGGATATCGGTTGCAGGATGTGCCTGTCTGTATTTGATATTGATCCGAAGGAGCTGATTCAGCGTGAACAATATTTCACCAGAGAATTAAATGAAGCGACTCTCTTTGGAGGCGGAAGGCAATTCGAAACCAGTACAGACCATGAAATTCTCGACAGAAAAGAATTTCATGAAATCGAATTGTTGAAAGGATTGCAGGGTAAAGCGGCGAAGCAGCTTGGGAGTTCAGGATCAGGAAATCA
>DASZHV010000093.1:0-29686 GCA_035937535.1 Puia sp. | reverse complement strand
ATTATATCTTCTATGAAACAAGCAGCAAATATGGAGCCGTGCGCAGTTCTATTCCAACTTATAAAGCCATTTTTTCTGAATGGGCGCCTTCGAATATTCCACGGCCTCCGGCCAGTTTTCATTATACTCCAGCCAATACTTATCTTCCGGGTCCCGATATGATCCTCGTCTTTGGAGCAGGTATTCAATACGGCATGCCGGGTGCAGATGGTTCCATTCAACCCGTGCCTTATGTCGGTGCTGCAAGAATATTAAAGTGCGTATAAGAAGCAAAGAAAATTTAACTACTACTGATTAAATTTACCAAGACAGAAATTGAATTCTTACTCTTTTGGTCATGGATTCATGAAACCCGTTTGGGATCTTAGCCAAGGAATGCCAAAAACTATTTTACTTTCCGCTTTGTTTTGTTGTCTCTATCATGGAACAAATGATGTGTTGATGAATGGACAAAATGACCACTTTCGTTTTCTGCTATATTTGTAATATCAATATTTAAAAAATGCAATTATCAAATAATAAGATCCTGATTACAGGAGGAGCGAGTGGTATCGGTTTAGGTCTTACTGAAAGATTTATTAAAGAAAACAATACAGTAATTGTTTGCGGTAGACGGGAATCTGTTTTGAAGGAACTTTCAGATAAATTTTCATCAGTTATAACAAAAGTCTGCGATTTATCAATTGAGAGGGAACGGGTTGAACTTTATAATTGGATTTCAGATAATCACGGCGATTTAAACGTGCTCATTAACAATGCGGGAATTCAGAATTGGATGACTATTTCTGATCCTGATTTTCTAAAACGAGCCAAAGAGGAAATCACAACGAATATAGAAGCGCCCCTGCATTTAACTTCTCTGTTCATCAAATTAAAATCACTGCACTCCATTATGAATGTAACGTCGGGCTTAGCTTTCGTCCCTGCAGCCAGAATCCCGGTTTACTGCGCAACGAAAGCTTTTTTTCATTCCTTCACTCTCTCCACGCGACACCTCTTGAAATCAAAAAATATTGAAGTGATTGAAATCATCCCGCCCGCACTTAATACGGACCTGGGCGGTAAAGGCATTCACGATTTTGCTCCTCCGGTAAGTGGTTTTATTGAATCTATATTCCAACAATTGAAAGAAGGAAAAACAGAACTGGTATTCGATTTTAGTGCAGCGATGATTAAGGCGAATCCTGAAGAATTGAAAGCCGCCTTCACCCGCTTGAATCCGGGTTAACCGGCACTGGCTTTCTCTTTCCATTTCTGAACATTAACTCCAAACAAGAGCAGCCAGAGGCATAATGATATTTCCGCAACTGCAGATACCGCAAGGAAAGGGAAGACACGGGGTGCAAACTCAGGTGCGAGAAAGTTCGCGAAACTATTGATCAGGTAAAACAAGCCTTCCATCGCCATTAGCACGCCTATTATTCGCGGAAGAAAAGTGGACTTGAAAATCAGGTATCCGATCGCAAAGCAATAGAAACCAAAAAATACCAGGGTGATAGCGAATCCATATTCAAACAATTGAATAGACAGATACGACCAGCCTTGTAATTGTTCAGTTGTAAATACGCTCAGATTATGCCCGCCTCCAAGAAGGACCAATGGCGCGTAATGGCAGAGCAAACTGACACTCTCAATTGCTGTACCCACAATACTGAAAAAAACAACCAATAATGTGATTCCTTTATTTACAACCCTGAACAAATAATAGAAGATTATTATCAGCGGGATATTGCATGCGCAATAGAAGACTTCGGCCGAGAATCCCAAACGATAAAGCAGTTCGTGCGTCATAATATTATGAGCAGTTACCGCAGTGTCTCCATACACAACCAGCCGGCCGCGAACGAAGATTTCGGCGAACAGTCCGCCAAGAATGACGATCAAATACAACAGTCCGGCGAGTCTTGCATAAATCTGTGGCGATTTTACAGAATTATCATTTGCCATACCTGTTTTATTTTAATTTTTTTTACTTATGCTGCCTGAATAACCATTCCATCATCAACGGATCACTATATGCGCCGAGCCATGAAAAATGTCCTACTTCCGGATATTGAGTAAGTCCGGGGTGTGCGCCCGCTTTTGTTAAAGCCGCCAACATATCCAGGGCATAAGAAGGATTCACAGCCGGATCTTCTGCACCATGAAAAATCCAGATGGGCAAATGCACGATAGCAGAAACTTTCGTTATATCACCACCACCACAAACAGGAACTGCTGCGGCAAATAAACCGGGATACCGCTCTATGGCATCATAAGTTCCAAATCCACCCATCGAAAGTCCGGTAATATAAATCCGGTTAGTATCCACGGGCATCGTTTTAATTATTTTATGGATTAGGCCGATTAGCAGTTCCATGGGTTTGCTCGGATCAGCAAGCAGTCGCATATCCGAACTCGTTTTGCCACGCGAGAAATTTGACCAGCCCATTTTCTCCGGACACTGAGGTGCAATCACAATTGCAGGATGCATGATCATATTCTGATCTGTAGCAAAATTCATCACACCCCATTTTAATTGCGCCTCGTTATCACTGCCACGTTCTCCTGAACCATGCAAAAAAATCACGAGCGGATATTTGCGCAGAGTGTCCGCATCCGGAAAAAGCATTCTGTAATTGAGCGTGTCGCCCTTATCATTACCATATTTACCAAAACTGAATCGCGAAGACTGGGAAAATGCGAACTGAACGTTCATAATGAAAAGAAATATCAAAAGAAGACTGATTGATTGTAAGAATTTCATTTCCTTGTTTTTTATTTTAATGAGATTAAAATATCAGATGCTTTTAATTATTGAGCATATAGATTTCAATATCTGAATATAGCAAATTTTTATTCCCGAATTCTTGGACCCCGGATCAGCAGCCATAACAACAACACTAATTCCCCAAAGAAAATGATACCAATGAAATCCAAATTAATATGTGGAAATAGAACAGGTTTTAGCAAACCATAAAACGCCCATGCCGTCACCACATCAGTAATGAAGTTTATCAGGTAACCGAATATCCCTGAAATAAAGAGGTTCTTATTTTCTAAAATGTTTTTGACAGTTTCTGCTGCCTTATCCGGAATGACAAGCTTATGGTACACAAAAAATTCTGCATAGGGAGTTGTTCCCATGAAAATCATGCTTATCCCCGCAATTAAAGCGAACTTTCCAAGGGGGATTAAGGAAAGCTTTCTCATAATATATAAATTGGTTAATAAATTTAACTTTAACCTCTGTTATTTCTATATAAAATAAAATGGACAACGTATCCGGAATAATCTCGGATCTGTCAGGTGCCCGACCTACTTATTGGCTCACCCGCTATGTCATTCTCCGTTTGCTCGGAGCTATCTATGCTATAGCTTTTCTCGTAGCGATCAATCAAATCATTCCCCTCATTGGCAGTGACGGACTGCTTCCATTAAATATATTTATTCAGCGGGTAAGCAATATACTCGGATCACCTGGTGCTGGTTTCGCAAGGCTCCCATCATTATTTTGGTTTGCCCATTCTGACGCAAACCTCATCACAGCTGCGTGGATTGGATTCTCACTTTCATGTTTGGTAATGGCTGGATTTGCAAATGCAATTATACTCGCTGTTCTCTGGATTCTTTATATGTCATTCGTTCATGTCGGGCAGGACTGGTATGGATATGGATGGGAGATTCAGCTTCTGGAAACAGGATTTCTCGCAATTTTTCTCTGTCCTCTTCTAGACATGCGTCCATTTCCAAAGCGTGCACCACCAATGCCGGTCATCGTTCTATTTCGCTGGCTGGCTTTCCGTATCATGCTTGGCGCCGGAATGATCAAGATACGTGGTGACGAAGTTTGGCGGAACGGTACTGCTCTCTATTATCACTTTGAAACACAGCCATTGGCCGGCCCACTTAGCCGGTGGTTTCATTTTCTGCCCCGGGCTATTTTGAAAATGGGTGTCTGGTATAATTTCCTTGCTGAACTCATCGCGCCATGGTTTGTTTTCGGACCCCGCCTCGGACGTCATATCGCGGGAATTGTAATAGTGATTTTGCAGATCATTCTTGTACTCAGTGGCAACCTCTCGTTTCTTAACTGGCTGACAATCGTTCCTGCACTGGCCTGTTTCGACGATGGATTCTGGTCTAAGATTCTTCCCCTCAAAATCGTGAGAAAGGCAAAATCCGCAAATGCTAATGTCGAGCCTTCCCGCCCAATGATAATCACCGCATGGACCGTAACTGTTATTGTCGCAGTCCTTAGTATCCAACCAGTATTCAACATTCTTTCTCCGCGACAGATCATGAACACTTCGTTTGATCCCTACGATCTCGTGAATACTTATGGTGCATTTGGATCAGTAGGTCGTGAGCGTTTTAATGTGGTATTCGAAGGAACGATGGATCAGGTAGCTGACAGTAACGCACTCTGGAAAGCCTATCCCTATAAGGGTCTACCCGTTGCTCTCGACGAAAGACCACCTCAAATCGCACCATACCAATTGCGATTGGACTGGCAAATGTGGTTCGCCGCCATGTCGACGCCTGAGGAGTATCCATGGACTTTAAACCTTGTTTCAAAACTTCTTCATAACGACCATGGAGCAGTCAGTTTGTTCGCCGATAATCCTTTTCCTGATAAACCACCGCTTTATATCAGGGCAGTCCTGTATAGATATTCATTTGCAAAACCAGGAAATCCTGATGGCCTCTGGTGGAATCGCGAACGTCTCAGTGAATGGTTACCCGCACTTTCTCTGGATGACCCACGTCTGCTGGAAACCCTTAAGACAGGTGAATGGATTCCTTAATATGGAGTAAGTAATCTGTCTAAAAAAGGTTAATCTTCCCGTCGATTTAGTCATTCCAGATATATGATTTTTATTCCATTTTAGGGAAGCATCTTATATCTTAATAACATATAATATGCTGTATTTCAATATATTATAAAGCGGCATCCGGATTGGCATATAGGGAGTATATGATGAAATTAACATCCATAAAAAATACTCTTATTACCTGTACATTATTGTTTTTTGTGATCCCTGCAGTTGATGGTGGGGTTACCGAAAATTATTTTGCAAGGTTGGATAAAGCGCCTTTGAACAAGCATGTAAAGCAGTTTGTAAAAACTTACATACGGGAAAACAGGAATAATCTTTACAGCATTAAACAAAGAAGCAGCTCTCCTTTTATCATGATTGATTCAGTGTTTAATCATTTTGGTCTTCCTGTTCAATTAAAATATCTCGCTGTTGTTGAGTCTGAGTTGAAAACCAAGGCCGTTTCCAAAGTGGGCGCTGTTGGTCCCTGGCAGTTAATGCCTAAAACGGCACGTATCCTGGGTTTGAAAGTCAACAAGCATCATGATGATAGAAAAAATTATTATAAGAGCACCATGGCTGCAGCAAGATACCTCAAAGATCTGCATGAAGAATTTGGTGATTGGTTTCTTGTATTCGCTGCATATAATGGTGGAGAAGGTCCTGTTTATTCTGCTATTAAAAAGTCGGGAAGCAGGAATTATTGGACGCTCCAGAATTATCTACCGGAAGAAACCAGGGAATATGTAAAAAAATACATTGCCACCTGTTATTATTTTGAAGGAACATATAATCCGGCCCTGCTTTCAAAAACTAAAGGCTCTCCATATTCAAATTCATCCAAAACTTTAAAGGTTTTTCAATCAGTAAAAATTACTGCAAAGGAAATGCCCCAGGTAAAAGATGAGACTTCTGAAGAAAGATTCAACAGGATATTAAAAGAATCTGAGGAATCCTTACAAAGATCCAATCAGACTCTTCAAAAAAACAAATAAGGAATCACTTTTCAGACAAGTGATATTGCTTGGTTACATATTGCAACAAGTCTGCGGCATCCTGCTTCAATTCCTTATTGTCTCTTATCATTTCATCGTTGTTTATCCTTATCAATACCATTTCGGCGCCTAATTGTGTGAGATCCTCCTGGGTCAGATTTCGCATCTTCTCATCAAGTTCGGAAGTATGATTGAAAGCAGCATTCAGGTTAGCAGGTGTAAAATGTCTGCTAAAAAACGGATCAAGAAAATTTCGTTGATACTGCAAGTTAATATCCTGCACGGTATGCAATAGTTCAATATTCCCTTCGTATCGCGCGATAAATCTGATGATTTCGGAATTGGCAAACTGTTTCAGGTGCAGTTCATTCTTTATCGCCGCAATGGCCCCCAGGGATGGATGGAATGGCCACATATTATGTGCACTTATAGCAACCCTTTGCATCCTTTTAGTATCCAATTTTTCCAATGGAACCTGCAAAAGACTAAACAAAGTATCGTTGCTCCTTAATATTTTTGTTTCGTTTAAAATGATATCATTTAGTCTTGTGGTATCTGCTTCCAGGTCCTGTACCATTTGGGATGTTAGTTGCCGCACGTGTTCGTTATTGGTAATATCCTCCCTGATATTTTCAGCAAAAAAACCCAGCATGACTGCAATAAATATCATAAGGCCCTCCAACAGGTATTCTTTCCAGGGCTTAGGCCTGTGATCCAGCTGGGGATGATGGTGAACTTCCATTTCAGTTTCAGTTGATGGTGTTGAAATTTGAATATTATCTTCTTTGATTTCGGATGACGGATTTACTTCAGCATCCGATGCCAACTTTTCCGCTGGGAACTCATTGTTAAGATTTGAACCCTCAGTTGTGGATTCTTTACCTGTTTTATCGGTGTCTTTTTGCTCGCCTGTAATCATAAAAATCCAAAGCTAATAAACCTGCTTCTCAGTAAACAGTTATTGTTTGTGTTTGGGTGGTATGGGCAGAGAAATAACCTAGGGCGCCACCGGTGATATTGGAGGTCGGATTGGCTGGGGAAGCAGTTGAATTAAAAGCCCCGGTGCCCGAAGACTGGCGCAACTGAAGAAAATAATTGTACACATTCTTATCTATCGAATACATTTTTACTTTAAGCTGATCGCCTGAATTAAGATATGAACTATCTGTCCGCAGCGTAGAACTGATATATTTCCCGTCGGAGAGACGATCGTCGAGAATGAAAATTTCTTTATTAAAGAGTTGTCCGTTAATATATTCCAGGAACTGATAATAATTTGGAATACCAGGGGGATCCTGGAAATTGACAATTGCATTTATCCTATGCATTCCGAATCCGCTCGTGAGTTCTAAAGTAACGGAATCCAATTTGACAGGCATGGGCATTGTAGAAACTGATGTATAATATTTATTCTGCACAAACACGGATAAAGTATATGTACGCCCCGGCCTTGCTTGTAAACCTTGCGTGGAATAAATTCCCGGAGAGTATTCAATCAGGCTGTCGCTTGCACCCAAGTCATCGCTGATCTTAACAACTGCGCCGGAGACGGGAGGAAAAACATTGGGTGCATAGAAGTCCGCTGTCTGATTGATGGTAATGGAATAGGGTCCTGCAGAGTCCGTAACTTCTCCCTGAATAACAATCTGTGGCGGCACCGTATTGAGTTTAAGGGTTACTATCTTCTGACAGGAGTAAAAAAGAAAAACTAAAATAAAAGTTACCGGGGCTAATACTTTCATTTTATAGAAATTTAAAATTATAAGTGACGGAAGGAACCCACCGGAATAAAGACCATTGCACAGCCTGCGTTTTTGAAGGATCTCCCGGATCCTGTTGAAAGCTGATGCTGTAGGGATTTTCCCTTCCATAGGCATTATAGAGTGAGAAGTTCCAATTGCTGTCGAACTTCTTGGTCCTTTTACTTTGCAGTGTAACGCCAATATCCAACCGATTATAAGGAGGCATCCGGTAGCCATTTCTTTCCACATAAAAAAACGCAGCCTGTCCATTCACTTCGTATTTACCACTTGGCCAGCTTACGGCATTGCCCGTATAGTAAACGAAATCAGCTGAAACTGTCCATTTCTTATTCAGTTTATAAATACCTACAACCGATAAATTGTTTGTCCTGTCCTGGTTGGCCGGATACCAGCTGTTATTATTAACCTGGGCAAACTGGCGTTCCGTCCTGGATAAAGTATAGCTAACCCATCCAGTCAGTTTTCCATATTTTTTTTTGATGAATAATTCCAGTCCATAAGACCTTCCTTTCCCGAATATCAGCTGCGATTCAACATTTACATTAGCGATCAACTGTGCACCATTCTTATAGTCGATCTGGTTCTGCATGTTCCTGTAATATATTTCTGTTGAAAATTCATATTGGTTATCCTTGAAATTTCTGAACCAGCCTGCTGACACCTGATCGGCGATCTCAGGTTTTACATTGTTGCTGCTGGGTATCCATACATCGGTCGGGTTTGAAGAAGTGCTGTTCGAAAGAAGGTGAAGATTTTGTGTTGTGCGTGTATACGCAAACTTAACCGAGCTGTTTTCTGAAAGCTGGTAACTCATGGAAAAACGGGGTTCCAGGTTAAAATAATTTTTCACTACCTGGCCGGAGCCATAATTTGCAGTATCCACTGCATTGCCTGCAGAATCATAAGTATAGAAAGCACCAGGGCCCAAGACAGTAAAGAGACCTGCACGAAGTCCGTAGTTCACATTCAATTTTTCAGTCAGCGCAATTTCCTGGGAAAAATATAATGCACTTTCAATGGCGTGTTTGTCCGGCACGGATACTGAATTAAAATTATCACTCTGCGGAGCAGCTGTAATGACACCAGGAGAAGTGGTGATGCCAATAACATCCAGTCCGAAATTTACCTTGTTTCCTGAACCGACAAAATATTGCATATCCTCTTTGAAGTGATAATCTCTTATAAAGGAATTGATCGCAACATCATTTTTGCCGGAAGTCACATCAATATTATAGTCATATTTACTATAGATCAGGGATGTGTTGGAAAACAACCGATTGTTTAAAATATGGTTCCACCTGAAAGTAGCGGTTGAATTACCATAGTCAATTCCAAAACTATTACCGAGTCCCAGGAAATCTTTTCCAAAATAACCGGAGAGGTAGATATGATCTTTGTCGCCGAGTTTGTAATTCGCTTTGACGTTGATATCGTAAAAATAGAGACTGCTGTTTTTAGTGTTAGTATCTTTCGACAATTTTAGGAAAAGGTCTGCATAGGTTCTTCTTGCGCTTACAATGAATGAACCGTTATCTTTTTCGATTGGTCCTTCCACATTCAATCGGGAAGAAATCAGTCCGAGGCCACCACTTACCTGATATTCTTTTGAATTCCCTTCATTCATTCTGACATCCAGTACGGAAGCCAGTCTTCCTCCATACTCTGCAGGAATGGCGCCTTTATACAGAGTCACATCTTTTATGGCGTCTGAATTGAAGGTGGAAAAGAAGCCCAGTAAATGTGATGGATTGTATACCGTTGCTTCGTCGAGTAAAATAAGATTCTGATCCGTTGTACCGCCTCTTACATAGAAGCCGCTGCCGCCATCACCCGTTGACTGCACACCCGGAAGTAACTGCAGTGATTTCAAAATATCTTTTTCGCCAAAAATGACGGGCATGTCCTGAATTTCCTTTACAGAAAGTTTCATTACACCCATAAGAGGTTTTTTGATATTGTCGGTCTGCCTGACCGAGCTTACTACAACCTCCTGCAGTTCGGTGTTGCGCTGAACCATTTCGATTGACTGGGAAAGATCCTTGCCTAGATCAATTTTCATCGTGTCCGGTACAAAGCCCGAAAAACTTATAACCAGTGTATAATGACCCACAGGAGTGGTAATGGAATAGAAACCATAAGAATTGCTTAAAGAGGCTGATTTCGGTAGTTCCAGCAGGTAAACGGTAGCCCCAATTAATGTTTCACCCGTTTTGCTTTCTTTGATTGTGCCACTGATGGTATGCCTGTTTTGGCCATAGGATACAGATTCGGTTAACAAGAATGTAAAAAGAAAAAACCATTTGCTCATCAAGCAGGTATTAATTATCCAATACGTAAAAGTATCTTAACCAGCCGTTATTTTTATGCCGCGTTCTAGCATACCCGTTAACCTTCTCAGAAAAATGAGCCTGAATGTAATACCATAGCGGTTTTGAACAAAAAAAGGAAAATGTTAATATTCTAAAAATCGATAAACAGGCAATTTAAATTATCCAATCCTATTGTAGACTGAAGTTGAGTGGTTGTAATTTATAGGATTTGACATTGTGTCCGTTTTGAAAAGCCGGTTCCCATTTCCCTGAATCTTTAATTATTCTCAGCGCTTCTTCATCCAGCGAATACTCTACAGAATGTGCAATATATGAAGCGATCACATATCCGTCTTTATCTACGATGAAACTTACGCTCACCTTACCCTGAATATTTCCACTTATCGCACGATCGGGATATTTTAGGTTCTTCATAAGATAATGTGACCAGCCCGCTTTTCCGCCCGGATATTCAGACTCCTTTTCATCCTTATAAGAGATGGAAGAATCCTTTTTCTGTTTATCAGGATAAATAACTTCAACGAGGGAATCTTCCCGGTAAATGTATTTAATTCTGTATTTTAAACTGTCACCACTAAATTTCCATGCGTCTCCGTTTCTTTTCCCGGCACGGAATGTTGTTGTAGAATCAACAAACCCGCTTACATTATAATGATATGAATTTCCGTTCAATTCTTTGCCATCCTTATCCCGGTATTGCTCGGTATTAATAAGAGGGCCAACGAAGTTGTAATAATCCCACTGCCAGCAGGTGTCGTTAACCTGGTGAGTATGCAATAAAAACTTTGCGGATTTGATTTTCGTTGGTTTCCAGTTTTCGTCAAAGACGTATAATGCATCTTTCCCCTGGGATCTGGCGACTAAGTTGAGAATCAGAAGAAATAAAAAGGGTAATTTTTTCATGGTTCCAAAATAATGAAAACTTTCAGTAA
The DNA here is from genome assembly GCA_035937535.1 of Puia sp. Lineage (GTDB taxonomy): Bacteria > Bacteroidota > Bacteroidia > Chitinophagales > Chitinophagaceae > Puia. The sequence goes on along the minus strand of DASZHV010000093.1, from coordinate 18,867 downwards.
TCAGGAGTATCCGAAAGTTTGCAGAGAATAAGGGAAGTTTTTGTGATCAAAATCAATTACCCGCTTTAAGCAGTTTGAAATGTTCTACTTTATCCTGATTTTCAATCCGGAGGTAATAAATCCCGGAGGGCAACCAATCCAACCCGTCAAAACCGACCTGGTTATTGCCTTCTCCAAGCGGTACTATTCTATGTGAAAGTAGTTTTCCCATTGCATCATATAATGTTATTGTAGCCTGACCAGTGGAAGTTGTTTCAATCGAAAGGTTGAACGAGTTTACAAATGGATTGGGACCTACACTTATTTTATCGGAAATCTTTTCGCAATTTATATTCAAAATCGCTGAGTAAGAAATTGAACCATCCTGGTCAATCATTTTTAACCGATAATAATTATTCCCAGGCAGTGGCGCATTATTTACAAAGTTGTAATCGTTATTACTTCCCTTTGGAGTTATATCTGCCAGCCTGCTGAAAGTAACCCCATCACCGGAATATATCAGCTCAATTGATTTCATGTTTATTTCTTCCCCGGTAGCCCAGGATATATCTTGTTCTGACCCGGAACAACTTCCTTTGAAATACAACAATACAATCGGAAGTGCAATACTAAGCTGGTTAGCTCCTATATCATTGGTGCTGCCACCGGAAAGGATTGTTCCCCAAAAATCTGTGTTCCCCACATTTATGGTAAAGAGTGAGCCAAGATCCAAAGCAGCATTACATGCCGGGGATAAGCCGTTGCTTATTTTATAAGCATTCAATGAGAAAAGGCTGTTGCCAAATCCAATAGTTCCCCCTGATCCTGGATTGGTTAAAAGCGGATCGCTGTTAAAACCGGTATTAATTCCACTGACCATTTCATTTCCAGTGGCTGTGCGCCATGAAGACAATGATGAATAATTATTGCCTTGATATAAGATAGAGAATGTGCTTCCTGATGGCCAATATATATTGCCGCCAAAAGAAGCGGAATAGCCAGCAGGAATGTTAACAAAAGGTACGCCGCCGGTAGTGTAAAAAATATTATTGTAAAAAGCTACATTATTGATACCAGTAACCCAATTTGTAAAATAGGTAGCACTTTCATTGATGTTGGCAGCCTGAGGCGATATATAAACTGTATTGTTATAAATATTTGCGCCACTCATGGTAGTTCCGGGCCCTTTGAATAATCCGATGCCACCCTCATTTGTTACACCATCATTCTGACTGATATTATACCTCATCGAATTATTAGCCCACGGCCTTGCATTCTCGTACTGGCCCATAAGATAGCCCGCTCCGTCATTTTCGTGAGAATAGTTGTATTGCATAATTGAATTGGTAACTCCTCCATCAAGGTCAAAGCCCGCACCATCACATCCTGAACCGCTATGATTTCTATAGCTTTCGCAATACTGTATTATAACATTATTGCTCTCAAGGGTCCATATACCAGCAGGACCGCCGCAAAAAGCATTATTCTGTCCGTTATCATGCGCCACACAATTCTGAATAATTCCACCATCCACACCTGCGATTACAATGCCATTGCCTTCAAGTGCTACAGGTATGGAAGATCCAGGAACATTATATACTTCACAATTCGAAATAGAAACATTTTTATGCTGCCAACCAATCTGTGACTGTGTGATGTTACCAAAAATTTTGATTCCGTTGTTTGTAACATCATGTACACTCAGGTTACTGAGTAAAAGGTTTTGAAATCCTGTAAGACTAACCGAAGTGTAAATTTTAACTCCCTCCGCTCCGAAATTTTTTATTTCAACATTACTGACAGAAATATTATTGAATTTTACATTTCCCGAAAGATTCGAAAATATGATCAGTCCCGCGCTATTATTTGTTGTTACACTATTGCCATCAAATATCAAATTGGAAATGGAAAACCCCTGCGTATTTAAAGCATAAAACCCATATGAACTCCCTGCATTAATCGTAGCCCTTCCAGTACCATAGGACGAAATAACGAAAATGTTATTGGGATCATTGGCATCGCTGGCAGGCAAATAGATACTACCGTTAAAAGTCTGCCCTCCTTCAAAATACAGCGCATCACCAGGCAGAAATACAGTGCTGTTTACTTTGGTGATGGTTGCCCAGGCACCGGCTATCGAAGTGCCCGGATTGGAATCATTACCCGTACTGCTTATATAATAAGAAGCGGCAAAACCTCCGGTGGAAAATATTAAAAGAAGGAGTGTAAATAGTGTATTTGTTTTACCTAATTTATTCCACCTAGCCAGCATCTTCATGATATCATTTCATTATAGTTACAGTTCAATGCCTGGATTGCAAAGCCAGGTCAAAAGATTCAGATTTAATAAATAAATTGAAGTTATCAATGTATCGAATCCATTTGATTAGCATAGTAACGCTTAACGCAACAGTAATATGATAACAAGCCTGTTTTAAAATTCTCAGGAGATATTGAAAGAGAGGGGTTCGATCCTTGTAAACCATCCTACCGCTTAATTCCTGTAACCCGGAATAGAATAAGCAGAAGGTAGTTTATCTTGTATGCCTACTGTAAATTAAGGTATTACAGCCAGATTTCATTGAGTTTTAATGTGCCTTATAATGATGTGTACATATTCTATACACTTATAATACCCCGTTGTAAAAATGCATGCGATATTCCTCTTAAATATCCAATAAAGGCAGATCGTTTTTAAAGGAAATCATTTCAGAATTAGTTCTTAAAGGATTGTAAGCATCCTTTGCCGGATATAAGCTATTACCGGAAGGGAAGGCAGTATAAAATCGTTATTTACCCCTTACTAAATTAGAAGAATTTGTGCCTGCGAGCCAAAGGCCGGATATGATCAGAAAAAGGGATAATAAAGAATAGGCAGTATTCTGCAGGTGGGTGAAGAAACCACAATATCCCACCCAATATGTTATCGAACCCAAAGCGATCAATGAAATTCTGTTGAAAGGTTTGTTCATCTTGCTGTTATTTATAGATTCTTTAAACTAGTACCTGCTATACTGTCGACCCAAGGTAAATATACATAAAAAGGTAATTCAATTGCCATTTTCAGAAAAAATGCCAAAATATTTCAGTTTTTTCAGCTAAATGCTCATTAATTATTAAAAAGACTAAAAAAATCTTACATAATATTTTAATTATATATATAAGCTTATTAACATGGTATGATTAGCTTATTATAGTGGGAGGTCCACGCTGGTATATAACTTTAAATAAACCTGAATAAGCATGAGGCTGATCCCTGATTAGTACCTTAAGCCAGAATTAGGCATTTTGACAGGTAATAAAGTAAACTTCAAGGCAGGTAATGAGCGACAGATTTGTTGGCTGAAGAAATAAACAGGGATTAAGGAAGTTTATCAATGGCATCATACATGACCCTGAAACAATTCCAGGGCGTGTTTTGATTGGACGAAGCAGTATGCGCTTCTGAATAGTAATTGTTCAGGTAAAAACTGGTGCGCATCCAGGTGGTTTCCATGATTCCAAGAAAACGTTCGTTCATTTCAGGTGTTGATTCCTGTCTGAATGATATCATGTCATTTATCTGGATAACAGCCGTTGATGGCTGTCTCCATGGACAGGTAATTACCCTGAATCCTTTCATTGCAAAATATATGGCGGTCTTGTCTGCTCTATCATAATGCCAGTCGCATATCACCACATCTTTCGGAATCATGTCGATAGCGCGGTATGTATTATTAAAACTGGCTTCCCATTCTCCCAAACCGGTCGTCTTGCCATCCAGCAGCCGGTCGCCCCAAATCCACATTTCCCTTCCCTTCGATAGCAGGTGATCATGAATGATCCGCACCTCACCTGCAAATAATTCCGATTTATCCCTTCCGCCACAGCGGGGACATTTATCATCGCCAATATAAAATACCTCATCCATACCTGCATGAAATGCATCGCTTTCAAAAACATCACATAGTTCATCAATCACGGCAAATAACACCTTGTGCAAATCAGGATGCAACGGGCAATAACTCCTGCAATAAAGGTTATCCGCATTTGGCCATACATATATTTCAGGCATTTTGATATCGGGCGTTTCATCGAATTGTGGATAAACTTTTAAAAGTTTGCCGGTTCGGTTTGCCCATGACTGATGACCAAGCAGATTGATTTGCGGAATGACCCGGATGTTGTTTTTCTTACAAACAGAAACAATCCTTCTGACGTCTGCTTTTGAAAGTGCGAAGCTATCGGTTAGTTCCGGATGTGATTTGAATTGATAATGATATTCTATCTGGACGATCAGAGTATTTACTTTGCGTGGAGCTAGTTCACTGTCTATAAAGTGAACAAAGGAATCCAGACCGGCCGGTCTTGGCACATCAATACTAAAACCCCGCACTGGCAAAAGGCTGTCAAGTTTTGTCTGGGCCGACATCGAAATGCTGAACAGCATTCCAAAAGCAACTAATAAAATTCCGAAGGATCTGATATTCATTTGTCCGGATATATTGTATTCGAATTAAGTGATCTCCTGAGTAAGTGCAATATTTTAATGATCATATTCATGATGAAAATAATAATTCTATTTGAAATAGTTTAACCATTACCCGATTCTGATAGATCCTGTATTTGATCAGAAGGATAAATAAATAATCCATCCAGCTTTTTTAATGATTGCTTATACATTGCTTTAGCGACCGTTGCCCCTGGGATAGCTCTGTATTTTTTAAAGCTGCCAACTAACAGCGGGGATAATATATTGAATATAGCACCAGCAATTCTTTCTCCTGGTCTGCTTTCTTTTCTGTTCCCCGTTAAAACCCAGGGCCTGTAAATATGAAGGGAGGGTAATCCTATTTTAATTATATCAGCTTCCGTTTCGCCTTTTATCTTCGAATAAAAAACAGGTGATGCAGGATTTGCACTGGATGCCGATACCAAATGATACTGACCAATATTATTCATTTTTGCTATTTGCGCAAGTTGCAAAGGATAATCATGGTCAATCTTTCTATATTCATTAAGATCGGGGGTTTTTGCCCTTGTTGATCCCAGGCAGCAAAAGATAGAATCGCCTTTAAGCGATTCTGAATAATCGTTTAACCGATTATAATCAACTACCAACTGCCTGAGTTTTTTATTTTCTATTGCTAATTCCTTTCTTACTAAAATTAAAACTTCATCGTATCCGGTTTCGTTCAGCAATAATTGAAGCAGATTACTCCCAATGAGTCCGCTTGCGCCTGCTATTATCGCTTTAGTTGCCATTAGTCTATAATTTTATCGCCCTTTAATATTTATATAAAGTTAGCTTATATGTCAAATTCTTTGGAGCCTCAAACATAGTTGTCACTCCCCCGGGAAAATATACAGTTCATCGGGCAAACAATACAGTTTGCAGTCAATTCATCTTTAGATTATCCAATGTATTATTTTTGATTTATGATGAAAACCGCGTTGCTCGATTCCTTGCAGGATAAATCATTACCTGTCAGTCATCAGGTTATTGATATGCCAGCCCGGTTACCTGTGCTTTTCAAAAACAAATGGATTTATCATTCTGCATTCTGGCTATTATATTATTTTTTCCTTTGCGCAGCATTCTATACTGCTTATGATATACATGATTTAACTTTCTATATCCAGCTAAGCGCGTTCATGCCCATTTCGGCAGCGCTCGTTTATATTAATATTTATATCCTTATCCCCGCTCTATTAAACAGGAAAAAATATCTCTTCTATGCCTTGTCACTAGCCCTTACCCTGATCGTAATGGCTTTCGCGGATCAGCTGTTAAAAAAATTATACGCTTATTTCGGGTCGGCCCTTTATTCTTATACAGCGGGCCTCGGTTTTAAAAAGCTGTTTTCAGAAGCTGTCGGACTCTTTTATCTTGCCGGTTTTACTACCGGTGTTAAACTTTCGAAAGACTGGATCCAGAACCAGCAGTTGATGAAAGAGAAGGAGAAACAGTATCTCGAAACGGAATTGAATTTCCTGAAAACACAGATCCACCCCCATTTCTTCTTTAATACACTGAACAATTTATATTCTTTAACACTTAAAAAATCTGAGCAGGCACCGGAAGTCGTTCTGAAATTATCATCGCTGATGAGTTATATGCTCTATGAATCAAATGCATCCAAAGTATCACTAAATAAAGAAATTACCTATTTACAGAATTATTTGGACCTTGAAAAACTCCGGTTTGGGCAAAGACTATCCGTTCCTTTTGAAATAGAGGGGCAGATTAATGAGGTAAGCATTCCTCCCATGATATTGATTCTATTTGTCGAAAACAGCTTTAAACATGGTGTAAAAAACAATATTAATAAAATCATCATTGAAATTTCATTAAAAGTAGACGGAGCATTCTTATTTTTCCGGGTAAAAAATCCTATAGGGGATAATGAATCAAAAGAAAATACAGGCATCGGATTAAAAAATGCCAGGCGAAGACTGGAACTACTTTATGGCAATAATTACCAGCTTGACATTTCGGAAAAGGACAATGAATTCATCATATCATTAAAAATGCCGGTATGCTGAAGCCATTTAAATGTCTGATAGTTGATGATGAACCATTGGCCATAGACATTATTGAAAACTATTTGCAGCGTTATGAGTATGTTGAAACGAGACGTTGCGAAAATGCCCTGGATGCATTCCGTCTTCTAAAAGATGAAAAATTTGATTTGATTTTCCTTGATATTGAAATGCCCTTATTAACGGGACTTGACTTCCTGGGAACGTTGAAAGACCCGCCGCCTGTAATCATTACTACAGCCTACCGGGATTATGCTGTGGAGGGTTTTGAATTCGAAGCCCTGGATTACCTGGTAAAACCCATATCATTTCCGCGTTTTGTAAAAGCTTTTGAGCGAGCCATGAAATCCGTGTCTAATGATGAAAACGCATTGGAAAGCAATCCGAGGGATGAAACAGAATACCTGTTCTTAAAAGTGGACAGGAAGTTTGTAAAAATAATGATCAGCGATATACTCTATATTGAAAGTCTGAAAGACTATGTCAGGGTAACTACCAAGTCTGCTTCCTTAATATCTTACCAATCGCTGACATCTATTACAGAAAAACTTCCGGGCGACAAGTTTATTCGGATTCATCGATCATTCACCATTGGAATGGATAAAGTAAATTCCATAGAGGGAAATTGTGTTGTAATTGAAGGCAAACTTATTCCTATATCAAGAGAACACAGGCAGGAAGTTTTGAAGAAAATTTACAAATAAGTCGGGAAGACTATTCCGCACAACTGCTCGTCGTGCAAACGATACAGTTCAGCGAATTAATTTCCCTTCGTCTAATATTATTTCAATTGGTTTCCATTCAGCATTAATTTTAAACCAGGATATTTCAATTCTCAAGTATGTATACCGTAAGATCCTCCTTTCCGGTAATGCTGGCCTTTTCGCTTTTTTTAACCATCTCTTTTGCTGGAACTAAAAAAATAAATGAAATACAAACCAGTAATATTATACCGAATAACAGGAACGCGGAACCGGGCGACACGACACGCGATTTGGGCAGAAAGGTCTTTTATTCAACCTGCTACTCCTGTCACAAGGATACAGCAGGTTATCTTGCTCCAGGTCATTCTGTGTTGTCTACTATGACTGCAAGAGCCGTTCTGGCAGCTTTGGATAATGGTAAAATGCGCCAGCAGGCCGTCTCGCTTTCTGAAAATGAGCGTAAGGCAGTGGCAGAGTGGCTGACCAATAGCAAATTAAAATCAACGGTTATACCGGACAATGCATATATATCCTTTTCACTCCCGCATCATATCAGTTCTATTTTCGATTATTCAGGCTGGGGCGGAAATATTTCAGGTACCGGATATCGAAGTTCGCAACAGGCAGGTATAAACGTTTCCAACATCAGTTCTTTAAAATTGAAATGGGTTTTTGCTTTTCCGGATGCTACCATCGTACGCAGTAAACCGGCAGTAGTGGGTGACTGGCTGTTAGCAGGAAGTCAGTTTGGGGACCTATATGCCATCAACAGGAAATCAGGAAAACCCGGTTGGCATTTTGCTGCCAATGCTGCTATTCGGGGAGCCATCGTTACTCGAAAACTTGGCGATTCAACGATCGCATTTTTTGCTGATTTCAGTACTTCTGTTTATGCAATAAATTTAATAACGGGAAAACCGCTTTGGAATACAAGAGCAGGCATTGATCCGCAGTCAGCGGTAACAGGCTCAGTGGTTGTTTCTGCCGGGAAAGTATTTGTCCCAATTACTTCAGCCGAAGTAGGAGCGGCCGCAGATGGAAATTATAATTGCTGCTTCTCATCTGGCGGATTGGTTGCATTGGATGAAAAAACCGGAAAGGAAATCTGGCGACATCGCGTAATCACTGAAATGGCAGGAGAAACAGGGAAAAAGAAAAATGGCAAACCATTTTTCGGACCATCAGGCGCGCCGGTTTGGTGCAGTCCCACAATAGACTTAAAAAGAGGATTAGTATATATCGGAACCGGTGAAAATTATACAAAGCCGACAACCAATTCCAGTGATGCAGTACAGGCACTTGATTTGAATACCGGAAAACTTATCTGGAATTTTCAGGCTACCAGCGGGGATGCATACAATGTAGCCTGTCCTTTTTTCATCAATTGTCCGGAGAAATCAGGACCAGACCTGGATTTTGGCATGGCGCCAATACTTGTTAAAAGACAGGATGGAAAAGAGATTTTAGTAGCGGGACAAAAATCTGGAGTTGTTTATGCACTGACGCCTGAAAAGGGGAAACTGCTCTGGCAGACAAGGATCGGGAAAGGTGGTATGTTGGGAGGAATCCATTGGGGAATGTCAACCGATGGAAAATATGTTTATGCTACAAACTCTGATAACATCGTTGGTATTGATAATAGAGATTCATCACGAAAAGCATCACCAGGAATATATGCGCTTGATCTATTTACAGGTAAAGTAGTTTGGGAAACGCCTTCACCGCCATGCACAGATAATAAAAACTGCTTCCCATTCAATTCCGCAGCACCTGCAGTCATTCCCGGTATTGTATTTGCCGGCTCACTGGATGGTCATATGCGCGGTTATTCAACGAAAGATGGAAAAATATTGTGGGACTATAACACGGCCATAGATTATGAAACCATCAATGGTATCAGTGCAAAAGGAGGATCTATTGATGGCCCGGCTCCTGTTATTGCAGATGGAATGTTATATGTGAATTCGGGTTATGGGATGTTTGGAGAAACGGGAGGAAACGTATTACTTGCTTTTGGTGTAGACGTGTCAATTAAAAAATAAAAATTCAAAAGTAAAAAGTAAAAAGTAAAAATTCAAAAGAAAAAATAAAATATAATAATTATGAAAATTACATTATTCTGTACCATTTCGCTCCTGGGTTTAATAAATGCGAAAGCACAAACTGCAGATGAAATCATTAATAAATGGATGATTGCCATGGGTGGCCATGAGAAGTTAGCCAGTATAAAAACTGTTTACACAGAAAATGAAATTAGTGTCATGAACAATCCGGCTGCGGGGAAAACTTATATAGTGAACGGAAAGGGTTTTAAAAGCGAGATTGAATTAAGCGGGCAGACAATAATTGACTGCTACACAGTGAATGGCGGCTGGAGTATTAATCCTTTAGCGGGGCAGCCCACTGCTGTTAACATGCCCGCTGGCCAGGTAAAATTGGGTCAGTTATCACTCGATGCAGAAGGGCCCTTATGTAATTATGGATCAAAGGGAAGTAAAGCTGAATTGTTAGGCAAAGAGGACCTGAAAGGAAATACTGCTTATAAAATAAAACTTACAACGGCAACAGGAACAGAAGTCATTTACTATATTAATGATTCATCTTATTATATTATGGAAACCGTGTCAAAAATGAATGCAAACGGTCAGGATATCGAAATCACCACTGCATTTTCAGACTATCGGAAAACAGCAGATGGATTTATAATGCCGTATTCCAGTGAATTTGACCTCCCGGGATTAACTATCGGCTTTACAAATAAGAAGATTGAAGTAAATAAAGAAATTGATCCTGCTATTTTTGAAATGCCTAAAAATTAGTTAAGGAAGTATTACTTACCAGGAACAGATCAACTCCTGACCTACTATCGCCATAAATTGCAAATCTAACTCCGGACATTTCTCAGGTAAGTAAATCCTGCAATCATATCCTTCAATTGATCTTTCTCAACCACTTGCAGCTGCAGTTGTTACAACCTTCCTGCATTAAGGGTATTTAATCAAGAATCTGTCTTACTTGATGTAAAAGATTTACATGCAATTAAAGTAAATGTTCTTTTTGAGGAACATTTTAATAAAACATAAAACTATAACAATGGCAAAGGAAGATTTAATTGTCAATGACAGGAACGATGACGGCATTGATCGCGCCGGGTTTATTAAGTGCATGGCATGGGCAGGGACGGGCATACTGTGGATGATGAATGGTGGTATAATGAAATCATTTGGAATGAGCCAGATGATTGATAAAACCACGGGTGGATTGAAAAAGGGGTTGGTGATCCCTGCGTCAGATTTCAGCTTTGTGCAAATCAGTGACAGCCATATCGGATTCAACAAACCGGCAAACCCTGATGTGACAGGAACATTGCAGGTAACGGTAGCGAAAATTAATGCAATGCCCTCTGCCCCTTCATTTGTACTGCATACAGGTGATCTTTCCCATCTTGCCCAGGCAGATGAATTTGATACACTCGACCAGGTTTTGAAGTCGGCAAAAACTGAAAAAATATTTTATGTACCTGGTGAACACGATGTGCTGAATGGTGATAATAAACAGTTTCTTGCGCGTTATGGAAAAGGAACCAGGGGGGATGGCTGGTATAGTTTTGATTCGCAGGGAGTACATTTTATTGGTCTTGTCAACGTTGTTAACACGGCTGAAGGAGGATTGGGTGTTTTAGGGGCTGACCAGCTTAAATGGCTGGAAGATGATCTGAGGGGACTTTCAAACAGTACGCCCGTTGTCGTATTTGCACATATTCCGCTTTGGGCCATATATCCCCAATGGGGCTGGGGAACAAGAGACAGCGAACAGGCGCTTTCATATCTTAAACGATTTGGATCAGTAACGGTATTGAACGGGCATATTCACCAGACTATGCAAAAAGTTGAAGGGAATATAACTTTTCATACGGCCACATCCACAGCGTTTCCCCAGCCCCAGCCGGGCACAGCTCCTGCACCGGGGCCCATGAAAGTTCCAGCAGAAAAATTGCGCGGACTTCTGGGATTAACCGGTGTTCATTATATGGAACACAATCATACGCTTGCCATCACCGATACGCCATTAATGGAGAAAATGGAGGCCGCTGCGGGCGCGATGCAATAATTGTTTTCAAATGAATGCAATATGAAAACCGTATAGCCGGGTAACGCAACAGTATAATATAGCCGTTGCCCGACTATTTATTCCTTTACTAAAAATTATTTAATTTATAACAATGTCCTTTTCGCGGAAGTTATTTGTTATCACCGGACTGTCTGTCACGGTCCTGGTTGGAGTCGCTGCGATCAAACCGGGAGGTCCCCCGGATACTAAATATAAAAATCTCAAAGTCTTGCCAAAAAATATCAGCTCAAAAAAATTATCAGAAATCATGGTGGATGAATTCCAGGACGATCTGGGGGTATCGTGTAATTTTTGTCACGCAGAAAACAAGGATACACACCGGCCTGACTATGCCAGTGATGAAAAACCTGAAAAGCAAATAGCCAGGGCAATGATGCGAATGACGATCGGGATCAACAAAAAAAATTTTAATCTCAGGCATCCGATGATTGGAGATTCCACACTTGCAATAACCTGTGGCACCTGTCATCATGGTAATCCGCATCCTGATAATACAACCACGCAATGAACAAATGCAACCGAATTCAGATCATCTTTGATCAAATAACATTAATAAATTTTTAAAGAAATTGATATGAAAAGTTTTTTGATAATCTCGCTTATAACAATAACAGGAATTTTTGTATCGGATCAATATAAACCTGAGGACCAGGGTTCGTCTGTATTATTTAAGATCAGGAATCTGGGTTTTAATGTAAGTGGTTCATTCAGCGGACTAGACGGGAATATTCAGTTCGATCCCAATAATCTCGCCACTTGCAATTTTGATGTCAGCATTGATGCCAATACGGTTAATACAGACAACAATATGCGTGACAATCATTTGCGAAATGAAACTTATTTTGATGTAAAGAACTATCCCCGGATTCGTTTCGTATCCACTAAAATTACAACATCAAACAAACCCGGGGTTTTATTTATTTTCGGGAAGCTCACCATCAAGAATCAAACAAAAGATATTTCGTTTCCATTCACAGCAACCTTATCCAATGAAGGATATATTTTTAATGGATCATTTAAAATTAAAAGAAAAGATTTTGGTGTAGGAGGGACCAGTACCATCTCCGATGATCTGGAAGTATCATTGAATATCTTATCCAAAAAAACCTAAGGAACTGAATAGATAATAGTTTGCATATCTGACTACTTATATAGTAAGAACCAGTAATTTTGTAATTCAACCTAACGGGATGCGTTTAATCTTATTGATATTTGCATCGATGGCTTTACTTTCAGCAAAGGCCCAAACCTATTTGCCCGTCAGCAGTATGAATTTTACACAATGGCAACCTTTCCCCGCCTACCAGCCATTTAGCTCAGACAATATTTTAAATCAGAAATGGTATTTAACAAAATATGCAGGGATCTCAGCCGGCTTTGGATTTTTCAATGGAGCAGGTGGTAGCTTCATATCCTCACCGGTGGGATTGCAATTAAATCATTCATTGAATAATAATTTAATTGCTTTCGCAGGTGTTTCCGCGGCGCCTACATTTTTTAACTTCAGCAGTTCATTCACAAATCCATCCTATCCGGGCAACTACATGACAAACGCTTATGGCTTTGGATTGAATTCACGGGTAGATGTCGGCCTGATGTATATTAATGATGCAAAAACATTTTCCATATCGGGTAGTATTGGAATCGACAGATACAGTTATCCGGTTTTTCCTTCTAACAGGACGACTACGCTAAAGAATAATCGATGACGGTTGGCGGTTGGCGGTAGGATTTAATGTACATTTTTCTGATGATCCAGTATGAACCCAATGATTTCTTCCAGGCTTTGGTCGATACGACTGATCGCATCAGTAATATCTTCCCGGTTCACCTGTGCAGCGAATGATAATGTCTTCAGCTTTTTAAGAACAGATTTTATATCCATTCCTTCATAGCCAGTCGGCCTGATCAGTGCCGAGGCGTGTATAAATCCCGACAACTCATCAAACACATAGATCATCTTTTCCATCTTTGATTCAGGTTCGACGCCAAAATATTTTGGACCATGGGAGGCAACACAGCGGATAACGGCCGGATCTATGTTACGCCCTTCCAATTCTTCAATGATCATCTTACAATGACTATCCGGATATTTTTCCCAATCCGCATCATGAAGCAGGCCTGCCAATTCCCAGGCCTGACTGGTGGCCTGGTTCGCTCCTTCTTTTTCAATCGCCCACGCTTTCATCAGTGACGCTACTTGTTTCATATGCAGCTGCAACCTTTCATTGGTTACCCATTCTTTAAGCAGGCTATGGGCTTCATCAATGCTCATCAGATTACCGGCATTGGCTGTATCCCCAAATTGAGTTCTGCCAAGGTCCAAATTATGCATTGTCATATAACTCTGATTTTCTGTAAGAATTGATTCAGAGACTTCGGGTATTATCCTGTTTCGTAAATCGCATTAAAATTACAATTATTTTTATCCGAACTTTTACATCATGTCAATAGTAAATTATGGATATCCCGGATAGTCAGGATCTTTTTATTACTATAATTAATTTAAATGTACTTTAAAGAATTTCTTATACGACCAGCTAATAATAATGATATCACATCAATAAAAACAGTGGTTTTTTCATCCCTGAAAGAATTCGCGTTAGATCCGGAAGAAAATGGAAAGGACAGCGACTTAAATAATATTGAGAAAAATTATTTTTCAAATAACGGCTTTTTTGGGGTTGTTGTTAATATAAAAACTAACAATATTGTCGGCACATTCGGTTTGTTTCCAGTTAATGAAAAAATCTGTGAATTAAGGAAAATGTACCTGTTGAAAAAAGTACGGGGAAAAGGTTTAGGAAAGTTTATCTTAAATACTGCCATCCATATAGCTAAAGAGAAACATTATAAAAAAATTATTTTAGAAACTATATCCCTATTGACTGTTGCATTATCCCTGTATAAACAATTTGGATTTAAAGAGATAAAACCCAAAGAAATTAATGCAAGGGTGGATCAGGCTTTTGAACTAGATATTTAATTAGTTCCAAAAACAGGCCGGCCTATCCTTTATTTTGCCGGTCCGCTCCTTCTGAATTTCAATACCCACTTAGTAATTTTACTCGTTAGTAATTTTACTAATCCTGTCATTTTGTTTTAAATATTATGAACAATTTTAAAGATCCGGTGCGGAAATAATGGCCGAAAAATTGTTAAATCAACTTAAATAATAGGTTTGAAGAATGCGTGGTACATTTCTTGTATTATTTATAATGCTACCCGGCAATTCTCTTTCAAAATACCTATATCCCCCATGAAAGGTTGATTTCTACTCTTGTCAATTATTTATTTTACTAAACAAACAACTATGAGACTCAAAACAAACTTTTGGCTGGGTTTATTTTTATTTTCCGTAATCTCGACTTGCCTGATTATTTCATGCAATAAGGAAAACTCAAACTCATCAGGTACAATACCTCCGGGAATGCAACAGGTTACGGTCTCTTTGAACGATGATCCGGTTCCCAATTTAACAAGTGTCATAATAGATGTACGCTATGTTGAAGTGAAGGTGGATACCGGGAAAATCCGTCATGATGATGATTATTACAATGATGATCATGAAGGGGATGATCCTCACCATGAAGGAGATGAAGATCATCATGGCGATCATTTTGGCAAATGGGATACACTGAGTATTACACCGGGATTGTATGATCTTTTAAAACTCAGGAATGGAACCGATACAATAATTGCTAACGGAATTTCTCATATTGGGAAAATCACTAAGGTCAGGATAACGCTGGGCCCGAATGATAGTGTATCAACAGACAGCGCACATCATTTCCTCTTGTCCCTTTGTGATGAAAGTCCTTATATTTATATGAACATCAGGTCAAATTCCATTGATAGTTTCCCCGGAGGAAAATTTGTTGTACATATCGATTTTAATGTGGGCAGATCCATCGATTATGATGATGGTCATTATTGTCTGAGGCCGGTAATAAAAGTATATAGCGAAAAAAATTCAGGAAGTATTGCAGGCAGGGTTCTTCCCCGTGAAGCTCATGCGAACGTAATTGTATTTAATAATACTGATACAGCTTATGCTATTCCTGAAGATGAAGGAGAATTTGAAGTGCGTGGCTTATCGGCAGGCAGTTATTCTGTGACATTTAAGCCTGTATCATTATTGTCCTTCAAGGATACAACACTTCTCAATATCCAGGTGCAAAATGGAATGGAAACAAAATTACCGACCATAACATTACACCAGTAATATTATAAATCGGATTAAATACTGAGCGGCCGCTTCATTCAAATGTTTGAAGCGGCCGTCTTTTTTAAGTAAATCCTATGAGTAATATGAAAACCAGAGGAACTAATATCAAATACTCATTATTATTTCATAAAATGGATCCTTTTGACTAAATTGAAACAGGGCAGATGAGAAAAAATAACTGGTATTTCCTTCAGAACCATTTTTACAGCAATCACCATTCTTGGTTTTACATTATCGGGCTGTAAAAAATCAACAGAATTATCAAGCACAGGATCCGCTAATCTACCAACTATAGTCAGTCCGCAAGATTCCGTTTCAATAAATCCTAAGAAAATTCTGGTGGATGCTTCAAAAGACGGAGGTGCATGGCGGTTTCCCCAAAGTTCTGATTCAGTTTTTTCTGCAGATAAATATCATCAGGGCAAAGCACTGGCTGATTACCTTGACAGTCTGGGTTATCTGGTAGATCAGCTTCCCCGGGGTAAAGTCATTAGTGATACCCTTTTAAGAAATTATAATAAAATAATCAGGGCCGGTGGATTCGAAGCATATACCGGAGATGAAATTCTAGCATATGAAAATTTTTTAAACCGAAAGGGATCACTTCTTTTGCTGGAGGACTTTGTCAATTACCCTGATGTTGATAGTTTGTCGGAACATCTCGGAGTTAAATTTGAAGGCGTCATTACCGGCTTCGTTACTCAATTCATTCCAAATCCAATTACTGCAGGTGTTTCCAGCTACCTTTATGACGCTGGTTCTGTTGTAGCGAATGCATCAAATAATCCAAATATAATCGTCCTTGGTTCTTTTGATTCTAATTATTTTCTTGACAGGAATAACAATGGAATATATGATGAAGGTGATATTCTGGCTCCTCCTGCCATGGGTATACTCAACAATCCCAAATACCCCGATAGCAGAATATTCTTCCTGGGCGACATAAACGGCCTGGAATACCTTCCACAACCTTTCACGCAAAATCTTTTTACCTGGTTGTTTCAGTGAAAGTATTTAGCAATTTATTAATGTCTATCTTTCAATACCATTGCTTCTAATTATCTGACTATAAATTAAACCGCGTTGCGTTACTATAAAAAATAAATTATAATAATATAAAAGCTATTGTATATACAAAATATGGCCCACCTGAGGTACTGATGTTCAGGGAAGTGGACAAGCCTGTCCCTAATAACAATGAAATTCTGATTAGAATTCATGCAACAGCGGTATCATCAGGTGATATACGCCTTCGTAAAGCTGACCCGTTTGCAGTAAGGTTTTTCTTTGGTCTCATGAAACCTAATAAACCAATACTCGGATTTTCCCTAGCAGGGGAAATTGAAGCAATTGGTAAAGATGTAAAACTATTTAAAAAAGGAGACCCTGTTTTTGGAACTACAGGAATAAAGCGTATTGGTACTTATGCCGAGTATAAATGTTTGCCAGAAAAAAGTGTGCTGGCAATAAAACCGAAGAATCTAACTTATGAAGAAGCCGCTGCCATTCCATTTGGAGGAACTACCGCTTTATATTTTCTTAGAAAAGGAAATATCAGGAGCGGACAAAAAGTTCTTATCTATGGAGCTTCCGGAGCCGTCGGAACTGCCGCTGTACAACTTGCAAAATATTTTGGAGCAGAAGTTACAGGTGTATGCAGTACCACCAATCTGGAATTAGTGAAAACATTGGGAGCCGACAAAATTATTGATTATACTGTAGCTGATTTTACGAAAAACGGGGAGACATATGATGTGATTTTTGACACTATAGGCAAGAGTTCATTTTCAGGTTGTGTAAGATCGCTAACTAAAAAAGGATTCCTGATTTTAGCTTCCGCCGGTATGTCGCAAATGTTTAAGGGTTTATGGACATCCATGACAAGTAACAAGAAAGTAATCTCAGGGATAATAAATGAAAATGCTGAAGATATTCTTTTTCTTAAAGAACTCATCGAGGAAGGAATGTTTAAGCCAGTTATAGACAGAAGCTACCCGCTGGAACAAATTGCCGAAGCACACAGGTATGTCGAAAAAGGGCACAAAAAGGGAAATGTAGTTATATCAAATTGAAAATGCTGATAGCACATTTAATAAATTCCAATTGTATTATTCATCATCCGCGCCCCTTTTCTTGTTTAAGAATCAGACTGTCTGGCGGATATTTTGCCTTTAAAGTGTCAATGATATTGCGGCACCACGTATAGATCGTTTGTTTGTCGGCCTCACTAAGTATGGCATCTTTATGGATCCATGTATAAGAGTTAAGGGGCATTTCATTTTTCTTGATCTGCTCCATGCATTCTTCCATTTTTTTCTTTTGAACAGCAGCTTTCATTGCAGTAAAGTTATTCAGGTTAAAATGCCTTTTACCATCCACAATATGGTCATTCAGCCACCACTCCACAGGTTGCACTTCTGCATACCAGGGATATACCGTTTTATTGGAATGACAATCGTTGCAGGATCTTTGTAGAATAGCTTTTACATCATCCGGCACGGTATACACCATGCTGATATCATTACTGGTATCGTCTGATAGGTTTTTTGAAGGACGATAGAATTGTATATTGACCAATAGAACCGCAAGCCCAATTAAAATTTTCTTAATCATGATTTTAATCTTCATTTTATAAATAGCTAAAAGTTCATTGTATATTAACCCACCCTGAACAAAACTACCATCTGGTAAATTACTGATTCCCTTATTGATGCTAACCCCCAAAATTTTAATGTTAAACATAAAAAGTACTTGGGGCGACTGTTAATTTATCGATTTCAATCGTTATCAGCCAATTATTTCAGTGGAAACCCCTATTAGCCGCCACCCAATAGCTTCCATATCCGTACTTTCATCCATAATCTATTAGTCATAGAATGAAGGATTTATTCTCCCGGTTTTTGTTTATTTTTTGTATACTCTTATTCAGGATACATATTTTAAAGGCCCAGGAATCTTCTTCGCATTTTTACAAAACGCTTTCCGTCAGTATAAGAGGGTACTATGGGTTCATAGATCCTAGTCTTCCGAAACTGGAATATGTCCTGGATAGCCGGCCCTTTCTTGCAGAACTCTCGATCAGCACCCAGACGACCGGTAAAAAGAGATGGCAACAGTCGAATGGTTACCCTGAATTGGGGATTTCCTTTTTGTACGGCAATTCCGGAAGCAGGGAATATATAGGCCATGTAACTGCCCTGGTGCCCTTTATTCAATTTCCGTTTTTCAAGACCCCTGTTTTTTATGGAGGAGTTCGTGTTGGTATGGGGGGCGCCTGGGTAGAAAAAATATTTAACCCTGAAA
>DASZHV010000092.1:0-108047 GCA_035937535.1 Puia sp. | reverse complement strand
TTTGATGGATAGCTTATACGCCAAAGTGCGCAAAGGAGATTTTAAACCGGGGTATGAACCATGCCCGGAATATAAGGAAGCCGTTGGATCCAGTTGGGACGATTTCCGAAAAGATGCAGGTGAAGGATACGAAATTGCGAGTCACTCCATCACACACGCCACCATGCCCGGTTTGGATGAAGCCAATATTCGTTATGAACTGGAGAAAAGTAAAGAAGAAATCAAAAATCAGCTGGGCGACAAATACACCTTCTCTACCGAAGTCCCATATGGTTACGAAGACGACCGCGTGATGCAGATCGCTTACAAAATCTATCCTGCTCTTCGCAACCGCATGCCTGAACCATTTTTGAAAGAGATTGATCGTGCGAGTAAGGAAGTTCCCCACCCCACCAATAAAGACTATATACAATGGCAGCGAGGTCCACTACATAAAACACCGCTGACATTGATGAAATCCTGGGTAGACACCACTTACGCAAATAAAGATATGTGGCTGGTACTTGTTTTTCATGGCATTGACAGCCTCGGCTGGGAACCAACACCGATCCCAAAACTCGAAGAATATTTTAATTATATCAAAGACAGGGAAGACAAATTATGGATTGCAACTTTCGGCGATGCTACCAAATACATGCGGGAACGTGAGCATGCTATAATAAACACTAGTGAAAAAGACGGGAAGATCAGTGTGTCACTCACCCACTCACTGGACAAAACAATGTATGATCTTCAGCTAACGCTCAAAACCTACGTTCCTGATAAATGGAGTAAAGTGACCCTGAGCCAGGGAACAAACACGAAGACAGTGGATGTTCGACATGATGAGAAGGGCGCCTATGTGCTCTACCAGGCAGATCCAAACACAACAAACTCGGTACTATCGGGTTCATAAAATAATATAGTAAGACTCATGAAAAAAATTGAATTCCTGGTTATATCATTGCTCACGATGGCGCAGGCATTCGCGCAAAGCAGTGAAAATTTTAAAATAATATTAAAAGATGGGTGGCAGATGCAATCGGCTACCAGGGTTGCTGATGCCGGGGCAATCGTGTCACGACCAGGGTATAAGACTTTGGGTTGGTACAAAGTCAGTGTCCCTACAACCATCATCGCCGGTTTATTGTCAAATAAAGTTTATTCTTTCGATCCATTTTATGATATGAATTTCGAGAAGCTGAAAGACCCTAAGCTTGATTCCACATGGTGGTTTCGCAAAGAGTTCACGCTTCCAAAATCTGAGAAAGGAAAAGACGTGGTACTCAAACTACATGGTATTAATTACAAGGCAAATGTTTGGCTTAATGGTGTTCTCATAGCCGATTCAAATCAAATTGTAAATCCTTATCGTATCATAGAACTGAATGTTTCTAAAAGTATTAAATCGACAGGCGCCAACTCACTTGCCCTGGAAATCAAACGCCCGGTCAACCCGCAAAAACATGATGGTGATTTGGCGATTGACTATGCAGACTGGATACATTATCCGCCTGATTACAATGCAGGGATCATCAACAATATTGAGATCAAAACTTATGATCGTGTAGCTATTCAATATCCATTAGTGACTACAAAATTCGATCTGCCTTCGCTGGGTACAGCACATCTTACAGTCGATGCGCTTGTGACCAATTACTCAGCCAACCCACAGGATGTAATCGTAAGAGGTAAGATTAATTCCGACATCTTTTTCAAAAAGAAAATTCACCTAAATGCAAATGAAACTGCCGAGATAACATTTTCCCCCGCAGATTTCCCGCAAATTAATATCAAAAACCCGCGCATTTGGTGGCCATGGCAATACGGAAAGCCAAACCTTAACCATATTGAACTTTCAGTAGCGCATGGTAATACGATAAGCAACACCATTGCAGAAGACTTCGGCATTCGCCAAATCTCATCGCAGCTGATCGATGATAAATCGCGAGTATTTATTGTGAATGGCAAGCGGATTGTATTACGAGGTGCGGCTTGGGCACCGGATATTTTTCAACGTCGTTCACCTGAACGCCAGGAGCAGGAAATCCGACTCTATCGTCATATGAACATGAACATCGTTCGTTCTGAAGGGAAAATGGAAGACGATAATTTTTATGCGCTATGCGATAAATATGGAATGCTGGTAATGAGTGGCTGGATGTGTTGCGGTGCGTGGCAATATCCCGAAAATTGGGACGCAGCCAAACGTGCATCGGCAATGGCATCCGACAGCAGTGTGATGCTCTGGCTGCGAAACAAATCAAGCATGATGGTGTGGCTCAATGGCAGCGATATGCCTCCGCGCGATTCAACTGTTGAACAAGATTACCTGAATATTGAAGCGTCGCTGAAATGGCCCAACCCAACAATTTCAACCGCAAATGCTACTAAATCGAAAGTTTCTGGTTTTAGCGGTGTAAAAATGAATGGCCCTTATGAGTGGGTACCACCCATTTATTGGGAAACAGATTCGTCGCTGAGACGTGGCGGCGCATGGAGTTTCGCAACGGAGATATCGCCGGGTCCGTCCATATCGCCTTATGAATGCCTGATAAAATTCATACCAAAAGATTCATTGTGGTTCAACACAGAATCCTGGAAATATCATTGCGGTACCATGACCTTCGGCAACACACAGGTTTTTAATGATGCGCTTGAGGGACGTTACGGGAAAGCAACCGATATAAAAGATTATATCGCTAAAGCACAGGCACAAAATTACGAGGCACACCGCGCCATGATGGAATCTTATGGCCTGCATAAATATCACACTGCTACCGGCGTGGTGCAGTGGATGGGCAGCAATCCATGGCCTGGCTTGATCTGGCACACTTATGACTATTACCTATATCCTGCAGGTACTTACTTCGGCATGAAAAAGTCGATGGAGCCTCTGCACATTATGTATTCTTATGCTAACAATGAAGTGGATATTACAAACTCATTATTGCAAAAATTTTCCGGGCTAAAAGCCAAAGCTGACATTTTCAATTTGGATGGCGCTTTGAAATATTCCAAAAACATTTCTACCAGTATAGAGCCCGACAGCATCCAAAATTGTTTTGCACTGCCGCAGATCAGTGATCTTTCAGACACTTATTTCCTGCGGCTGCAACTCAACGATGCAAAAGGCGATGTGAAAAGTATCAACTGGTATTGGCTTTCTAAAAAAGCTGATGTCCTTGATTGGGTGAAATCAAAATGGTATATGACGCCACAGACCGGATATGCCGATTTTTCTGCATTGCAAAACATCGGCAAAACTTCGTTGAAAATATCTTACACGAGTGAGAAAAAACTAGACAGCAGTTTGCATATAGTAATCATTACCAACACCGGCAAAACAGTGGCTTTCCAGGTTCACCTGCGCGCATTGAAAGGCAAGTCGGGCGAAGATATTTTGCCGATAATCTTTAGCGACAACTATATTGAATTAGCACCAGGTGAAACCCGCAGCATTTTCTGCAGTTATGCAAATAAGGATGCAAAGGGAGCCACACCGTTTTTCATCACCTCTGCTTGGAATCTGGACCTTACGAAATGCAAAGCAACCGGCAAAGTCGGGTTTGAAGATCAGAATTAATATAATATAGGGTTTACAATGAAAAATATATTCATCAGTTTTTCCGTGATATTATTCATTCTGATTGAATACTCCTGCAATAAAACAGAGGATCAAACAATTTCAATAGTAGGTAATTGACATATCATTAACGATACTTCATCTATTCAATCTGTCTTGACTGGTTTAACCCATGACTCAAATTATATTGGTAAATCCAACGACTATTTTGATTTTATCAGTGACGGAAAGTTTTACATGAAAGAAGGTTCATTTGGTTCGAAATTACAAGCAGGCTTGTTTAAATAATATCCCCATCCTGCCATTTCTGATAACGAACGTTAGCGAAACAAACCTGCGATACAGAAGCTCCTAATACTTTTCGGATTCCGGTCAAGGGATTGCTATTCTTTCATTTTTCTCTTTTGTTGCTGATCGTAAATGCCATGGGTCAGCAGTCGGATATTAATAGTTCCCAAAAGTTGCGTTTGAATGAAGTGAATATATTTGCGGCAAGGCATCTTCTTAATAATTTCACTCCTTCAACGGGGGTAATATGGATTCGGAAAAAGCATGGTTATGTCGCCATATGTAATGAAGGAGACTCGATTGTCAAAGTGTATTATAAGCTTAACGGCAATTTTGAAAGTTGTATAAAGTACTATCTGGCCGATGATCTGGACCTGAATCGGAAATCGATCCTTTTAAATAAATTCCCGGGTTGTAAAATTATGATCGTAACCGAGATCACCAATCTGGAAAAGGAAGAGCTGTATATTAAAATAAAAGATGGTGTATATATCAGAACAGTTCACTTCTCAGATGAAGGAATGGAGATAACGGAAAATATACTGGATGACTCTTCCTGATCAATTCCATTCAGAACGAATGCTATCGCCGCCAGCTGACCGCCTTCTCCCGCGAAACGCGGGATTCGGCGGTGAACCAAGTCATTCTGAACGTAAGCTGGTAGCCGGGTTAGCAATCGCAGCTTTAATTGCCTGGAAACTTATTGTTGCAATAGCAATGAGTATAACCAATACCGAACCTGTCGCGAAAATTGACCAGCTCAGTTTAATCCGGTATGGATAGTTTTCCAGCCATTTATTTGCAGACATCCAGGTCAATGGAATGGAAATCAGCAGCGCAATAACTACAAGGATCAGAAAATCTTTTGATAAAATGGAAACTATCCTGGTAACAGAGGCTCCCAAAACTTTTCGGATTCCGATTTCTTTTGTCCTCTTTTCAGCTGACAGTACGGAAAGACCGAAGAGTCCTACGCAGGAAACTAAAATAGTCAACAAAGCGCTAAACAACATAATCTGTTTCCACCTGGCTTCTGATTCATAATTTTTCTGGTTTTCCAGATCCTTAAAAGTGTAACTGTAAGGACTGTTTGGGAATAATGTTTTAAATATTTTTTCAATATGCTTCAGGCTCGCCTGTTTGAGATCCGGTTGAATTTTTATATAGGCAACTCCCATTGCAAAAGGAGGCCACATCATTAAGACTTTCGGGCTTATTTCGCTGTTTAAGGGCTCGGCATGATAGTCTTTCACAACTCCAACGACTACATATTTTCTAGACCAGAATTCAATTTGCTGTCCCAATGGATTTTTCCAGCCTGCCTTTTTCACAAATGCTTCATTTACTATTACAGAATGACCAGAATCCGCAGACAGAGCAGCAGAAAAATTTCGTCCTTTTACAATGGGGATTTTCAATAAAGGCAGGTAAGAATCGTCAACAGTTTCAAACGAAAATTCCATATCCTTGCCTGCATTCACTTTTCCGGATGTACCCGAAAACCATTTGTTTTTTGCCGTCATATCAATAATACCGGGAAACTTTAAAAGTTCCTGTTTCAATAACCTGGCTTCGTCCTGTTTTAAGTTCATTTTTTCCACTAAAACCAGGTTGCTGTCATCATAGCCTAATTTCTCCGTTGTTAGAAATTTAAATTGTGAGAAAATGGTAATAGTAGCCATGATCAGGAAAGACGCGAAGGAGAATTGCAGCACCACCAATGTTTTTTGAAGATAGTTTTTTCCGGCGAATTGAAATCTGCCATAAAGTGTTTGCGCAGGATTGTATTTTGACAATACAATCGCCGGATAAGAACCTGCGAGGAGTCCAGTGACTAAGAATAGCGCGATATAACTAATGACCAATTTGGCATCCAACAAATAGGAAAGTTTGAGCGCTTTGTTTGACATGTCACTGAATATCGGTAATAAACCCTTCACGAGTATTATAGCAAATCCAAAAGCTATAAAACATAAAAGAAATGATTCACCCAAAAACTGCATTACGAGCTGCTTCCTGTATCCTCCGGAGATTTTCCTGATGCCGATTTCTTTTGCGCGGCTTATCGAGCGCGCGACGGTAAGATTGATGAAATTGATACATGCAATCAGCAAAATAAGTAATGCAATGCCGGAAAGGATATAGGAATAAACAGGATTGCTGGCATCGGATAACTGATTTGGAATTTCTTTGTTTAAGTGTATATCGGTGAGTGGTTGAAGGACATATTTAAAGTCCGGCTTAACTGGATTATTATCCTTCTTAATCAAATCAGCTGCATCCGCTTCATAGGTCTTTTGCATCTTTTCCTCTACGGATTTTATATTTGCATCTGGTGACAGCATTACAAATGTTCCCAAAAAGAAACTGCTCCAATTCTCAACTTTAGTCTCTTCTCCAGCTGGTACGTTCATTGGCAATAAAACATCAAATTTTATGGAAGAATTCTGCGGGCATCTTTTTGAAACGCCCGTTATGGTATATGGTTGAAATTCATCATTGTTCTTAACTAACATCGTCTTACCCAGAACATCTGTATTCCCAAATTGCTTTTTAGCCATGTCCTCTGAAAGAACTATTGAATGAGGATTGAGCAACGCGGTCTTAGGATTGCCGCTCAACAATGGGAAAGAGAATAAAGAGAAAAAATTAGAATCAACATAACTTATCCCCTGCGATATGATATCAGTGCCATTCTTAATGTCGAGGTGATAACCCTGAAAACGCACGAATCCCTGAATTTCCGGAATGGCAGCTTTAAACTTTGGACCCTGGAGGTAGCCGGAGACACTCATATAGTTCACAAAATAATTTGGACCACGACTAAAATGACCTTTCACTACAACCAAATAAATCTGGTTTGCGTTTTTATGAAAACGATCATAACTAACCTCATCCTTTACATACAGAATGATGAGCATAGCGCATGCAAGTCCAATGCTCAGACCCGCAATATTGATAAAAGAATATACTTTGTTATGTGTGAGATTCCTGAAAGCAGTTTTGAAATAGTTTTTGAACATGAATCTGGTGTTAGGATGAATGACCCGGTTGACTGACATTGATTACTAAGAAAATGCCAGAATTCTAAAGGATTATTAATCAGCCAAATAAATCAAATCCTTTTGTTTCGGAAGAGCGGTTATGACACAGAAAATGTTCGTTTTCGAACATTACCCGTTCTCAAAATAATATAATAGAATGGTATTCATATTATTAAAAAATTGCATGGTGTTTGAGTTATATTTTTAAATCCATTTGCTATGTTCAAAAATTATTTTAGAACGGCATGGCGCAATACTGTACGCAATAAAACATTTTCCATACTCAACATACTGGGTCTTGCCCTGGGCTTAGCCTGCAGTCTCCTTATTTTTTTGTGGGTGAAGGATGAAACAAGTATGGATGATTACCATCAGCGTGCCCCTTATATCTATAATGTCTATGAAAGAGTTTTTTCAGACGGGAAACTGGAAACTGCGCGCTGGACACCGGGCCAGCTTGCGCGTGAATTAAAACGCAAAATCCAGGAAATCCAATATGCCACCGGATTTAATGAACACGGGCAATCCTTGTTTGAAGCAGGAAACAAGATCCTGAAGATGACAGGCGATTGTGCAGACTCTGATTTTTTTAAGATGTTTAGTTACCTGCTGATCGAGGGTACAAGCAAGTCTGCTCTGAATGGACCCGGCGATATTGCTATTTCCCGCAGGATGGCTGATGTTTTTTTCGGATCCCCGCACGCCGCATATGGTAAAATGATACGGTACGACAACTACAAAGACTTTAAAATATCCGCTGTATTTGAAAACCTTCCCGTGAACAGTTCACAAAAATTCGATTATATCTGCAACTGGGATTTTTTATTGGATACGGTATCCTGGCTAAAAGAATGGATATATCGTGGACCTGCCACCTATATTCAATTACAACCGCAGGCTAATCCTGCGCGTGTTGAAGCAAAGATTAAAAATTTTCTCCAGGATTACCTGAACACTAAAGAAAGCGCTGGCTTTCATCTGGAATTGGGAATGCAACGATTCGATAAAATGTACCTGAACGGAAATTTTAAAGACGGCCGGCCCGACGGTGGCCGGATAGAATATGTACGGCTCTTCAGTCTGGTAGCAGTTTTTGTGTTGTTAATAGCATGCATCAATTTTATGAATCTCGCCACTGCCCGTTCGATAAAGCGTGCTAAGGAAATCGGAGTGCGTAAAACCATCGGTGCAGGGCGATGGACATTAATAGCACAATTTATTGGTGAAGCAATGATTCTGACTATTCTTGCTTTTGCAGTTGCTTTTGCATTGATGATTCTATTATTGCCTGCTTTCAACCAATTGACCGAAAAACAAATTATCCTCCCCTTATCTTCTATTTCATTTTGGACAATTGTATCAGGGCTAATATTGCTCACCGGTTTTATTGCGGGAAGTTATCCGGCACTTTATCTTTCTTCATTTCGTCCAATTAAGGTATTAAAAGGGTCAATTACATTTAGTGAAAACGCTTTATTGTTTCGCAAAGGACTGGTGATGTTTCAGTTTGTACTCTCCATCGCACTCATCATTGGAACGTTCGTCATCATGAAGCAGATAAATTATCTTCAAACAAAAGATCTCGGATTTAATAAAGAGAATCTCATCTACATTCCGTTCGAGGGAGAAATGGCTAATAAATACAATGTATTCAGGCAGGAAATTTCCGGTATGCCGGGGATAAGTGAAGTTACACGTACAGATCAGCCGCCGACAAGAACAGGTTCTCATGCGTATGATATGCAATGGAACGGTAAGGATCCAAATACAAAAACGGTGGTAATTCATGTAACAGTAGGATATGGGTTTCTGAATGTTATGCATTTGCATTTGCTACAGGGCCGCGATTTTTCGCCGGATTTTCCAACAGATTCACTTGGTTATATTATCAATGAATCCACTTTAAAAATAATCGGGTATAAAAACCCTATCGGTCAGCCCCTCAGCATTTTTGGAAATAATGGCCATATCATTGGCGTAATAAAAGATTTTCATTTCAAATCCCTCCACGATCCCATTGAACCTCTTATTATCAATTTGAATGAACATATAAACTGGGGTAATGCGTTGATAAAAACAGAAGCAGGGAAAACGAAAGAGGCGATCTCCAGCCTGGAGAAAGTCTGGAGTCAGATGGAACCAAAATTCCCTTTTGAATATTATTTCGTTGATGAAGATTATAAAAGACTCTATGAAAGCGAGAAGACCATCAGCAAGCTTTCCAATGGTTTTGCTTTTCTCGCAATATTTATTTCCTGTCTTGGGTTACTCGGTCTGACTATATTCACTGCCGAACAAAGGAAAAAAGAAATAGGTATCCGTAAAGTCATTGGTGCTAGTTCCCTGGATATTGTGCTGATGTTGTCGCGGGATATTATAAAAATCGTTTTGCTTTCTGTGATTGTCGCCACGCCCCTCGCTTGGCTTGCTATGAATAACTGGCTGCAAGGTTATGCTTACAGAACGTCAGTTAACTGGTGGATCTTTTTTATCTCCGGATTGGCGGCTCTTGTGATCGCACTATCTACCGTCAGTTTCCAGGCATTAAAATCAGCCAGGGAAAACCCTGTGAATAGTTTAAGATCTGAGTAGATGCAGACCGCCTTCTCCCGCGAAACGCGGTATTCGGCGGTGAACCAGGCTTATTTTATAAGAATATCCTTGAAGCTATGTATTCATCAGGTACCATCCTATTGGCGCAGAAATAATAAAAGAGATGACGATGAGCAGCGTAAACTCCTTTGAGAATCAATAAACAATATGATTTATAGACGGACCCAGCGTTTTCCTTATACTGTCTCGTCCGGAAAAAACTATACAGGTTAGTGAAAGATTGATATAAGGGAAAACCCTTATATCAGTTTTATATGTATTATCCCTTTGGCTGTTAGTTCATTGTTTATAATTTGGCCGTTATTTCAGACTGTTCACAATTTTATATGGATGATCATTAAAATTTTTCATATATTAATGTTTTCATAGGATAAGGTTTAATGGTTAACGGTATTTGACTAGTGCGGCCTCCTTTAA
Source organism: Puia sp. (assembly GCA_035937535.1). Lineage (GTDB taxonomy): Bacteria > Bacteroidota > Bacteroidia > Chitinophagales > Chitinophagaceae > Puia. The sequence continues at coordinate 98,120 of DASZHV010000092.1, read as the reverse complement.
AAAGGGAGGCCTTTTTTATAATAAATAATAACGTAATAATTAGATAACAGAAAATTGAATAAGGATGTAACATCGCGCAGTGAAGACCCATCAGGCGATGAGACCCGCCACCGGCAAGCCCAACTTCCCGGTAGCAGGGTCACATGATACCTTTTCAGGATAAGGTTTAATAGTTGTAGTATTTGAGTGCAACCTATCCCTACGCTCCGCCTCATTGAAATCTTTGAAACGGAATATTTTTAGAAAAGGCCCCGCATTCGCCTGGTCCTGCTAAACGACCGGCATAAACATCATTAAAATTGCGCTGGTAAGTCAGCATTTTTGTATGGTTTTATAGCACGATTGTACTAAATTATTGTCCGAACCTTGGCCATTAGCTATTTTTAACCATCAAAAGAAATTACTTGGGAAGAAGGAATCTGATTCATAAAATAGATTTAACCCCGCCAAAACAACTGCAGACATTGATTGAGAACCGTCGCGTTTTCAATCTCAACAACTGCGAGCTAAATATTTATGAAAGCTATCAGAAGGCATTTGGAGTACCATTGATCTTTAAAGACCTGGTAATTACCAGCATGGTCACCGGCAGAAAAGTAATGCACCTTGCCAATCAACCGGACTTCGAATATTTACCTGGCGAGACGGTTATATTGCCCGCATATCAGTCCATGGTGATTGACTTCCCCGAGTCTACCCATAGCAAACCGACTCAATGTATCGCACTTACAGTGAATTCTGAATATGTTCAGGATACCATGCAGTATCTCAATGACTCCTACAACAGTGGCACCGACGACAGCCATTCATGGAATATTGATTTCAGTCAGTACCATTTCTCAAATGATGCGGAAATCGCCGAGACCATTAATAAGATCATTCGTAATTGCACCAGTAGTGACAAGGCTAAAAATATCTATGCCGACCTGAGCCTGAAGGAACTGCTTGTCCGTCTTGTACAGAGCCAGTATTTGAAGAGGGTAGAAATGGATAAAGATGATAAGAAAAATTTGAGCCGTCAGCATTTTCTGCTCGATTATATACATGGGCACCTGACGGAGAAATTGGGTGTAGATTCTCTTTCACGCAAAGCCTATATGAGTCGCAACGAATTTTTCAAGTGGTTCAGGAATCAGTTCGGGATTTCACCGCTGGAATATATAAATCGTGAACGGATCAAACTCGCCAAACAGCTTCTTGGCGGTCAAAATACTACGGTCACAGAGACGGCCTATCAATGTGGATTCACCGATGTTAATTATTTTGTACGTCTCTTCAAAAAATCAGAGGGAATTACTCCCGGCACATTTAAGGAATTTGTATTGAGGGATTCCCCGGCTTTAGTTCCGTCTGTGCCGCAAGGGATTCACTAATTGTCCATTTGACCAGATTCCTTATGTAACGAAATGGAAAGTTATTATTGATTTTCCGTTTGGAAGGGTGTTTTCTTCTTTTCCAAGTAGTCTGTATCCTGATTCTGCTGCTTTGCTTAGCAACATTTCCGGGTTGACAATGGAAAATATTTCTCCTGCTTTTTTTATACTTTCTATTCCTGTAGGGGTGATAGATTGTTTATTATTATTTGATTGAATTGAAACAATCAGATGCCCATCTTTTCGAATATTGTTTGTACAAAACTCAAGGGCTCTATCAATTCCTGTGAATTCCAATACTAATGCCGCCCAAATAAAATCTGCCTTGCAAATACTTTCTGAATTTTTAACTATATCAAGATTCATTAATTGAAGAGATTTGATTGCATGGCTATATCGTTTAAAAGCGGTATTGAGATAATCTGGATTGATATCAATTCCAATCACCCTTTGTGTAATATTTATATCGATGTGTTCCAAACCATTTCCTCCAGCAATTCCTAAAAAAACTGCAATTTCAGGTTTGATTTCGTCCAGGTATTTTTTTGTCAGGGAATTTAAAAGAACTGACTGCCCGACCAAATGATGAGACATATGGCGCTCATAATCTTCTAATGGAATATTAAGCCAGGGATTGTGGTCAGTCATGAAAAGAATACTATTTCTATTATCAATTAAATTTTCCTATCCCCGACAGTGCGCTCCAGCATCCAGCCAGGATATTCTGCAGGCAGCTTGCTGATCTTATCGAGCTTTTCTAATTCTTCAAGACTAAACTTCAGATCCACAGATTTTAAATTGTCTTCCAGCTGCTCCATTTTATTGGCACCGATGATCACCGTCGTAACCGCGGGCTGATGAAGCAGCCAGGCCAGTGCCAGTCCTGCAACGGTCGTGTTTTTCGCGGTGGCCATAATTTGTAATTCATCAATGATATCAAAAGCGCGATCCCTGTTCACAGGAGGGAAATCGAAATTGATACGCCGGCCCGAAGTATCTTTCTCTTTGTTGCGACTGTACTTACCACTCAGCAATCCACCGGCCAGGGGCGACCAGACCATCAGTCCGACATGCTGATCTTTGAGCAGGGGCAGCAGTTCCCTTTCCAGGTCACGACCTGCGATCGTATAATATGCCTGCAGAGATATAAACTTAGCGATGCGATGATACTCACTGATTGCTAAAGCCTTCATCAGTTGCCAGGCGGCTAAATTGCTGGCGCCGATATATCGCACTTTTCCCGTGCGGACCAGATCGTCCATTGCGGAAAGCGTTTCTTCGAAAGGAGTTAACGGATCATAACTATGGATCTGGTACAAATCGATATAATCCACTTGAAGCCTGCGAAGACTTGCTTCTGCCTGTTCCATGATATGTTTTCTGGTGAGGCCACTGTCATTTGGTCCATCACCCATTCTCCCGCGCACTTTGGTGGCGAGCACCAGTTCATCGCGATGCAGACCAAGATTGCGAATGGATTTCCCGGTGAGTTCTTCACTCAAACCTTCTGAATATACATTGGCCGTGTCGATAAAATTAATACCTCCGTCGATGGCCCGTTTCATCAGGGCGTCTATGGGTTCCTGCCCAAGCTCGCCAATCGGCTTGAAATAACCCTTTCCTCCAAATGTCATAGTGCCCATACAGAGTTCAGAAACTTTGAGTCCTGTTTTTCCGAGCAGATTATATTTCATAATTGTTTTTTATTTTTATATGCAATCTTCGCCTGGCTTACAGACCGCGCCTTCTTCCACATCAATACTGGTTACAGGATTATCTTTTCCCCATTCTCCGAAAGACTGATTTAAAGCCTGCAAAAAATGCTCGGGTGGCTGCGCACCGGAAACAGCATACTTGCGGTCGAACACAAAAAAGGGAACACCCTGTATGCCAATTTCAGCAGCTTCCTGAATATCCTGTTCTACTTTTTCAGCATATACATCATTAACCAATGCGGACTTAATTTCCTCTGCAGGAAGACCAATCTCTTTTCCGAGCGATACCAGTGTTTCATGATCACCAAAGTCTTTGCCTTCAGTAAAATAAGCGCGAAATAATCTTTCTTCAGAGGCATCGCCGAGACCTTTCTCTTTCGCCAGCTGGATCATACGGTGTGCATCAAAAGAATTGGCTACGATCGCTTTATCAAAACGATAATCCAGTCCGGCATTCTTTGCCATCTGGATTACCTGTTCGTGCATTTTGGTGGACTGCTCGTAACTGATGCCTTTCTTATCGGCCAGGTATTTATATACATTTACTTTAACAGGGCTGTTTTTAGGAATCGTCGGATCGAGCTGGAAACTCCGCCATTCAATCTCAATATTGTCCCTATTCTCAAACTTGCTGAGTGCCGACTCATAATTACGTTTCCCAATATAACAGAAGGGACACATGATATCGCTCCAGACTTCCACTTTCATTTTGGGGTGATCCAAAGTAACTGGTTTTAAAGAATTCATATTATTTATTGTTATTTTAAAAACAAATATCTGCTACAACCTCGTCAGGGGGCTATATATTACAAGGAAAATAAAAAATGGTTGACTATTTTATGAAATAAATAAATCTATTTACCTTTTTATTACATCAAGACTAATGTCTGAAGAAGAAAATATAAAATCAGAGGGCCCCTTATTAAATTCTCCTCAAATAACACCTGAAAGTAGCAATCCTTCACAAGTGAAGGTTGAAGAATTATCGGAATCCGATCAACTATCATCAATCGAAAATATGGAAGTCCATCATCATCCCGATCTTCATCATAAGAAAAAACATTTAAAGGAATATTTTTTAGAGTTCCTGATGATATTTCTTGCGGTCACTTTGGGTTTTATCGCAGAAAATATCAGGGAACATATTGGAGAAAAACAGAAAGAAGAAGAGTATATAAAAAGTTTTATTGCCAATGTTAAAGACGATACAGCACAAATAACCGATATAACTGAATTCAGCAATAAAGAAATAAGAGGATTGGATAGTTTTTTATTAATATCCAGAGAAGATTTTACTAATCCAGGAGCAAGGCAGCTATTTTATTATTTTTCTGAAAAGCTTTTTTTTAGCGAAGCTTTGTTTAAAAGTAATGATGCTACGCTGGTGCAATTAAGGAATTCAGGAGGCTTCCGCCTAATTCAAAAAGATCATGTTGCTGACAGCATTGCTTTATATGATGCACGAATAAACTTTATATACGATCAGGGCAGTTATTATAATACTTATTATAAAGAGGTTCGGGAACTGATGGATGAAATAATAGACCTTTCTGTTTTCCGGGATACAAGCTTTTATAAAAATCACTCCTTCACAAAAAAACTGTTGCCTTTATTGCGAAATGAAAATGAAAAAATAAGAACCTTCTTTAATAAAGTAGCACAGTACAGGATAGCCGCTTATTATTATTGTAACAGCCCGAATTATTTGCGTGGCCAACAGGAATTTGCCTCCAGGCTAATCATTTTTTTGAAAAAGGAATATGAAATAGAATAATGTAGAGACATTGAAAAACAAAAAAACTGGATACTTACTTTAATTTTTCATTGAAAAAATCAATCGTACGTTTCCAGGCAAGTTCTGCGGCAGCCTTATCATAACGAGGCGTGGTATCATTATGAAAGCCATGGTTTACATCTGGATATATATAAGCGGTATATTCTTTCTTATTCTCTTTTAACGCAAGCTCATAGGCTGGCCATCCTGCATTTACCCTTGTATCAAGGCCTGCATAGTGCAAGAGTAGCGGAGCCTTAATATTCGGAACATCTTCACTTGGCGGCTGGCCCCCGTAAAATGGAACAGACGCCGATAAATCTGAAATGCGGACTGCCATCATATTTGCTATCCCTCCACCAAAACAAAAACCTACCACGCCAACTTTTCCATTACAATCCGGATTTCCTTTTAAGTATTCATATCCGGCAATAAAATCTTCCAGCATTTCTTTACCATCGCGCTTACTCTGCATCTCCCGGCCCTGGTCGTCATTCCCGGGATAACCGCCTAATGGCGTTAGTGCATCAGGAGCCAGAGAAATGAATCCTGCCAGTGCAACTCTCCTTGCCACATCTTCAATATAGGGATTCAGTCCCCTGTTTTCGTGGACCACGACAACGCCTCCCATTTTTTGTTTTGCATCGACTGGCATGCAAAGTAAAGCCTTCATCTTTCCTCCGCCTTTTGGAGACTGATAATACACATACTCTGATTTTATACGTGGATCATCCGGCATTATCTGAATCGAGGTTGCATAAGACGGCATCAGAAAACTCATAAGCGCCGTTACTGTGATACCTCCTACAGCATAGGTGGACAGTTTTTGTATAAACTCACGCCTTTCAATGCGGCTGTGGGCGTAGTCGTCATACAGATCAAACACTTCCTGTTTAATGTCTTCTTTTCTTATTTCTTTCATATCATTTTAATATATTAGAATAAAGAATTCTTTTGCTAATAAAACTGAAAACCAAATTCTTTATTAAATATATTACGTTTTTCAAAAACTTAATCTTATTAATAATATACTTATTTTCTTTTAGGACAGCATGCAACGAGGCTGATGTTGGGTGCGAATTACTCGGATCGTAGACTATCTTGGACAGCCCGCTTTCTCCTGTGAAGCGGGATTCAGCGGGCAATGTCCTGACTTTGCTTTAGATACGGTAAGCAAAGCTCACTCTGAGCGAAGGCTGTTAATGGGGTTATTAATTGCAACTTTAATCGCCTGAAAGCTTACTGTAATCAAAGCGATTGTCAACGAGACAATACCGGCTATTGCGAAAATCCACCAGTGAATCGTTGTGCGGTATTGATAGTCCTGTAACCAGTTATGCATAGCCCACCACGAAATGGGAAATGCCAGGATACAAGAAAGGGCAACTAATTTCAGGAATTCCTTAGATAATAAACCTGCCAATCCCTGAGTAGAAGCACCCAATACCTTACGAATGCCGATTTCTTTCCTGCGCTGTTCAGCCGTATAGGCAGCCAGTCCAAATAATCCAAGGCAGGATATAAAAATTGCCAACACAGAAAATATACCAGCCAGTTTTTCAATGAGCATTTCAGTGGAAAACAATTGATTAAATTCTTCATCCAGAAATTTAAATTCGAATGGATAAGCCGGATTATTGGTCTTAAATATGGCTTCTGTTTTTGCCAGCGCTTCTGTCAGATTAACATCCTTTTTAATGCGGATAGTCAGTACGGTGGCAGGTTTCGGATTACAGAACAGGATCAACGGCGAACTGGCGGCATATACATCATTGTATACGACATCTTTTATAATTCCTGCAATCTGCAAATTTGTTGAATTGATTGAGATAAGTCCTCCGGGTTTGCCTTCCTTTCCCATAAGTTTCTTCATGCTTTCATTAATAATTACCCGATTACTGTCGACATCCGGTGTCTGGTAAAAATCCCTGCCTTCAATAATCTTCATATGCAAAAGAGAAAGATATCCGGGACTTACACTATTTGAATGAACGTTTACTTTATTGTTCAGATCTTTACCAGGCCAGGTAAATCGGTCGGTATAACTGTAAATATGCAGTGGATCATGCAGGCTCAAGGCAGCATTTTCTATTAGTCCGGTAGCCTTCAATTGACCAAGCACTGAACTAAAATGTTCTTTTACATCCCCCTGTAAATCCATCATAATGAGCCTGTCTTTATTATAACCCAGATCCCGGTTTTTAATATGTTGTATCTGCTGGTAAATAATCGTAGTACAAATGATCAATATGATGGAAACTGCAAATTGGCTGATCACCAAACCCTTTCTAATAAAAATTACACCAGACCCGGTCTTTATTTTGATCCCTTTTAATACTTTAATCGGATTAAAGGAAGAAAGATAAAATGCAGGATAACTTCCTGCAATTAAACCTGTAACCAGGCCGATAGTTAACAACCAAGCCAGGTGTGAGATACTAAAAAGATTGACTTCAAGTGGCTTATTGACCAGGTTGCCGTACATGGGTAACACCATGCATACAATAGCAACGGCAAGAACAACCGAAATGAAAGATAACAGCAGGGATTCGCCAATAAATTGGATAATCAATCTGTTTTTACCGGCTCCCATCACTTTTCGTACACCTACTTCCCTGGCCCGTTTTTCAGACTGTGCTGTGGAAAGGTTCATAAAATTAATACATGCAATAATCAGAATGATGACAGCAATAAGAGAAAACAATTTTACATATTTAATATTTCCACCATCAGGCTTGCCATCTGCAAATTGACTTCTTAAATTCCAATCGTTCATGGAGAAAAGTATGCAGTCTGCAGAAGGAGTACCCGTTTTGGCAGTCAGGTATCCTGTCAATTTTTTGTTTATTCTCTCCGGATCAACGGAGGGATTCAATTCAACCAATGTTTCCGTTAAATTATTGTCCCACGGTTTAATCCAGTCGTTTTTATTTTCAAAAACAATGTAGGGGGAAATCCATTGAAACTTGTAAGTTGAATTTTGCGGAAAATCTTTGTAAACGCCCGTCACTGTATACAGACCGTCAACGCTATATCCCTGGTTGGCATTCATTTTTATCGTTTTACCAACGGGATTCTCATTATCAAAAAAATTTCTAGCTACTGTTTCACTGATGACGACCGATTGTAAATCCTTAAAGGCATTATCAGGTTCGCCATAAATAAAAGAAAGCGCGAACATGGATAAAACAGAAGGATCAACATAGGCTCCCGATTCTTTAATGGATTTATCATTCAGAACCATCAATTCATCCATCGTCCAGCTGAGGCGCCCCGAATTTTTTATACCTGGTATATCTGATTTAACGGCCTGGGCCATCGGGCCGGGTGTTGAACCCGATGTATTGATCTTGCCTTCATTATGATGATTTTCCATAATGCGATAGATAAAATCGCGATTTACAAAATTTTGGTTGAAAGTCAGCTCATCTTCCACCCAAAGAAAAATCAATGCGGCAGAAGCAACACCAATGGCGAGCCCCGTAATGTTTAGCAAACTATACGTCTTGTTTTTCCAGAGATTGCGGAGGGTGGTTTTAAAATAATTCTTAAACATGATAATTTTTTTATTCAGTTAAAGAGCTACGTAAATGTCAATGATGACACATGAGTCACTTTAACATACCAATACAATACCGGATAGATATTTATTTGATAGTCATAGTATTGTATTATCATAAGGCTATAGAACTGTTCGGTTTTGAAACAGGAAGTGTTCAACTATGAAATGGCTGCTGACGCAAATATGCCTGTAAACCGTTGAAACGCTATTCTGAAGCTGTAGTAAATAGCCTTCCGCCAGTTATTATATTCTTTATTGCGCGGAGGGTTAAAATGTATCGATAATAGTTTGATATTCAACTATCGGATATTTTACGGAATTCATACAATATCTTAATTTACTGTTCGAGCGTCATTTGACAATCTTACAATTTTAGAAATGTATAAATCTCTCATTTATTTCATTCATTGTTTACTTATTGTTACATCCTCCTATGCACAAGACAGTCAGTTTGAAAAAAAACTCGATGAACTTCTGAAAAGGCAGTTTAACCAATCACAACCGGGTTGTGAAGTGCTGGTTGCAAAACATGGACAAATAATTTATAAAAAAGCATTTGGAAACGCTGATATTGAATTGAATGTTGCACTAAACCCGGATATGGTTTTTAATCTGGCTTCCATCACAAAGCAGTTTACGGCCGTCGCCATTCTGCAATTGGTTGAACAAAGTAAAATTTCGCTTCAGGACAGTTTGCAAAAATTTATCCCGGACTTCCCTTCAAAAGGTCATACAATAACTATAGAAAATTTACTGACACATACTTCGGGTATCAAAGATTATATGCAGCTCGACTATCCGAATTTATTTATGGAACGATGGGATTACAGGCCTAAACAACTTATTGACAGCTTTAAAAATTATGACCTGGAATTCGTACCAGGCACTAAATTCTCGTACAGCAATTCGGGGTATTATTTGTTAGGCTACATTATTGAGAAAGTCTCAGGTAAACGCTATCAAAGTTATATAGAGGATAATCTTCTTAAACCATTGGGATTAACCCATTCATATTTCGACAGTACAGGTATTATTATTCCAAATCGGGTGAATGGCTATCGCAAAGATGATACAGTTTTTAAAAATGCAGATTATTGGAGTCCGACTATTGAATACTCTGCCGGCGGGTTAATTTCCAATGTTGATGATTTATTTAAATGGCATCAAGGATTATATACGTATAAGATACTTAAAAAGGAATCTTTGCAAAAAGCTTTTACATCTTATCAATTGAATGATGGTACATTAACAGGCTACGGTTATGGCTGGTTCCTGAAAACATCAAACGGCATCAAATCAATTGAACATGCAGGCGGGATACCAGGATTTGTATCCAATGAAATTTATTTCCCTTCCGAAGACATATTCCTTGCTATACTGTGCAATTGCGGAGTTGCACCAGTAGATGAATTGTCCGTAAAAATCTCCGGTATTGCCTTAGGTAAAACATTACAAACTGATATTAAAGTTGATACTAAAACGCTTGATAAATATGTCGGAGTTTATAGGTTGTCGATAGACACCAACAGGACAATTATCATGCTGAAAAAGAATAACCAGTTATTTGCCAAGGCTTCGGATACGGAAATATTCCCCTTATTGTTCCAGACTGAAACAGAATTTGAATTCAAAAATATATTGGATGCCCATTGCGAATTTGTAACGGAAAATGGCAAGGTTACAAAATTCAAAGTAAGTCAAAATGGACATTATGAATGGATAAAAACAAATCAATAAATTAATCAAAAATGTCATTCCCCTTCAAAGCCCAATTTATCACAGTCATTTTATGTTTTGCGTTATTTAGCGTTTGTTTTGGACAACCACTAATCAAGTATTCCAATGCGGTTGAAAGGCAGTTTAATAAAATTGAAAGCGACATTGTAACAACTGCTGAAGCGATGCCGGAGGATAAGTTTTATTTTACACCTGAAGATCTTCATATTAAAAATAGCAACTTTAAGGGAGTTAGAACTTTCGCTGGGCAAATCATGCATTTGGCGACAGACAATATTCTTATTTGGAGCGCGATTACCGGTGATTCAGTCCGTAATGATATTCAGGATGTAAATGGGCCTATAAGTATCAGGACAAAAGCAGCGGTTTTAAAATACCTGAAAAGCTCTTTTGAAGAAGGACGCAAAGCAATTTCGATGCTGACAGATAAGAATGCAATGGACATGATTGAATTCAGGGGAAGAAGACTACCTAAACTTGACCTTGCGTTTTATGCCTTAACACATGCTAATGAGCACTATGGACAAATGGTTGTTTATTTACGAATGTGCGGTATTATTCCTCCGCCAACAATTAGCGAAAGGTGAAAAGGAAGAAAAATCATCCTGAATTACAATTCAAAACCTGATATATATATCTGTATAACACATCTATTATAAGCAAAGTTGTGCATTAAAAATATATTTTATAAAACGATTGTGAGTAAAAAACCATAGATACATTTGGTTCATCCCTGTTATTCACAATCGACTTTTATGATACCCGAAAACAAATTGGTTGCGGTTAAAAAAGCATTGCAGGCTTCTTTTGGCGTAAATGAATTCGAAGACATTAGTCAACTGACTGCCGGACTTTCATCAGCTCTTATTTTTCGAATAGTTGTACTGGGAAAGCCATACCTTCTTCGCATAATCACCCGTACAGATGAAGTGGCCAACCCTACGCATTATTATGCCTGCATGAAGCCCGCCGGAGAGACCGGCCTTGCTCCCCACATCTGGTACGCGGGTATAGAGGATAGAATTTCAATCACTGATTTTATTGAAGCAAAAGCATTTCAGATAAGTGAAGCCAGGATGAAAATGCCTGCTTTACTTAAGCGTTTACATTCGCTGCCTCCTTTCCCTTTCCGTGTTAATTTTTTTGATTTTGTGGATGGGTTAATTCGAAAAATTCAGGATGCGAAAATCCTGCCCGCGAGCATGACGGAGGACCTGTTCCGTCTGTATGCAAAAATCGCAAGTGTTTATCCTCGAAATATTCAGGATATGGTGTCGTGCCACAATGATCTTAAACCGGAAAATATCCTTTTTGACGGAGACAGGGTATGGCTTGTAGACTGGGAAGCTGCTTTTTTGAATGACCGTTATATGGACCTTGTCGTTGTAGGGAATTTTTTAGTTAAGAGTGATCAGGAAGAAAAGGATTATCTCAAAAAATATTTTGATGAAGACATGAACGAATACCATCATGCCCGGTTTTTCCTGATGAGCCAGGTTGTTCATATGTCCTATTTCACCTTTCTATTGTTGCAGGTTTCCGCTGCCGGGAAACTCATTGAATTGAATTCGGTAATACCAGATTTTAGAGAATATCATAATCAGATGTGGGCGGGTAAAATCACTTTGGAAAACAATAGCGCCAGGCAACAATATGCCCTGGTTCACATGCAACAACTCCGGCATAATCTTCAGACGAAACGATTTGATGAGTCGTTGTATATAGTTTCTAATAATCATTTACAAAAGAAACCCATTGGGGCTTAAGCAAGCACTAATCCTTCTTTCAATGCAAGCCCATAAACTTTCGAATTAAATTTGTAAAAAGTAGGGGACCTGTGCGCACCGATGCTCTTTTTCTCATCCAGCTTTTCCAGCAATCCCAGTGAAATTAATTTATTGGGGAAATTACTTGCATTCAGCTTTTTACCGAGCATGGTCTCGTAAAACAACTGGATCTCCTTCAATGTAAATTTTTCCCCCAGCATATTCTTCCCGATCGGATAATGATATAAATGAACCCGCATGGTGAGCAGGGCCTCCTTCACCATTTCATCATGATCAAAAGCAAGCTTAGGCAAACCATCAATCGGAAACCACACGCATTCACTCGACATAATATCCGCTTCAGGAGAAGTGTGCGAAATATCCGTTATGGCGTAAAAACCTACAGATGCAGTCCGGTCCAGTAACCAACTGTTAGCAGAAATTTTTATCCCGGTTAATTTGAAAAACCGTTCTTTGTTAAAATTCCTGTATCCATTCCTGTCGGGATCACCAAAAGTTTTGAACTGTTTTAAAAAAAGGTTTTTAATACCTGTACGCTCCTTGCTGATTCTACCCGCCGCTTCATCCAGCCCTTCTTCCCTTTTAATAAATCCACCCGGCAGGCACCAATTTGTAATGATCTTATTTTTAACAAGCAGGAGCTTCAATTCCCCTTCATGATAACCAAAAATAGCACAGTCAATACTTAGATGCGGCAGGTAGTGCAGGTACCCGTCTTTTAAAAACTCCTGCAATTCTGATAGGCTTTTCATTCAATTATAATGAGATAAATATTTATTTATTAAATTTTAATAAATGTAATGAAAATACCCATACCTTTATTTATTAATATTTAATAAATAAACAAGATCATGCCACTGAAAAAAATGTTCATCTGTACAGGAAGTCTTTTCCTGTTCATTTTTATTCTGTCGTTCCACAGAAAATCTGTCGAAAATGTATTGACGTCAGGGGTTTTATCAGAATCTGGATTTATCGAAAATATTGATGGCTATATTTTCAGGGACCTGAATAAAAACGGGAAGCTGGATGTTTATGAAGATGCCAGGCAACCCATTGAGGCCAGAATAAAAGACCTCCTGAAACAAATGACGCTGGAAGAGAAAGCCGGCATGATGTTTTACGTTCCTGCCAAAGTGAATTCAGATGGTACGATTGAAGATAAACCGGGCAAGGGAATGTTTGATGCATTTGTATCGAATGCCTTGAAGCCAATCAATGAACAGCATATTACTCATTTTAATCTGTTTGGTGTGCCCTCTCCCGATACACTTGCCATCTGGTATAACAGTATGCAGCAATATGCTGAAAAAACCAGGCTGGGCATACCGATTACGATTGCATCCGATCCACGCAACCATTTTAGTTCCAGCATTTTTGCTATGACTGCAAATTCATTTTCGCAATGGCCTGAACCACTCGGACTCGCCGCTATCGGTGATGTGAAAGTAATGGAACAGTTCGCCGATGATTCCAGGCAGGAGTATTTAGCAGTAGGAATAAGGCAGGCATTGCATCCCCAGGTTGACCTGACAACAGAACCACGCTGGCCGCGAATTTCCGGCACTTTTGGAGAAGACGCAGCTCTTTCTTCCAGAATGACAACCGCTTATATTAAAGGTTTCCAGGGGAAAAAACTGGATGCAAACAGTGTGGCGGCAATGACCAAACATTTTCCAGGTGGCGGACCCCAAAAAGATGGATTGGATCCGCATTTTGATTTCCAAAAGGGACAGGTTTATCCGGGAAATAATTTCAACTATCATTTAATTCCTTTTGAAGCAGCATTTAAGGAACACACGGCGGCGATTATGCCTTACTATGGAGTGCCGATGGGTCAGAAAGGTTACGAAGAGGTTGGCTTTTCCTATAATAAAGAAATTATTACAGGTCTGTTACGAAACAAATATCATTATGATGGAGTAGTTTGTACCGACTGGGGCCTGGTGACCGATGCAAAAATGGGACCCATCGATTTTCCAGCAAGAGCATGGGGCGTGGAGAAACTAAGCCGAGAAGAAAGGGTTCAAAGAATCATCGATGCCGGTGTAGATCAGTTGGGCGGCGAAAGTTTGCCGGATCTGGTGGTTAAACTCGTTAAGGAAAATAAAATCAGTGAAGAAAGAATAAATAAATCCGTGACCAGGCTGCTGCGGTTAAAATTTGAACTGGGTCTGTTCGACGATCCGTTCGTCGATGTAAAAAAAGCTAACCTGATTGTAGGAAAACCTGAATTTAAGAAGGCTGCGGAAGAAGCGCAAAGACGTTCACTTACACTGTTAAAAAACAGCGAACATTTATTGCCTTTGAAAACAGGCAAATTAAAAATCTACATTAAAAACATCGACCCGATGGTGGCAGCACAATACGGCACGATCGTGGAAAAACCCGAACAGGCAGATATAGCGATCATCCGTTTACAGACACCTCATTATCCGATTCCCAATTCAAATCCCATTGCCCAGATGTTTCATTTCGGGGATCTGGATTTTAAAGGAAAGGAGCTGCAAGATATCCTTACACTTTTAAAAACAGTTCCAACGGTAGTTGATATCAATTTAGACCGTCCTGCCATTATCCCTGAAATAAGTAAGTATTCAAAAGCCCTGATAGCAAACTATGGCGCGAGCGATGCAGCATTACTCGACGTGCTCTTTGGAAAATACAAACCCGGAGGTCATTTGCCCATCGAATTGCCTTCGTCTATGGAAGCCGTCCGCAACCAAAAGGAAGATGTTCCCTACGATACAAAAGATCCACTGTATAAGTTTGGATTTGGTTTGAGTTACTGATTGGTTTAATTCTGTTTCTCTGATTAATATAAAAAAGGGTGATCATTTGGTGATCGCCCTTTTGTTTTGGATATTGATGTCTCTGATTTATTTGATTAAAATAATCGATTCGGAATTTTATATAAGTATTTTATTGACCCAAAACCGTAGTTTTTACCTCCTTCCTAGGGTGATTTAACCCTTATTTTACTCGCAAATAGTCCTTTACTTTGCAGGTAAGATGGAAAATATAAAAACTACAATCGTCCTGGATGAAGGCGAAATTTTGAATTACAATCTATCCAGCAATGATCCGGGAGCGATTTCCATAGTGCAAGGAGTTGATACAGTTTTACGGCCAACAATACAACAAAACAAACTTTCGGGTAAAATAATATTGACCATTTTAAATGATCGGGTACACATAGCCTATGAGAATATTATACCTGTAGAGTTTACCCCGGTATTAATGGATCTTATTACTGCATTCGGTGAAAGCCGGTCCTTCGCCGATACGGTACTTCCATAGTTTTAGGTTGTTATAAATTGTCCATTCTGTGTAATCTATATATCAGGGTTACCTTTGCATTCTTAAGAATCCTGGGGAAACTTTAAAATTAAGGTTATGAGAAAATGTATTTTAATCTATACACTTATTTTTGTACAATCCTTATTATGTAGTATTAAGGTAATCGCTCATCCCGGGTCAGGTATTGTTGTAGATAAATATGGAAATGTTTACTTCATATATTCCCGTGTCGGAGTGGTAAAAATTTCTCCTGATGGTAAGTTAAGATATATTCATAAAGCTACCGATGGACATTGGCTATGTCTGGATGAACAAGGTGCCTTCTCAAAAACACAGCCAATTTATTTTGAAAGAATTACTCCTGATGGGATGAAGCCCACAATCATTTTTGCAGGCGGAGGTTCTCCTATTGCTGTGAACAGAGATGGAAATTTTTATTATTGCGGAGGGCAAAAAGGTGATATGCATCCCGGAGCTAAAACGCTTGTCCGGGAAACACCGTGGAAACAGCAAACAATTTTTAGCCCGACGCTTGAGAATGTGTTGGACGAACTCAATGACGGCATTACTGGTTTATCTTCTGCACCTGATGGTTCACTTTATATAGCATGCTGGAATTCTTTACTAAGAGTTAGTATGGATGGAAAAGTTACAAAAATAGCCCACCCCGTTGTTGTAAGTGATTGTGACGAAGACCCGGCTGATCACAGAGAAGCTAACCGGGGAATTCCTCTATTAAGAGGAATAGATGTTGATTCCGCCGGAACAGTTTATGTGGCAGCAACGAGTTGCCATTGTTTACTAAAAATAACGCCCATTGGGATAATAGAAACTATTTTAAAAGCTGAACGCCCCTGGTCACCTACTGGTGTTGCTGTGCGGAATGGAGATATTTATGTACTTGAATATACCAATGCCAATGGTCCTGCAACTGAAGGATGGATTCCCCGTGTACGCAAAATAGAAAAGGATGGAAGAATTAGTATAATGGCAGATTTCTCTTCAAAAACGCTATAAGTATATTCAAATAAGGGAAAATCAGTTCTTATTATTTTTACCAATAATGTCAAACGGAATTTTTGTGTCGGCATACACCTGCCACAACTTGATTTTGTTTTGACTGACGATCACCTTCCATGCTGCGGGCAGTCTCCAGTAGTTTTCATTTTTGTCCGTTCTTATTCCTTTAAATGTCCCGCTTGCAAATCCGAAAGCAGCTGTTATTTCACCATTCGTGAACATGTCAGTAATTTCAATTTTATAGTCAGGGAACCACTGAAAATATATGGCCCAGCCTGCTTTCATTTTATTCCTGTCCTTTATTTCATTTCCGTGTGCATCTATGAAAATATGGTCATCCGCCATGAGTAAATAAATCGTTTCAACGTTGTGTTCGTTTATAGCTTGGACAAAATCATAAATAACTTTATCATTCATTTTATAAATTTAAATAATGCTCATTTCGGGCCAAACTTTGCAGCTCTTTTGATTACCATATTCGGAGCAAAGCGGTTAAGCCAGAGAACTATCTTCTCACCACTGAATTTTCCTATATAGGATTCATACGAACCTTTTTTAATGGCGTTTAATATCTGAACAGCCGCCCGCCCGGGTGATAACCCGTTTGCTATATTTTCAGACTGTACGCCAAGCTTCGCCCCGTCTTTGGTAAGCGCGTGCAGGGAAATACTTGTGCGGATATAACCCGGCGTTAGAATGGTTACTTTGATATTGTCGTCTGATACTTCTGCTCTCAGGCAATCAAAAAATCCATGTAATGCGTGCTTGGCTGCAGCGTAGGCCGACCGTTTAGGTGTACCTATTTTCCCCATTATACTGCTAGTAACTACAAAATGCCCTGATTTACGCTGCGTGAAATGCGGAAGCAGTGCTTTGGTAATGGCTACATAACTGAAATAGTCCAGCTCCATTACCCTGCGATGTACTTCCAGATCTGTTTCTATGATCAGGGACCGCTGTGAAATGCCACCGTTATGCATCATTATATCTATCTCTCCGAAACATGCGATGGCCTCAGCCGTTTTGCCTTCCAATGAAGGTATGTCGGATAGATCCAGCGGAAGAATTTTTACATTTTCAGGAGCGCGACAGGTATGTTTAACTCTTTCCAGTTCGTCATATCTCCTGCTTGATAATATCAGTTTTGCTCCTCTGAATGAAAATGCATAAGCAAGGGACTCGCCAATACCAGATGAAGCGCCGGTTATCCAGATAACTTTATTATTAAAATAATTGTTCATAAAATAATTCCAAATTAAAAAATATACATGCAATCATTCACTCAAATGTAAATAGCAAATAACTACAAAAGCTATTTGATGAATATTACATAATCTAACAATTGAATTGCCGGAGATGATGGTCGGAATGTTTATAAGCAAGCAGACCAATTTGTTCCTTTGTCATTTTTCCGAAAAAAGGATGAACGAAGTCATTATTTGAAAAATGAGAATGCTCCTTAACCATGCCAATCCATTTATTCTTTTCAGATGAAAAGTCCCCATGGTCTGTGATGCCGAATCCGGGAACGGTAGGCATATTATGCCTCACGGGCTTATCATCTTTTATCATACCCTTCAAAGCCATTTTCCCAAACAGACGACCGAGAAACATTCGTTTATACTTCTTTTCGCCGGAGATCATTTCTTCCCAAAGCGTGCAATGCTTCAACATTTGGTACGGAGTCATTTTACCCCACTGCGCTTTACTATTTTCACTGAGCATACTGATTCGCTGGATCAATTCATTCGTCGTTGTCTCTTCAAATATCGATTTCATTTGCAAGTATGTTTAGTTACTATAAATTTATCCGAAAAAAGTTAGGCTGTTTCAGAAACAGATTATCAAAATAATAATGGATCACCTGGACTATCTTATTCAGGAGTTTTCAGGGGACACATCGGCTTAACTATTTTAAACATTAAAGTTTATATTTATTAAGGATTCCAGCAAGAAATTAAAATGATTAATGAAAGCCCCGGTTGCAGTTAAAAATGGCAATTATTTATTTCCCCTGATTTTAGTAACCAGTCTTTTTTTTCTGTGGGGACTGGCATATGGGTTGTTAGATGTATTAAATAAGCATTTTCAGGAAATGCTTGATGTTACCAAGGCCAGATCTACTTTGCTTCAGGCAGCATATTTCGGAGCCTATTTTCTGGTTGCTTACCCTGCGGGCTTATTTATGAACAGGTTCGGCTACAAAAAAGGAATACTGCTAGGATTATTGCTGTACGCAATAGGTGCATTGTTATTTTATCCTTCTGCGCAGCTTCTGAACTTTAATTTCTTTTTAGTGTCCCTGTTTATTATTGCTGCCGGTTTAGCCTGTCTTGAAACAGCTGCCAATCCATATATCACTGTTCTGGGTAAACCCGAAACTTCTGAATTCAGGCTGAATTTATCACAAAGTTTTAATGGCGTTGGATCTTTTCTGGGACCTATAATCGGAGCCAATTTATTTTTCTCTGGAAATTCAAAAGACCTCTCAAGTGTACAATATGTTTATCTCATTATCGGAGCTATTGTTTTGGTGATGTTCGGATTGTTTTTTAAAACACGCCTGCCTGAGATAGAAGAAGATGCATTGGCTTCTGATGTTAGTCAGATCAAAAAACAATTATTCAGACATGCCAATTTTGTAAACGCCATCGTAGCTCAGTTTTTCTATGTGGGTGCTCAGGTGGGCATAGCAGCCCTCTTCATAAATTATTGTCGCGAAGCCGTGCGCAGTATGTCGAATATGGAGGCCTCTTATTTACTTTCACTGTGTTTAATACTATTTACTGCTGGGAGGTTTGCAGGCACTGCGCTAATGAAAAAAATAGCTCCCCACCGTTTACTTTTAATCTATGCTATCATTAATTTTTCACTATGCGTTATTGTAATCTGGGTTAAGGGCTGGATTTCCGTTTATTCGTTGGTGGCTGTATTTTTCTTTATGTCCATCATGTTTCCAACGATTTTTGCATTGGGTGTTAAGGACCTGGGTCATCATACAAAAAAAGGGTCTTCCTTTATTATTATGGCCATCGCTGGTGGTGCGTGTATGCCTTATATGATGGGGCGGCTGGCAGAAAGTTCTACTGCACATGCCTATATCATTCCCATGATTTGTTTTTCAGTGGTAGCTTATTTCGGATGGAAAGGATATAAAACGAAATGATATATTTTATGAGTTGGTCTACTGAACAATATTCCAAATTTGAAAGTGAACGAAACCGGCCTGTGCTGGATCTGCTCGCAAATATTCCAACTGTTGCTTTTCTTCTTATCTGATACTTACTGTACTTTTTGATTTCTTCAAAGATGTTGAGTAATTTTTTCTCGATTTCTTATGTCTCTTTTTTGCCTTCGTGTGAGTTGCTTTTTTATGTGTAGTCTTTGAAGTCTTTTTAGTTTTTGAATTGGTTTTATAGGATGCCTGAACGAATAATTGTTTTTTAGCCGTGGATGAAGGATGGTGCAACTGCTGTTTAGCACTGTCCAGTTTGGCGTTCACAAATTCATTCACTTCCTTCTTCAGATCAGTGGCAGCCATATCGACTACTGAATCCATATCTGTTTTCACATCCGGACTATTGATCGTTCCAATCATCTTTACGTCCATGCTTACATCATCTTTTAATTTTACCGGAATACCCTTTTCAGCGGCCTGTGTAACCACGTTCTTTACAAACATTTTACCCTTGCTGCCCAACTGACTGCGCGGTACTTTCAGATTGATGGCATAGTCGAGTGACTGATCGAAACCGTGTGTTCCGTTAATGTCCATTTCGATATCCTTCGTATACAGAATGAATGGATTCACAACTACCCTGTTATTCTTAAATGAAAAATCCGCTTTAGTATCTTTCAAAGGAATATCCTTTAATTCTGCAATATCGAGTGACTGCGAAATTTTATCCATGGGGTCAAAATTCTTCATAGATCCTGCGAGCAGTTCTATATTTCCTTCTCCCTCCAATGAATGAAGATCTGTTGTCATGTCATCGTTTAATCTCCCACTCAGGCTCATGTGTGCATTAATGTTCCCGGCTATGAACTTGGCTATAGGCATTATTTTCCGCACGGAATTAAAAGCAAAAAAGGTCTTTTGGATATCAAGCCCTTTTACATCATAAGTTAATGCGAATTCCGGATTATCCCTGCTTTCCAATGTGGAGTAAGTGCCATTGATATTTATGTCCCCGTCCAATCCGTTTGCTTTGACATCATGTAACTGAACCGTTTGGTCTGATATCACCAGGTCACAGGAAAGGTTTTGGAGGTCCAGGTTGTCATAATGAAACTTATCAGCTTCAGCATGAATCTTGAAGTCAATATTATCAGGAACAACAAATGGAGTATTGATACCAGCGGTTGCGTTTGCTGAACTATCCTTACCAGATCTAATCCATTCTCTGAAATTAAATTCATCGGTCTTTAAATCTATCGAAGCCTTCAGTGGCCTATTTCTCAGTGCAAAATCAAAAAGGTTATTCAAACTGCCGGTAGCTCCAATATGAGATTTTAGATATGCTCCTTTTAAATCCTGGACGAGAACATTTTTTGAATTGAAGGTCATGATCAGCTCATTCAAAGCGATTCCTCCCGGATAAGCCTTTGATGAATATAAAAAATCTGAAAGATCAAATTCACCCCATGATTGAAAAAGGTCTTTTTTATGGTTTTCTGTCTCTGGTATTTTACCTTTTGCATGGACATCGGCAATCAATAAACCACTCCATTTGGTACCAGGTTCTAATTTCATCCACTGTGAAATATTTCCAAGGTCAAGTTTCCCGACTAAAGCAAAGTCGATGAATGGTTTGGTCTCTAAATTCTTCACCAATAAATGCATATTCAGTGTATCGTGATTTATCACTGCATGTGCCTCAGAAATAATGATTGTTCTATGGTCCGCAATACCGTCTGGATTATCTACCTGGAGCCCGATATGGATGTGTTCTACAGGAACCAGCAAATCGGGGTACTTAAAATACCCGTCCGTCACATACAGATTGGTGTGATAAGCTGGAGAATGTTTTTCGTCGTATTTCCCTTTAATAAATCCATTAAAATTAACCTGTCCATTCGCTTCAATGCTGGTAAAATCTTTCTGGTAAACAGATGGCATCATTGAAAGGATATTCTTGAATTTTGTTGAAGGCGCTTTGAAATGGATATTCATATTGTAACTGCTGTCATTGATCCATTGAAAGAATCCTTCCGTATGCAGTTTCATGTCGTTAAAGGATACCTGATCGGTATTAAATGAATATGTATGGGTTTTATTATCGACATGGAATGATATATCAATATTTGTTTTAGCAGTAATATGATAAGGGATGGCACCTGTAAATTCAAAATTGACAGCATCGGCTGTTGTTTTGGTTTTCAGGGTAAACAGTTCAGAATTGAAATGGCCCCTTCCCTCATGCTCAAGATTGGCTATTTCAACATGGATATTTTTTCTTTCGTCCAGGTAGTCAATATATCCATTGTGAATTTCATACCGTAGTAATTCCCATTCAAAGGATCTTTCAGAAATCCCGATATTTTCTTTCGAAGAACTATCTGGCTTTATAGTACTCCAGTTGAAGTGGCCATCCTTATGAATGAGTGCATGAAACCGGGGCTCATTTGCCGTAATGGAATAAATTTTTATACTGTCACCCGAAACAAAACTTTTTATATCACATGTGATATTAATTTGTTTTGCCGACATCAAAGTATCTCCCTGAAATTCTCCCACGCAGGTGAGATCCAGGTTATTGAGTCCTACAGTGATATTAGGGAAATGCCGGAACCAGGAAATATCCACGTCGGAAAAATCCATATGGGCTCTCAAATCTTTGTTGAAAGCTGATTTAACGAGACTGGTAATTTTTCCTTTGAAGATCCAGGGTGCAGTTACTGCGAAAGTGATAATAATGAGCAGGGTAATCCCTGTAGTCAGGAGGATTTTGCGTTTCATAGTTTTTTAGGTATTGGATTAAGTAACGACACTTATATTGCAAAAGAACTGCCAAAATATTAGTCAGAAAGCTAACTTATACATTATACACTATTATACTATATAATATACTATTAATAAAGTAATTACAGATGAATTAATGATTAGTTTTCCCGAATTATTTAGAAAAAAGGGCAAAATAAATTAAGTGAAATTGTCCCTGGTTCAATTAACCCTTTTATCCAGTTTCCGAACATTCTGATAAGGCATCATTTTCTTCAATAACTCATTTTTCGAATCGTATTCCGTAATATGTTTGTATACAGGAACCCAAATACTTCCAGGACACACCTTTCTACACCTGAGGAATTAGAATAAATAATCAGTTGGCTCCATTAGACTTTGAATCAATTTAAACGCTCATATTTTGAATCCCATTGTTCAAATATCGCTTGATCTGACCAACATTGATGAAGCGTTGGAAACGGCTGCAATGGCAATTCGTGCAGGCGTAGATTGGCTGGAAGCCGGAACACCACTGATTTTGGCCGAAGGATTATATGGTGTGAAAAAACTTCGTGAGGCTTTTCCCGGAATACCGATTGTAGCGGATCTTAAAACAATGGATGGAGGTTACCTCGAAGCCGGGATGATGTCAAAAGCCGGCGCTACACATGTTGTTGTAATGGCGCGGGCTCATGTTGAAACAATAAAATGTGTTGTAAAAGCAGGAATTGACTATGGGGTTAAAGTAATGGGTGATAACCTGGGATGCCTTGATAAGGTTGAAGCTGCCAAATGTTTGGAAAATCTTGGTTGTGATTATGTGATACATCATATTGGATATGATGAGCGACGTGGTATCGCCGCTGAGGGAAAACGCATGCCCAGTCCGCTGGATCAGCTGAAAGAAGTAGTGGGTGCTGTAAAAATACCTGTGCAGGCTGTAGGTGGACTGACATTAGAACAAGCGATTCTTTGTCCATCTTATGGCGCACCACTTGTAGTGTTAGGAGCACCACTTACAATTGATGCAGATGCGTTCAAAACGGCAAATGGAAATCTCGAAGATTCACTCAGGATGATCTGTAATAAGATACATGCGTATGGTCAAGTGACTGAGCATTCATAGGTTTATATTTTAATTGAATGATCATGACAACAAAAATAAAATCCGCAGCAGTTGTAAATTTTGCACCGGAAAAAGGATCTGTAGAAATAAGAGAAATCGAAAAACCAGTCATTGGCGAAGATGATGTATTACTCGAAGTAGTGAACGTAGGGGTTTGCGGAAGCGATTTGCATCAATGGAAATCAGATCATAGCTGGCCTGTAAATTATCCTGTTGTATTAGGACATGAATTTGGCGGACATATCGTGGTCGTTGGCAGCAGGGTAAGCGGCTGGAAAGAAGGCGACCGTGTAGTTAGTGAAACTGCCGCTATTATTAATCAAAACAGTCCAATGTCCAAAATTGGATTGTATAATCTGGATCCTGATAGAAAAGGCTTTGGCTATGGAGTGAATGGGGCCATGACAAAATTCGTTCGAGTCCCAGCTCGATGTCTGCACTCCGTACCGGATCAGCTTTCCTTTGAACAAGCTTGTTTAACAGAACCTTGTTGTGTTGCTTACAACGCAGTTGCAGTCAATTCAAATATCAGACCGGGAGACAGAATAATAGTTATGGGACCTGGTACAATTGGGATTTTATGCGCAGCCATTGCCAGACTTTGCGGAGCAGAAGTAGCTATAGTCGGTTTAGAAGCAGACAGAAACCGTTTAGATATTGCGAAGCAATATGGATGCGAAACTATAGTTGGTGATGCGACTGAATGGGCCATGCGTAAAGACGGGCTTGGTGCCGATTTTATTGTTGATGCGACAGGAGCAAGCATCACATTAAAAATAGCGTTACAACTCGTAAGGCCGAATGGTCAGATCACAAAAGTTGGCTGGGGGCCGCAGCCACTGGGTTTTTCGCTTGATCCACTTGTGCAGAAAAATGTTACACTAAAGGGAAGCTTTAGTCACAACTGGCCCATTTGGGAAAAAGTAATTTCATTACTGGCAAATGGGATGCTCGATGTAAAGCCGATCATTGGTGGAATATGGCCTATTACCGAATGGCATGAAGCCTTTGAAAAAATGTATAAAGGAGAAGTTGTAAAAAGTATACTTAAACCTGTTTAAAAATGAGGTTGCTCCATAAAGTTATTATTGTAACCGGCAGCACCACCGGTATTGGAAAAGCAATTGCAGTTCGTTGCGTCGCCGAGGGAGCGAAAGTTGTAATTCACGGACTGGAAGAAGACTTGGGTAGAGAAGTGATTGCTAAACTCGGAAAAGAAAACGCAGTTCTGCACATAGAAGATATAAGTACTGAAGGTGCTCCGCTACGGTTGGTAGAGATCGCTTTAAGCACCTTTGGCAAATTGGATGCTATTGTAAATAATGCAGCTATCGTTGCTTCTTCAGATATCCATACCACTGATGAAATATTTTTACGACGCATTCTCGAAGTAAATACAATCGCGCCTTTTTTATTAATAAAGGCGGCATTGCCCTATTTAACGAAACATCATGGATGTGTTCTGAATATTGGTTCTGTAAATGCTTATTGTGGAGAACCGAACCTTCTGGCTTATAGTGTTTCAAAAGGAGGACTCATGACGCTCACACGCAACCTCGGGGATATACTGCACAGGGAAAATCGAGTACGAGTTAACCAGATTAATCCGGGTTGGGTATTGACAGAAAAAGAAATAGAAAGAAAAAAAGCGCATGGCCTGACTGTGGACTGGTATAAAGATCTCCCACGGGTATATGCTCCTTCAGGCCGCATTTTACTGCCTGAAGAAATTGCTGCAGCAGCTATATATTGGCTGGCAGATGAATGCGGTCCTGTAAGCGGACAAGTGATGGATGTAGAGCAGCATCCGTTTATTGGACGTAACCCACCAAAAGATACCAGTACGATTCAAGCTTCTTCAAAAAATAAAAAATAAAATATTTCAGTGCCCAGATTAGCCGCTTTTCCAAAAGCCTATATGCATGCGCTCTGTAAGGACGGAACCATGCAGGTTTCCGAATGGATTAAACTGGCTTCAAAGCTTGATATTGATGGGCTGGAATGGTACGCAGGTTTTCTTGAAATGAAGGATGAAAAAAACTGGCCGGTCTTCCGGCGTCAGGTGGAAGACTTTGGTTTAGTAATTCCAATGTTGTGCTGTTCACCCGACTTCACACATCCTGATAAATCATACCGTAAAAAAGAAATTGCAAAAGAAAAGAGATGGATAGATATGACCTATGCTCTGGGGGGCTCCTTTTGCCGCATACTCTCAGGTCAGCGACGTCCCGGGCTCTCAATAGA
Organism: Puia sp.; assembly: GCA_035937535.1. Taxonomy (GTDB): domain Bacteria; phylum Bacteroidota; class Bacteroidia; order Chitinophagales; family Chitinophagaceae; genus Puia. Next base: position 72,538 of record DASZHV010000092.1, on the reverse strand, counting down.
AGAAGGCCTGCGGATTACAATTGAAAGTATACAAGCATGCCTACCCTATGCTCAGGAACGTGGTATTACACTTATACTGGAAAATCATTATAAGGATGATTTTTGGGAGTATCCGGAGTTTGCCCAATTGATGGATGTATTCTGTCAGTTGGTCGCGGCGATTCATCACCCGAACTTTGGAGTAAATTACGATCCAAGCAATACTTACCTGGCCGGCGAAGATCCTATCGTTCTCTTGAAGCGTGTATCGGACAGGGTGGTGACCATGCATGCGAGCGATCGTTTTCTTTTGGAAGGAACCATTGAAGACCTGCAACGGGAAGAAGTAGGAACGCCAGGTTATGCAAAATGCCTGAAACATGGTGAAATCGGCAAAGGGCTAAATGATTATGATGCTATTTTTTCGGAGCTTACACGCGTTCATTTTGATGGTTGGATCAGTATTGAAGATGGAGTGGAAGGAATGGAACAACTTGAGCGCAGTGTCGCCTTTTTGAGAAAAAAATTTCAGCAATACTGGTTAAAAGAAAAATAGTTTTTCGCCTAAAAAATTGTTTTTTGTTATCGATTCTTATCGTTTAACACTTTTATATATATCGTCAAAGGACTTCGACCGATGCTGCTGCCATAATTTGGAGAATTTCAAATCAACATTTTTCAATAGCTGAATACAAAGTTCAATATCAGTTTCTGGTATATCTAAAAAGAGCATTTCAGGAACTTTGCTAAACCTCTCATAACAGATGTTCAATAGTTTTTGTCCCTTTGGCGTAAGATGAAGGCGAATAGAACGTTTGTCGTCGGGATCGTCCTGTTCAGTGATGTATCCGTTCTTTTTTAATCCGGCTAATAATTTCAAACCGGTCGAAAGTTCATTGATTGTATGGTAAATGACTTCCGTTTTTCGCGGTGTTTTCAGGTTGGCAATCGCACTTAGTAAACTGAATTCTTCGAAATGCCGGATTTTCATTCCTTTCAGGGCTAGCTGGATATAAATCATATGAAGTCTGGAGAGCCTGTCGAGTAATTTAGTCATTACAATATCGGGCCTTGGGGGCAGTTCACCGTCAAATAGTTTTCCCGTGCTTTCCTTTTCCTGATTAGCCGCTAAATGATATCTGCAAAACTCATCAATACTTCCTTCAGGATGAGTTTCCTCGAAAATGGCCCATTTGTTAACCAGTTCTGCCGTCTTATTCAATAAGTATATATTTAATATGATACAATATTATAATTATTATGACATAATTGTTACTTTAATATCAATAATATTATATATTTACGCAATATACATCATTAATGATATATAAAACTATATTTAGCCTTCTGATGGTCCTGTTTCTTACTTCTTCCATGTCGGTGAGGCAAACAGGGACACTAACCATATTCATTTCGGATTTCAGAAGTAATAAGGGAAATGTCAGTGTCGCTTTGTTCAATAATGAAGACGCATTTCCAAAATTACCAGAAAAGGCAGTAAGCGTAATGTTTTTACCAATCACTGGCAATAAATCTATGGCAGTTTTTCAAAACCTCCCTGCCGGTGAATATGCCGTATCGGTATATCATGATGAAAACAACAACAAAAAAATGGACACCAATTTCTTCGGAATACCTAAAGAAGGTGTGGGTGCTTCCAACAATGCAAGAGGACATCTGGGTCCTCCGAAATATAAGGACGCAAAATTTCTGTTCAATGGAAAATCTCAAACGATTCAAATTCAGATTGTATATCTCTAATAAATAAAAAAGATATCTCCAAAATGAAAAAAGAATTGATTTCAAATCGTTTATTCTGCATTCTTTCAGGGATTAGCGGTATTGCTGGTGTCCTGATGCTTATTGTTTCTTTTAACATCAATCCTGGTCCACCACCTGGTGCAACCGATGAACAGCTCATTTCATTCGGACACCAGTATTATTCAAGCATCCTCTGGGGTGCATGGCTGCAGGCGGTAGGTCCTTTTTTCATCGTGTTATTCGCAATTGCCCTTATTACCCAGGCCGGAGCCGCCAGGCAGTTTTCAGGAATGCTAACACTTTTTGGAGCTGGAACGTTGATGACCGTTAGTCTGATCGAAATAACTTTTTACATAGCTGTTTTATTTAAAGATCCTCCTTTATCACATCTGATTGGATTAAACCTCATTTATTCGGTCCAACACCTATATTTTATCATTGCTGCACCGGCCTTATTTATACCACTTGGATTTGTAATTCTTTGTTCAGATCTTATTCACCGTTTATTCGGATGGACGGCGATTGGAATCGGTTTATCATTTGCATTGCTTGGTATTTTATTCCTCTTCCAACTGGCTCTGCCCATGCTGGTTACAGCTTTTGCAGGCATCCAGGTCTTTTGGTGGTTATCAGCCTCCATTAGCCTTATGATGAGGTCAGGAAAATGAACCTAATCTTTTATATCTTGTGTTTAAATAATATCCAATAACGTTTCTAAAAAATGTAGTATGAAAAAATTAGTTTTTCTCTTATTTGTTATAATGCTACCTGCTTCCTTTTTAATGGCACAACCCCAGCCGCAAAATATTAGTGTTGAAGTAATCATTGGAAGCAGACCACCGTCTCCTTCTGAAGCCCAGCTTATGAGAGCTGAAGAAATGAACCATCCCAATATTACCACTGCAATGCATGATATAGAAAAATCTATGAAAGCCCTGCATGCAGCCCCTAGTGATTTTGGAGGCCATAAAGCACAGGCTGAGTCAGACTTAAAGCAGGCATGGATCTCATTGAGAAAGGCTTTATATTTTCGCTTGTATAAGGATACTCATTAACATTACCAGTTTCTGTGTTTGATCTAACATTATGAAACAATACATATTATTCTCAGCATTTTTCTTTGGGGGAATATATTGTTGTTTCTCTCAAAATTCCGATACAGCAAAGCGGAATAAAGAAAACACAGTACATACTTATTTTATTATTTCAGCAGGAACACAGATTAACGCTTATTTTAATGACAAGCCAGTTGAAGTAGAAACGATTTCAGAATTCAATGATTACGTACAGAAAAACGCAAAAATTCTGAAAGACTCCTGGGTTGTGGTTACAGGAAAACCTAAAGTCGGAACTTTCGACGATGTAATAAAAACCTTAAGTCGGTTCAAGATAAAACACGTTACAAAAGAAATTAAAGACCTGTAATGTAAATCCGGTTAATGATTTCTTTTTTTCATTTCCGCCTGGAAGATTTCGGGAAGGGTCATATTGCTATAATTGTTAACCATATATCCCGTAGTCGAAACAGTGGTTGTCGATTGATTTATACCCAGAGTATGCATAATCGTTTGATATTTATCCGTTGAATCTCCTCCGTCGATATCGGTAACCAGGGTCTTTGGTTGTGAAATTGCCTGGAATAGCGGATGAGTAGTCATATGGCCGCCCATCATCTTAAATAAATTCCCGCCAACGGCACCCAGGATATAATCTGTCTGCGTATTGAAATCAACTTTAGCACACCAGACTGATCCTTTATGACCCTTATTATCGGATACGCTGTATTCTTCAGATGTATAGCCGCCGACCTGCTTATTATTACCAGTTTTCACGGATTGAAAATCTTTCCCGTCCGTTTTCTTCCGCAGGTTGGCCGTCAGACTATCCATCCTGATCCATTTTGATATGCCTGACAAGTCAGATATTAATTTTCGAATACTTATGATGGTTATATTCTTGCTGTGTTCATCAAAAATTATACTCATGCCATCACTGGTAATAACAACCAAAAGGTTTCCTTTCATATTGTTTTTACTGCTGATCCGAGCCGCCGCATATTCACCAGTTTTGGTATAAAGAAAATGCATGACAGAAGTATCCGATACATTTTTTTTGTGTACTAACATTTGCGTGACTTCATAATCAAAACGGTAACTGTCTGGTATCTGATAAGGGGGCTGCGTTTGGGCCATTGACATATTTCCCTGTAGCATGCTGGCAAGCAACCATATGGAGAAAAATAATTTCATTTTCATAATTTCTGTTATTACATACCTGGTAAAGGCATCGATTCGTGTATTTCAATGATCGCTTCTGCATTCCAACCACTGGTGTGAGGATGACCCCTAAGTAGTACAATGGCCCCGTCTATATTTTCAGCTTCTAAAATTGAATAGCCTGCGATATGGTTTTTACTGGTTGTTATTTTATCTCCCGGGCTGATTTGATGTGCATTCATTAGTGGTGAACCCATGTCTATGAGTCTGTCACCACATTTTTTTGCCCATTGCATCCATGCCTCCATTCCTTTCGCCTGTTGTTCTGGCGTCATATTGGCTGTTTGTGCCATAGCATCCAGGGGTGCCTTATATAGAATGAGAAATTTTTTCATAAATAAAATTTACTAATAAAGTTAAAGAAATATGTCAGGAGGGATTTGTTATTTTTATCATAACAGGCAGCCTATGATTATGATTTATTTGATACTGGGAATGAATGTATTACTTGTATTCTCTTTTAAACGCGGATGGCTCCTAAACAGGACATCTTATTTAATTCTTCTTTTATTCAACTTGCTATTATTTATATCCAGTTATTTATTTCAACATTATTTCATCGGCGATCCAAGGTTTTCGGTTCTTTTAAAAGTGCCGTTACTTTATCAGTTATTGTTTTTGCCCTGCTATGGATTTATAGAAAATTATTCCATTCAAATCCGGCTGATACATTCTGGTCCATGGACATTAATCTAATGAAAGACGGAATTTTCAATTTCATTTATGTCCTGTTGTTTGCCTTGGTAATTATTTGTATTTCCTGAAGAACAGCCTCCTAAAGTAAACGACGTTACTGGAAGACTTTATTAAATAAATTTGGAATATATGTCAAGTAAACCATACATTTGGTACTGTAAACTTGACAAAATGACGAAACCTAAGTATCTCTTCCCTTATAATAGCCGTTTTATCGGTATAGTATTGATCTTAATCCATATCCCAGTCAAATTGTTATGGGATTCCCATTATCCAGGCGGGTATGGTCATAATAACCCTGCGGCCAATGGAACTGAAACGCCATTATTTTCACCTCCGCATTTATTCTTTATTGGAACCACCCTGATGGTATTGGTTGGATTATTTCTCATAGCTTTTTCTAAAGAAAAAATAGAAGATGAACAAATCGTTCAGTTGCGGCTTGACTCGCTTCGTTGGGCCATATATCTGAATTATGCCATACTTCTGTTTAGTCTAATTTTTACTCATGGAAGCGATTCCAAACATATTCTCATGCTCAACATATGGCTGCCGCTGTTGTTTTTTATTCTACGTTTTCAGTGGGTCTTGTTTAGACTTAGCCGTTCCGTTAAATCCGATGAAACCAAACTATGAAAAACAATATCCGGATAGAGCGTGCCATCAAGAATATTACACAGGCGGAACTTGCCGAACAGGTTGGTGTATCACGACAAACGATCAATACGATTGAAAGTAATAAATATATCCCATCTACTTTATTGGCATTGAAGATCGCTCGGATATTTAATAAAACCGTGGAAGAAGTTTTTAGTCTTGAAGAAAACGATTGAGTTAAATATTAAACATTAAATATGAACAACAATTCACAACCTACATATGGCAACGGTAAAATCTGCTATATAGAATTGCCATCGCGCGACGTTAAAGAATCAAGCGATTTTTATCAAAGTGTTTTTGACTGGCAAATTCGCCGGCGCGGAGATGGGGAGCTTGCTTTCGATGACGGTGTCGGACAAGTAAGTGGCACCTGGAGAATAGACCGAAAACCATCCAGCGAAATCGGAATGCTCGTGCATATCATGATAGATGACATCGAAGTGACTATACAAAAAGTAAAGGATCATGGCGGAACAATTATACAGCCGGTTGGTTTGGATGCACCCGAAATTACAGCGCACTTTCGCGATCCCTCCGGAAATATTCTGGGATTGTACCAGGAACCGTCAAAATAATAAAGGGATTTTTAACGAATTGCCTTATTAAAGATGTGAAGGATAACCATTAAACATAATTCTCAAAGCTTCCACCTGATTCCTATAGCCGGATAAACCTGCCATTTATTTTCATTCGTATAAACGTGGTAATATATATTCATTCGTCCACCTACCGAACAACCCCCTGCTAAACGATACCAAAGCTGTGGCTCACCATAAAAAAAGAATTGTTTACCGATCATGTTCACTGTTAGGGTATCACCGTGATTTTTGTTTTCAGTCCAGCAAGAAAAGTCACCCAGAAATTCAAATCTATAATTAAAAAATCCCCTATAATAATAAAAAGTCGAAAGGAAATCAGAACTGGGTATTTTATAAGGAACATATTTATAATCAAGAACCAGACTATAAAATCCACCCTTCCATTGAAATGGTAATGCAACGCCGGCCAAATAAGTATTCAGTATATAGTAACTATACTGTTTGGGTTCAGTAACGCCCAGTCCGCTGCTGACGGATAGATGAAGAAAAACCTTTGATACCCAAAAGCGAAGGGTCTGCGAAACCTGGAAATATATTTTACATGTATTCATCCCCGGACCAAATGCGTCTGCCTCCATTTTAAATAAAAATGAACCTGGTTTTATGAATGACTTACCTGAATCCTGAGATTTAAAATATTCGAAATATAGCGTTGGAAAATTTTTCGGATTATTACCAGGGTCTGCCGTATGACGCAGATCATATACCAATTGAATATTTTGGGAAAAGCTTTGAAGTGCAAATACGCATAACGACGAAAGCAGGAAGCATTTCATAAATATAGCTTAGTCGTGCAATCTCAATAGATCTTCTAAAATCAATAGGAATTGGAGCGGAATTCTGGCGGAATTCTATATTTGAGCATGAAAATTATAATGTCATCTCATGAATGATTTGGATACCCAGGCTTTTACCGCATTATTTAGGGACGCTTATAAAAAGTGCTTTGGATATTATCCGCATAGGACTCTTTCAGAAACTGAAAGCAAACTGTTTTATAATAAGATATTTGATCAGACCGGACTGGTCGTGGGTTGGAAAAGCCTTAAAAATTACTCATCCTTTATCGTCGGTCAGATTGGTGGAAAACCAGAAAACCCTTCTATAGCCACACTTGACAGTCTTGCGCGCTTTGTTATGGATGCACCGTATTGTACGGAAACAGAAAGAAAGGAGAAAGAGAGCCATTACCCTTATTGGTTTGGATATAAAGAAAAATTTCACCATTCTTTAAAAACGGAAAGGATTCTCCCAAAGACCCATATTTTGAAAGTCATACTTCTTGTCACTTGTTTTTTTTTGATAATTGCTATTTTGATCTTTTTCCGCTTCGAAAACCGGCGACTAATGAAACCTTTTACAGACGACTTTCATGATCTCAGGCTGGCTTCTTTAAACAACAATGGATGGTTTGCTCAGTCAACCGACACTGTTTTTTGGAATAGGAGAGGTGAAAGACCAGATCAACTGACTCTCTTCACTTTACGTGGAGACAACTGGCCAAATACCAAGGAAAAGATCGGGATCCGTAACCTGGTCCTGAGAAAAATCACAAAGAACTGTTTTGAATCAGAAGTTCATCTGTCAGGTTTTATTCCAAATCAGAACTGGCAACAGGCAGGTATACTTTTATTGGAAGACACTAATTTTACAGGAAAAAGCATCCGTCTTTCCATTGCATATAACAATTTTTTTGGAGGTTATAACAGATCGGGCGAAATTATCATTCAGGCCATTACCTCTCTTGGAAAAGATTATGGGGAGCCGGAAGAGATTGCTCATCAGCCCATTCAATACTCCGATAGTATTCAGCTGCATCCGGCATTGGGGCAAAGTCTTGCGACCAGTTTTCTAAGAATTGAAAAAGAAGGGCAAAAATTCCGTTTTTTATATGCAGGGGGTTCTGTATCCAATCCAGCTTTTAAGGAAGTGGTTTCACATGAATTTGACATGCATCCCCAATATATCGGATTATTTGCAATGAAGGGATTTGTAGATAGTACCAATAATATACCTGCCCACTTTACATTCTTCCAGTTGAAAGAAAAAAATTGTGATCAATAATCATTACTGCACATAACAAAAAGGGTATTTCCCTCTGTTTCTTCAGAGAATGTTTTTATAGTCTACCAGGTTGTTGAAAAGCCTTAAATGTTTTTCAGTTTTTATTATGCAAACAATTCATCCAGGTTTTCCAACGCTGCACTAAATCCGGCTTCAAAGCCCATTTCAATTATTTTTTTGAAATCTTCTTCTTTTGTAAAATTAATTTCAACCTCAACTCTTGTTCCTGTACCTGCAGAAATAAAAGCATTTTTCCAATGCATGCTTGGAAAATCCAAATTTTTGTTCCCATTCTCATCACAAAAAAAACTAACCGCCTGAAAGCTGCTAAATTTTTTGATGGATTTGAATTCCACGATCGACCAGATTTTTGTGCCATCAGGGCCCTGCATGGCATACAACCAGCTTCCTCCTTCTAAAAATTTTAAAGATTTTGTTTTTGCTTTCCAAGGTTTAGGAGCCCACCATTGGTCCAATAATCTGCCTTCCGTCCAGGCTCTCCATACCAAATCTGGTGCTGCATCAAATTCTCTATTAACGGTAATTCTTTTGTTTTGCAAGTCTTTTGTGACTTCTGTCATGAATTTGTTTTCCATTTTCTTTATTTTAAATTATATAAATACTTACAGGTGGTTATGAGCATTATACAAATCAATTTGATTAAAAAACGGATGAATGAAAAAAAAGGCCGATTCAAAATTATGATTGTATTATTATGATTCCTGATGACTATCATACAAATATCATTATCGAATAATATTTTCTTCTATCATTTCATCGAGACGGTTATGTGAATCCACCACTCCTTTTTCCATTCCAGCTGATACCATTCCATCCCGGTCAGCAAGAGATTGAAAAACAGATTGAACAGTGACTTTTGTTCGGCCCGAAGGAAGATCTTCAAATTTCGTTGTTTCCAAAACCACATGCCCAGTTTCCGGAAGTCCTTCAAATTCAAAGGTTTGTATAATTCTTTCCGGCGAAGAGAAATCATGACAAACTCCATGAAATCCAATAGACATTCCATTTCCCATTGTAATTATATACCTGTAAGATCCTCCTGCTTTAGGTTCAAACTTTTCATACTTCACTTTCATTTGCTGACCTCCGAGCCAGTCTTCCAGTAATTTTTTATCTGAAAATGCCTTAAATACAATCGCTCTGGGGGCCTCAAATTCCCGGATAACAAAAAATTCCTGCTTACCCGGTTCGACGATGACTGTAGTTTTGTTTTTACCTGCCATGTTTTTTTGTTTTTAATTTTTTAAGAATATCGTCCACTTTATTGAATCTGTCCTCCCACATTTTCCTGAAAGGCTCAAGCCAATCAGCCACTTCTGATAGTTTTTTTGGCTGAATACTGCAATAGCGATCCCGGCCTTCCTGTTTAATTAGGATGAGTCCACACTCTTGTAAAATTTTTATATGAAGTGAAATAGCCTGACGACTCACGTCAAAATTTTCGGCTACGGCGTTCAGATTTAATGACTGCTTCGAAATCAATGTGATGATCTCCCGCCTGGTTGGGTCTGCGATGGCTTGAAATACGTCTCTTCTTAATTCCATTGAAATCTTATTTATGCAAGTGAATGCTTGCACAAATATATATGCAAGTATTCACTTGCACAAATATTTTTTATAAATCTTTTTAACCAGATCGGGATATGGAGGCCAGCCACTTTTTTTACCACCATCACTTTAACTGTGTACGCCCAAGGACACTTACATACCAAAACAGGGCTTTTCGTCATATCATAAACTTCTGATCACTGAATATCAATTGATTACTTACTGGCATGGACTTAGCCTATTAATAACAGGAGTTCAACTACTTTAATCTTTAGTCATGAAAATGGCATTTATTTTTTCTTTACTGATATTGTCAAAATCCCTCTTTTCTCAGAGTGCGCGGGACTTAACTTTTGAACACTCAAAAGCTACCTTGCCATTTCCCATTTCAAACTTTTCCAGCTTCATAAGTGAAGAAAGTAACAATTCTGAATCAAACGACATTGGTCACAAGGGCATTATTTTCTTCTCAACCAATATTGATTCTGTTAAGGCGGTTTTTAAGGGAAAAGTTGAAATAACATTCCCGGTTGGATCTGGTTATGCGATCATCGTAAACTATGGAAATTACTTTATTACATACTTCAATCTTGATAGCGCTACAGTTAAACCTGGTGATCCTATCCTTCAAGGACAATGGCTGGGTAATTTGCCTCCGGGAAATAAACAAATTAAACTGGTAATAACGACCAGAAACAATAAAGAATATGATCCTTATGAATGGTTTAAGTGGACTAAGGATGAAGAGTCCAGGAGAAAGTATTGAATTATAATACAGTTTTGAATTTGACCAATAAACAAACACCAAAAAATCAATTTCATATTCATGGCTCCAGGGATAGAGATATTCTTATAGATAAAAAGTAATAGCTTCCAAAGATTTTTTCAATCTTAGTATATTTATGATACCTAATTCATTTATCATGAAATCTTTTTTGCTTGCACTATTTTTTACACCGGTATTATTCTCCGGGTATGCTCAAAGCAGCGCTCCTGATACTGAGGATACAAAGATTGGCCCGCTTAATATTCAACCCATACAGCATGCCAGCCTGATCCTCACTGTGCGTGGTATAACCATTTATGCCGATCCTTCAGGCGCTAATAATTATAAAGGTCTGACACCTCCGGATATTATTCTTATTACGGATATACATGGCGACCACTTTGATGTAAAAACCATCGATGCTGTTAAAAAAGAGAGCACCCTGCTTATAGTGCCGCAGGTTGTAGCCGATAAATTAACTGATGCGGATAAAGTACACCTGATCGTAATTAAAAATAACGATCAGACAACACAATCCGGAATCTCCATCCGCGCAATCCCAATGTATAATCTACCCGAAAACCAGACGGCCATGCATACAAAAGGAAGGGGAAACGGTTATGTACTGGACATTGGAGGCAAACTCCTTTATATTTCCGGTGATACACAGGGGATTCCTGAAATGCGGTCATTAAAAAATATAGATATCGCTTTTATTTGTATGAACCTGCCTTATACCATGGACATTAAAGAAGCAGCGGATGCCGTCCTGGAATTCAAACCCAAAATTGTTTATCCCTACCATTATCGCGGAAAAGACGGATTGAGTGATGTCAATACTTTTAAAAGTCTGGTAGAAGCAGGAAATAAGAATATAGAAGTCCGTTTACGGAACTGGTATCCCACAAAATAGACTTATGTATTCTTATTTCCTGATTCTTAAATTATTTAGATTTAGAAATTATTTGCACCGGCCCTAATAATCCTGAAGGCACCAAAGGAGATTTCGCATTATAAAAGGGTATTGTTGTATAAGTAAGCTTTTTATTTATACCAGGTTGCTGATCCCCAATCAAACGATTTACCCAAAGATTAGTAACCTTTATCACTACTTTGTTTATGCCAGGTTTTAATGCCCCGGTTACATCAACCCTGAAAGGTTTCTTCCAGAGAATGCCCAGCGATTTCCTATTCAAGAAAACTTCAGCAAGATTCTTTACATCACCGAGGTCCATCCATAGCTGGCTATTTTTTATAAACCAATCTGCAGAAGCGTTGAATGTCTTGGTATAAGTTCCTGTACCTGAAAAATATTTTATTCCTGCATCCGCATTATTTGTCCATGAATTCAATTCATTTATTATGATTGATGCTGTAGCACCCCGGTCTTTCTGAAAACTCAGATCCCAATCACCATTCAGTGTTAACAAAGATTTTTCAATAACGGGTGGCAATGCGACAGATGATTTTAATGCTTTGTCCCTGAACACTACAAAGACGGCATCATTGGGCTGAAGATTCAGATCAACTTTAGTAAAGCCATTCGCAATTCTATAAGAAGCAGGTTCTGTTTTTCCTGTTTCCGCATACCATATCTCGGGTAGTTTTCCTTCAATACGAAAAGTAGCTTCAAGTTTTTCAACCCTGTCTTTTCGGTTATTAACCCAGTAAATATCACTGTTGGATAATTTCCTATGAACATATAAAACCCTGGTATCTGCAAGTGTTTTACTATATGTAAAATCAGGTGCTACATTCAATGAAATAAGAACTTCACTCATGACTTTACCAGTCATTACCCTGGGATTTGGCGTTCCCCATATTTCATTTACAATGCTATTAAATTCATCCTTATTATCCGACAAGCTTGGCGTTCCTTCCGGTTTTACTCCGCTGATAGCTGCACCCGCCTTCACCAGGTCTTTGAGTTTACGTAATACAGGCAATGACATTTTTATGGCATTACTATCCAGCACGAGTAACCGATAACTCATCCCACTTGGTGTAACGATCCTTCCATCTGTAACACTTAATAAATGAATTAATGCATCTGAATTAACAAAATCATAGTTGTACCCTTCAGGAATGTCTGGTAGTTTTTTATTGAATAAAGAAGTGATATTGTTGTCTTCTCCATAATAGTATATTACATCAGCTACAAACTTTCCCTGCTGCAACATATAACTGCTGCGGCTCAAATAAACCGTCCAGGCTTTAGCTTGTTCTGCCCAGGTTTCATGACGGTTGAACCATTGTCCAAACGGGCCGAGACCCAGACCGGGAATTTTATCATCTGTTGGCTGATGTACAGAAGTATGGATCACAAATCTGTTTAACCCACTTGCCAGCTCGAGATCTGCTGTAGGCTTTAATTTCTCAGGATAATAAGCCCATGCATTACCTCCGGGGCCAAAAGCAGTTAATGATTCTGCAGCCACGAGATTTTGACCATAGAGATGTGAAACAGAGGCAGACTCTCTTATATCCGCTTCGTAGTCTGTTTGATCTCCGCCATTAATTATACTTGGCGTCCACATAGCTGACATGGGCACAGCAGCTTTACGTTTTACTTCCATGCCATCTGCAATTAATGCCCGGCCGCTTTCATGTGATTCAGAATAACGTTTCATTCCTCGTTCCGCAAGAATGGCCGTTAACGCGTCGTAGTGATATTCAGCAACCATATCGCTCAATGTTTTTCTGTAATCAAAGAGAAACTGTTCACTTTCTCCTGCACTCTTTACAACATGCCCGGTCAATACCGGCATCCAGGGCAACATATTATAACCACGACGCTTTTGAAATTCCTGCAACAGGTTAGCCGTCCAGTTTTGCGCACCGGCTTCCCAGCTGTCTGTAACCATAAATTGCAATCCTCCCTTATTACCCATATAGCCTCCTGTGGCATTTTGATACTGATCCAGATAATTATTGAAATAATTCCTGACAGCCACGGGATCCAGTTTATCCACTTCAAATCCGGTTGCTTCAGGAGATGCTGGATGATTTGTAATTCCGAGCAGTGAATAACCAAATCGAATGATATCCCATTCCCCATCTGGCACTGTCCAGTTCAGGGTTCCATCTGCATTTAGTTTATCAGTGAGGTTGATGATATCGCTTGTAGCAACCACGTCATTTGTTTCTTTGGTCATCTTTGAATTCAAATCGCCTACCGGCGCAAAAGCATCTTTCTCCTCAAACATATTAATACGGGTAGCTGTATGCAAAACAATTTCTGCAATGGCGGTACCACCGGGACCTTTTGAAGATCCCAAATTTCCGAAACCAAATTCAGCACCGATGTTAACCGGCGGAGGCGGGTTTTTTATTATAACTCGAAAATATTTTGCAGTAGTTGCAGGTATGTCAATAGTTTGTTCAGTGATAGCACCCGGTGAAATAATGCAAATAAACCTGAAATTAACACCATCATCACTGGCTTCAAGTTTACGGATATCTTTTGCATCGGCGCCAAATCCAAAAATACCTGGATTGCCGCCTCCCACCATGGTTATGGCTTTGATGGTTTGAGGTTGAGGGAATGCAAACAGTATCCATCCAAAACCAGCAGCAGAATCTTTTGGTAAAAGGTTCGTCGTACCAAGATCTCCATCGGTTAACTGTTGCAAATTGAAATAACCGCCGCTCGATGTTACAACGGCACCTAACTCGCTTAATGATTTATCTGTCTCCGGTAATTTAAATGCTACAACTGCTACGTCTTTATAGAATAATGGGAGCTTTGAAGGATCGGGCGTTTCACCAAAGCCTGGAAGCATTGGTATGTTCTGAAACGGGCCGGTTATTCCTGATTGGGCTGTTGTTTTAATGTTCGATGCACCACCTTTAACTCGTGTCTCAGTCCACACGATTTTTTTCATTCCGTCTTCCGGCTTTACCCAGGGCCCACCACTTTCACTCCAACCGGGTGAACCTGCAATAGCCATTTCAAGATGTAATGAATCCGCCAACTTTGCTGTGAACTGGAAAGCCTGTTTCCATTCCGGAGTCATATATGTTAATCTCGTCTTTACTATCTGCGGTGTAGCCAGTGCAGCATCAAAGTTCTGAAAACCACCAATACCCGAACGGTTCATCCAATTAAGATCCTTTGAAATTCCATCGATAGTTATATTTCCATTCATCCAGTGCCACCAAACCCGGGGTTTTGCTGAATTGGGTGGGTTAATAAATGAGGCTAAAGAAATATCAGTTGAAGATGTTGTAACCTGGGCCTGTAATGACCCCTGTAATAAAAAGATAAATAAAATAAAGAAAAATATCCTAAATAAAATCGGAGATCTGAAAAAGTGCTTTTTCATATGAAAATGGTAATTGAGGTGAATCATCTGAGTATTATTCTTTCTTTTAAATTCGTCCGCTAAACATAGAAGATAAAAAGGGTTTAACTGTCCTGAACTGTCTTTAATTTAGCTGACAGTTAGCGACTGAAATGATAAACTATCTGAAAATCATAGAATTCGACGAATACTCTATTACTCCCAAATATTTACAACTCATCAACTCTTTATTAAGAGGTATTGAAGAGGGTAAAATTGAAAAGGATGACATTCTTCCATCCATTAATGATTTTAGCATAGCACTGGAAACATCCAGAAATACAATCGAAAGAGTATATAATGAATTGAAGAAAATGGGGATAGTGAAATCAATTCCGGGCAAAGGTTATTTTATTGCTGATACGAATTTTAATAAGCCGGTTAAGATTTTACTTTTATTCAATAAATTAAGCAGTCACAAGAAAATCATTTATGATGCTTTTGCAGAGACGCTCGGAAGCAAAGGAGCCATTGATTTTTATATTTACAATAATGATTTTACCATTTTCAGGAATCTGATTTCAGAGAATATTGACAATTATTCAAAGTTTGTAATCATTCCGCATTTCCTTGAAAATGCAGGCATGGCTCATGAAGTAATCAACCAGATTCCCAAAGAAAAATTGATTTTGATGGATAAGCTGGTCCCTGGTGTTACCGGTCGCTTTTCAGCAGTATATGAAAACTTTGAAAAAGATATTTATTCCGCGTTGGAAAGCCTGGTCCAGAAATTAAGCAGGTTCAATACTCTGAAAATTATATTCCCGGAAACAACATACCACACAAAAGATATCCTGAAAGGATTCAAGAATTTCTGCAGGCAATATGCATTTGAATATGAAATTGTTCACACTTTAAAAACAGAAATTCTTGTCCCTGGAACTGTTTATATCAATCTCATGGAAGACGATCTTGTGGAACTGGTGGAAAAAGCAATTTCCCAGGAATTAAAAATTGGCGAGCAAATCGGCGTTATTTCTTATAACGAAACACCTATAAAGAAGATAATACTGGACGGAATCACTACTATTTCAACGGATTTCAAAATGATGGGCGTGAAGGCTGCTGAAATGGTTCTTTCAAACAACTATGAATATGTAGAAATTCCCTTTAAAGTTACCCTCAGGAATTCTTTATAATTGAATATCTATAATCGAACAGCGTGGCCTGAAGAATAATATTTCAGTCCGATAATGTTATTCGGTATAGGCTTCTGATTCCAATCTGGATGGATGGCTAATGCAGCACCAACCGCAGTAGCCTGCGCCACAGACGCCGCAAATACTTCCATTTCAGGAAATGCAAATGCGAGTAAATTCATGTATATGCTATTATTACTAAAACCGCCGTCAACAAATATTCTCTTTACTGAAGGGCCATCAATAACAAGTCTTGTTGAAAGGTATTGCAGATCAATAAGATCTATTATGAGCTGGTGGTAAGCTTCTACGTCCGTTTTAAAATCTGAAAGATTCTTTTTATGAAAACTGAAACCTTTGCTTAACTGAGTAGTAGCGGGAATATTTGATTTCAGTGTATTTACCAGCCCGGGATTAAATGTTATATCCCTGTATTTAATTATATCCTGCTTAAAGTGTTCGGCTATTCGTTTTACTTGCTGTTCATGTTCCAAACCGGCATGTAATCTGGAAGCCTTCACCGGTTCTCCCTGATATTGCAAATAACAGAGGCAATCGCTTTTAAGTTCCTCCGAGGTGAGCGGTGTTTTATTAAATGGATTCATACTTATACACCAGGTCCCTGTTGATATTAGAACAAAGGGCATAGTAAAATTGACCAGGTAAGGTATTAACGCAGCTGAACTATCATGTAAGCCTATACCAACTTTACATTTATCAATAGAAGGACCAGATGGAAAAGTTTTATTTGAATTTTCTACAGGTGCCAAATACTTAATCAAATTCTCCTTATATATCCAGTCATGATACGCGTGCTTTTTGAAATTCCATAATGCAGTATGACATCCAATACTTGTCAGATCAGAATAAAACTTCCCGGTCAGCAAATGACTAAGGTATTGGGGAAGATGTAAAGCAAATAGCAGATTTTTAATCAATGCCGGCTTTTCATACTTGAACCTGTATAATTGCAATCCTGAGTTCAAACTGCTCAAAACCGGGGATGCTGTTTGAATGCTGAATTCTTCCTTTCCCCCATAAGTGGCGTAAAATCTTTCACTTAACTCTTTGGGAAAAGGTTTCAGATAGTTATATAAGGGCGTTAAAGGCTTCCCATCTTTATTAACATAAACAAGGCTGGCCCCATAAGTTGAAAAATTAACAGCTATTACTTTGAATTTTTTAAGGCTGAATATCTCTTTTAATGAATCGAATATTGAATGTGTCAGGCTTTCAAGATTTTCACATGGGAAACCATCTTCATCTGTGGATTCCGTAAATCGTGCTGATTTTTCAAATACGATTTCATAATTCTCATTAAATAAGAAAAGTTTTTTATTAGTTTTCCCAATATCAAATATTGCTATGACGGGCAGGACGCTCATAATCCGGTTGCAACTGATTTAAGTCCCCGTTCTTTAACCAGATTTCTCCTGACCTGCAGTAGCCGGAAAGTGGACAGCGGACTTATAGCACCGCCTAATTTTAATCTTGATTCGGCAAGCATGGGACGAACATCTGTCCGGTATGCCTGCTGCAAAATTTCCTGCGCAAGCGAAACATCATTATTATTTTGTGCTTTAACCAGAGAAGTTCTGTCTATGAGTAAGGCCTGCGCGTATGCTATTTTTATTGCTTCAACAGATTGAATTAAATCCTCCATTGGATCTTTCACATTATGTGAGGCATCAATCATCCATCCCAAATCTCTTGCATGATTCATTCCGCGCGCATCCATGCCTTCCACCAGTTCGCCAAAAATCAGGAACAACTGATAGGGATTGATACTTCCCACAGTAAGGTCATCATCACCATATTTCGAATCATTAAAATGAAAGCCAGCCAGTTTGCCCTTCATTAAAAGAATCGAAACGATTTGTTCAATATTGGCTCCCTGCAAATGGTGTCCCAGATCAACCAGGGTACTTGCTTTATCTCCAAGTTCGGTAGCAATTAAATACGACTGTCCCCAATCACCAATAGTAGTGGAATAAAAATTCGGCTCATAGGGTTTATATTCTATCCATATTTTCCAATTTCCAGGTAAGGCCTGGTATATTTCCCGGAGAGATTCCAATGTATTTTGAAATGCATTTCTGAAATTTAACTGACCCGGGAAATTAGATCCATCCGAAAGCCAGACCGATAAAGAATTTGATCCCAGTTCAACACCATATTTTATTACTTCAACATTATGTTCAATGGCCTGATCCCGAACGGCTTTATCAACATGATGCAGGGAACCAAATTTATAACTATGATCTTGACCCGCCTGATCCTGAAACGTATTTGAGTTAACTGCATCGAAATGTAATCCGTTTTGTGCGGCCAACGCTTTAATTGCAGGTGCATTGTCTGGGACATCCCAGGGAATATGCAACGAAATGGAATTACTGGATCTATTCAAAGCATGAATGATTCCGACATCTTCAATCTTTTCTTCGAGATTGCGGGGTTCACCACCCCCAGAAAAACGGCCAAATCTTGTTCCTCCTGTACCTAAAGCCCAGCTAGGAATAGCAACATTAAATTCATTTAGCTTCTGAATTATATTTTCAACAGCCGGAATTTCAGATACTATATTTTTAAACTGAGTTTGATGTTTTATGATCAGTTTTTCATTTTCCGATTCTATGGAACGTTTGTCTAACTGCATCAGAATTTCATTTATGGATTACAATCATTTAAAACTATCTGACAAAGGCGGCTGCAACTCCCCCATCAACATTAAGGACATTGCCTGTTGATTTGTTGAGTAGACCGCTGACAAAAGCAAAGCAGGCATTTGCGATATCATCGGGTAAAATTGTCTCATTCAACAAAGTTCGTTTCGCATAATAGTCTGGCAATTCTTCTACCGCAATCCCGTATGCTTTCGCACGACCCTGGGCCCAGCCTCCTGCCCAGATATTACTATCACTGATTACAGCATCCGGGTTAACAACATTCACTCTAATTTTATCAATACCTAATTCAGCAGCATTTAAACGGCTTAAATGCAACTGAGCCGCTTTGGCACTACCATATCCCGCATTATTCGGGCCACTCACCAGGGCATTCTTACTGACAATATTTATGATATCACCACCTATATCCTGTTTCTTCATAACTGCTACTGCTGCCTGGGTAATCAGGAATTGTCCCTTTACGAGTACATCAAATAGAAGATCCCAATCCTTCTCTGTGTGATCTCCGATCTCTTTAGATATTGAAAGGCCTGCATTATTAACAATCAAATCAACGCCACCAAAGGCTAATATAGCGGATGCGAAAGCCTCTTCAATTTGGGCAGGCTTAGTTACATCCAGAATGGCGGTTGTAAATGAATCCTTACCAAATTGCTTTTTAAAATCTTCAACGGTTGTTTCCAACCGCTCAGCATTCATATCATTTAAAACAACGACTGCTCCCTCCTGGACAAATTTTCTCGCTATTGCCTTACCAATGCCGCCTGCACTTCCGGTTACTAAAGCAATCCTTCCTGATAATGGTTTTGGTTTCGGCATCCGCTGAAGTTTGGCTTCTTCAAGTAACCAGTATTCTATATCAAATGCTTCCTGCCTGGATAGCGAAGTATATTCAGAAATTGCTTCCGCACCCTTCATCACATTGATAGCATTAATATAGAATTCAGCGGCAACACGGGCTGTTTGTTTATCTTTTGCAAAAGTAAACATGCCTATACCAGGGTATAATATCACGACAGGATTTGTATCGCGAATAGCCGGACTGTTTACTTTTTTACATTTACTATAGTAATCCGTATACATTTTACGATATGCATCAAATGCCGGTGCCAGTTTAACTTTTATGGCATCCGGATCAGTCAGGTCTTCATCACTTGCAAGATCTAAAACCAGCGGACTGATTTTTGTGCGCAGAAAATGATCAGGGCAACTGGTTCCCATCGGAGCTAATCTTTGCAAATCATTTGAATTAATATATTCGAGTACGCGTTCATCATCTGTAAAGTGACCGATCATTTTAAAAGTTGAAGAACAAAAACCCCGAAGCAAAGGTGCCAACTTAACAGCCTGGCATTGACGGCCATCCTTACTCAGGCTTTGTATTTTTGATCCTCCAAATACAGGCCTCTTTTTCCCGTAATTATTTTCAAGATAATCAGCGCAAATTTCAATGACTTCAAGGGTATTGATATAACACTCATATGAAGTATCTCCCCATGTGAATAATCCGTGCGATCCCAGCATGATTCCCCTGATTCCGGGATTGCTAATCAGGCATTCTTCCAATCTTAATCCTAAATCAAATCCCGGTCGTTGCCAGTCAACCCAACCAATAGAACCGTTAAAAAGTTTTTGGGTTATCTCTTTACCATCTTTAGCTGCTGCAATGGCGATAGCCGCATCCGGATGTAAATGATCGATATGTTTAAATGGCAGAAAAGCATGAAGAGGTGTGTCAATGGATGGAGCTTTGGAATTTAAATCAAAAATACTGTGATTAAAAAGCTCAACCATTTCATCCTCAAATGCAAGTCCTTTGTATACTTTTTTAAGACCTCTTAATCGATCAACATATAGAGCAGCTAATCCATTTTTTTTCAGTGTGCCGATATCTCCGCCTGAGCCTTTAATCCACATTACATCCACTTGCTTTCCGGTCAATGGATCTAATTCAATTGTCTTACAAGATGTATTACCACCTCCATAATTTGTTAAACGCAAATCAGCTCCAAGTAAATTAGACCGGTATATTAATAATGCTACTTCATCTCCTGCAAGTTCAGCCGCCTTAGCCTCATTCCATAAGTAGCTCACATGCCTGAACTGAGTTGTGTTGATTGACATTTTATTTAGTATTAATTATGCCTGTTTAATAGAGTTTCCGTATCCTACAACGAGAATGGAAATTACAATGATTAATATCCCTGCAATGAGAGTCAGGATTGTTTTCCTGTTTAACCCTTTCCACTCCTTTAATATTAAACCCCAAATATTGGCTGTCAGAATAATGAATGCCATATGAAGGATCCAGGAGCTGGCACCATTCCCCAATTTACTTTCACCCATCCCATAAAAGAAAAATTGAAGAAACCAGGTTGTTCCGGCAAGTGCACAAAACAAATAATTTTTAAGAAGAGGCTTTTTATGATCCGTATAATCACCATAAGTCCTGTTTCGAAAATTAAGTATTGCACACCATATAAGATTGGTTGTTAATCCACCCCATAATATAATAATATAGATGACATTATTCTGAAACAGAAAGTTCCCCTGGGCAGGGTGGGATGATTTCCAGATGATATTGGCGGTTTCTGCCATTGGTTTTCCTGCTTCGATACCAAAATTAAAACAGGCGCTAAGAACTCCTGAAACTATAGCAACAATGATTCCTAAAGTAAATTTATAATCTTTATTATATTCTACTATTTCGCGGCTTTTCGACAACTGCCGCTCTTTCACTGTTCCGGACTTTCCACAAACAATAATACCTGCGACACAAATAATGATACCGGATAATACCATTTGTCCCCAATGAGAATGCAAAAGCATGCTAAAGCTATCCTTCCCTTCCCTGGGAAAAAAATTGTAATAGACAGAAGGAATAATAGAACCAAAAACAGCGCAAAGTCCTAATATGATAGTACTGCCCAGCGAAACTCCCAGATACCGTACCCCCAATCCATACGTTAATCCTCCGATTCCCCAAAGCAGGCCAAATAAATATGTATAACCCAGTGTTGCAGAAGAAGTGTTTTTAATTATTTCTGCAAATCCTGGTATAGTTAGCCAAGCCGCAATGGGTGGTACAATCAGCCATGAAAAAAGACCTCCAATAATCCAGAAAGTCTCCCATGACCAACCTTTTACCTTCTTATAAGGAATATAAAAACTGCCTGATGCGAAACCTCCAAGAAAGTGGAATATTACACCTAAAATGACCTGCATATGGCATCAATTACTGGTGTAATATAGAAAGGGAGATTTAAATAACTGTCCTTAGCTGTCTTTTGAAAATTATTACTACTGACGCTTGATTTTAATCTGTTTGTATACTAATTCACCTGTTATAGTTACTCCTAATAAACTTGCAGTATATGTGGTTGGCGCATCAGCAGTAAAAAAAACAACGCCCGCTTTCCCACTATTGTCAGTCACCAAATCCGCATTCCAATAAATAGTGGTTCGCAGATCAGGGAAAGATGAGCTTTTGTTTTTTTCTTTTTTATCATAATCAGGAGAAGGAAATTCAGTCTTTTTAAAATACCCTTTGGGAAATATTATTGCCGCACCTTTGTCATCAACTGTTGTGACTTCTCTTGTTTTGTTAATCGTATTTATGAGAACAACTCCGGTCGACCCTTCGATACCATAATAAGCTGCTTCCGGTCCAATAAGTACTTCGACAAACTCAACCTGCAGCGGATTGGTCGACGTCAGTACATCATTACCCGCTGCTCCTGTGAAAGGAACTCCATCTAAAATCACCATATAACTGTTACTCATAGTGAGATCACCACTGGCATTCATTGATGCAGAAGTCATTCCCGTGTTCAGTCCCGGTACATTTTTAATAGCATTGACAAGCGCATTTGGATCGCCATTGCTCAACTTGTCACCAGTGATGATGTAAGAATTTGGGCTGATCCGTTTACTTTGGTCATAACTTGCACCGTTCGATTTTACTCCTTTGACTGTTACCGGCTTTAACGAGTTGTTTCCATTTGCAAATGAAGTGGAATCCAGTTGACGTGACTTAAAATGCCGAATTACATTCAATTCCGACAAGTCAAACCTTTTTTTCAGCATTTGGGGAGTAGTGAATTTCGGAAAAGCAGAATTATCAATTATTACCTTCCCCTCAATTCCATTCCCCTTCAGGTCTGTCACTTTCAGGTTATACTGCTCACCATCATTAAAATCCCCAATATAAAACTGGAAATGACCATTCTCATCCGTGGTATCGTTTTGAAAAATCGCATTCTTTTTTGAATGCAGATATACCAAACATCCTTTAAGGGGCTGATTTTTTTTGTTTTCGATCTTCCCACTTATATTTAATATATTGCTGTCAGGATCTGCAGAGGGAGCAGTAGAAAGTACAACATCGCTGTTGAATTTCCAATCTGAATAAAGCTTTTTCTGCATCAACATGATCAGGTCAATTTCCTGCAAAGAATATTTATTCTCCCAACCGGGAACCGCAGATGATCCGGCTTCTGGTAGCTCTATATTATCCGGGTTAAAGCTGGCAAAGATATACTTCTCAGGTAGTGGAGAGGAGAAACGATCATCAGTTACAGAGAGTGACAATAAAGCTGCTAAAGGGCGGCCTTCGGAGGCCGACGAATTCAGGTTCAGCTTTACTTTTTCCCTTGGACCATATACAGGTTTATCTGATTCTGCAACAATATGTGTGAATCCTGTATCGATATAAATTGATCTCTGACTGACAATTTGTTTTTCGTCATTAAACAGAAACAGGGTTGCTTTGCCTTTGGGAAAATTAGATTTTGGAATAATTACATCATACATATTGGTTCCGCTTGCCGCAAAACAAAGGCTATCGCGACTGACTCCTAACAGATAGGTTGTTTTGTTTTTATTGTAAAGAGAATCACCCAGCGATACCCGAATCTTAAGCGTTTGGTTGTTTTGATCTGTCAGAGAAAGCTGACTGGCAAACTGATCAATACGAGGCAATGGATACGTAAGCTCCCGATTGTTTTTCCACTTTATATGCGCGAAATATTTTCTAGGATTCCATGCATCAAAAGTAAATTTACCTAATCCCGGAAGGCTGGTTTTAAAGTTTGTTGCGATACTGTCACGTGTATCTGTCACCCATCCTGAAACTTCGACAGGTTCACCCTTTGCATTTATAGCGCGGAATGCAACGGTTGCAGTTGTGCCTGCGATGATAGAACCGCCTTCGGGGAAAAAAAAGAGCCTTGGTGCACTGGTATCTTCTGCTTCAGCGCCTGTTTTATTATTAACTTCTGTCAGGGACTTAGGGTCAGGATTCCCCGCATTGAGAATATATAATGGTTTAACAAAGATCCTGTTGCTGTCATGAAGCAGGATATCCCTGGTATAAGCTCTTATCCAATAATATCCTTCTTTTAAATATGGGGGCAGTAAAATATTACCACTCGTTCTATTCTCCTGCATATTCATTAACAACTGGCTTACTACACTGTCCTTGTCATTTACCAGGTCTAGAAATAAATTTTTACTCAGGTGAATGGGTCTTAGTGAAACTGCATCAAGGCTGTAAACTTTAAACCAGATTGTTTCACCGGCTGAATAAAACCATTTATCCGTTCCTACAAAAATCTTCTCTTTGGGATTTTTACGCTGGTATCTGATGAAATTTCCTGCTAATTTGTCGAGTGTGGTAGATGCGTTTTGCTGGCCAAAACCTATACTATAGTTTATAATCAGGGTCAGTAATACAATAACACATTTTCCGTTAAACATAGCAATCGATTTAATTCTGATCTGCGTATCCTGGATAAAAATAATGTGCTAAGTTAAAGCATTTCCACCGTCGTGACAGATCTATGCTATGAACCGTCAATACTAATCCCAGTAGACTCCCTGATTACAAGTTCCGCGTTCATATTTACCTGTGAGATAGCATTTGTATCATTAATTTCTTTCAGCAGGATTTTTATCGCGATTTCCCCCATTTCCTTCAATGGCTGTTTTATATATGTAACCGGAGCATAAAAAAGGTCAAGCATATCTGTTTGATCAAAGCTTATTATAGCCAGGTCACGGGGTACTTTAATAGGGAGTGAATTAATATATTTTAAACTGATTGTGGCAATATTATTTGAACCGAATAATACGGCATTAATCAATGGATCGGAAGAGATAATTTCATTAATTGCGTTCTCGATTTCACTACGATTATTACTGATATCAATTTCTTTTAACCATCCTCTTTCAAATGAAATCCTGTTTTCTTTCAACGCTGACAAATATCCCCTTTTGCGTTCCTTTAGATGAAACAGGTCTGATTTATAGGTAATCATCCCGATCCTATTCCTGCCTGTTTTTATTAAATGGTTCACAGCTTCATGCGAAGCTTTGTAATTATCCAAAGCCACATAGCTGGTTTTAATATCTTTAAAGTACCTGTCTAGCAGAACAAAAGGAAATCCTAATTTTTGAAGATATTCAATTTGGTTTTCTGAGTTGGAGGGAGGAGATAAGATCAGTCCGTCAACCTGACGATTGATAAAAGTATCTACCAGCTTAACGAATTTCGATGCATTTTCATCCGAGCTTCCGAAGATAACCGTATAGTTATGCTTATCAGCTTCATCTTCAATGATACGGGCAAGGTTTGCAGAAAATGGATTGGATATATCAGCTACGACGATACCGATAGTGAAAGTTTTGTTTGTCTTTAAACTTTTGGCGACCTGGTTAGTCCGGTAGTTTAAATTAGCAGCTATATCCCTGATTTTTTGAGCAGTCTCTTTATTTATCCTGTTTACCTTTTGTTTATTTAATACATAAGAAACAAGGGTTATTGATACTCCCGCCTTTAGGGCAATATCCTTCAATAAGACTTTTTTAGACATTTTAGTTTTTATGGCGTTTTGTCCTGCAATAAAATGTGTACAAATGTTATAAATAGTTGTAATGCAATTGCTTATATTGGATTTTCCCCATTCTAAACGGCAAGATAAGATTCTTTAATCAATTATGTTGAAACGTTTAAACAATATCTGGTATCTTTGTTGCGTTAAACGTGAAGTTGAAGAAAATTAAAAATTATGAATTCGTTTAAAAATATAGGTTTGATCGTATGCGGCAATTCTGAAAAGATTTTCAGGCTTGCGCCTGCCAGTCGAACAAAGGGTTATACGTTGAAGAAAGTGTTGGTAGGAGAAAACGTTTTTGAAAATGATGTCCGTGTTAATTATCCGGATGCTGAAATAGTCAGAGATAAGTCTTCAATAATTCAAGATGCGACGCTTGATCTGGTTATTTTTGTTTCCCCCGCCAAAAAATATTTGAATCTGGTTGGTGAAGTTTTGAGGTCTGGAAAACCAGTAAGGGTTGTTTCAGAAGTGTAGATAAAACTTGTTTTGTTCATGTAAGTCGAATAGTGATCTTAGGTTTTATTTTTCATCACATCTTTTACATGGTCAGAAAGCCTCAACGTAAGCGCTACAAGGGTCAGTGTCGGATTCGGAGCTCCTGCCGTATTGAAACAGGCTGCACCTGCAATGAATAAATTGGAAATGCCATGCACTTTGCAATTTATATCAACCACTCCTTGCCTGGGATCAATACTCATACGGGTAGTCCCCATATGATGCCAGCCTCCACCTGTAAAAGAAGGCCATGAATTATCATTCTTGTCAATAAGATAATCCATCAATTTTACGCGGCCAACTTCGGCCCTGCCAACTTCCTGTCCCAGTATCTCATAAATTTTTCGGATACTTCTTTTTTCCAAGGGTGTGAGTTCCCAATGTAGTTTGGCACGGGGGACACCTAATCCGTCTTTTTCTGTGTCCAGGGTCACCCTTGAATCAGGGTTGGGGGCTTGTTCTATTCGGGTGAAGCACTGATAACTCCGGATGTCTGAACCAGAACCTTGCAATTCTTTAGCGGCTCTACTGTATGCTCCGAAAAAACGATCTCCGCTTTTTCTCGGATCGTCCTGGTTCCATCTTTCAATAGCCGGTTTAATTTTTTTGGCAATATCCAATGGCGTAAGGGAAATAGTGCCATTTAATATATTAAACTCTTCCTGTTTTTTGGAATGGATGGCTAATTCGGCTCTGGCTTTCGTAACTCCAAATTCATACTTATATAATTTCAAGGGGGCAGGTTTGAAAAGCCAAAGTTCTGCAGACTTGATTTCAAGGTGTTCCATAAAATACCGGCCAACCAGGTCGTTGTCATTCCCCAGACCTTTCGGTTTCTGTTGATTGGAAGCCAGTAATAATCTTGCATTCTGAATGGAACAACAGGCAAGAATGAAATATTTAGCCCTGACCTTATGCTCTTTACCTACAAAATTCTTAACTATTACTTCTCTGATTGCAGAACCATTTTCATTGGCAAGAATATTTACAACATTAGCATATGTATACAAATGAATATTGCCTGATTTTACAATATCCGTTTTATATTTTTCCCCAAATCTTGTAGGTGGACTGAATTGCCACATTTTATTCCAAACGACCGAATCGCTTTCAAAGAGTGGGTTCATCGCAGGATCTCCTTTTTGCCAATAGGCCATATTATAGTTATATGGGCCGAGCTCTAGTTTTTTATGAGCTCTTTCATAATATGGATCCAGATCTGATTTCGTGATGGCCCATCCACTATGTTCTACCCAGCTTCTTTTAGCAAAATCGATTGGATCCATTGGTGAACACCAGCCTGCCCAATGTCCGGTTGTACCTCCGAAATAATGTAAACGGGCAGACATAAGCGGGTAATATGGCTGACCCGTGGTTTTGCCTTTATAAAGATCCTGGACTTCCGGATCGTATTCAAATCCCCCGCCTTCAAGTAGAATTACTTTGTAAGGTGTTTTGTTCCAATCAAGAGCCATACTTATACCTGCGGCACCTGCACCTACAATACATATATCTCCTTCGATCAGCGAATTATTATCCAAAAATCTTCCATCTACATGCATACACTATGATTATTGATTAATAGCATAGAGGAGGGCGCACTGTCGGGCTTCTGTTACAGTAAGAACCCATCCCTTTACTATTACCGTATTGCCTGCTTTAAAATCTTGTTTAATTTTTTGATTAATCAGATTCTGAATAATAAAATCATCTGAAGAAGAAGAAATAGTTTTCCCCACAGAATCAGCTGACAATAAATCTGCAAGTTTATCAGCTCCACTTTCTGAAGGAGTTTGTAAGCGATAAGCCATTCCTATTTCCCTGATCGTATTCAGATCGCAGATACTTGACAATTGACCGGGTTTATCCAAAATATTATAGAAAGCAGAATGCTGGTTTTTGCAACTAATTCCTGTCAGCGCAATAACTGTGGTGCCTACTGCAGAAACCTGAATGAATTTTCGTCTTTGCATGATCTCAAAAAAGTAATATTAAAGTTAAGGAAAAAGACATCCTAACTCGCCCGCTTCCCACGCATCAACATTTCCACCGCATGGTCAAAAGATCCGGCGCGGATAACTTCACCTGCATTCACAAAAAAGATTTCATCTGCATTTTGTATAGTATTCAAACGATGAGCAATTATAACGCGCGTAGTAGATGCGGGTAGTTTATTCAAAATGTCCTGCAGGATTTTTTCAGTTATCGTATCTATATTGGCGGTCGCTTCATCCAAAATAAGAAGTTCAGGATTTCTCAAAACAACACGCATAAATGCAATCAACTGCTTTTGCCCGAGACTTATACTTTCACCACCGGAACTCAATACTGTATCAAGTCCATTTTCAAAACTGGAAAGCAGTCTTTGCAGATTAGCAGT
Organism: Puia sp.; assembly: GCA_035937535.1. Taxonomy (GTDB): domain Bacteria; phylum Bacteroidota; class Bacteroidia; order Chitinophagales; family Chitinophagaceae; genus Puia. The sequence goes on along the minus strand of DASZHV010000092.1, from coordinate 44,228 downwards.
TTTGATCACTTCCTCAAGCTGTGTATTTGAATATCCGAAGTACTGATTATTGCCATATATAATATTATCCCGCACGGTTCCTGTAAAAAGAAATGGTTCCTGCAAAATAAAGCCGATTCTCTGTGTCCGTTCTCCCGGTTCAAAAGTCCTGATATCCCTGCCATTGAGTTTGACTTCGCCCTCGACAGGATCATAGAGACGTGCGAGCAAAGATGCGGTCGTAGTTTTACCGCCGCCTGTCGGTCCGACCAATGCATACGTTTTACCTCTTTGCAAACTGAAATTTACATTGTGCAGGATTTCCCTGTCTCCGTCATAACCAAAATGCACATTTCGGAATTCAACTAAAACATCATTCAAAGGAGAACCATTCGAAGATTTCACAGGATGCATTACATGAGTGTCGGTAGAACCATTCAACGTTAATACTGGCAGGTTGGATTCCATATTTAAAATATGAGATATACGATCCGCGCCAGCCATTGCCACCTGGAAGTTTGTCCATAGTGCGGCAATCTGGCGAAGAGGATTATAAAAGTTTGTTGCATATGCAAGATAACTGACAAGCAATCCAATGCTGAATCGACCTGTAGAAATCAGGTAGATGCCCACCGTCAATACGATCAGTTGGGCGGTACTTGCAAAAAAACCATATACAGGTATAAAAATATTATTCGCAACACCGGCAGATTTCGCAGCGATATAATTCAGTTCATTGACTTCTTCAAATCGTTTCCTGAAATAATCCCTTCGATTAAAGGCAATAATGACTTTAAAATTATTCAGGCTTTCCTGGATCTCCGCACTGAGTCCGCCCGTACGTTTTAAACTGGTTGCATTTTTTTTCTTTACCCATTGCGAAGTCAACTTAGTGAAAATGAAGATCAGTATTCCGGGAACCAATGTAACAATCCCAAGCCGGAAATTGATTGTAAGTAAAAAAATACCAGCGCCGGTCATTGTAGCCAAAGTACCGATAAACTGCATGAGTGATTGGGAAAAAAATGTATTTATTTTATCCGTATCGTTATTTATCCGGGAGATCAGATCGCCCGCTTTATTCTGGTTAAAAAATGCAAGCGGTAATTCCTGGAGCTTATTGAAAACCGTATTACGTAGTTTGAACAGCATCCGCTGACTGATACCACCCATCATTCTTGTCTGCGTGTAACTCGCGGCGAATGCAACCATTGCAATGCAAACCAGCAACCCTGCATTTATCAATACACCATGATAATCTTTATGCATAACATATTTATCAATTGTATGTCCAATTATATATGGATTCAGCAGAGTCAATCCGGAATTAATCAGGATGGCCAGACAGGCGAGGAATAAATTTTTTCGCTCTTCCTTTATCAGTTGCAAAAGCTTTTGAAGAATGCGCAGGTTTGACGCTTTCTCCTGTTTTACAGAAATATCATTGAGGTTGTAATTCATGTGTGCTTTGTTGTGATTGATAAATCTGTACATACTCGGTACTCGTATTCATAAGAACCCCGTGTGTGCCTGATGCTACGATCTCACCCTCCATCAAAACGATTACCTGATCGAATTGTCCCGCTGAAGCGATTCTCTGCGTTACAGAAATCAATGTGATTCCGGGATAGTTTCGTCGTACATTTTGCAATATTTTTATTTCGGTCTGTGTATCTACACGGGCGGTGAAATCATCCAGCAGCAGGATCCTTGGATTTATTGCCAAAGCCCTTGCCAGCATGATGCGCTGTTTTTGTCCGCCCGAAAGACTTGTTCCTCTCTCCGATACGATGGTATTCAATTTCTCAGGAAGTGAATCAATATAATCTTTCAACTCAGCGGTTTCTATTGCTTTCGCCAGGGATTCGTCTGTTACTTTATCGCTAAACGCTATATTTTCCCGAATACTCATATTGAAAATAATGCTGTCCTGAAATACGAATCCCACATGACTGTAAAAATTCTCTTTGTTATAATCTTCAATATTTCTATTATCAAAGAGCACCGTTCCTTCATTTGCCTTTATCAATCCGGTTAACAAGTAAAGCAATTGTGATTTGCCTGCAGCCGTCGGACCAATAATAGCGAGCGTTGAACCGGCATCAACAGAAAATCCAATATGTTTCAGAACAGGCTTTTGACCATACACAACAGAAACATCATGCAAGGCAATATTACCCTTCAGTGTTTCTTTGATTGTTCCATTGTCAGTAGTATCTGGTAAATCCAACACTACTTTTAAACGCTGGTAACTAGCTGATGACTGAGCGATCACATTGCTCATGAATCCGATCAGGATAATTGGAAAAATCAGGAGAGAGAGATAACTGTTAAATGCTGCAAAATCACCTACAGTCATGGTATTGATGATAACAAAATGACCACCCAGTGCAAGAATGGTAATTCCTGCAAAATTTGCCGTTAGAACTATAATGGGTATTAGCCATGCAAAAAGACGTAGTATACTTAATCCCAGATTCTTTGCCTGATCATTTGCAGAAAGGAATTTTTCATATTCCGGCTGTTGCGAATTGATCACACGGATAAGTGCTGAACCGAGTATACTTTCATTAATTACTTTATTTAACCTGTCAATAATCTCACGTCCTTTCAAAAAAATGGGGCGCACTCTTTTTGTAACCATATAAAAAGCGCCGCCGATAATAGGAATAATGGTGATCACTGCAAATGCCAGTTTCCAGTTAATGGAGAAAAGCATGAAACAGGCGCCAATGATAATAATGAGTGAAGAAGCGATCGTAACGATGGCCTGTGAAATAAACAATTTGACAGAATCAACATCGGCTGTAAGGTTGGTCAGCAATTTTGAAGGATTGGCTATATCTATATATGAATAACTCTGTATGGATATTTTGGAAGAAAGTTTTGAACGAAGATCTCTTGCCACCCTTTCGGCGGTATTGGTTTGAATGATACTTTGTAAATAAGTAAAAATAAAAATGATGAAGGCAGCGATTAAGAATTCGATCAATATCTTTTTTAACAAATAGTGAGAAGGATAAGCATCAATTCCACTGGCAATGATCCTTGGCAGGATAAGGTTGATGCCATTACTTATCAACGCTAAAAAAATCAACAGAAAGATCATTCCCCTGTAAGGTTTCAACAGGCTGGTAATGCCAGGACCTTTTTGATTTGGTTTGCCAGGCTTTATTTCTTTTTTGCCCATGAAATCAATAATTGGTTTCGGTAATTCTTCTTCCTGAAGCCGTAGACGAACTTACCGGTGAAATATTTTAAAATAGCTTTTGCTGAAAAAGTATTGCAATTGCGAAATTGACGTCAAATCCCTTAAATAACGAATGTTTCTCCGAATTTTTGCCGAAAACTATGGATAGGTCAAATGATTTAGATATTACTTTTAGACTCTGATATTGACTTTGTGCGTTCAAACACTTAATATATTAATGTTATGAGCGAAATAAAAAAAGCCGAAATCATTCATCCGGTTTTGGAAATTATTAAGAACCTATGGAACCCATAATCCCTTATAAACAAACTACATATAGCAAGCTTTTGAACCAGGTTACATAAATCCTTCTGGTGGTTACTAATAACAACTACGTCTAAACAGCCGGATATATTCGGGTTACTCAGTATTAAATAACCTCTAATCCGACTGTTATGAAAATTTCCATTCCTGGCTTATCCCTGAAAACAATCATCAATTGCATTGTTGTCTCATTCCTTTTCATGTCTTTGTCCTGCGCTTTATACTTATATATTAATGCGAATCCAAAAAAGTTATTCAGTGAAAATTATCACAGGTATGAACGCTTAGTATTGAGGGACGCTTCCACTCGTTCAGTCCTGGGAGAGGTTTATTCTGAAGGAAATATGGATTCCGTGATCTGGGATTTTAAAAATCTGAATTCGCCGGTACCGGAAGAATACATACTGGCAGGAATTGCCTATCTGGAAAAAAATCAGCCCGATAAAGCAATAGAAACCTTTAAAACGCTTATTGAGAAAAATCAACATTCAAATACTGATTATTTTGAAGATGCGGCCGAATATTACCTGGCTATGAGTTATCTCGATAATATGGAACCCCAAAAGGCCATGCCTCTTTTAGAAAAAATCAAAACCGACCCCGAAAACAGGTATTACAGTGATGTAGATGAATTATTACTTCTTAAAGTAAGAACCTCGATTGCAAAGAAATAAAGTCCGGAGTACTATCAATGCCCTATCTGTAGGCAACCAAGTCCATACGAAGTCCATCATTCAATGGACTTCGTATGGACTTGGTTGCCTACAGGTATCATTGAAAACGTTTGGAATATACTTGGAACCCAACTTGAAACCACAGATAAAGCGCAGTTTTGAACAATCTTCGATATTTTTCTCGATAAATCCCGGTTTTCAGACTTCTATTCAGCATCTATTAATGCAGTATTAAAAATGCAATTGACCATACAGTCACCGCAATTGCCGCAACAATAGATATAATAACAAAGGGATGAGAAGCCAGATTCTTCCTTATTCGCTTACTTACCTTATTCCTGGACCTCCTGTCATATTTAGAAGCGGTTGCCACGACTGTTATTTTCCATATCAATTTAAGATCAGCATTTTAAATAATTCCACAATATTTTTCAGCTTGTGCCTGTAAGATATGTTAACTAATAAGTTAGTTATAATTATATTTGCCTGACTGTAAAAAACCATGCTAAAAAATTATTTCAGGATCGCGGTTAGAACTATTCTTAAGAACAAAGTCTTCAGCAGCATCAATATCCTGGGTCTGGCCGTCGGTATGGCTGTCGCCCTCCTCATCGGTTTGTGGATCTGGGATGAGATTTCCTTCAACCATTACCATAAAAACCATGCGAGACTTGGAGAGATTGTTTCCATTGAAACATTCAATGGTGAAACTACATCTGAAGAATATTCTTCTGTCCCCATCGCTGCTGCTTTGCGGAATAACTATCGGGATGAAATTAAACATTCATCTCTGACCCGGGAATTAAATGCTGGTCTGATGGTGGGTGATAAAAAAATCAGCTCCTATGGATTTTGGGCTGAGTCTGCTTTCCCATCTATGCTATCACTGAAAATGATCAGGGGGAGTTACAATTATTTCAGCGATCCTTCATCCATACTGATCAGTGAATCTCTTGGCAAAAGTCTATTCGGAAATGAGGATCCTGTTAATAAAATCATTTCTGTCAACAAGGAATTTCAATTAAAGGTTATTGGGGTATATGAAAACCTTCCTTTTAATACGGATTTTAGATATGTTCAATTCCTTACTTCCTGGGAGAATAAAAATAATATAGGAAATACCCACAACGATGACTGGCTCGACCATCACTTCCAGGTATTTGTCCAGCTGCAGGATAATGCTTCCTTTACCGTCATTTCATCCAAAATAAAGAATCTGACCAAGCCCCATATCGTGGGAGGATGGGAAGAACTCATGATTCACCCGATGGACAAATGGCATTTGTATACCAATTTTAAGGGTGAAGGAAGAAACGAAGTGGGTCGGATCCAATTTGTCTGGTTATTTGGAATCGTCGGTGTTTTTGTTCTGATATTAGCTTGCATCAATTTCATGAACCTCAGCACTGCCAGAAGTGAAAAGAGAGCCAAAGAAGTCGGAATTAGAAAAACGCTGGGTTCTTCCAGATGGTATTTAATTCTACAATTCATTGGAGAATCGCTGATGATGACTTTCATTGCATTGATCATTGCCCTGATCATTGCGCTGATTTCCCTTCCCTCATTTAATCTTGTAGCGGGGAAACTTATATTTATCCCTTTCCTGCAATATCCTTTTTGGATCTGTATATTGGGATTTGCTATTTTGACCGGATTATTGTCAGGAAGCTATCCTGCATTTTTTCTTTCAGGATATAAGCCGGTAAAAGTTCTTAAAGGAAATTTTAAGATAGGGAAACTGGCTTCCCTCCCGCGAAAAGTAATGGTCGTACTACAATTCTCTGTATGCATTGCACTCATTATTGGAACCATCATTGTTTATCAACAGATCCAGTTTGCGAAAAACAGACCACTCGGATATTCCACGCAACGGCTTATCATGACAGAAATGAAATCTGAATCTTTAAAGAAACACTTTGATGCACTGAGAAACGATTTGTTGCAGACAGGTGTTGTTGAGAATGCAGCCGAATCTTCCAGCCCTTCAACAGAAGTCAGGAATGCCATGATGGGTTACAACTGGAAAGGGAAGGATCCGAATAAGCTGGCAATTATAGGTACTGTATTCGTAAGCTATGATTATGGGAAAACGATCGAATGGAAGCTACTGCAAGGCCGTGATTTTTCAAGAGATTTCCAGACCGATAGTGGTGCTTTTATTTTGAATGAAGCTGCAGTTAATTTCACCGGATTGAAAAATCCTGTAGGAGAGGTGATTCATTGGCGCAACAAAGATAATCCCATAATCGGTGTCGTAAAAGATATGATCATGCAATCTCCCTACCAGCCGGCCGACCCGACTTTCTTCACACTCTTTGATCGAAGGAATGTTTTTGTTTTGATCAGACTAAGTAAAAATATCCCAGCACCCCTGGCGATTTCCCGTATAGAAAAAGTTTTCAGCAGGTATGATCCGGATACGCCATTCGATTACGCATTTACAGCGGATAATTATAATCTTAAATTTTCAGATGAAGAGCATATCGGAAATATTTCTACGGTCTTTTGTGTGCTGGCGATTTTTATATCCTGCCTTGGATTATTCGGGCTGGCTTCTTATGTCGCTGAACAACGCACAAAAGAAATTGCCGTAAGAAAGGTGCTGGGTGCTTCTATAGTCAACCTCTGGAAATTGCTTTCTTCTGAGTTTATCATGCTGGTTATGATATCTTGTCTTATTGCTACACCGATCGCGTGGTACGCACTGCATCAATGGCTGCAGCGGTATGATATCAGAACGCCCATATCCGCTTGGGTATTTATAATAGTAGGTATCAGTACTTTACTAATTGCACTGCTTACGATCAGTTATCAAATCCTCAAAGCTGCTTTCCTGAATCCGGTTACACAATTAAGGTCGGAGTAATGTGAAAATGAGTATTACATGTTAATAAAGAGAAGCAACAGGGGGCTTTTATTTTAACTAGTTTTGATATTGAATTTTCAAGTAATTATATATGCAACTTACTGCCAAACTCATTCAGCTTCTTCCACTTCAATCAGGAACCGGGAAAAACGGTCAATGGAAAAAACAGGATATTATTGTAGAAACGGAAGCTACTTATCCTAAAAAAATTTGTGTTTCGATATGGGGTGATAAAATTGACACGAATAGTATTCAACCTGGAAATCTGTTGAAAATAGATTTTGATGTGGAAAGCCGGGAATTTAATGGCCGCTGGTATACAGATGTGAAAGCCTGGAAAATTGAAGTAACAGGTAGTGCTTCCCCTGCGAGTGTTGAAAAAGTCACCGGTAATATGGGTCCGGAAAATACAAATAATGACGATGATTTGCCTTTTTAGTAAGTGACATTATCCTGGGCTTTTAGCTCTCTCCTTCTCAACCTGGAGCTCCCCGAAATTTTCAGCCAGGAACCCACAGAATACCAAGAGGAATAACATTATATGATCATACTTATTCTGCAAAAACCTCAAATTTTCTGGAACTTAAATGCAACTTGCCAGTCTGATAACAGGCGTGAACCATACCACAGGAAATAATCCGGCAGACAAACACCTGGTTGACCGGGTTTTACGTGGGGATGCCCACGCATTTGGAATCATTATAAAAAACACCGAAAACCTGGTGGCCCAGATTGTTTTCAAATTGATTCCAGTTGCAGAGGATCGAAAGGATCTGGCGCAGGATATTTATATGAAGGCTTTTCACAACCTGGCAAGTTTTAAATTTCAATCCAAACTCTCCACATGGATCGCGCAGATTGCCTATAATTCCTGTTTATCCTGGATAGAAAAGAAAAAATTAGTGCTGCCAGGTAATCTGGATGAGGATGAAGAAATGTATGAAACAACGGCGGCAAGGGTATTTAATCATTCATCAGTTGGAAACAATTCTGAAAACAAGCTTTTCCAAAAGGAACTGTCAGGCATTCTTCGTAAAGAAATTGAGGTATTACCAGCTATTTATCAAACACTGATCACCCTGTTCCACCATGAATCCGTGAGTTATGCAGAACTGTCCCAAATCACAGGTATGCCTGAAGGAACCGTTAAAAGTTCCCTGTTTCGTGCCAGGAAAATGCTGAAAGAAAATTTATTGTCAAAATATCAAAAGGAGGCACTATGAATAATATTCATCCTTCAGAAAAGGAAATACAGCAATACGCCTTTGATAAATTGGATTCTAATCCAGGGATTATTGCCCATATTGAGTCATGCTCCGTTTGTCAGGCGGAGGTTTCAACTTATCAATTATTATTTTCAGGAATAAAAGAACAACCGGCAGCTGCATTTGATTTTGATTTGATGGAACTCGTACTATCTAAATTGCCGAAAACCCATACACCCTTATCTACGGATGATATGATCGCTGGTTTCCTGGTAGTTTTCACCTGTTTTTGTATTGGTATTCCTGTTTATATATTCCGAAAGATCATAATGAATTCATTTATAGATATTCCACCTTTTTTCATTTATGCCATCATCATCGGTACGACAGGGATCCTCATAATTAAAATTTTATCCTTATATAAAAAATTTCTTAAACAAATGCATCTTATAAATTTTAATTGATTCCGGGAACAATTTAAAAGCATCCTGGTCTTATAATTAATCAATGAAATTAAAATGAAAAAAATAAGTTTAACAGTTATTGTTTCTCTAATGGCAATCGCCACTCAGGCGCAGGATCATGAAAATTTTGAACCTTTCAAAGACAGAGACTTCTTATTTGATGTTTTACATATAGGCACAATGCTGATTGCCATTTACCTTATATCATCCTTCATCCTTCAAATTTTTAAGGCCGGCATGACCGCCCGGATCAAAAACAGGATGCTGGATAAAGGCACTGAGGAAAACATTGTTAAAGAACTTTTGCAACCTGACAAAAAGGAAAACAAAAATTACATCCTGCAATGGTTTTTTATTATGGTTGCCATTGGCGTCGCTTTTTTACTACTTATGCTTACCAGTCCCTTTGGTCTACACTCACTTGCAATAATTGCATTTAGTATTGCAGCTGGATTTGGGGCTTATTATTATTTTACAAAACAAAATGAGGACCGTTGACGGTTGGCGGTATTTAATAAATTAATAATTTAAGATGAAACTGATTTTTTTTCTCATAGCATTTTGTCTCATAACGATTCGTTTTTATTTTTCATGGACTGGTAAGGACAGGGAAAGAAGGGGTCTGTCTGAAAGTAATATGGTTATCAAATCAGATAATTTTTACGAAGAAATAAATTACTTAGGAAAATTTCAACTATCGGATGATGAATCCAGTTTCAAATCCATTTCTCCCGGAGGCTATTTTAAATTCCGTCTGAATGATGTTAAAGTTAAAGCTCAAAGTGATCTGAGAGGAGAAATTGAGTATAAGATTTTTGATGGGAAAAATGATTTGCCCTTGAATGAGCAGGGGAAATTAATACTGTCAAAGGCAATACATGAAATGATTTACTGGGGTTATGATGCTGAAGGCAGGGTGGAACGTGTTTATCAGAAAGGAGGAAGTCAGGCTTTATTAAGAGAAATTGACAGTGTAAAAGGCGATCAGGTAAAGACCCTCTATCTGAACCGGCTTTTTTTAATTGATTCGCTTTCATCTGAAACTAAAGAACTTATTGTGAAAAAAGTTAAATCATTGGGTTCAGATATGGACAAGGCTCAGTTCTTAAATAAAATTACACCATCACAGTTTAAAAATCCATCCATCAATGCAGCCTGTTTTGACATCATCAAAGGAATGGGTACTGATATGGATAAGATGAATACTATTGATCATATCATTGATCAGGATTCACTAAGTGTGGAAAACATAACTATTATTTTGAATCTTGGGAATGGCATGGGTTCCGATATGGATAAATCTAATCTTTACGGAAAACTTATAGATAAAGGGTTGATCAGAAATTCACTTTTTGACAGCCTGGCGGTTTTTGTTTCCAAAATGGGTCCTGATATGGATAAGGTAAATCTCTTTAATAAAATGCTTAAAATAGATCCAATCACTGAAAATCAATGGATAATCCTGATTAACCAATCAGAATCTTTGGGTTCCGATATGGACAAAGCAAATATACTGTCAGAATTCGCGAAGAAAATACCAAAGACAGATCTGGTTAAATCAGCCTATGTGAAAGCAGCCAAAACGATCAGAAACGATAATGATTACGGCAGAGTAATGCGGGCGTTGGAATAATTAATCAACGCCAAATGCAAATATGGTATAAATCACCGTTCTGCTCCCTTGCATTTTTACCATCATCATATTTATAAAGCCATATTCTCCGGGAGCGAGTCTGGTTGCGGGTATCATAATGTAAGCATCAGAACCAGATTTCAGAACATTGAGATTGATCTCGCTGGCATTACTCGTGGATTTTGAATGACTATAAGCTCCACCCTGACTGCTCAGGACCGCTTCTCTTTTTCCTTTTCTTAAATCAAATCTGTATAATTTGATTATCATGGTCGGATCCATCATGGCCATAGCCATTTTAATTGTAAATCGAATTGAATCCCCGGATTTAATCCGTAAATGTGATTTATCTCCATCTATCACAATTCCCGCTTCACTTCCTCCGTAGCCAAGGGCCTTGGTTTTCGATTCCATTTGACCATCAGTCATTTCGAGGGCAATCAGTGAATCAGGCCGGAAATAATAAATATGATTTAAAATCTCCGTACCTGATGCCCCTGAATTGTTCGATTGTGCGACAACACAATAAGTAAAAAGAAGAAGAATAAAGTTTAATGTTAAAGGCTTCATTTAATAGCAAGCTATGAAAACCGTAATCAAAAATCAATAGAACAAAAGTTAGGTAGCTGACACAAAGCTACCGAATTATTAAAACTTCGGTAGCCTTGAAATCAAATTCAGCTTAATTATTGTAATGGTGTAACATCTATTTTATACCGGGGCTGAGGATTTTCATCTTCTTTTGAATGGTCTGCCTGCCCACATTTGTCTTCGCAACATCAAGGGCTTTCTGAAAATTTTGAATTGCTTTGATATTATCCATATCGGCGTAAAGTTCGCCCAGCAGGCAAAAATAAAATGGGTTATCAATAAGATTTAGTTTTTCCGCTTCTGTTATGGCTTCTTTTTTCCCTTTAATTTTTGAGAGTGCGAAAGTTCTGTTCAATGCAGCAATAGGTGAATATTCTATTTGCAGCAATTGGTCATAGAGTTGCAAAACATTTTCCCATTTTTCTTCACTGTCAGTTTTTTGAGTGCCCCAATAAGCAATGCTAGCCTCCAGATGATATTTTGAAATTTCATTTCCCTTCGCAGAACAATTCAAATAATAAGCTCCTTTGCTTATCATTTCGAGGTTCCAGAGATTCGTGTCCTGTTCTTCATATAACACCGGTTCGCCGTTTTTATCAAGACGTGCATCAAATCTGGATGCATGAAAACACATTAAAGCAAACAAGGCATTTACTAAGGGTTTATTAGTTATTTTATATTCAACCAGCATATAACACAAACGCATGGCTTCCAGACAAAGATCTTTACGAAGTGTCATATTCTGACATTCAGAGTAGTATCCTTCATTAAACAATAAATAAATAGTTGTCAATACCGTTTCTAACCTTTCCTCTATTTGGAAGGAAGGGGGAATTTCAATTTTAATTTTTTCTTCTCTTAGTTTTTCTTTTGCCCTAAATAATCGTTTATTGATTGTTTCCTTATTTGTCAGGAAAGCATCTGCTATTTCCTCTATTCCGAAACCACAAAGAATTCGAAGGGATAATCCAATTTGTGCTTCCTGAGATATAGCAGGATGACAAATGGCAAACATCATTTGAAGCTGACTATCACTGATGTTTTGAGATGATAAATCAATTTTCTGTTCGTATTTTTCTTCATAACCGCTTTTCAAATCAGGTCTTATTTTATTTTGAAAAACAGCAACTCGCTTCAAATGATTAATTGCTTTGTTTTTCGCAACATTGTAAAGCCAGGCAACAGGATTTTGCGGCAAACCATTCAATCCCCATATTTGACTTGCTGTCAGGAAAGTTTCGCTGGATATATCTTCCGCAATTTCGATCTGTTCAAATCCAAATTGCTTACAGAGAACCGAAACTATTTTCCTGTATTCGGTCCTGAAAAGATGCGGTATTAATTCCTGTTGCCCCATGGCCTTAATGTACTCCGTCGCGTTTTGCAATTTTCCTTACTTCAACACTATTCCCGTCCCCTTGTAAAACCGGACAGCCCTTTGCAAATTCCACAGCTTCTTCGACAGAATCCGCTTTCACCATGATATATCCACCAATTGTTTCCTTAATTTCACCAAAGGGGCCGTTGGTTACCATGTTATTATATCGCACCACCCTGGCATCCTGGAAAAGCAAACCGTTACCTCCTACAAATTTGTTCTTCGAAGTAATGCTTCCGATCCAGTCCATCGTTTGTTTCATCCAAATTTGGATTTGTTCAGGTGAAGCTACTTTATTGCCGTCTTCATGCCTGAAAATTAAAATAAATTCGTCCATGACTCTTGATTTTATTCATTAAAAAATGTTGCTTTCCAACATTGGAATTCAAAAAGGATCAACCCAAAGAATACGGCCATGAAGGCTAAGGTTATCAATGGTATAAATATCAGCAATAGATTTATCAGCCTGTAGAATTTTCCCATCGCCTTGTCCCTCCTTTTTTATTTCCATGTTAAATTATTAATTATAACAAGTCAGTTAGCAGAAATTGGACATCCCTGGAAATATTTCATTAATGGGCATTCTATGTAACAATATCGTACAGTATAGCCCAGCAGATTAATACAATTAGCTGATTGATAATGAAATATAAACCGGCATCTGGTTGGTAGTTATTAGTTATCAAGAGTATTTATGATTAAAAACTATTTCAAAATCGGTATCAGGAGTTTAATGAGAAATAAGTCCTTTACTGCGATCAATATCTTCGGGCTTACCCTTGGAATTACCACCTGTTTATTAATTATGCTTTATGTGCAAAATGAATTGAGCTATGATAGTTTTAATAAGAAGGCTGATCAGATAGTCCGGGTCGTATTCAGGGGTTCGATACAGGGCGAAAAAATGAAAGAGGCGATGGTGATGCCACCGGTAGCACAAACCTTTAAATCCGAATATCCCGAAGTACTGGAAGCCACCAGGTTAAGGAGATATGGTTATCCACGCGTCACATATGGAGACAAAACTTTTAAAGAAAATGCATTTGCATATGCTGATTCTAATTTCTTCGAAGTATTTACGCTCCCTTTTCTAAAAGGCAATCCAAAAACCGCATTACTTGAACCCAATACCATTGTCATATCAGAATCTGTTGCAAAAAAATATTTTGGCGACGAAGATCCCATTGGTAAAATTCTCCAGTTTAAAGATTTGAATTCGAGTTTTAAAATCACGGGCGTAATGCGCCTAATGCCCGTCAATTCACATTTTCATTTTGATTTATTTGCTTCCATGGCCAGCTTTCCTCAGTCAAGGGAATTTTCCTGGATGACTTCCGAATATTATACCTACCTGGTTCTTCCCAAAGGGTATGATTATAAAAAGCTGGAAGCCAAACTTCCGGCTGACGTTGAAAAATATATGGGTAGCCAGTTGCAGAAAGCCATGGGGATGACATATGCACAATTCCGACAGAAAGGCAATGAACTGGGCCTTTACCTTCAGCCTCTGATGGACATTCATCTTCATTCGGATCTCAACCTGGAACTGGCCCCCGTAAGTGATATCCGTTATGTTTATATATTCAGTGTAGTTGCTATTTTCATGTTGCTGATCGCCTGCATCAATTTCATGAATCTTTCCACGGCAGGTGCTTCCAAAAGAGCCAGGGAAGTTGGTATCAGAAAAGTACTCGGATCATTAAATGGTCAACTCGTGCGCCAGTTTTTGCTGGAATCACTGCTACTGACGTGCTTTGCATTCTTGCTTTCTATAATACTTGTTTTCTGGACATTACCATTTTTAAATAAACTATCCGGAAAAAATCTTTCATTTAACCTGCTAAGTAATCCCTGGTTATTACCTGGCCTTTTACTTTTCGCTCTGGTCACAGGTCTCCTCGCAGGAAGTTATCCTGCTTTTTTTCTTTCGTCCTTTAAGCCGGTTACCGTTTTGAAAGGAAAACTTGCATCCATGGGTAAGACTGTAAGCCTGCGCAGCGGACTGGTAGTCTTCCAGTTTTTCATTTCCATCGTACTGATCATAGGCACGATCATCGTTCATAAACAGCTTGCATTTATTCAAAATGAAAAACTGGGATATAACAAAGATCAGGTATTGATCGTGCAAGAGTCATATTGGCTGGGTAAAAATCAGGAGGCCTTTAAGCAAAAACTTCTGCAGGATCCGCGGGTAGTCAGTATTTCTTCTTCCGGATATCTGCCGGCAGGAAATACTTACAATAACAACTTCATGATTTATGCTGATAATAACAGCGATCAGCTTGTGAAAACTTTGCGATACGATGTTGATTTTAATTATATCCAAACATTGGGAATGGAAATGGCAGATGGACGGAACTTTTCAAAATCATTTGGCACAGATTCATTAGGAATAATTATTAATGAAGAAACGGCAAAAGCATTTGGCTGGGATAAAAACGCGCTCGGTCACAATTTAACACGTCCGGATAATGACGGAACAAAACTTACTTACCATGTCATCGGGGTAGTTAAAAATTTTCATTTTAGATCATTCCACGAACCTATTTCTCCCCTTGTAATGGTTCTGAATAATAACAATGAAAATATAATAGTTAAAACAAATACAAAGGATATAGCAGGATTATTGAATACGATGAAAAAAAACTGGAATGACCTAAAGGGAGAAGTTCCTTTTTCGTATACTTTCCTTGATGACAGGTTTAATAATTCTTATGAGTCGGAACAAAAAATCGGTCTCATACTAAGCATTTTTGCGGGTGTGACCATTTTCGTTGCATGCCTTGGCCTATTTGGTCTTGCAACGTTTACCGCTGAACAACGAACCAAAGAAATTGGTATACGGAAAGTATTAGGCGCAACAGTAACAAGTATCGTATCTCTTTTGTCAAAAGATTTTCTAAAACTCGTCATTATTGCTTTTATTATCGCAACGCCTGTTGCCTGGTATATGATGAATAAGTGGCTTCAGGATTTTGCATATAAAACAAATATCAGCGGATGGATATTTTTACTGGCTGCTGCATTGGCTGTTACGATAACGATTTTAACAGTCAGTTTTCGTGCGATCAGGGCAGCAGTGGTTAATCCGGTTGATAGTTTGAGAAGCGAGTGAACAAACCAAAAGCTTAAAGCCTAAAACTTATCATAATTTATTTAAATCCTAATTCCTGGAACTTTCTTGTTAATAAAATAAAATTTTGAAAATAATAATATATGCTTAAAAATTATATCAAAATTGCCTTAAGAAATCTATTTCGGAACAAAGGTTTTTCTGTTATCAATATCAGTGGGCTCGCTATCGGAATGGCAAGTGCCATACTCATATTATTATGGGTTCAAAATGAAATCAGTTATGACAGATTTCATGAAAAAAACAGCCGCTTGTATGAAGTATGGGAAAATAGTATTTACGATGGAGCGTTGCAAACCGGACTGCCTACACCTCAGTTAATGGGGCCCGCTCTAAAAAATGATTATCCTGAAATTGAAAGTGCTACACGTGTAAGTTGGAATATGTCTATACTCTTCGGATATGGAGATAAACATTTGAAAGCATCTGGTATCTGGGTAGATCCTTCTTTTCTAACTATGTTCAGTTTCCCTCTTTTAATTGGTGATATAAAAACAGCCCTGAACGATCCACATTCTTTGGTTATAACAGAAAAGATGTCAAAAAAACTATTTGGGGATGAAAACCCCATTGGTAAAGTTGTGAAGTTTGATAATAGTGAGAATTTCATAATCACCGGTCTTTTGAAAGATCTTCCCAATAACACCGACTTCGATTTCGAATTTCTAGAATCCGCAACATTTATGGAATCTAAAGGTTACATGGATGCAGACTGGACCGATGTTTCCATCAGGACATTTGTGCTACTTAAACCCAATACCAGGCTGGCAGATATAAATTCTAAAATAAAAAATATAGTAATTAAGTATTCAGGAGGCCGGTCTAAGGATGAATCTTTTTTATATCCTGTGAGCCAGTTAAGGTTGTACTCAAAGTTTGTAGATGGGAAACCAACCGGTGGGCGGATTGAAACAGTAAGATTATTCACACTCATAGCTGTTTTTATATTATTAATAGCCTGTATCAATTTCATGAATCTATCTACGGCCAGGAGTGAAAAACGAGCAAAGGAAGTGGGTATCCGAAAGGTGGCTGGAGCATTAAAGAAATCATTGATCGCACAGTTTCTTATTGAATCAATAATAATATCTGCCATTGCAGGATTTATTGCTTTGATCATAGTTCAATTCAGTCTGCCTGCATTTAATCAGCTTACTCAAAAACAATTATTCATTGATTACACCAATTTTAACTTCTGGCTGATCTGTATCGGATTTGTTATGTTTACCGGTATGCTCGCAGGCAGTTATCCTGCATTCTTCCTTTCGAACTTCAAACCTGTAGCTGTATTAAAAGGAACCTTCAAAAAGGTAAATGCATTGGTGACCCCAAGAAAAATACTCGTTGTATCACAATTTACATTTGCGATAATACTTGTTATTTCCACCATTATAATTGTTCAACAAATAAAATATGCCCAGGAAAGAAATTCAGGATATGATAAGAATAATCTTGCATATGTATTCATAGAAGGCGATATTCCTAAAAACTACCAGCTTATTAAATATGAATTGATAAATTCAGGAACAGCCATTGCCGTGAGCCAGACAATGGCACCTCTCACCCAGAGCTGGAGTTCCGGAATGAGTTTAAACTGGCAGGGAAAGGATCCCAATACGAGACCGACTTTTGACCGGTCAACCACAGATGGCGGAATAATAAAAACGGCTGGCCTGGAATTGGTGCAGGGTCGTGACATCGATATAAACAAATATCCAACTGATTCCACCGCTTGCATTATTAACGAATCAGCTGCTAAAATTATGAATTTTAAAAACCCGATTGGTCAGTTAGTTTTTGATGACCCCATTAACTGGCATATTGTCGGCGTCATTAAAGATTTTATTTTGCAATCTCCCTACGATAAAACAAGGCCGATTATATTTAAGGGACCGAAATACGGGAGTAATGTATTGAATATAAAATTCAACAGCAGATATTCTACCGCACAGAATTTAGCCACAGCAGAAAAAATCTTTAAAAAATACAATCCTGCATATCCATTCGAATATCATTTTATTGACGAAGAGTATGCGAAAAAATTCAGCGATCAGCAGCAAACAGGCATATTAGCGGGTTTATTTGCAGGTTTAACAATATTTATTTCCTGTCTTGGGCTGTTTGGTCTTGCAACCTATATGGCTGAAAGCAGAATTAAAGAAGTAGGTGTTAGAAAAATATTAGGCGCTTCCGTTTCAAATATCACTGCATTGCTGTCCAAAGATTTTGTAAAACTGGTTGTTATATCCATTTTTATCGCTTCTCCCATTTCCTGGTATTTTATGAAACAATGGTTGATGGGATTTGACTACAGGATCCATATCAGCTGGTTTGTATTTGCGATGGCAGGATTAACAGCAATCATAATCGCTTTGATTACTGTAAGTTTTCAGGCAATAAAGGCAGCGATAGCGAATCCTGTGACCAGCTTACGGTCAGAATGAGCTTCAGCTGGCGAAGAGAGTCTGAGGTCGGAGTAGTGGTTGACGGAGGACGGTTGACGGTCCCATACTCTCACACTCTCACACTTCCATACTTGTTTTCCGTTTTCTGAACCAAAAATAAAATGGCACTCCGGAAAACATCAGCATTAATCCAAATAAGGTGGCGCGGGCTTGAACAACCAGGGTATTGATTACAAGGATAAGACAGAATAATATAATTATTACAGGAACTACCGGATAACCTATTACCCTCTTTGTAATTTTCTTTTGTATTTTCATTTTTATCAGGCCTGCTGCGGCGAGACCGAAAAAAAGATATGTTGAGAATACCACGAGATTGGTAATTTGATCAAAAGTGCCTGTTATTACCAGGACACAACTCCATACACAGGAATAAATTAGGGCAAAATAAGGCGTTTTAAAAACAGGATGTACAAGGGATGCATTCTTAAAAAATACTTTTTCCTGAGCCATTCGAAAACTGATTCTTGGGTAGGTAATGATGCATCCATTTAGTGCGCCAAACGTACATGTTAGGATGAGGACTACAATCAATGAAGCCCCGGCGCGGCCAAATAATGTTTCTGATACCACAGCGGCTGCAATTTTATTTTCGGGAATAGATGCCAGTTGTTCAATTGGAAGAACTTTCATGTAGACATAATTCAGCAAAACATATAATATTATTGCTATCCCTACACCACCTATAATTGCAAAAGGAAGATTTCGTTCGGGATTTTTAATTTCTCCCGTCACAAATGTAATATTGGCCCATCCGTCATATGCCCAGAGGGCACTGAGCAGGGCACCAAAAAACCCACTGAAAAGCGCTGCTCCTGTAAGTGGATGAAATAATCTGTTTCCTTCAAACATCCTGGCTGGTTCACCTGCGTAAAAAACGCCTGCTGTGATAAGTAAAAGTATACCCAGTATCTTAGCACCAGTTACAATATTGTTTAGCTTACCTGCATATTTAATTCCGCGAATATTCAACCAGGTTAGCAAAATAATCATACTCATCGCAAGTAACTTAATGGACAGGTCTCTGAAAGGGTAAATAAAATATGAGACAGAAATGTCTCTGAGTGCCGGCAAAAGGGTTGGAAAATGAAACAAGGCGTCAGCTGATTGGGAAAAGACATAAGCCAGGGCAGCGATAGCGCCCGTTCCGACAATTATGAAATAAGTCCACCCCAGTAAATAAGCCATGAAATCCCCGTAGATCAGGCGCAGGTATTCATAGATTCCACCAGTCTCATTAGTCATACTGGAAAGTCCGGAATATGTAAAGGCTCCGAAAATCGTAATGATACCGGCAACTATCCAGGCCAATAAAATATATGGCTCACTCATCAGCGACTGCGTCATAGGTGCAATCTTTTTGAAAGCACCTGAACCTATCATCAAACCGGCAACAAGTAAAATGGCGGTTGGTAATCCAATGACACGTTTGAGTGGAATATGTGTGCGGTCCTGGTTTTCCTGCATGCGTTTTTAAGACTGGATTCATCTGAGATGAATTTTCATCTTTTACTAATTTAAACTTAATGCTCCGTTTATTACCAAATAAATTAATCTTACTTTGAATAAAAATCGCTTCAGATACCTTCCCCATTAAATTTTCTTACTGGTACCGTATCATGAAGGTGATTCGCCGCGCTTGGAGATGGCTAATATGACTTACAAAAAATCCACCATTTCTGGTGGATTACAATTGATGACCTCTATGGGTTCTGGCCTAGGTTAATTAAGCTCTGTGTATTCTTCGGCTCACATGATTTTCCTGACGGTTTAGTCTGTTTTGTTCACGTTTTGTTATATGACCACCGTGCCTGGATGCCATCCTTCTTTCTTCTTTCCGGATCTGATGATCACGCTGATGAAGATGATTTGCCTGGCGTCTGCTCATATCACCATTTCTCACATCGTGATTGATACGGCGATCCTGATTATTTAAACGTTGATTTACTTCTGCCCTGCGTGGATGATTTTTTGCAAAGCTGCCATCCTGTGCCATGGAAATATTAGTAATACCAATTAATGTTACAAAAACTGCGGAGAATAATAATCTCGATTTCATAGATTTTTATTTAATGTGCCTTAGCACTTATTATAGACCTCATTATAAAACCGAAGTTTAATCCCTATACTTCTTTAACATAGTATTATGTTCGGTCACAGATGACCGTTGACCGATGATCGTAGAAAAGCTTTATGCCTCAGGCATTACACCTTGTGCTTATAACCCCATTTCATCTGCACTTGGCCCATAAGATCCCGGAATTGGAACATTCAGAAGTCGAAGAAAAACCCCCATTTGTGCACGATGATGAATGGTTTGCGAAAGTGCCATTCGGATGACATCCTGTTTAGTAGCAGTGTAGAAAATCTGATCCCCGCTTTTCATCGTCCATGAATTCTGAAGATATTCATCAGTCGTTTTTGGCAATGACTCCTCTGCTTTTTTCTGATTTTTTTCAAACACTGAAAGCAATTCTGCATTATCCGCAAAGGGGGTCGCTTTATAATCATTCGCTGAAAAATCAAGTACATCGGTATCAATGGCCATTGGAACCCAACCCGGCAGCTCGGCGAGATGTGCAGCCAGTCTGCGGATAGTCATACTTTTTGGATGTGGTTTCCAGTCGTACTTATCCCCAGGTATAATTTTCAACATTTTGCGAGTAATCTCTGCTTCTTCCTTTAATTGCTTTTCAAAAAACTGAATAATTGTGTTCATGATTAATTATAATTATAAATCAAAATAAACACCTACTACTGACAACCCTATGGCAGTGCAAAAATTAATATTTTACAGGAAGCAGTTTCATGTAATCATCCAGCGGAATATGTTTCGGAATTGTGAAAGATTCATTCGTACAATGAAGCCGTAAAATGCGGGAAACCCTGAAATCGCGATAATCCTTCTTATTATGACACCAGCCGATCAGGTGCCAGCTGAGGGCATAAAATATAAGACCTATGGGTTCCATTTTCCGGATTGAAACCTCTTCCTGTTTATTCGTATAACCGATCTCAAGGATCTTTTGAGAACTGATGGCCTGTTGAATGCTTGTTAAATAATCAAAATTCTGAACAAAACAAACCGGTACCTGAAGTTTAATATTCGCAGCCAGCCGTTCAACCGAATCCTTCTGGGAAGAACGAAGTACCGATTTTATTTTTGTCAAAGCAGTTGAATAATGTTGCTGGATGGATTTGTCTGCAAAAGCAGACACTATGGATTCCATTAATAAAAGTGCATTGGCTTCATCCGTAGTAAAAGAAACGGGTTGCAGAAAATAGCCGCTCACAATAAAATAACCACGATGCGGTTCAAAACTGACCGGTATTCCCTGCTCATTCAAGGCCTTAATATCCCGGTAAACAGATCTTACGCTGATATTGAACTTCTCCGCGATTTTTTCGCCAGTCACAAATTTTTTGGACTGAAGTAGGGTAAGGATTCCAAATAATCGGTCGATCCGGTTCATGTTTCAAATTTACCACATTAGGGTATTGACTTCGACACAGAATTTTAGTCTCTTTACAATATAAGGGGCGGAACCCGTCTTCTTATAAATCGGGATCCACCCCCGGTTAGCCAGGATAGTTATAAAACAAGGGAACGGGTCAAAACGGGTCACCAAAATAATTAGTTTTAATTTACTAAAAAAATTAGTGTGAATAAAATATTTATCCTAGTTTTGAAGAATCAACTACTTTGAACGACTAAAAATTACCCAATGTCAAACTCAGAAAAATTAAAGGCGCTTAAGTTAACCATTGATAAAATAGACAAGGATTTTGGTAAGGGCAGTGTGATGATGATGAATGAAAAAAGTACTGAGCCCATGGAGGTCATTTCTACCGGATCTATCGGTCTCGACGTAGCCCTGGGTATCGGTGGTTTGCCGCGAGGCCGGGTTATAGAAATTTACGGACCGGAATCTTCTGGCAAAACCACCATCGCGACTCATGTAATTGCCGAAGCACAGAAGAAAGGGGGCATGTGCGCTTTCATTGATGCTGAGCATGCGTTTGACAGTAATTATGCTAAGAAACTGGGTGTAGATGTAGATAATCTTCTTATATCCCAGCCGGATTATGGTGAACAGGCACTAGAAATTGCCGACCGCCTTATTCTTTCCGGTGCTCTCGACGTAGTCGTGATCGACTCTGTTGCCGCCCTGGTACCCAAAGGCGAGCTGGAGGGAGAAATGGGTGATAGCAAAATGGGGCTTCATGCCCGTTTGATGTCGCAGGCCCTGCGTAAACTGACGGCCACCATCAGTAAGACAAACACCATCTGTATTTTTATCAACCAGCTCCGTGAAAAGATCGGGGTTATGTTTGGTAATCCGGAAACAACAACAGGAGGTAACGCTTTAAAATTTTATGCTTCCGTACGCCTGGATATCCGCCGCATGGCTCAAATAAAAGATGGTGAAGAGGCCATTGGAAACCATGTTAAAGTAAAAGTGGTTAAAAATAAAGTGGCCCCTCCTTTCCGCAGTGCAGAATTCGATATCATATTCGGTGAAGGTATTTCGAAAATGGGTGAAGTGGTTGATATGGGCGTTGAGTTAGGAGTAGTACAAAAAAGTGGAAGCTGGTTCAGCTATGGAGCGGATAAACTTGGACAGGGTCGTGATGCAGTTCGTCAATTACTCCACGATAATCCTGAACTGGCCGCAGAAATTGAAGCCAAGATCCGCGCGAAAATCAAAGAGACCCAGGAAGGCGGGGTAGCTGAGAAATGATCTGGGATAAATAAATTCTTGGGTTGGTAAGTATACAGGCTGTCTGAAAGGGCAGCCTTATTTTTTGAATAAAAAAGGGGTCAGAATAAAAATTCAACCCCGTTTTAAAATCCAATATCCTATGAAAAACCGAAGTAAAGATAGACGTAAACATCCATATTCGCAACAAGGCATTTCGATTTCCCGGAATTCTCTAATTATTTTTCACAAGCTGTTCGGAAATCACTGAATTCGTAGTTTTATCCGTTGCTTTCAAGATATAATTCCCTTTTTGTAAAACAGAGACATTAACAATTTGCATACCTGCATCTACTTCCTGCCCAAACCATACCATTCCATACATATCTGTAATCTGTATATTTAAAGGATGCGATGAACGGATAATTAAAAGTTTATCCACCGGATTAGGATAAAACCTGAAATCGGCTACCGCATTGGAATTCATATTTACCGTTTTTGAACATATTTCCTTTCCGTCCTTTCCTGTAATGCGGATACGATAAGAAACCGTTCCAGGTCCTACAGAATTGTCTACCAATGAATAAACCGAATCCAATCCAACTGAAGCATCCATCGCACTTAACATCTCAAAATGTATGGCGTCTGAACTTTTTTCCACAATAAAATAATCCTCCGACTTAACCGGAGGAGCAGCCCAACGTAAAATCGCATGCCCATCCTGTGGAGTTACTGTAAAAAAACTAAAAGTAGAATTGGCATCCAGGGCCGAAGCCGAAATTGAATGTTCGCCTGAGGACTGGCCCATTATTGCACAGCAGAGAAATGCTGATGCGAGCCATAACTGAAGTTCCTTCATGGGATAGTAAATGTGGATAAACTGTTAACAAAATCCATGCCGTTTCTAAAAGAAGCATTTCTGCACTAATCAATCATTTAAAACAAAGAATATTTATTTCATGCAAACCAACTCATAAAATCCAATATGGGCTTGGTTTCGTTCTGACCTTGGCAGAAGAGAAAAGTTTAAATTCTCTTTTCAAATATTTTTTCAGTACTAGCCTTCAATCATTGAATCAGGAAAAGTGAAATACCAAAGTACATCAGTCTTCAAGCTTTGGCCTTCAGGTTTTAGGCTTAAAACAAAACTTAACTTGCAGTTAAACCCTGCAACATGAGTATTTACAAAATGACTGCCAGCAAACGTATCGCTCTGGTGGCCCATGATAATAAAAAAACTGAGCTCATCGAATGGGCCGTTTATAATAAATCCGTGCTTTCCATGCACCGCCTTTTCGCGACGGGCACGACTGGTAAAATGCTGGAAAAGGCGCTTGGGCTTGCCATCACTAAGTTTATGAGCGGACCACTCGGAGGAGATCAGCAGATAGGAGCCCGTATCGCTGAAAGAAAAATCGATGTCCTGATTTTTTTCTGGGATCCTATGGAAGCACAACCTCACGATCCGGATATTAAGGCATTGCTTCGCCTTGGTGTTGTATGGAATATACCCTTTGCCTGCGACCGCTCTACGGCGGACTTTCTTCTTACTTCGCCGTTAATGCACCAGGATTATGATGTGATTCAGCCAGATTATTCGCTTTATATGAAAAGACCCCCCAGATAATTCATAGTTCCTAACTTTAGTTAATCACAGATATATTCAGAACAGAACCTGACAATGAGAAGAAATTGCCGGTTTAGCAACCATATTCAAAAACTATAACCTGATCTTTTGAAAAAAGCACTTAAGATTGGACTTGGGGTACTGATCATACTGATCGTCCTGATCTTAATTCTTTTCATCGGTGGTAGAATCTACCTGAAGCAGCATAAAAAACATGTCATTTCCTTAATTGAAACAGAAGCCAAAAAAGAACTAAATGGAGGAGAACTCCATATCGCTGATATTAATATTGGATTTTACCATAGTTTCCCAAGGCTAGCATTTACGATTGATTCCCTAACCCTTCGTGACAGTCTTTGGTTCCGGCACCACCACGATCTGATTTCTGCAACGAGGGTTTATGCTACCATGGATTTATTCAAAATTATTTTCGGGAAAATCAGTATCGACAGGGTTCAGCTGGAAAACCCGCATTTCTATCTTTTTACTGATACTTCAGGATATTCCAATACTTCAATTTTCAAAAAGAAGGCGCCACCTAAAAAAAATATGGCTAATAATTTCAAATTTCCAATCCTGCAGGTGAGCAAAGGGAACCTGGTGATAGATAAAAAAGACAATAACAAAATATTTGCTTTTGACAATCTGAACTTAGAAACGCATGTCAATGCAGACGAAGAGGATCCGGGTCTGAAAATTGATATTGCCCTGAATTGCAATATCCGGGAAATGACTTTTAACAAACAAAAAGGCCCATACCTTGAAGGAAAAACTATAGCTGGTAATTTTAAGATTGAATTCAATTTAGATACTAAAATTCTCCAGTTCGCAAAAATCCACCTGGAGGTAGATCAACAGCCTTTTATTTTTTCAGGCAAGTTTTTCCTTGCTGAAGTGCCAACCCCGTTTACGATTTCATGGGAAACTGAAAATTTGCCTTTCAGAAAAGCAGCATCTTTTCTTTCTAAAAATATTCGCATGAAACTGGAGCCATACGATATTTCAGAATCCATTACACATATGAATGGATCGTTGGACAATACTGAACCCGAATATAAAACACCACTTATTCATTTGCGACTTAAAGTGGATAATAAAACCATCACTACCCCCGTTACAATTATTAACAATGCTTCTTTTACAGCATCCTTTAATAATGAAGAGATAAAAGGCCACGGTCATGAAGATGAGAATTCGATAATGCATTTTTCAGGCATGAAGGGAAGATGGGATAAATTGGATTTTCGCTGTGATTCTATTATTATCCGAAATCTTATTCATCCACGGATCAATCTCAATCTATTATCAGATTTCCCCCTGGAAAACATCAATAGTGTCTTTGATGAAAATACGCTGGTCTTTACGAAGGGTTCCGGAAAAATTAACATGAATTATAGTGGCTCCCTGGAACAGAATTATGATAGCCTAAGAATGTTATTCGGAAATTTTAATATGGATTCTGCTTCTATAAATTATGTACCAAGAAACTTAACGTTTACCCATGGCAATGGAATTGTCCATTTCACTGGCAAAGACATGATCGTTGATAACCTTAACCTCCATTCTGGCAGCACTGATTTGATCATGAATGGAAGTGCAAAAAATATTTTTTACCTCATCAATCAAAAAAATAAGAAACTCGCCCTCGACTGGACGATTCAATCAAATAAATTAAATCTCAACGATTTCATATCCTTTCTGAAACAGAAACATTCAAAAGTTGTGACCAGGAAAAAGAAGTCTTCCCTCAATGAGGCCTTAACAGATTTCACAAACATTTTAGAAACAGCTAATTTCAATCTCAATCTGAACGCTAAACAGTTGATCTATAAAAAATTCTATGCTAATACGCTTTCAGCGAATATAGAAATGAATGAAAATGCTATCAATCTGAAAAAAATCCAACTCCTGCATGCGAACGGAAGTATATTTATGGAAGGCATTCTAAGAAACGAACCATCTTCCAATCCCTTTTCTTTCAAGGCACAATTAAGAAATATAAATGTGAGTAAGATATTTACTGCTTTTAATAATTTTGGATTGAAATCTCCGACTGACAAAAATATCGAAGGTACCTTATCAGCAGAAGTGACCATGGATGGTGGCGTAACTACAAATGCTCAGCTAATTCCTGGTGAATTAAAAGGTTTTGTAAAATTTAATTTGCAGAACGGGCAACTTATAAATTTTGAACCAGTCCAAAAAATATCACAAACGGTTTTTAAAAGCAGAAATTTTTCTGACATCCAGTTCGCTGACCTTCACGACCTGCTCGAAATTAACGGACGGAGTATAACTGTCAACCGGATGGAAATCCGATCTTCCGTTCTAACTATGTTCGTGGAAGGCATTTATAATATGAAAACCGGTCCCGATCTCAGTATACAGGTACCACTCAGCAACATGAAAGCAAATAAAGATTCTGTGTTATCCAATAAAGGTATTTTCAGTAAAACAGGCCCCAGTGCCCGTCTTCGGGCAAAATGGGGAGACGATGGTAAAATAAAAATCAGCTGGGATCCTTTTAATAAATCAGGGAAAGCGCTTAAAGCCCAAAGCTCAAAGCCAAAAACCTGAATATAATGTTGTAAATGTAGAGTTGTGAAAAATGAGGGAAAGTGAAAATTAAATGAGCCAATGATAATTTGAAAATAAGAATATTCATCCGCTACCTTACAGACTATATTAACATTAATAACTTCAACTTCATTTTCCCTCTTTTTCACAACTCCATCCGACAGCTGGCGGACCAAAATAAATTTTAAACGGATTCCCTATTAAATTTAGGGTCAAAATACTTAACTTCAAGGTTCTCTAAATTCGAAAAAATGGAATTTAAAGTCCATTCAATATATGCTCCTGCGGGTGATCAGCCGGAGGCTATTTTACAGCTGACAAAAGGACTTTTAGAAGGTGAAAAATATCAAACCCTGCTTGGCGTGACAGGATCCGGCAAAACCTTTACCATTGCCAAAGTCATCGAGCAGGTGCAAAGGCCCACGCTGGTTCTTACACATAATAAAACCCTCGTCGCCCAACTCTACGGCGAATTCAAACAGTTTTTTCCTGAAAATGCTGTGGGTTATTTTGTTTCCTACTATGATTATTATCAACCGGAAGCTTATATGCCGGTAAGCGATACATATATTGAAAAAGATCTTTCCATCAACGAGGAGCTTGACAAATTGCGACTGCAGGCAACTACTCAATTGCTAAGCGGAAGGCGCGATATTATTGTTGTAGCATCCGTAAGTTGCATTTATGGTATTGGTAATCCGGAAGAATTCGAAAATGGGATCGTTCGTATAAAGCGAGGACAAACCATTTCACGTCAGGGATTCCTGCATGCATTAGTCAACTCACTTTATTCACGTGATCAGTATGAATTTAAGAGAGGAACTTTTCGAGTACAGGGGGATACGATAGATATCAATCTTCCTTATCTTGATTATGGCTACCGCGTTGCTTTTTTTGGCGACCAGATCGAAGAGATCGAAAGTTTTGAATTGGCTACCGGCAAACGTATCATGCCCATGGATAACGCTGCTATTTTCCCTTCCAATCTTTATCTGGCTCCAAAAGATATGATTACCCAGGTTCTCGCTGAGATACAGGATGAAATGGCAGCGCAGGTAAATTATTTTAAAAGCACAGGAAAATTTATAGAAGCTCAGCGGCTGAGTGAACGCGTTAACTTCGATATTGAAATGATCCGTGAACTGGGATATTGCAACGGTGTTGAAAATTATTCCAGATTTTTCGATCGGAGAAAACCTGGCACTAGGCCCTTTTGCCTTCTCGATTATTTCCCCAAGGATTTTTTATGTGTGATTGATGAAAGCCATCAGACCATACCTCAAGTAAGTGGTATGTACGGCGGTGACCGGAGCAGAAAACTGATTCTCGTAGATTATGGATTCCGTTTACCTTCTGCTTTGGACAACCGTCCCCTCAATTTCCATGAATTCGAAACGATGACGGATCAGACCATATATGTATCTGCTACACCAGGCGACTATGAACTTGATAAATGCGGTGGGGTAGTGGTCGAACAAGTCGTAAGGCCTACAGGTTTATTGGATCCACCTATTGAAATTCGCCCCAGCGTAAACCAGATCGATGATTTGCTCGATGAAATTGATAAACGCATTAACAGCGGTGGACGAGTTTTGGTAACAACATTAACTAAACGTATGGCGGAAGAAATGGATAAATACCTTCACCGCCTTAACATCAAATCCAAATATATCCATAGTGAGGTGGATACACTTGAACGTGTTGAAATCCTGCGCCAGCTGCGGCTTGGTGAGATTGATGTACTTGTGGGTGTAAATCTTTTAAGGGAAGGATTGGATTTACCTGAAGTTTCCCTGGTTGCCATACTCGATGCAGATAAAGAAGGCTTTTTAAGAAATGAACGTTCCCTCACACAAACAGCAGGTCGGGCAGCCCGCAACGTGGAAGGCCTCGTAATTTTTTACGCGGATAAAATGACAGAAAGTATGCAACGCACGATTGATGAAACAAGTCGCAGACGGGAAAAGCAATTGAAATATAATGTAGCACATGGCATCACACCGAGGACCATATTGAAATCCAGACAGGATGTGTTCGCTTCTACTTCTGTTCTTGATATCAAAGGTTTTGATGAGAGAAATCCCTATGCCATTGCCGGCGATCAGGATCTTATAACTGTTGCTGCAGAAGAGGAAGCCGAATACAAAACCATTCCACAAATGGAAAAAGCCATTACCAAAATTAAAAAGGAGATGGAGAAAGCCGCGCGTGACCTGGATTTTATGGAAGCCGCACGTCTCCGTGATAATATGTTTGCCCTTCAAAAGAAATTAACTGAACTGAAAAATTAAGAAGGACTATGGACAAGAAATTGTTTCTGCTTGATGCGATGGCTTTGATCTTTCGTGCTTATTATGCCTTGATTCGCGCACCAAGAATTACTTCGAAAGGGAAAAATACCAATGCACAATTCGGCTTTACCAATACGCTGATTGAACTCATCAATAATCAGAAGCCCTCGCATATGGCAGTATGTTTTGATACGGAAGCGCCTACAGACCGGCATATTGATTTTACAGATTACAAAGCTAATCGCCAGGAAGCGCCTGAAGACCTCATTATTGCCATTCCTGATATAAAAAAAATTGTACGCGGATTTAATATCCCTATCATGGAACTAGATGGCTACGAAGCCGACGACGTCATTGGTACACTCAGCAAACAGGCTGCCAAAGCAGGTTATGAAGTATTTATGGTAACACCGGATAAAGACTATGGCCAACTTGTGAGTGAAAAGGTAAAAATTTATAAACCTGGTTACCAGGGAGGAACGGTTGAGATCATGGGTCCGGATGAAGTACTGGGGAAATGGAATATAAAGAAAATACCCCAGGTGATCGATATCCTTGGACTCATGGGTGATGCTGTGGATAATATTCCAGGCATCCCTGGTATAGGAGAAAAGACTGCCGCCAAGTTATTAGCCGAATATGGAACACTGGAAAATGTTCTGGAAAATGCAGAAAATATTAAGGGAGCATTAGGAGAAAAAGTAAAAGCTGGAAAAGATCTGGCAATAATGAGTAAAAAACTGGCCACGATCATCACAGATGTGCCAGTACAGTTTCATGAAGAAGATTTCAGGTTGAAAGACTGGAACAGAGATGCACTCCGTGAAATCTTTTCGGACCTTGAATTCAGAACCGTTGCGAAAAGAATTCTGGGTGAAGAACTGCCCGGTGCAAATGGACAGAAACCCGTACCGGAAGGTGTACAACAGGATCTTTTCGGAAATGCCGTCGGTTCACCGGCAAGTGAAGAACCGGAAGATTCTGAAAAAACTCCTGTGCAGGCAGAAAAAAATATTAAGAATACAAAACATAATTATATCTGTGCAGATACAATGGAAAAAAGAATGTCGTTGATTACACAGATGCTGGGAGAGCAGGAAGTATCCTTTGATTCAGAAACAACCGGTATTGATGCAAATAACGCAGACCTCGTGGGACTCAGTTTTTCATGGAAATCCGGCGAAGCATATTATGTTCCGGTACCAGCTGAAAGAGCTGCCGTTCTTGAAATTCTTTCTGAATTTCTTCCCCTTTTCGAAAAACCAGATCGTGTCTGGATCGGTCAGAATATTAAATATGATTTGCTGGTATTGAAATGGTATGGTATCGAAATCAAAGGAAAAATTTTCGATACCATGCTGGCACATTACGTAATTGATCCAGATGGAAAAAGAAGCATGGATCAGCTAAGCGCACAATACCTCGGATACGATCCGGTTCCCATTGAAGAGCTGATTGGCAAAAAAGGAAAAAGTCAGGGTAATATGAGAGATGTTGCGATTGAAAAAATCACCGAATACGCGGCAGAAGATGCAGATATTACTTTGCAGTTAAAAAATACATTTCAACCTCTTCTTGATAAGAAATCTGTTCGGAAGGTTTTTGAAAAAGTAGATAACCCACTCGTAAACGTATTGGCAGATATGGAATTTGAAGGAATTCGGGTTGACATGGATTTCCTGAAAGAATATTCAAAAGAACTCGAAAAAGAAGCCGCCATTGCAGAGTCCAATGTATACCGCGAAGCCGGTGTACGATTTAACTTATCGTCTCCCAAACAATTAGGCGAAGTATTATTCGAAAAACTGAAACTCGATCCCAAGGCTAAAAAAACTAAAACGGGTCAGTATGCCACAGGCGAAGATGTACTTTTAAAACTCGCACATCAGAGTAAAATCGTAGATGATATATTAGTATACCGCGAACTCACTAAATTAAAATCTACCTATGTAGATGCACTCCCTGCCATCATTAACCGAAAGACAGGACGTGTGCATACCAGTTATGCGCAGGCAGTTGCAGTAACCGGTCGTCTATCCAGCAATAATCCAAACCTGCAGAATATTCCTGTAAGAACAGAAAGAGGCCGTGAGATCCGCAAAGCTTTTGTACCCCGTGATGAAAATCACCTGCTGGTTTCTGCTGATTATTCGCAAATCGAGCTTCGCATTGTGGCTGCCATAAGCGGGGACCCGAATATGTGCCTCGCTTTTAAAGAACAGAAAGATATTCATAGTGCTACTGCCGCCAAAGTTTTTGGCGTTGAGGAAAAGGACGTTACCAAGGAAATGCGATACAAGGCCAAAAGTGTGAATTTTGGAATTATCTACGGTCAGGGTGCTTTCGGTTTGGCGGATAATCTTGGTATTAACAGAACTGAAGCCAAAGAAATTATAGACAATTACAAAAAGCAATTCGTAAACATTCAAAAATATATGGATGATACGATTCAATTTGCCCGTGAAAACGGGTATGTGGAAACTTTGATGGGTCGCAAGCGCTGGTTGCGTGATATTAATTCAGGAAATTTCACAGTAAGGGGTTTTGCAGAAAGAAACGCCATCAATTCACCTATCCAGGGAACTGCCGCAGATATGATCAAACTGGCAATGATCAAGATTCATGAAACTTTCAAAAAAAATCGTTTCAGATCAAAAATGTTACTCCAGGTTCATGACGAGCTGGTTTTCGATGCTCACCGGGATGAAGTGGAGATCATCAAACCCATCATTATTGAATGTATGCAGACAGCCCTTCTTTTACCCAACGGAGTTCCCGCACAAGCAGAAATAGGATCTGGCGTCAATTGGCTGGAAGCGCATTAATGATGACAGTTGTACGCTGACCGTTGGTGCTTAAAAGCTTTATGTCTTAAGCCTTTAGCCTTCTGCCTTATTTTGCTTAATTAACAATTCATTGTAACATAACCATTATACTTTAGGGTTATATATAAGTCTTACCAATAATATCCTGATAACAATATTAAATAAGCACCAACAGCGTTAAGCTTTAAGCAGCCTACGCTATTCCTCCGCTTAAAGCGGATGACAGCCTGGGGCTAAAGATTTAAGCTTGGTAAACTCAAAACATATGAAAAAGTCAATTTTAAAAATTTTCCTGCTTTCAAGCTGTCTGCTGGCCTTTGGTTTTAGCCAGGCTGCAGATGAATGGCCCAAGCTGATTAATACGAACAATGGAACGCAGATTAAAGTGTATCAGCCTGAACCTGAATCATTTAAGGGTAATATTCTGATGTTCCGTTCCGCAATTTCTATTTTGGAAAATGGGAGTAATGATCCAGTCTTTGGCGCATTCTGGGGTACCGCAAAAGTTGAAACCGACCGGGATAACCGTTCGCTGACAATCAATAGCCTTGACGTTACTTCTATTAGGATACCAGCAATTGAAGGTCAGGATACCATTGATTATATAGACGATGCCCTTGAATCCCAGTTCCCAAGCGCGGCAGGCGCCATTTCATTGGATGAAATTGTAGCTACATTAAATCAGAATCAGCAGGAGGCTAAAATTTCACAGGGTATTTCTAATAAACCGCCCAAGGTGATTTTTGTAACCCAGCCATCTATGCTTGTATTAATAGATGGAGAACCCAGACTTCAGAAAAATAAAGATCTTAACTTGGATATGGTAGTTAATACACCGTTTACCATTGTAAAAAATAATGATGGCCGATTTTATCTTTACGGGTCAAAACACTGGTATGTTTCAAATGCTTCCACCGGACCGTATGATTATACAAACGGACAGGTGCCAGATAATATCCGCAATGTAGAAAATTTGATAAATAGCAAATCCCAAAACAACGTTGCGGATAACAGTAAAGCAGCGGCTTCCAATACAATACCGAATATTATAGTAAGTACAACCCCTGCAGAACTGATTCAATCTAATGGTGAACCGAATTTTACTCCGATACAGGGTACGAACCTGCTCTACGTAAGCAATTCAGACAATGATATTTTTATGGATGAAAACTCACAACAGTATTTCGTCCTTATCTCCGGAAGATGGTATCAGACAAAGAACCTGAATTCTGATAACTGGAATTTTATCCCTGCAGATCAGTTGCCCGGTGATTTCGCAAAGATCCCTCCCGGATCTCCAAAAGATAATGTACTGGCCAGTGTGGCGGGAACAGATGCGGCAAGGGATGCAGTGATGGATGCCCAAATTCCACAGACAGCCAAAGTGGACCGTAATTCTACAACTACAACAGTCAATTATGACGGCCGGCCAAAGTTTACAGATATTGAAGGTACCAATTTGCAATATGCTGTAAATACTTCATCTACTGTTCTACGCAATGGTGGAGATGGCCGTTTTTATGTCGTGGATAATGGTGTTTGGTTTGTTTCAGACAACGCTACAGGACCATGGGTTGTAAGTACGGTAAGACCTGTTGATGTTGACATGATACCTCCGAATTATCCTGTGTACAATGCAAAATATGTGAATATTTATGATGTAGATCCAGACTATGTTTATTCTGGATATACTCCAGGTTACCTGAATAGTTATATATACGGACCAACCGTTGTTTATGGAACCGGATTTTATTATGCCCCCTGGTTTGGTGCCTATTATTATCCAAGACCCTGGTCATGGGGCTTCAATTTTGGTTATACCCCATATTTTGGATGGGGCTTTGGTTGGGGATATAGCCAGAGCTGGTTCAGCTTAGGTTTTGGTTTTGGCTACGGATATGGATATTATGGATATGGTTATAGAGGTTGTGGCTGGTGGGGCCCATCTTTCTATCATCCTGCATGTTGGGGTGGGTGGCATGGAGGTCCAAGGCCTTATGGATTCTACGGAAACAATTTTTATGTGCACAATAATATCCACGTAAACTACGCGAATAACGTATACAGAAACAGATCTGGTATTTCCAGTCAGAGTTACAATCGTGCTGGTGGTATCGCTTCCAGAACTATGAACTATAATCGTCCGACAACCAATTCTGCAACCAGAAGTGGAAATATGACTCCGGGAAACAATAGTGCAGGAACAAGACCTGGAAGCACCGGATTTAATAATCGGACTGGCCCTAATGGATCAATGAACGGACGTCCTATCAATGGTGGTACTAATCTTTCAAATGGATCTGCACGTCCTTCTGTTTATTCAGATCGTCAGGGTAATATTTATCAGCGGTCACAATCTAACAACAACTGGCAACAAAGTCAGAATAGAAGTTGGGCTCCCGTGAATAACGCAAGGCCGGAAACAATGCAGAATTTGGAACGCCAACAGATAAATCGAAGTCGCGGTCAAACGCTATCACAAAACTTTCAAAGGATTCCTTCCAGCCCATCATCCGGCGGCTACAGACCTTCAGGTGGCGGCGGTGGATTTCATCCTTCAGGTGGAGGGGGCGGCGGTGGATCTCGTCCTTCAGGTGGAGGGGGCGGTGGCGGATCACATTCATCAGGTGGAGGAGGTGGTTCACGAGGCGGTGGCAGACATTAATGAATAATTTAATTTAGAATGTTAGAATAAAGACCTGGTAACTCACCAGGTCTTTTTACTAAAAAGCCACCCTTTAATTCGGTAAATCTCTATTTCAAATGTCCATTTTTCATAGCTGCCGTAGTGGTAGTTATATGTTTAACCTGTCATGCATATTGATTTCTCAGGCTCCTGATTTCATTATGAGAAAATCTTAACATGTCTTGCTGACTATTTAAAAGCTCTCTCAAAAAAGCAGGTAGTCTGTCTGTTTCCAACGCTTTCCTATATGCCCTTTGAACTGCATCTTCACCTGCTTCACAATTTGAAAGGATTGTATGCCTGCTTTCACCAGTAAAAACAGCCTTCACTTCCATCCATGCGCGGTAAATTTTACCCATTTCGGTGCTTCCTTTCTCCACATCCCCATGTAAAACCTGGATCTCGTTGGTAAGATCCGATCTAATTTGCTGGCTCTCGATAATCATTCGATCGAAAAGCAATTTTAGGTCTTCGTCATCGGGTTTCAAATCTTTAATAGCACGCTGGTAACCTGCGATACGATCATTATTAATCATTACCAGGTCATTTAAAACCCCAATTACCTCTCTAGATTTATCCATAAAATGATTTTTAAGTATTTATAAATTGCAGAAAAAACCATACCAGCAGGAAAGTATGGGAGTATGGGAGTATGGGAGTATGGGAATGCTTCACTGAATCTCACCTTTGCGTGAAAAGGTGAGTGGGAATATGGAAATCTGATAAGCTACATTCCCATACTCCCATACTCCCATACTCCCATACTTTCTTTGGTTCCACATTTATGTTTAACTTGCACCACTTTTAAAATTAGTCTTCAAATATGGAATATTCCAAGATCATTGCTATAACAGGACTGCCGGGTCTTTTCGAATTGATCAGCAGTAAATCCGACGGTGGTATTGTACGTTCCCTGGATGACAAAAGCACGCGCTTTGTTTCCAGCCGGGTACACCAGTTTTCACACCTTGAAAGCATTGAAGTTTATACAACCCGTCATAATGTAAACCTGGTTGACATTCTGAAGGCCATGGAAAGCAGTAAAGAAAAGTTGCCGGATGACAAAGAAGCCTCTGCACTTAAATCTTATTTCGAAAAAGTATATCCTGAGTTGGATTTTGACCGCGTTTATACCAGTGATCTCAAGAAGATGGTTAAATGGTTTTCCGCGCTTTCAAAAAACCAGGTTGAAATCAAATTATCTGAACCGGCAGTTGAAATAGCAGAGGTAGAGACTCCCGCTCCTGAAGTAAAGGAAATAAAGCCAGCTAAAAAATCAGTATCTCAGGAGATAACACGAGAAGTAAAATCAACTGTAGAAAAAAAGCCGGCGAAGAAGTCCGCTGAACCAAAGGCAATCGAAGTTAAACCGGTTAAAAAAACAGTAGAGAAAAAAGAACCTATTGCTGAAAAATCGGTGAAAAAGACAACTCCCAAAAAAGCAGAACAGAAACCAGCTAAAAAATCTGTTGTAAAACCTGCCTCAAAAAAACCGACAGCAAAAAAGAAATAAATACACCATCCTCAGTTAATCGGAATGGCCGAAGATCCTACCCAAAAATTCGAATAAATGACGAGAGCCTTATCTGCAAATATTGAAAAACCCATCCGGGTTTTTCTTCCCGAAAATTTTGTTATCAGTGACTGGAATTCCGTCGCTCCTTTTTTTGAAGACCTTACAGGAAGGCCCTTAAATACAGTGGCAGATCTGGAGAAATGGTTGATTGACATGAGCGAGCTCGAGGCCGTTATTAGTGAAGACGTTTCCTGGCGACATATCCGAATGACCTGTAATACAGAAGATAAAAAACTACAGGATAATTTTACTTATTTCATGATGGAGATTCAGCCGAAAATTCAACCATATGCCGATAGGTTGAATCGTAAACTGGTGGATTCTCCAATAACATCTTCCCTGGACAAACAGAAATATTTTACCTATCTGCGCTCGGTTAAAAAAAGTATTGATCTTTTCCGTGAGGAAAATATCCCGATTCAGTCCGAACTCAGTGTGCTGGGTCAGCAATATGGTGCCATCTCCGGAAAGATGACAGTGACTGTAAAGGACCAGGAATACACTTTACAACAAGCTATGAAATTTCTGGAAAATCCGGACCGGGCTTTACGTGAAGATGTATATCATAAAGTACAGGAACGCAGACTCCGGGATAAAGACCAAATCAACAACCTGTATACGGAACTTATTAAGCGTCGCGATCAAATGGCGCGGAATGCCGGATTCGCCAACTTCCGCGATTACAAGTTTGTAGAAATGGGTCGCTTTGATTATACAAAAGAAGACTGCTTCCATTTTCACGATTCCGTGAAACAATATATTCTTCCCCTGGTTGAAATTATTAATAAGTACAAACTGAATGAACTCGGCCTGGATACTTTAAGGCCCTGGGACGTAGACGCTGAACCAGCCAATCAGCAACCATTGAACCCATTTAAAACAGGTGATGAACTTCTGGAGAAAACAGTACAATGTTTCAGAGAACTCAGGCCATACTTTGCTGACTGTTTATTGACGATGAAGAAAATGAATCGCTTTGACCTGGAAAGCAGGATTGGCAAAGCTCCGGGAGGATATAACTGTCCGTTGGCAGAAACCGGCGCTCCTTTTATATTCATGAATGCAGCCGGACAAATGCATGATGTAACAACAATGGTCCATGAAGGTGGTCATGCCGTTCACTCCTTTCTTTCCCATCATCTTGAACTGAGTGCCTTTAAGGAATATCCGATGGAAATTGCCGAAGTGGCTAGCATGGCTATGGAACTTTTCAGTATGGAAAATTGGGAGATTTATTTTAAAAATCCCGAAGATCTTCGCCGGGCAAAAATTCAACAGCTGGAAAGAGTAATCACTATTTTCCCATGGATCGCAACTATTGATAAATTTCAACATTGGGTTTATGAAAACCCAAATCACAATTTGGATCAGCGGACCGAAAACTGGTACAGGATTTACAACGAGTTTAGCTCCAAAACTATAAACTGGAACGGGCTTGACGTATATCAAAAGAATATCTGGCAAAAACAATTACATTTATTCGAAGTACCTTTTTATTATATTGAATATGGTATTGCACAACTTGGAGCAATAGGTATGTGGAAGCAATTCAAAAAGAATAAAGAAATTGCCCTGGATCATTATTTACAAGCACTTTCCCTGGGAGGTACCAAAACACTTCCAGAATTATATAAAGCAGCTGGATTGAAATTTGATTTCTCCGGTGCATATATTAAGGAGCTTATGGATTTTGTAGAAGAAGAAATAAATAAGCTGATGAATTGAGTTTATAATAACACATGGTTAACAGGTATTTTGATCGTAGAAATACCATTAAAATGGTAGTGAAGTTTCTTGCGCGATTGGATACAGGACTATATATTTGCATTAAACCCTTCCGAAACTTTTTTTTAAAATAGCTACTAATCAGAGCCTTAACCAAAAGTCCCGGTGTTTCCACATCGGGGCTTTCTTTTTTAATTGTAAATTGGTAATGGTTAATTGTTAGCGGATTTTAGATTAATTATTGTCATTACCTAACAATTATCAATTAACAATTATCAATTAACAATTATTAGTTTTTTGATTCTTTCAACAATTCATCGATCTCCTTTTCCATTTCAGTAATCTCATCTTTTTTAAGACCGTCGATGATGGATCGTACATATCCGTTTTTATCAACGAGAGCAAAAAACTGGGTGTGAATAAATTGTTCGTCTATCGGCGAAAAATTATTTTTCGGGTCATCCAGGAGATAACTTAATCGTGCAGCGAGGTACAATGAATCCTTTGTCCCCGTTAGAAAAGTCCAATGAGGCGCTT
Organism: Puia sp.; assembly: GCA_035937535.1. Lineage (GTDB taxonomy): Bacteria > Bacteroidota > Bacteroidia > Chitinophagales > Chitinophagaceae > Puia. Next base: position 5,782 of record DASZHV010000092.1, on the reverse strand, counting down.
TAACTCCCAATGAGTCGGCATATAGTTTTAACCTTCCAACGCTATCAGTTGAAGGATCCACCGTATGGGAAAGTATTTTAAAATCCGGTTCATTCTTATATTTTTCATAAACAGGCAATAGGTTTGTATTTAGTTTTGGGCAAATTCCATGACATGTAGTAAAGAAGAATTCTGCGATATATACTTTGCCTTCGACATCTTTATTAGTAACTCTTTCTCCATTTTGATTCAGAAATGAAAACGACTGTACTTTATTTATATGCTGTAAACCAAGTTTTCCATAACCTGGGATAAATTTGGTAAGCATAAAATAAAATGTAAGAATCAAAATGAGAAAAAACAGGGAATAGAACCATATTTTCTTAGTCATGGGGTAAATTTAATCTACCCAAACGGGAGAAGAAAGTTTTACCTTAAAAGCTATCTTTGCTTGTCATTCATGAAACTGAAGATCAACGCTGACTTTATCGGAATTGGAACTTCCATGGCCTGTGCAGTGCATTGTGCGATTCTACCGATATTCCTTTCTGGTTTATCGGTTTTTGGAGTTAATATCATCCATAACTTCTGGTTTGAATCGGGTATGATTCTTATAGCCTTCATTGTTGGCCTGTTCTCCTTTCGCCATGGATTCGTACGTCACCACCGAAGTTCTGTACCATTTTTCTTATTTACAGGTGGGATGTTTTTCCTGCTTGCGAAGCAGTTTTGGCACGAATATGAGCTCATTTTACTCCCTTTTGCCCTATTTTTGATCGTTTTCGCTCATGTTTTCAATTTTCGATCTATACGGAAATATGCAGGAAAAAGAGAGCAAATAGTCAAAACAGTTGATTGCAAGAGCTTTAGTCAATGAATAGGAAAATATCTACCAACATCTTTTCAATAAAAAGCTTTCGCTTTTAGGCCTTGAGCTTGGGTTTAAAATAGGCTTAAAAAGACTAAATTTGCACTCTAAAATGTGAGATATGATAAAAACAGGAAATCCGGTCATTAGCATTTATACCGAAATGACCCCCAATCCCGAAACAATGAAGTTTGTCGCAAATAAACTTCTTTACCCGGGGAAAAGTATAGATTTCCCTGATGTTGAGTCTGCCAAACCATCTCCTTTAGCGATTGAATTGTTTGGATTTCCATTCATCAAGAGCATCTTCATCGCCAGCAATTTCGTTACATTGACGAAAACAACAGATACAGACTGGACAGACGTAATACCTTCCATCCGCCAGTTTCTAAAAGAATACCTGGAAGACGGCAAGCCTGTAGTCAATGAAGAGGAAATCACAGTAGCACATTCGGATGGCAACGCAATTGGAGCGGATGACGATGACGTGGTAAAAAGAATTAAGGAGCTCCTGGAAAGTTATGTAAAGCCCGCGGTTGAAATGGACGGCGGGGCTATTCAATTCAGAAGTTATAATGAAGGTGTAGTCAACTTAATGCTACAGGGATCCTGCTCAGGATGTCCTTCTTCCATGATCACATTAAAAGCAGGAATTGAGGGTATGATGAAACGAATGATTCCCGAAGTACGGGAAGTGGTTGCCGAAGCAGAATAATGCAACAAATCATATCGCAATTTATCAACGACATCCATCAAACCACCTGGCTTGAGTTTATCGCTGTTATTTGCGGCATAGCAAGTGTTATTTTCTCCCGGAAGGAAAATATACTGGTTTATCCGGTAGGCATGGTGAATACAGGAATTTTCATCTGGCTATATATCACACACGGTCTTTATGCAGACGCTTCAGTAAATTTCTATTATACTGTCATGAGCATTATCGGATGGGTAATGTGGTCACGAAAAGCTGAAGGAAAATCCATTTTACACATTACAGCTTCTTCGAAAAAGGATTGGATAAATTCAATCATCTTTTTTTTCGTTTGCTGGTCTATTTTATATTTTCTGCTCAGTCGCTTTACCGACAGCACTGTTCCTATTGCTGATAGTTTCACATCAGCCGCTGCTTTTACCGGCATGTGGCTGATGAACAAAAAGAAACTGGAAAACTGGACCTGGTGGATCATTACCAACCTGGCTTCAATCCCCCTTAACTTTTACAAGCATCTTGTCTTCACCAGTTTTCAATACCTGGTTTTTCTGATCTTAGCAGTAATGGGTTATATTACCTGGAGAAAAAAGATCACATATGCCGCAACCTAAAAAAATTGTGATCACCGGTCCCGAATCCACGGGCAAGAGTACTCTTTGCGAACAACTTGCTACAAACTTTAACACGAATTGGGTGCCTGAATATGCCCGCGAATATTTGATGAAATTAGCACGCCCTTATACTTATGATGACTTGCTTATTATTGCCAAAGGACAGCTCGATCAGGAAGATCGTATCACGGCTTCATTAAAATCCACGCTTGTATTTATTGATACCGATATGTATGTTATGAAAGTATGGTGTGAATTTGTATTTGGAAAATGTCATTCTTTTATTTTAGATGAAATTGTAAAAAGAAAATACGACGTATATCTTCTTTGCAATACGGATCTGCCCTGGGTTGCAGATGAGTTGCGTGAATACCCTGATCTCGAATCGCGCGAACGCCTTTATTACATGTACAAGGATCACATGATTAATCAGACTACACCATGGATCGACATTAAAGGAGATTATGAGCAAAGATTATCGAATGCTATATCTTTTATTAATGTGGCAAATATGGAAATGTAAATATGAACGAATGTGAAAATTCAATTATTAATGATAATGTGTAAATCCATCACCTATAGCGATAAACGTTATGCATTAATCGTTGAGCCTTATTGAAGGAGTTTAACTACATCGGGGTCATCCTGAAGATGATACATCTGATTAAGTATCCAGGGATAACGTACTGCCACATGTCTCGAGAGTGGTCTTATAGTAAATAATTTCGGATTAGGCAGACAGCCAGCGATCATAGCGGCTTCACTGCGTGTCAGTGTTTTTGCCCTTTTATTGAAATAATGAAGGGCAGCCGCATCAATTCCGAAAACTCCTTTTCCCATTTCGCTTACATTCAGATACATCTGAAGAATTCTTTTCTTACCCCAGATTGCTTCTATCATAAAAGTGAAATATGCCTCCATTGCTTTTCTGATCCAGCTTCTGCCCTGCCATAAAAAAACATTTTTTGCAACCTGCTGAGAAATTGTACTGGCTCCGTGAAGCGACTTGCTTTTCTGATTATGTTTCATGGCTTTTTCAATGGATTTGAAATCAAATCCATCATGATCTGGAAAGAGCTGGTCTTCCGAAGCAATTACAGCTAGTTTGGCATACGGCGAAATTGCATCCATGGAAACATAATTTCTTTTCAAACCGTATCCATGAAAAAGGCTGTTTAGTTGAGTAAGAGTGAAGGGTGGATTAATCCATTTTAAAATCAGGATATAAAAAAATTGTAGAAAAAATAAAAACAGGAAGATTCGTTTGATCCATCTCCATGTTCTTGGGACAATTCCTTTCGTATTAATGGGCATCGGATTGCTTTGCGGGTTCTGTTGTATTCAAAGGGTTACCGGCCGAAATACTCTTCGGTCGAAGGTTCAGATAGTGCAAAGTATATTTTTTACCGATTGGATAATTTTTATATCTCGCCGATCTCAATAGTATCCCCGCGAGGATGAGCGCACCTGCAGTAATCCATCCCGAAGTCTTGATCCAGGAACCCGCTGGTTCATTGGTATACAAACCATTGATCACATTCAAAGCCAGAACGCCGACCCCTGCAATTATCAGAATTGTTCCTCCGCTTTGTAAATGCAATTTCGAAAAATCCTTTCGTAATCCGTCGATCTCATTTACATGAAAAGGAATATTATTAATATACACGCTATCATTCTTTAAATCTGTAAGTGTTCCCCCAAGCCATTGATCATATACTGTATGAATCATAATTGGCTGACCCGGCGCATAAGTTTTGATATTACTCCCATTTCTCTGAAGAATCAATACATCCGTTTGAGAGTGGCAGATCATGGGTACCAGGAAAACTATCGCCGATATGATTTTCTTCATAATTAAAAACAAAACTATCCCAATGTTTACTTTATTCTGTGTTCAAGAAAAATCACTCCATATAATAATGCCATTCCAAAAACAACCAATATAGCACCGGAAATTTTATTGATGATGGAAAGATTATGAACTGTCAGCTTTTTACGTAAATTACCCGCCATCATTACCTTGCCCACGTCTGCACCCATATTGATCAGCAGACAAACTGAAAATATTATAATTCTTTGTTTGAGAGTATGTGTTAACGAAAGAACGGTAGCATTACCCAGCCAGAAAATGAGAACACCTGGATTGAGTGTATTAATGATAAACCCGGAAGCAAAAATCCTCGCCATTTGATAAATACTTAAATGATCGGAGTGTTCAAGGTCACCGGTAGATTTTATGTGAACTTTTTTAAAAAAGAAAAAATAGATTCCCATGGCGATCAGGAAACTGCTTCCGGCATAGCCTATCATCTTTTGATATTCAAGCAACCTGGCTACCCATTCAGTAAAAACATTGCTGAGTACCACAAGTATAATATCACTAAGCCAAACGCCGGCAACAAAACAGAAGCCACCCTTGTGGCCTACCGTAATACTTTGCTTAATGATAGTGAAAATGATCGGGCCGACAGATAGTGCAAGCACAATTCCGAGCGCTAATCCTTTCAATATGGCTTCGACCATGCGTTATATATTTTACCGGCTGTTGAAAAATAATGGAACCTCCGGAAAATTGAAGAATAATACTCATTTTAATAAATAATTAATAATGCGCCTTCTCATTTTCCTTTTCCAAAAAGTTTTGCCAGTCCTTTAACATATTACCCTTTAATACACGGGGAAATTTATGCTGCCCTCCCTCCTTACCGACTGATCGCATAAAATCTATGAAGATTTCAGGAGAAAGGACTTTTACCGAAATATCTTTGAGTGCACTCTTCCTTTCAACAGCATAATCATCATTTAAGCTTTTGAGTCTATCATCCAGCTTATCCCTCAGGATCAGTGGATCCACTTCGGTATCAGACGACAGCCACCATTGATGTGCAAAAAACAATCCGTGCGGAACTCCGGCTACAGTGAATTCAGGAATTGAAATATTCAGTTCCTCACTAACAAATTGAATGGCCTGGTTCATATTATCCACACTTAGATGTTCGCCGACGAGGCTAAGATATTGTTTAGTGCGGCCGGTAATAATAATTTCGCTTTTCTCCTTGTCAGTAAACCGGATCGTGTCCCCGATGAGGTAGCGCCAGGCACCGGCCGCTGTGCTGATTAAAAGGGCATAATCACACCCTTCTTCTACCTGGTGAATCTCCAGTGCTTGCGGGTTTTTGATAATATTCCCTTCAGTATCGAAATTCTTATTATCAAATGGTACAAATTCGAAGAAAAGGTGCTGGTAGGTAACTAGCCTTAAACCCCTTTCATCCTGACGGTCCTGATAAGCAATAAATCCTTCGGACGCCAGGTAAGTTTCAATATATGTTATGGATTTACCTAATAGTTTTTCAAATCCTATTTTGTACGGTTCAAATGAAACACCTCCATGAACAAAAAATCCCAGATTTGGCCAGATCTCATGAATGTTCTTTAGGTTATACCGTTCAATTATTTTCTCCAGACACATTTGGATCCATGCGGGGACACCAACGATAAATCCAATGTCCCATCGCGGAGCCTGTTCTACAATTTCCTCCAGTTTGCGCGACCAGTCACGTGTCCTGGCAATTTTTTTCCCTGGTTTATAAAAGGGGCTGAACCAGAACG
>DASZHV010000091.1:0-16570 GCA_035937535.1 Puia sp. | reverse complement strand
GCGGGATTGAATTGCTGAAATACGAAGTTAAGCGTACTCGCTGTGGTTGGTGAAATTGTAATGGACTGATCAATGGCGGTTGCCGGAATTCCGCCAGTACATAAACATTGTGCGTATAGGGATGACTGATAGAAAAATTGTAAGCATGCTAAAAGCATGAAACCCCTGAAGTAAAGATTTTTCATAGTACGGATTTTGATGACGGATGACGGATGACGGAAAACAAACCACTGTAAATTTATCTAATATCAAACTTGAATCACAGCGCGTAAATACGTGAAGCCGTGGTTCGTAATTTCCGCAGTTTTATCCCTCTTGAAATATGGTGTGAACCAACCGTTTTTCCAATTAACTTCGTTTTTACAGGCTTAGGGTATAAGGTGTAAGGCTCAACGCTAAACCATTAACTTTTAACATGTTATGTAATTTTATTCTTAAATCTATCAGAATCTGGATATATAATGACTGAATCTTCAATACAAATACAGGTTAGCCTGGATGAAAATAAAATGCCCGTGGAAATTAGCTGGAGTGCTCCTGATAATTCAGCCGAAAATACGCGGAAAGCCAAGGCCTTCCTGCTTTCCCTCTGGGATGGTTCAGATAAGGCAGCCCTGCGGATAGACCTGTGGACTAAAGATATGATGGTTGACGAAATGGAAGATTTTTTCTATCAGACACTGATGATTATGGCAGATACTTACCAAAGAGCTACAAGGCATGATGATCTGGCGGCTGAAATGAAGAACTTTGCCCGGAATATTTATCAGAAATCGAGAGCAAAACAGTTAAAAGAAAATAAATTATAATTTATATTATGAGCCTTGAACAAAAAGTAATGGCGGACCTGAAAACTGCCATGCTCGCAAAGGATGAAAAAGCACTCCGGTCCCTGCGCGCTATTAAAGCGGCAATATTACTGGCTAAAACCTCGGAAGGTGCAGGTGGAGACCTTAAAGAAGAAGATGAAGTAAAACTTCTTCAAAAACTACTAAAATCCAGAAAGGATTCTCTGGAAATATATAATGCCCAAAATCGCAAAGACCTTGCTGTTAAAGAGGAAGAAGAAATTACCATCATTGAGAAATTTCTTCCTGAACAGATGAGTAAAGAAGAATTAAAAACAAGCCTGCAAAGAATCATCAGTGATACAGGTGCTAACTCGCCTGCGGACATGGGAAAAGTAATGGGAATTGCTACTAAACAGCTTGCTGGAAAAATAGATGGAAAAAGTATCAGTACGATGGTAAAAGAGTTGCTTTCCAAATAAGTTTAAATTCAAAAGAAATAGTAACTTCTTTATAAATGAGCCTGTTGTTGGCTCTCAGGAGCCTATTAAAATTCATTATATTCATAGATGGTATGTTATTCCTTCGATATACCTGCGATTATTTATCTGAGAGCAGGGCTGTTATACATTTAGAAAATAATATCAAAAAATTAATTCTTCATAACTGGTAAGTCTATCCTGGTAGGATATTGAGGAGAAAAATAAATTGTCTGCGTTGCTTTTATGAAATCTGATTCTTTTGCCTCGAAAATATTAGGTATAAATTTTTGAGGATTGCGGTCTATCATTGGGAACCAGCTGCTCTGCACCTGTATCATGAATCTGTGGCCTTTCTTAAACATATGGTTCACCTGGTGAAGACCAATCAGGAATTCTTCGGGTTTACCAGGAACCAGGGCTTCCGGTTTTGAAAAACTCTTCCTGAATTTACCTCGAAAAACTTCCATTGTAACGGGTAATTGGTAACCGCTCATTTTGAAATTTGCAGAATCCCAATCAGGATATACATCGATCAGTTTTACAATCCAGTCTGCATCAGTACCCGTGGTTGAGGCAAATAAATGCGCATTCACAGTACCGGTCACTACAAGATCTTCAATTAGTGAATCGGATGTAAAACTGATCACATCGGGCCTTGTATATACAAATCGCTGGTCCTCTACCTGCCATGTTCGCCATCGGCTTCCCTTCCCATATGTTGCTTCTATTGGCAGGGTCCGGTAAGGAACCGGTTTCAGTGGATCGCTGATATATGAAACTGATCCATCAGTATTGGGCTTTGAAAAACCTGCCTTAAGTCCGGGAGCAGCATATAAAGACCTGATTGTTGTCTGGGACGGAGGCCAGTTCTTATAAGTTTTCCATTCATTTGAACCGGTTTGAAAAACATATGCTTCTTCAAATTTTCCATCCCCGATCCCTTTGAGATAATAGTCGAACCATTTTTTCTGCAAACTGCGGAACTCCTCTCCTGTAGGGCTTCCCAGAGCAATCATGCCGATACTGTCTCCTTTATTCCTTCCCCACTGACCATGATACCAGGGACCCAACACCAGATGATTTTTATTCTCATCATCCATTTTTTCCATATATCTATACATCAGTTGCGGACCATTAAGATCCTCCTGATCATAAAAACCACCTACATGGAGTTGTGGTATTGTTGTTTTAGTTACATAAGATAATGGTGAATTCTTTTGCCAGAAACTATCATAATCGGGGTGCTCAACGAAATGATTCCAGGTAGGAATTCTATCGTGAAAATATTTTTCATTCACGTTCTTCAGACTTCCAAGTTCAAGATACCAGTTGAAGAGATCATAAGCTGGAAAAGGAAATGAACTATCGGTTGTTTTGTCTCCTTCCACTTCGTAAGTATATTCAAGACCATAACTAAGACGGAAAGCGCCGTTGTGATGAAAATCATCTCCCAAAAAAAGATCTCCCATACAGGCCTGTTCGGATGAAGCTTTCAGGGCAGGATGTGGGTCAACTGCACCTACGAGCGCCAGCCAGCCGGGATAAGAAATTCCTACGATCCCTGCTTTACCATTATTGTCTTTTATGTTGTGTAAAAGCCACTCAATAGTATCCCAGGTATCGGTACTCTCATCCACCGCGCCTTTTTTATTCTGGTGAATCAGGGGTTGGTGAATCTGCATATTGCCCTGGCTTTTATATTTCCCGCGTATGTCCTGGGAAACAAAAATGTATCCTTCTAAGGCCATATTAAAAAACGAATAATTCTTAGAGATTGTAATTCTTTGGTTTCCATTTGGAAGACCCTCATCCACACCATATGGTGTACGAACTATGAGGAAGGAATAAGGAACATTTTGATTTACAGGTGTAAGAACAACTGTATTTAATAAAATTCCATCCCGCATGGGAATCATATAACTGGCTTTATCATATCTCAATGAATCGGTTAACTGCGAAAATGCAAATAAATGAAATCCTGCAAACGCAGTTAAAAGAGAAAATTTTTTCATACGAAATTTTAAAACTGGTTATTCATAAATCCTGAGGCGGGCTCTTAGTATTTCTGTTTCCTGTTGAAGTTCATTTATTTTTTTCAGCAAATGTTTCAGGGCATCTATTCCCGGAACATTGATGTCCAGTTCATAATACATTCGGCTGAATTTCTCTAGTTCAGCCAGTTCTTCTTTCAAAATAAATCGTTGATTTTCCTTGTAACTTATTGAAATCAACCCGTATGATTCCAGGGTATCAAGGAAGGTTCGTTCCACTTGATAATAGGAACAAAACGTTTCGATTGGTATGATTTCTTCAGACATACGTTTCGTTTTATCTCAATTTCGAAAGTTCGGTAAAAAGTTCCTTTTCCTTCGGCGTAAGATTTTGTGGATTTAAAATATTATAAGTAACAAACAGATCGCCAAAAGAGCCTTCATGTTTATAAACTGGAAAGCCCTTGCCTTTAAGCCTTGCTTTCGTTCCATTTTGTGTTTCAGGTTTTACTTTGAGTTTGATCTTTCCATCGAGGGTATCCACCATCACTTCTCCTCCCAGCACTGCTGTGTATAGATCCAGGTTAAGGTTGATATACAAATCATTTCCAACCCTTTTAAAGACAGGATCAGGTTCTATCCTGAAAGTGATATACAAATCTCCCTGCGGACCACCATTCGAGCCGGGTGCCCCGTGATTCTTCAAGCGAATCACCTGTCCGTCTTCTACTCCGGCAGGTATAGTTATACGGATATTTTTTTCATTGACAGTTAAAGTCTGGCTATGTGTTTTTGCCGCATCACGCAATGAAAGATGCAGTTCAGCCTGGTAATCCTGTCCCCGGAATTTTGCACCGCTTCGTGAGCCGGAACCAAACATCTGTTCAAAAAAATCCGAATATTGTCCTTCTCCGAATTCTGAAAAAACGTCTTCGGTTTGTCTTCGTTGTCTTCCACCTGTTCCGGTACCTGCGCCTGACTGTCTTGCTTTTTCAAACTGTTCCGCATTTTCCCAGTTCTCTCCATATTGCTCTCCGTACTGGTCATATTTTTTTCTTTTTTCCGGATCACTGAGTACTTCATTGGCTTCGTTGATCTGTTGAAATTTTTTATTCGCTTCCTTATCTTTGGGATTGAGGTCCGGATGTAATTTCCTTGCAAGTTTGCGATAAGCTTTTTTGATATCTTCTTCAGAAGCTGTTTTGGATATTCCCAGAATTTTATAATAGTCAGTATATGCCATATGGGTACTGGTTATACCAGTTCTTTCACAACATTCCAGATTACTTTTGGTTTACCAAGAGTATAGTAATGCAATACGGGAACGCCTACTTTTTTTAATTCACGACTTTGCTGTAATAGCCATTCGGTACCAATCAGTTCAACTTCTTCATCTGTTTTACATTTCGTAACGGCATTGGAAAGGTCCGCTGGAATATCCACATGAAAAACTTTTGGTAAAAGGCTGAGTTGTTTTTTATTCGTAATGGGCTTCAGGCCCGGGATGATCGGAACATCAATACCATTTTCCCTGCAGGTTTTGACGAAATCAAAAAATTTCTGATTATCAAAAAACATTTGTGTGGTAACATATTCAGCGCCGGCATCCACTTTTGCTTTCAGGAAGCTCAGATCGGTAGCCAGATTAGGAGATTCAAAATGTTTTTCAGGGTAACCGGCCACGCCTATACAGAAATTGGTTTTGCTACCATTTTTAATATCTTCTTCCAGGTAGATCCCCTGATTCAGATTCACCACTTGTTTCAATAAATCCAGGGCATATTGGTTTCCCCCGGGTTCTGGTGTAAATGCAGCTTCATTTCTTGGAGCATCACCCCTTAAAACAAGAACATTATCCACACCCAGAAAATGCAGGTCGATCAGTGCATCTTCAGTTTCCCGTTTTCCGAATCCACCGCAGATCAGATGGGGAACAGCGTCAATCTGGTAATGATTCATAATGGCGGCGCAGATGCCAACCGTTCCAGGCCTTTTTCTTACTTCAACCTTTTCAAAAGTACCATCACTCTTCTTTTTGAACATGGTTTCGCTGCGGTGGTAAGTCACATTAATAAATGAGGGCTTAAATTCCATCAGAGGGTCCAGATGGTCATATATCGAACTGATTGTCTTCCCTTTCAAAGGCGGAAGAATTTCAAAGGAAACAGCGGTATCTTTTGACTGGCGGATGTGATCAATAACCTTCATCAGTGGGTTCCAGAACGGTTTATTTGTGGATTGCAAACTTAATTCAATAGCACTATAACACAAGCACCTGTTAAACTATTTTAATATGAATCGATTACACATTCTTCTGGTATTTTTGCTCAAATTTTACATGAATTGAATCTGACTATTCATACAAAAGATCTGGTTAAAACCTATCACAACCGTACGGTGGTTGATCATGTTTCCGTGAATGTAAAACAGGGTGAAATTGTCGGTTTACTTGGACCCAACGGTGCGGGTAAAACAACGACTTTTTATATGGTAGTTGGTCTTATCAAACCAGATGAGGGACAGGTATTTCTCGACGACCGAGATATCACTCGCCTGCCCATGTATAAGAGGGCCCAGCTTGGCCTGGGATATCTCCCCCAGGAAGCATCTGTATTCCGCAAACTCTCTGTAGAGGATAATCTCAAAGCCATCCTGGAAATGACCAATCTGCCTAAGAAGGAACAAAGGGAAAAGCTCGAGGCCCTTCTGGACGAATTTCGCCTGCACCACGTTCGTAAAAACAATGGAGACTCCCTGAGCGGAGGAGAGAGAAGACGTACAGAAATTGCGCGCGCGTTGGTAGTGGATCCTAAATTCATTTTATTGGATGAACCTTTTGCGGGTGTTGATCCCATTGCTGTTGAAGATATCCAGGCCGTAGTAGCACGTCTGAAATATAAAAACATTGGTATACTGATTACCGATCATAATGTAAACGAAACTCTTTCCATTTGTGACAGGGCATATTTGCTTATAGAAGGAAAAATATTCAAACACGGAACAGCAGAAGAACTCGCGGAAGATGAACAGGTTCGTCGGCTTTACCTTGGCCGGAATTTTGAATTGAAACGAAAAGACTATCTTCACGAAGAAGCGTCCAGGCCCGTCATTTAGAACTTTAATGACAGTCTGAGGAGCTGATTTCTATGATCTAAACCAAGGTATTTTGAAACTATTAAGTCCTGCCATATCGCGCCTGGCCAGGATGAGACGCTGGCAAATAGAACAATGGGTGCTTGATCCAGTTGCCGTACAACGTGAAGTTTTGCAGGATCTGGTTACTTCAGCTCAGTACACCGAAATTGGCCGTAAGTATAATTTCTCCAAATTATTTTCAATAAAGGAATTCAAGAAAGCAGTTCCCATACACGAGTATGATGATCTCAAGCCCTATATACAACGCATCATGCAGGGGGAAGAGAACCTTCTTTGGAATACACCCATCAACTGGTTTGCAAAAAGCAGTGGTACTACTAGCGACAAAAGCAAATTCATACCAGTAAGCGAGGAAAGCCTGCAGGATAACCATTACCTGGGTGCAAAGGACGTGCTCACCATGTACTATCATTTTCATCCGGATTCAGACCTGCTCACAGGCAAAGGTCTTGTCATTGGCGGAAGTCATACTATCAGTCAGTTCAATGCAGAAGTACAGTATGGCGACCTGAGCGCAGTTTTGTTACAAAACTCTCCATTCTGGGGCAACTGGATACGTACCCCGGAACTGCATATTGCTCTCCTGGATGAATGGGAAAATAAGATCAATCAGATGGCAGACAATACCATCCGTGAAAACGTGACTTCTATTTCCGGTGTTCCAACCTGGACCCTGGTTCTTTTAAAAAAGATCCTGGAAAATACAGGCAAAAAAAATATTCTGGAAGTATGGCCGTCGCTGGAATTATATATCCATGGAGGTGTTTCGTTTACACCTTACCGTGAGCAGTTTGCAAAAATCATCGGAGGTGATATCAATTACCTCGAAATGTATAATGCCAGCGAAGGTTTTTTTGCAGCACAGGACTATCCGGGAGAAGATGGTATGCTGCTCTTTACCAATCATGGCATTTTTATGGAATTCATGCCCGTGGAAGAATATGGTAAAAGCGATCCGCAAACCATTGGGTTGAAGGATGTGGAACTGGGTAAAAATTATGCATTGGTAATCAGCACAAACGGCGGACTCTGGAGATACCTGGTGGGAGATACTATTCAGTTTACCCGGCTGGGACCTTTCCGCGTCAAAGTAAGTGGCAGGCTAAAACATTTTATCAATGCTTTTGGAGAAGAGATTATAGTAGATAATGCCGACAAGGCAATTGTTGTTGCAGCAAATAAATCAGGTGCCGTGGTCAACGATTATACAGCTGCCCCCGTATATTTCGGCGATCATTCCAATGGTGCTCACGAATGGCTGATCGAATTTGAGAAAGAACCTGAAAGTATCCCTCTTTTTTCAGATGAACTTGACAAAGCACTTAAGGAATTAAACAGCGACTATGAAGCAAAACGTCATAAGGATATTGCCCTCAGGCCACCCATTGTTAAATCAGTTCCAAAAGGCCTCTTTACCAGCTGGCTACGCAAAAAGGGGAAACTGGGTGGACAGCATAAGGTTCCGCGTCTTTCGAATGACCGGAATTATGTTGATGAACTGCTAACTATGCTAAATAATAAAGTGTGAGAGTGTGGTAGTGTGGTAGTGTGGTAGTATATTTTATCTTCACTACCACACTACCACACTACCACACTTCCACACTTAATATACTAGTGGCAATCACAAGACTCACAAATGATGACGTGTAGAAAAGATATCCATATGGTACATCAATGAATTGATAAAAAACAAGCAGACTAAGTTTGAAACAAGCCAGGTTGATGTTATTAAATCGCCACTTTTTTTGAAGAAGACAAAAACACATAAATAAAAGGGGTATGCCGAAACTCATAATCAGCAAACTATAATGCAGAATCGCCATTCGGTGGGGGCCATAAAATTTTGCCAGGCCCAGGTTAAGCCAGTAAACTTCAGGAGTAAATTCCCAGATATGCTTTGCAAAAGCCACATAATTCCCCGGCAAGGCAATCATTTGATCCATCGTTTTAAATCCGAAAGGGACCAGAAAGAAAAGGAGAAAACAAAAGATTCCGGTAAAAGAGAATACTATAAGTTTTCGAAAATCTTTACGCGCAGCAAAAAAGATGAGACAGGGGACTAGCCATCCGATCATGCTGTAGCGGCTTAACAGACAAAGAGAAGCCGTTAAACCCATAAAAAAAGCATTCCCCGAAATGATCGCCAGACTGAGTAGTACAAAATAAAATATGACTACGCCCTCTTCACTCATACTAATAAGGCTGTGCACTTCATTTCTTGAAAAAATCCACCAGAACAATAAACCTGATATCGCTATCAGGCCGTAACCAAAATATTTGTTCTTCTTTATCCGTATGAGGATTAGTACAATAATAAAGCTGAGTATAACAAGAACTACAGTTATCCATCGCATATCTATATTTAACGCAATGGCAGGTAAATAGGGCAACCACATAGCCGGCAGGTAGATGGGGCGGGTTCCATTCCAGATTTCGGGTATCCCATCATATACATGCTTCCATTCACCATGAAGAAACCTTTCATTCATCACCTTCATTACCGGAAGCATATCTGCAAAATCCGGATCCAGAGGAATCAGATCCAGCCAGTAACGCGATGTGATAAACGCAAGCAGCAACATACATACGAGCAGCGGAAGCTTCAGTAATGATTCTTTTTTCAATTCAGTCACTCTGGGAAGCCTGGCAATTGGTAGTATTAGTATGGAAAAAATGAAAATCAGCCCAGCTATCAGATACAATATAGATACAATGTTTGTCTGTTCCCCGATCAGAAGTCCATAACTGGCAAGAAAAGTTTCTGCTGCCAAAGAAAATAATAATAAATTCTTCCTATTTATCAGATTCATGGTTCGCGGGAAAGGCCTAAATTAATATTTATATTTACCTGCAAACTTTTCAGTTTATATATTTGAGCTTACATAATGCAATGAAATGAAGCTTTTAGAAGGCAAAATAGTAATCGTTACAGGCGCTGCACGTGGAATTGGAGAAGCCATAGCGCTCAGAATGGCAGAGCAAGGCGCGCATATTGCATTTAGTTTTCTTTCCAGTGAAGAAAAAGCCAAAGTCCTTGAAAAAAAGTTGCTTTCATTTGGAATCAAAGCAAAAGGATATAAAAGTAATGCCGGATCATATGAAGACAGCGAAAAATTCGTCAATGAAGTTCTGGAAGAACATGGGACCGTGGATGTTTGCATAAATAATGCGGGTATATCCAAAGATAGTTTGTTGCTCCGTCTTAATTCAGCCCAATGGGATGAAGTAATGGAAATCAATCTGAAGAGTGTCTTTAATATGACCAAACAGGTGATCCGGCCGATGATGAAAGCAAAAAAGGGATCCATTATCAATATGAGTTCCATCATAGGAATCCGTGGAAACGCAGGCCAGTCAAGCTATGCAGCCTCCAAAGCCGGCATCATCGGATTTACAAAGTCCGTTGCGCATGAATTGGGCAGCAGGAATATCCGATGCAATGCTATTGCACCAGGATTTGTGGAGACGGATATGACTCATTACTTGAAGGATGAGGAAGGAGCCAGGACCTTCCTTGCTAAAATCCCGCTTAACCGGTTTGCAAGTACTTTTGAAATTGCAGATACCGCCTTATTCCTCGCTTCAGATATGAGTAGTTACATTACCGGCCAGGTAATAAGTGTCTGCGGTGGATTGAATATTTAATAAAATAATTAAATCCGCTTAAATACTGTTGTACTAATATGAGTTCCATAAATAAATTATTAAGTGAAAATAAAACCTGGGCTGCAGAAAAAATTGCTGATGACCCGGAATATTTTAAGCGCCTTTCCCTGATACAGAATCCTGAATTCTTATGGATCGGATGCAGCGATAGCCGGGTTCCTGCAAATGAAATCACAGGTACCCAACCAGGGGAAATTTTTGTACACCGAAACATCGCCAACATGGTGATACATACTGATGTGAATCTGCTCAGTGTGCTGGAATTTGCTGTGGCGCACCTCAAAGTAAAACATGTTATCATTTGTGGACATTATGGTTGTGGAGGTATCAAAGCAGCCATGACTAACCACGATTTCAAACAGGTTCTGAATATGTGGCTCCGAAATATCAAAGATGTATACCGTTTGCATCGCACCGAACTGGAAGCCATTTCCGATCCTGAAAAAAGAGAAGACCGTCTTACTGAACTCAACGTCAAGGAACAGGTATTACATCTTGCTAAAACCTCCATTATCCAGCGCGCATGGAAACATCGTCAGAGTCCCGACCTGCATGGACTGGTATATGGATTGAAGGACGGACTTCTCAACAAAGTATTTACCATGAGTGCAGGAAGCTCCCTAGATCCTTTGTATATGTATAATGATTTAGGAGCAGAATAATACAAGTATGGGAGTATGGGAGTATGGGAGTATGGGAGTGCGAGAACTAAATAATTCGATTTCAAAACTAATATTCAATAAAAAAGACTAAGAATGTTTGACAATGATTTCATTCCCATACTCCCATACTCCCATACTTGCTTAAGCTTTATTAAACAATCTAATGGACTTCTGTGCCTGTTCACTGATAACAAGCAGACCGCTGATTTTAGCACGTTCAGAAAGGAGTTGATCCCAGTGAGAAGTTCCCTGCCAGAGTATTTTTTTTATCTCCCTGACTGCCTGCTGATTTGAACGACTGAGATGATTGACGAGCCTTTGTATAGACTCATCGAGTTCCTGTATATTCAGATGAACTTCAGAATAGAGTCCACGTGTTTTAGCCCATTCAGCGGTTCTCCAGGACGCTGCATCTATAGTCAGTTGCGAAAATGCGGATAGTCCGATTTTACGCTCAACTGCCGGACCTACTACAAAAGGACCAATCCCGATTTCCAATTCACTAAGTTTAACGTCAGCTCCAGTCAGTGCAATTGCATAATCTGCTGCAGCTGCAATACCAACTCCGCCTCCAACACATTTACCTTGTATCCGTACAATTATAAACTTCGGGCATTTGCGCATACTGTTAATCACATGTGCAAATCCATTGAAGAAATCTTCACCTTCCCTACTGGTTTTTATTTGTGAAAGTTCAGTAAAAGAGGCACCCGCACAAAAGGCCCGGTCTCCAACAGATCGCAAAACGATTACCCTGATTTCGTCATCAAGACCTGCTCCATGAATATGACTGGCGAGATCCGTTAGTAAATACTGTGGAAGTGAATTGCTTTGCGGATGAAAGAATTCAATGATCATTGTTGATCCATGTCTTTCAGATTTTACATAACCCGGAATTTGTTCCTGCATTTCTTATAATTTTTTTCTGACCATTGTCAGTATGGTTGCTATCATAACCGACTCCCCAGTTTCATCATAAACATCCACGTACCACTTTACAATACCTTTCGGAATATCATTTTCATCTTTCAAATCCTGGCTGGTTTTTTCCTTACATGTGAGTCGCACGCCGATCGTTGTTCCAGCATAAACCGGTTTAAGAAAACGGCATTCTTCAATTCCGTAATTCAAGAGCACTGGTCCTTTGGCAGCATCTACGAATAGTCCCGCTGCCGCACTGAGTATAAAATACCCATGAGCAACCCGCTTCTCAAACATGGTATCTTCAAAAGATTCATTTTCCTTATGTGCATAAAAATGATCTCCACTGAGATCTGAAAAACGGCTGATATCCGCATCTGTTATTTTGCGATGTTGGGTATGAATACTATCACCAATCTTTAATTCTTCAAAATATTTTCTGAAAGGATGTTTTTCGTCGGTCTTCTGCTCAGCATAAGCCTGATAAATGGAACTAATGACTGTTATACTATCCGGCGAACCCTGGATGGCCGCTCTTTGCATATAATGTTTAATACCACGGACGCCTCCCATTTCTTCACCTCCACCGGCACGACCAGGACCTCCATGAACAAGCATAGGTAGCGGAGATCCGTGTCCTGTACTTTCTTTAGCGTCCTGACGATTCAAAACCAATATTCGTCCATGATGAGTGGCAGCGTTTACTGCATAATCTTTTGCTATACGATCTGAGGACGTTACGATCGTGCTGCAAAGCGAGCCCTTCCCTTTTTTTGATAGCAGAATAGCTTCGTCCAGGTCTTTATATGGCATCAATGTACTAACAGGGCCGAATGCTTCAATATCGTGAGCGCCACCGCTGGCAAATGGTTTTTCATTTACAAGTAAGAGCGGACCCATGAATGCCCCTTTAAGAAAATCTGCGTCCACGAGTTCCACACTATCGACTGAACCATATATGATCTTTGAAGAAGCGAGTAATTTTTGCACCTGTTGCTTCACCTCATTTCGCTGATCCTGGCCTGCCAGGGATCCCATGCCAACTTTTTCATTTTCCGGATTTCCAATCAGCGTTTTTGCCAGCGAATTAGAAATGGATTTTCGAATTTCTTCCATCTTATTTTCAGGAACAAAAATCCGACGGATCGCTGTACACTTTTGTCCGGCTTTTACAGTCATTTCTTTTCTTACTTCTTTTACAAAAATTTCCCATTCAGGCATTTCCGGTTCCACGTCATCTCCGAGTACAATACAATTCAGTGAATCGGCTTCCATGGTAAATGAGACATTCTCTCTGAGAATAGTAGGATTTGATTTTAATTTCAATCCTGTTGAGGCAGAACCAGTGAATGTAACCACATCCTGAGTTGTGAGCATATCCAGAAGATTTCCGGTACTGCCGCATATCAATTGCAATGCTCCTTTAGGGAGAATGTCCGAGGCCTGGATTTCCCTGACTACAGCTTCAGTTAAAAAACTGGTACAGGTAGCAGGTTTGACGATAGCAGGCATTCCGGCCAGCAGGTTGACGGCAATTTTTTCGAGCATTCCCCAGACAGGAAAATTATATGCATTAATATGAATAGCCACACCCTCTTTAGGAACCAGAATATGCTGGGCCATAAAACTGTGATTCCTGCTTAGGGCTACCGGATCTCCATCCGTACAAAAGGGCTGGTCAGGAAATTTTCTTCTCAGGGAAGCATAGGAAAAAAGATTACCGATACCACCTTCGATATCTATCCATGAGTCCGCCCGTGTAGCGCCTGTTTGATAACTTATTCTGTAAAATTTTTCAACATGTTTTTTGAGATGGAGTGCGAGGGCTTTCAGCATCCTGCCTCTTTCATGAAAAGTCATTTTTCTTAAAGCAGGATTTCCCTCCTTCCTCGCATAATCGAGAATTTCATGAAAATCCAAACCCCTGGTGCCGGCCATATAAAGAGGTGTGCCCGTTACGGCATCAGAGAGTATCTGCATATCACCTATGCCTTCGATCCAATGCCCTGTTACATAATTTCCGAGCTTTTGCATTTATTAAGCTTAAAGCTTAAAGCCCTTCGACCGCCGAAGCCTTGGCAAAGCGATTAGGCTCAAAGCAAATATGAAATTTAGACAGTTATCTCTTACGTTTTAGAAGAGAAGTCAATCGTCACTCATCTTTTTTCAAAAAAAATAAAATAAAATCCAACTCTTTTTACCAGCCAAGTATCCAGGCAAATATGAGTGGTACTACAATAGTCGCATCGCTTTCCACAATATATTTCGGTGTATGGATATCCAGTTTACCCCAGGTAATTTTTTCATTTGGTACCGCGCCTGAATAAGAACCATATGAAGTAGTAGAATCGGATATCTGACAGAAATAACTCCAGAAAGGAACGTCGTGCCATTCAAGATCCTGGTACATCATCGGAACTACACAAATGGGGAAATCACCTGCAATACCACCGCCTATCTGGAAAAACCCAATACCCTTTCCTCCAGAATTTTTCCTGTACCAATCCGACAGCCAAACCATATATTCTATACCACTCTTCATGGTACTTGCTTTCAATTCACCCTTCACGATATAAGATGCAAAAATATTCCCCATCGTAGAATCTTCCCATCCACCAACTATTATGGGTAAATTTTTTTCAGCTGCAGCTATCATCCAGCTGTCTTTTACATCAATTTCATATCCATCCTGCATCACTTTGCTCAGAAGAAGTTTATACATGTATTCATGTGGAAAATAACGTTCACCTTTGACATCTGCATCCTTCCATAAATGGACGATATGCTTCTGGATTTTTCGGAATGCTTCTTCTTCAGGGATACAGGTATCAGTAACGCGATTCAGACCCTGTTCCAGCAGTTCCCATTCCTGTTCCGGAGTAAGATCACGGTAATTAGGCACTCTTTTATAATGTGAATGTGCTACCAGGTTCATGATATCTTCCTCCAGATTTGCGCCCGTACAGGAAATAATATGCACTTTATCCTGACGGATCATTTCAGCCAGTGATACGCCAAGCTCAGCCGTACTCATTGCGCCTGCCAGGGTAACCATCATTTTTCCTCCTGCTAATAAATGTGATTCATAGCCCTTTGCCGCGTCTATAAGTGCCGCTGCATTAAAATGCCTGTAATGATGCGCGATATAATTCGAAACCGGTCCTTTATTCATGATTTTATTATGTGGAAGGCGAAATTAAACTTTTTAAGCTTAAGGGATAAGGCTTAAGGTGCAAAGCTTAAGGCATTTGGCTTAAGTCCATATTTATTGTTAATTTTTTATTATTATAATTATTCCCGACTAAGGAAACTTTATAAATCTCAGAAAAAAAGCCTTGAGCCTTTAACCTAAGGCCATAAGCCTAATTTGTGTATTTTAGTATGAATGAACTACCTCGCACATGCTTATCTTTCATTCGGGGATCCGGATATACTTGCAGGAAATATGATAAGCGATTTTATTAAGGGCAAAAAAAAATTCGATTATCCTGGCCGAATACAAATGGGCATTACTCTTCATCGTGCAATTGATGAGTATACCGACACTCACCCGGCAACACGTCACGCCAAACAATTCCTGAGAATACCGGCGGGTTTATACGCAGGTAGTTTTGTAGATATTGTTTACGATCATTTTCTTGCCAATGATCCCTATGAATTTGAGGAAGGTGCACTGTTTGATTTCACACAAAAAACTTATTTACAACTAGAATCATATGAAAGATGGTTCCCCGAAAAATTTCAAAAGTTCTTCTTTTACATGCGAACGCAAAACTGGCTTTTACACTACCGGACCACCCAGGGAATACTTAATAGTTTCGAGGGCCTGTGCCGGCGGGCAAAATATATTGACGATCCGGAGCCTGTTTTTGAAGCCTTTATTAAATACTATGAAGAGTTAAAAATGGCGTATGAATCTTTCTTTCCCCATGTAAAAACCTTTGCATTTAACGAACTGCTCTACCTTCGTGCCAATTGATAAACTTTTCCTGTTTAATTTTGCCTCCCATGAATAAGTTGAAATCCTTTCTGTTTGCAGTCATTTTATTGTCTGCTTCAAGGTTCTGCGCTGCCCAGTCAACCCTTCCACCACTGGATAAATCGCCGATGGATATGTGTTATTATCCGGTAGACTACCCCGTACTCAAAATTCAGCATAAATCTGATGCACCATTAATTGCACGCGTCATTTATGGACGACCTCAAAAAAATAACCGAAACATTTTTGGTGACCTGGTACCTTATGATATGATCTGGCGGATGGGTGCTAATGAAGCCACAGAAATAGAATTTTTCCGGGACGTAAAAATCGATGGTAACAAACTGGCTAAAGGAAGATATACGATGTATGCGATGCCATCAACTGATAAATGGACCATCGTGTTAAACAAGGAAACCGATACCTGGGGTGCTTTTGGATACGATTTAAAAAAAGATGTACTCCGTACCGATGTTAAAGTAAATACGAGACCTGATATCATTGAGGTATTTACGATCTGTTTTGAAGGAAAGGAAAAAAATAAAACCAACCTGATGATCGGGTGGGACAATAAAGAAGTACGCTTACCCATTAATTGGTAATTCCGGCCATCAATTCGAAAAAAACAACTATGAAATTTGCAACGCGCGTTATTCATGCAGGTATGGAACCCGACCCCAGTACGGGCGCTATAATTCCTCCTATTTACCAGACTTCCACTTTTGTACAGGCAGCACCCGGCAATAATAAAGGTTATGAATATGCCCGCTCTCAAAATCCAACAAGAAAAGCATTGGAAACTGCACTGGCTTCCATTGAAAACGCCCGATTCGCACTTTCTTTCAGCAGCGGCGTAGCGGCTTCGGACGCGGTGATCCGTCTTCTGCTTCCCGGGGACGAAGTGATTGCTGCCAATGATATGTAT
>DASZHV010000090.1:0-16581 GCA_035937535.1 Puia sp. | reverse complement strand
GCCAAAGTGCAGAGTGCCCTGCTCGAAGCCATGCAGGAAAAGCAGGTTACGATTGGCGACAGCAGTTATATACTTGAAGAACCCTTCCTGGTACTGGCCACCCAAAACCCGCTGGAACAGGAAGGAACATATCCCCTGCCTGAAGCGCAGCAGGATCGCTTCCTGATGAAAGTGATTGTCACCTATCCTTCCAAACAGGAAGAACAGCTTATCATCCGCAATCATATGAATGGCATTAAACAAGCGGATCTAAAGCAGGTCGTTTCCATGCAGGAAGTGCTGGAAGCACGCGAACTGACACGCAAAATATATATGGATGAAAAACTTGAGAATTACATACTCGACATTGTGTTTGCCACACGTAATCCCGAAAACTACCGGCTTGAGAAATTAAAATCCATGATTTCATATGGCGGGTCACCACGTGCCAGCATTAACATGGCACTTGCAGCCAAGGCCAATGCATTTCTGAATAAAAGAGGATATGTGATTCCCGAAGACGTGCGTTCCATTTCAAAGGACGTACTGAGGCACCGAATTGGCCTGACTTACGAAGCGGAAGCGGAAAACTTAAATGCGGACTATATTATTGATGAGGTGCTGAGAGCGATTCAGGTACCCTGATCGATGACTGATGATCGATGACCGATGACCGTTGGCCGTTGACCGAAGTTGAGGATTTGATTGTGGGTTAAAATGAAGGTTAATGTATGAGTTTGTAGCATAAAACAATTTGCTATGACAAATTATAAGAAGTTGGAAGCATGGACTGTTTCCATGGAGACGATAAAAGAAATTTATGATATAACTAAATTATACCCAAAAGAAGAAAAATATGGATTAATAAGTCAGACAAATAGGGCAGCAGTTTCTATTGCTTGCAACATCGCAGAAGGAATGGGCAGAAATTCTATAAAAGATACCATTCAATTTTTACACATATCAAGAGGTTCTGCTTACGAGGTAGAAACTTTATTAAGTGTAGCAAAAGTGATTAAAATTGTTGATGAACATACGTATAATCGATTAAACAATAAATTAGAAAGAAATATTCAAATACTAAATGGATTAATTAATTATTTAGAAAAAAAACAATAAATCGGTCATCGGTCAACGATCATCGGTCAACGAAAAATGCTAAGCGCAGCCGAAATATTAAAGAAAGTCCGTGAGTTAGAGATTAAAAGTAAAAGACTCACGCGTCACCTCTTCACAGGCGAATACCACTCTGCTTTTAAGGGCCGTGGTATGGCTTTCCGGGAAGTACGGGAATATTATCCTGGAGATGATGTGCGGTTTATTGACTGGAACGTGTCGGCGCGGTTCAATCATCCCTTCAGTAAATTATTCGAAGAAGAAAGAGAACTCACAGTGATGCTGATGGTGGACGTGAGCGGCAGTTCTTTGTTTGGAACTGTGAAGGGCCGGAAAAAAGATCTCATCACGGAGATCTGCGCAGTGCTGGCTTTTTCTGCTGTGAATAATAATGATAAAGTGGGACTGATTTTTTTCAGTGATAAAATTGAAAAATATATTCCTCCGAAAAAAGGGCGCGATCATGTACTTCATATGGTGCGCGACCTGCTCATCACTGAACCGGCGCATCACAAAACAAATATTTCCCAGGCCCTTAAATTTCTTAACAATACCCTTCGTCAGAAAACCATTACGTTTTTACTCAGCGATTTCCTGGATGATAGTTACGAAGAAGCACTGCGCGTTGCAGGAAAAAAACACGACCTGATCGGAATCAAAGTATATGATAAGATGGACATGGAGCTGCCTGATGCAGGACTGATCGAAGTGGAAGATGCTGAATCAGGCGCTATGATCTGGGTGGACACATCGGATTATACCCAGCGCAACTATTACCAGCAATCCTTTTTTAAGATGACAGAAATCTGTAAATCGCTTTTTCTTAAGTCGGGCTCGGACCTGCTTCATATGCGCACGGATGAAGACTATGTAAAAATTCTGCAGAAGTTTTTTGTGGGTAGAAACCGACCTGCCTAGCCGATGGCGAAGACCCTTACCTATATCGTTTGTATCGGGATCCTGCTTGCGGGCAGCAACCTTGCGATGGCACAGGAAACTCCGGCCATCAAGGCTTCCATAGATAAAAATCAGATCCTGATCGGCGAACCGATCCGGTTAAGCATAGACGTGAAATCCCCGATGGTGTCAGGTAACCAGCTTCCGCAGTTTGACAGCATTCCGCATTTTGAATTGATTGAAAAAGGAAACAGGGATTCAGTGATTTCGGTTACGGGTGCCAGTTATCACATCGAGTGGAAACTCACCAGCTTCGATTCAGGAACCCGGTACATTCCATCATTTTTAATAACAATAGGAAACCAGATCTATAAAACCGATTCACTTGCAGTAGAAGTTTCCTATGGTAAGGTTGACACAGCGCAGGATTATCATGATATCAAGAGTATCATTGATATTGAAAACCCGGATGTAAAATATATTCCCTGGATACTGGGAACAGTTACCTTGATTTCTCTGGCTTTATTTATTTATTTCATCAACCAACGGCCAACCGCCATCGGCCAACCTTTTGGTGCTGAACCTCCAGTTCTTCGTATGTCGCCATTCGATGAAGCCCTGGCTTCATTGGACCAGCTTAAAAAAATGTTGCGTGAGGATCCTTCATCAGTAAAAAAATATTATTCAGGAATGAATGATACCCTGCGGATTTTTATGAACAGGCGGCTGGGTCTAGTCACCATGGAAAAAACGAGTGAGGAACTGATCCTTAGCCTGAGTGACCTGAATCTGGATAAGGAACTTTTTTCCAAACTGGCAGCCGCGCTTCGCATGGGGGATTTTGTAAAGTTTGCGAAATATATTCCAGGACCTTATGAAAACGAAAACAGTCTAGAGGTGATACGGAGAGCTATTGTAATTATTAACGAGAATGAGAAATAAAGTATGGGAGTATGGGAGTATGGGAGTGTGGAAATGGAATTCGGTCAACGGTCATCGGTAATCGATCCAAAAATTAAGTAACGCAATATTGAAAAATAAAAAATAGTGTTGTACGACTGGATCTCAAATATTCATTTTGCCAAACCCTGGTTCTTTGCCCTGTTCGCAGTGCTTCCGTTGTTGATATTTTTTTATCTGCGGCCACCCATTCGCGTTCAGGGAACCATGCTGGTTTCGGGCGTTAAAGCATTTGGCAACGGAAGAACCTGGAGAACACTCCTGCGCCATATCTTATTTATTTTACGGATGCTGGCCATTTCATGTATTATCATTGCCCTGGCGCGTCCGCAGACAGGAAGTGAACAACAACTGACTAGTGGAGAAGGAATTGATATTGTTTTTTGTCTTGATATCAGCGGAAGTATGCTGGCACAGGATTTTACCCCAAACCGGATGGAAGCTGCCAAACAGGTAGTGTCGGAATTTATTGACAACCGGCCGACGGACCGTATGGGACTTGTGATTTTTTCCGGTGAAAGTTTTACAATGTGTCCACTGACCACGGATCATGCCGTATTAAAATCCCAGTTGTATAATGTGCAGAGTGGCTTGCTCGAAGATGGCACGGCCATTGGATCCGGACTGGCAACGGGTGTGGAAAGGCTTCGTTCTTCTGTTTCAAAAAGCAAAGTGATAATACTTCTCACGGATGGTGAAAATAATGGCGGGCTCGTAGATCCGAATTCAGCAAAGGAAATTGCGAAATCATACGGCGTTCGTGTATACACAGTAGGGGTGGGCACAGAAGGATTTGCCCCGGTGCCGGTTCAGACAAGCAGCGGTGTGATCATGCAAAGGGAGAAAGTAAGTATTGATGAAAAGCTTCTAACCCAGATCGCAATTGAAACGGGTGGAAAATATTTCCGAGCTACGGATAATGAAAGCCTGGGAACAATATATAAAGATATCGACCAGCTTGAAAAATCCAAATTCCAGGTAACGACCTTCACACACTATACGGAAAAATTTTTCCCTTTCATACTCGCAGCAGTTATGTTCCTCGTGCTGGAATGGATATTGCGTTTCACCCTCTTCAGAAAATTTCCCTGATGCGTGCAAGAGTGTATAAATCTACCGGCAGCTGGTATACGGTAAAAACCGCTGAGGGAGATTTATATATGGCCCGCATAAAAGGAATTTTCAAAATAGACGGAATTACATCCACCAACCCTATTGCAGTGGGAGACTGGGTGAATATTGATCTCGAAATCGGTGGAGAAGAAGATGGCATGATGATTACCGGTATTGAGAAAAGAAATAATTATATCAACCGCCAGTCGCCCGCTAATAAATTCCAGCACCATATCATCGCTTCAAACCTTGACCAGTCCCTGCTGATCGCTACACTGAAAGATCCTAAAACATCCCAGGGATTCATTGACCGGTTTTTGGTTGCGGGAGAATCATATCATATTCCTTCAATCATCATTTTTAATAAGGGAGATATTTACCGGACAAAGGAAATGGATCTTTTTGAAGAAAAAAGAGAAATGTATGAAGCGGTTGGATATAAAGTGATTCTTATGAGCCTTGAAAAAAAAACGGGCCTTGAAGAAGTGGAAGAAATTCTTTATAATAAAACCAGTTTACTCAGCGGTCATTCGGGTGTAGGGAAATCTACTTTTATTAATACAGTGGTTCCGGGTATGGAACTTAAAACCCGGGACGTGAGCGGATGGAGCGGTAAGGGAATTCATACCACTACATTTGCCGAAATGTATGACCTGCCCCTATTGAATGCCCATGTCATCGATACCCCGGGCCTCCGGGAATTCGGATTGGTGGATATTTCCAGACAGGAACTCTCCCATTATTTTCCTGAGATGCGTTCGCGGTTAAATGACTGCCAGTTTAATAATTGTGTGCATATAAACGAGCCGGGCTGTGCCATAAAAAAAGCCCTCGAAGAGGGCAAGATATCGTTAGACCGTTATGTGAGCTATGGCATGATGCTCAGTACTATCGACGAGAAAAGCTATTAAGATGCCAGCCTGTTGGCTGTATGGATCAACAGCTTTCCTTCCAGGAAACGTGCTACTTCCACAACTGCATCATTATCTTTTCTGGGCGCTTCACGAAACTTTCTGGGATAGATGGAAATGCCCGTATAAATATTATAATGCAGTGTAAGCACATGACCCTTGAAAGAAAAGTCCCACATCAGCGAATCAAAATCATCGGTTTTGTGGTTGAAATTTACATCCAGGTCATCGGATAGAATATTTGCGACTTCATAAAATCTTTTAAGGCCGCAATCATCGTCTATTACTGCTTCGGTACAACCGAAATCGGTGCGTAGGGTAAGGCTCATAGTGTTGGGATTTAACTGGTTTAAAAAAGAGTACATGGATTAAACTTTAAATTTTGGGGGTTTTGGTAATTTTTCTCCGCTCAATATCCTTTCTGCACCCACGTTTTTACCATTGGATGGACAACCGTATTGAGCTTTACAGGAATAAATAGTGCTGAAAAGTAAACTCAGCACGATTATAAAGAGGAGGTTTTTACCTTTTTTCATTGGATACCTTTTGACGAATTAAACCTACAAAAAAGAATCAGCAATTGCAATCAAAGGCTCTGAAACTCGATGAATTGCAGGATATCTTCGATGAGCCGACCAATGGATAACGCCTCAGGCTAATTATTAATTATCAATTATTGATTATTAATTGGAAGACTTGGGCATTCGCTCATAAACCATTAATAATCAATAATCAATAATTAATAATTAAAAGGCCTTAAGCTTTATGCCTTACGCTTTCCTAAACCAATCCGCGTAAAAGATATAATTATTCGCAATCCTTTCAATTTCGCCGTGGATGAGATCCTGGGGTATATCCTTGATTTTACGGGCGGGAATGCCTGCATATATGGCGCCTTGTTCAACCTTGGTATTTTCAAGAACCACGGCTCCTGCAGCTATAATAGAATTGCTCCCAATTTCTGATCCATCCATAATAACTGATCCCATTCCGATCAATACATTATCATGTACAGTACAACCATGTACAATAGCATTATGACCTACGGAAACATTGTTTCCGATAATTGTTTTTGCCTTTTGATAAGTGCAATGGATAACGCATCCATCCTGAATATTCACTTTATTTCCGATCCGGATACTGTTCACATCTCCACGTACCACGGCGTTGAACCAGATACTGCAATCGTCTCCTATTACCACATCACCTACGATAGTAGCATTGGGGGCTATATATACATTTTTTCCAAATCCGGGCGAAATGCCTTTAACAGGAAGAATGACAGGCATGATTTACTTTTTGTGTGAGCACTAAGTTAAGGCATAAAGCTTAACGCCTAACGCATTCGATGACCGATGACCGTTGATCGTTGACCGTTTTTCTTTGTGGTATATTTACAAACTACGGTCATCGGTCAACGGTCATCGGTCATCGAAAAATGAACCAACGCGAACTCTTTTATAAACATCTGGGGCAGACTTCCCCCTCACCCATTGCCCTTGAGATTGTCCGCGCAGAGGGACAATATCTTTATGATGTTTCTGGAAAAAAATATCTCGATGCCATTGGAGGAATAAGCGTTTGCAATACTGGTCATCGTCATCCTGATGTAGTTAAGGCAATACGCGACCAGGCAGATCGCTATCTGCATATATTGGTTTATGGAGAATTGATACAGAGCCCGCAGGTTGAATACGCGCATTTACTAGCGTCTAATCTTCCGGAAAACCTTCAGTCAGTTTTCTTTACAAATTCAGGAACGGAAGCAACAGAAGGCGCCATGAAACTTGCCAAACGGGTTACAGGAAGAATGGAGATTGTTGGATTTGAAAAATCCTATCACGGATCCACTCAGGGCGCACTCAGCCTGATGGGTGATGAATACTGGCGAAATGCATTCAGACCTCTGTTGCCTGGTGTATTGCACCTGAGATATAATAATAAAGAGGACCTGGATCAGATCACAGAAAAAACAGCCTGCGTGATCGCAGAGACCGTGCAGGCAGAAAACGGCGTCATCAAACCGACGGCCGAATGGATGACTGCCTTGCGGAAAAAATGTATCGACACCGGCGCTCTTCTTGTCCTGGACGAGATCCAGGTGGGTTTTGGAAGGACGGGATCCTTCTGGGGGTTTGAACAATATAGAATTATTCCGGATATTATCCTGTTAGGTAAAGCGCTAGGCGGTGGCCTTCCACTTGGGGCCTTTATCGCTTCTAAAACGCTGATGGATTCTTTTACTCTTCAGCCGGTATTGGGTCATATCAGTACTTTTGGAGGTCATCCCCTCAGCTGCGCAGCAGGACTCGCCGCTATGAAAGTAATACTAAATGAAAATCTGATTTCAGCAGTTGCCGAAAAAGAAAAACTATTCCAAAAATTGCTGGTCCATCCTTACATAAAATCAGTGCGTACAGCAGGTCTGCTGATCGCCGTGGAATTTGAAAATTTTGAAACCAATAAACGCATTATAGATGGCTGCATCCGTGATGGAATGCTCACCGACTGGTTTTTATTTGCTTCGAATTGCCTTCGCATTGCACCACCACTGATCATATCTTCTTCCGAGATCGAAGAAATCTGCCGGATTATTCTGAGTAATGTTTAGTACTACGCTTGTTCGATTACTGATCTGTATGCCCTATCCTTCTTTTGCACCTTCAGCGATGCGAATATAATATCCATTTATGTCAATAAATGCAAATTCCCGAAGGCCATACGGATGAAATTTTAAATTATCTGCAATAGTTATTTTTTTATTCTGAAATTCAGAATAAACTTCATCAATATTATTTACGAACCACATGAGAGATAAACGATGTCTGGAATTATTTACATTATTTACAAACTCCGGATCTTCGCCGAATAATAAACGCA
This sequence comes from Puia sp., assembly GCA_035937535.1. Taxonomy (GTDB): domain Bacteria; phylum Bacteroidota; class Bacteroidia; order Chitinophagales; family Chitinophagaceae; genus Puia. The sequence goes on along the minus strand of DASZHV010000090.1, from coordinate 8,725 downwards.
TTTCATCGCGCCTGATACCGCCGTCTTTGTCCCCAAAATTCCATTCATCAGTAAATCCGATTATGTCCCGATAATAGTTAATTGTTTGTCTTAGGTCTTTTACGGGTAGATGGGGCGTATTCCTGATAAATTTTATTTCTTCCATAGTATTCATGTTTAACGCCAAAAAATACTTTTCCTGCATAGAGATTAATAGTAACAAAACGATAACAACCCGACCGGGCCGGTATTTTAAACCTAAAATAATTATTCCGGTCTATTATAATGAAATCGCAATTGAACTCAATAAAGAAATTGTTAATAAACTAAAACAAAAAATATGAAAACTTTATTTACCCTATCAATGCTTGTACTTATTACAGTAGCCAGCATAGTTAGTTGCAGACTTTTCATGAAAGCTCATTACGACATTTCAGCCCTGCTTACACTAGCCAGTTTCGTATCGATCATTTTATCCGTATACATACTCAGCAATAAGAATGTCCGTTTATCCTAGTTCGTAATACGCTACAAAGATCTGTTATTGTTTAGCCGGAACTGATGGAATTATTTGCCAATTAATCGGTCATTAACAATTTTTAGTAACTGGTCCTTGTAGTTTTTACCGATTGGAATATTATGACCGCCGATTATTATTTCATTTCCTCTCAGTGAAGCAATTTTTTCCAGGGAAATAATATAGGATTTATGTATTCGCAGAAATTTACTTCCTGGTAATTGATCTTCAAGGGATTTTATGGTTAAGAGCGCCATTAACTTACCTTTTTCAGTATGAATGGTCATATAATTCTGACTAGCTTCTATGTATAGAATCTCATCGAAGAAGACTTTTTCATAACTGCTGGCTGACCGGATAAAAAAGAAGTCTTTTTTACCAGCGGGACTTTCATCCTCTTTATATTCCAGCATGTCTTTGGCCCTGTTAACAGCCTTCATAAATCTTTCGGCAGTAATGGGTTTAACCAGATAGTCCAGCACATTCAATTCAAATCCCTCAAGGGCGAAATTCGGGTAAGCCGTTGTAATAATTACCAGTGGTCTGATTTGAAGGGTTTTTAAGAAATCAACACCACGCATACCCGGCATTTGAATATCCAGAAACATAAGATCTATTTTTTCATCCGACAATATTTTATTGGCTTCCAGGGCATTGTTACAAATAGCCACCAGGTCAAAAACTCCCGCATCTTTGACCAGCTTTTCCATGCCTTCACGTGCAAGAGGTTCATCATCCACTATGATACAACGGATAGTCATGAGATATTTATAGTTAATGATACAAAATAAGTTTCATCGTCCTGGTTTATGATCAGATCATGCCTGTCCGGATAAATTAATTTCAACCTTCGTTTGGTGTTGTCCTGGCCTATTCCTCCTGCCGGATTTTTGGTTTGCCAGGAATCTGCCCTATCAAAAGAATTTTTTACAAATAATTTAAAAAATCCATCTTCATAATTTATTGAAATATCTATAAAATTCCTTTTGTCTGAAAAATTTGATACATGTTTAAAAGCGTTTTCAACAAATGGAATGATCAGTAAGGGTGATATTAGAAAATTACTCAGGGACAGACCTGTTTTATAATCAATAGACAAGGTTGTTCCTTTTCTCAGTTTTTCCAGTTCAATATAATTGTTCAGATAGTCAATTTCTTTTTCAATCGGCACTTCGGCAAAATTGCATTCATACAACTGGTAACGTAGCATATCTGAAAATCTGGCTAAAGTTACTTTAGCCAGATCAGGATCTTTTTCTATTAAAATATAAATACTGTTAATGGCATTGAATAAAAAATGCGGATTTGTCTGTGCTTTAAGAAATTTCAACTCATTTTCTGTTTTTTCTTTTTCCAGGATACTATTCAATTTCTGGGCTTGAACTCTTTCTTTAATAACCCGGACGGAAATAAATAACAGGGTTGACGAAAACACGGCTAACAGGCTGTAAAGTAAATATGCAATGAAGCTGACTTGATAGGCCCCCCCGGTAAACATGGAATAAAATAATGAGTACATACCCACTGTTATAAATAATGCTCCCAGCAGGATACCGGTAAATACCGTGGCTGAAAATATTGCATACTTTTTTTTAAAAAAGAACCTTGGTACTAAATAATAAATACTGAAATAGCCAACTCCCGCCTGGCCGATGAAATATATGGATGTAGCTAAGAATGCTTTCCATAAATGCGAACCATAGTTATGAAGGGAAATATTGATCCAGAAGACAAAATAAACGATCCAGAAAAGGATATGATGAAGTTTGTATTTTAAAAACCAGGACATATTTTACGTTGACCGGCTAAGTTATCCTTTTCAATGAATCTGGCGGCAGAATTGGATGAAACCGTTGTTATAAAGGGTTAAAGCAGGGATTTGATCAACAACCATTATGATTTGCTGGTTTATTCCTGAATAGTCGGATTTTACCTTATTAATCTTTGATCGTCCATACATTTCATCATTACGTCAAATCGATTACAGTTACCCTGTAGTTTGTTCTTCATTTGTATTTAAAATAAATATATGAAGCACACAGGAAAAATTACGAATCCTTTATTTCGGATATCAGTTTTATGGACTTGCATGATGATATCTCTCCTTTTTTGCAAATTGCTTGTTGCCCAAAAAATTACTCCTGATCCTTCTTTTAATGTTGTAAGAACCGGTACGGGAAGACCGATGATACTTATACCCGGTTTATATTGTTCCGGAAAAGTCTGGGACGAGACTGTTGCACATTTCAAAAACAGGTTTGAATGTTATGAAATTACCTTACCCGGCTTTGCGGGCCAGCCGCCAATACAATCTGACAGTATTCTTAAAACGGTCGTAAGCCAGCTTGCTGATTTCATAAGGCAAAATAAATTGAAAAACCCTATTATTGTCGGACATAGCCTGGGTGGCTTTGTTGCGTTGCAATTAGCTGCATTGGATCCCGCATTGGTGGGAGATCTCGTTATAGTCAGCAGTGCTCCATTTTTACCTGCTTTATCTATGTCTACAGATATTTCTCCTGACAGTACACGAAAGATAGGATTACAGATAAAAAACGGAATGAAAAATCTAACTGCCGAACAGATCGGACAATATCAGAAGTTTACTTTACCAATTATGATCCATGATTCTGCAAAAATAACTTTGGTAGCTGCTATGGCTGTTAAATCAGACCCCCTCACCCAGGGTGAAGTGATGTATGAATTATTCAGCACTGATCTTAGGCCCGATATGAAGAATGTAATTTGCCCTGTTTTGGTATTGGGAGACTGGATCAGCTACAAGCAATATGGTGCGACGCACGAATCAGTCCTTAAGAGTTATACAGACCAATTCAGACTGGCAAAAAATGTTTCCATTGCAATCAATGACTCATCTTTTCATTTTATAATGTATGATGAACCTCAGTGGTTTTATAAGCAAATGGAAGTTTTTCTCCGGAATTAGAAAACCTGTAAGACGAGAATGTTCGCAAAATGTTCGATCTTGAGCTATATAGGTCTGCGGTCAGGTCTCCGTCAGGGGATTCATTAGAATGGAATTCAGGGATTCTTATGATTAAAAAATTCCCTTACAGGCATCGCGTATTGATTTTACTATTCTTCCTGATATTCATAACCTATCTGGACAGGGTTTGTATTTCGCTGGTAGGCGTAAGAATAAAATCTGCATTTCATTTAAGTAATGAGCAATTCGGATGGGTGCTGGGTGCATTTGCCCTTGCCTACGCCTTATTTGAAATTCCCTCGGGTATGATGGCGGACAGGATCGGACAACGCGCTGTATTCATACGAATTGTTCTTTGGTGGTCATTGTTCACTGTATTAACTGGCGCTGTCACAGGTCTGACTTCATTAATGTTAGTGCGATTTTTATTTGGGATGGGTGAATCTGGTGCTTACCCAACCAGTTCCAGCACGATTGCACGATGGTTCCCGGTCACGGAAACCGGCAGAAGTATGTCTGCATTATTCATAGGTCAGAATGCGGGGGCGGCGATTGCACCATTGATTGTTGTCCCTATTGCGATTTACTTTGGCTGGCGGGCACCTTTTTTTGTCAATGGTTTGATTGGTTTGATATGGGTGCTGGTATGCTGGCTATGGTTTCGAAATGAGCCATCTCAAATGAAAGGGATTCCAAAAGAAGAAATTATTTTAATTGAAGAAAAAAGACGTTTCCTGCAACACAAAGATCCGTTTCCATGGAGTGCCGTACTTAGCAACTGGAGAATCTGGGCCGTGCTGGCAGGGTTTTTCTGTTCCCAGTGGGGATTGTATTTTTTTGTCGCCTGGATGCCGGTTTACCTTCAGCAGGGAAGACATCTGTCTGAAAACCAGATGAAATTGGTTACATCTTCTTTATTTGTTTTAGCAATGGGAAGCGCATTGCTTTCAGGTATATTGAATGATTGGCTCATGAAGAAAAAGGGATTGGTTTTTGCACGGCGGTTCGTAGGAATGTTAGGGCTGGGAATGTCGGGGCTGTTTTTAATTGTGACAGCATCTTCAACAAGCAATTACATAGCTGTAAGCAGCCTTTTGATCTGCGGATTTTTCTATTCATTTTATTCAATAACAGCATTTTCCACCTGCGTTGATATAGGTGGCGCCAAAGCCGGCACAATGGCAGGTATTATGAATTTCTGCGGGCAGATCGGAGCTTTTTTCCTTTCAGTTGTTTTTGGAAAAATTGCAGATGCCGTACATAACTACAATACACCTGTATTATTAATTGCAGGTATACTTATTACGGGAAGTATAGTCTGGCTGGGAATTGATCCTGCAAATAAAATAGAAAACTTGAAATCAGATTACATAAATAACAAGGGTAATTAATTCTTTACCAAAGTTATCCAGCCGGATTCCTCAAAATCAAATGGAAATTTTTGTCCGGTTCTTTCAAGTTGAATTTCATCCATAGTAAATCTCTTTGCATTTTCAAATCCGAGTTTCTTAATTAAATCCATAAAATATACCGGGTCATAAAAATTTACAAAATCAAGTCCTACTGATTCTTTAATTTTCCTGAATACCTCCACTCCAAACACTCTGTTTTTCTCGTTTGTATATTCCGGTTTTAGAACAAAATCAGCCATCAGGCGGGAATTATTATTGGCGAAAAAGAAAAGAATATTTTTCAGGTCAGCTTCCGACAGGTAATAAACAATTCCCTCCATAATTAAAATGGACTGGTTTTCAGGAACCCATCCATTTTGAATCAATTTCGATTTTAATAAATTGATATTTGTTATATCACATTCAATGAATTTAATATTAGGACATATATTATTCAGATATTTTTCCTTTTCAACCATTGAATATTTGTCGATATCAAATACCAATCCATCCGGAACAAGCGAAGCAATTTCAACAGATAATGGTGCAATTCCTGCGGCAAGTATTATTACCTGTCCTTTCTTATTTTCAATTTGACAGGTATTCAAGAACTCCAATGCATATTTTCTCACGAAGTATTTACGGTTAGTTACAGATTGGGTGTGCATATAACATTCCTGTTCGCTAAACATTTTTAACAGGCTGTTACCTTCACTCAGGTCCAGGCTTTCAAAATATTCCCTGGCATTTTTGCTTTTCCAGATTTCTTTTGAAGTCCAGTTTAAAACCAGTGCAGAAGTGGCTGAAATCAGCATGATCAGATACAGTTATTTTGCTAAAATACTTTCTCTTCAATCATTGGCGGGTCGTTAAAGTCGGAATATCGTATCCACTTAGGATGAATACAGAAATATGTAATATCCTTCCAATTATCTTTGCGCTGTTTTCCATCAGGAAAAGCTTTAAAATAGACTTCAAGCAAATCGTCTAGTTCATCTTCTGTTGGAATTTTGACAATTCCTTCATATTGTAAAGTCTGATAATTGTCCCAACCAATTACAAGAGCGATGTAAGGGTTGTTAAGCAGGTTTTGATATTTTCTCGAAGTAGTTACAGTATCAAATATTATTTTCAGATCTTCCGTCGCTGCAAAACCTACAATAGCAGCTTCAGGTAAATTATGCAGGGTCACGGTTGAAAGTACCAGATACCTGTGCCTGGAAATGAAATCATATAGAAATTCCGTAGTCAAAATGGATAGTCAGACTCCGCGAAACTATTATTATTTTTATAAAACCCGATGATTATCCGGCATCATTTATCAAAATAAGATTGATATGAGAAATATTTTGTTTTTTGGATTGGTTTGCATTTTTTTATTGCTTGCAGCCTTTATCCCGGTTCCAAAGGATGACCATAAGACATTGGAGATTGGCGCTGCAGCTCCTGATTTTAAACTCGTTGGAGTAGATGGAAAAACTTATAACCTGGCTTCATTTAAAAATGCAGAAGTACTTGTTGTTGTATTTACCTGCAATCATTGCCCTACAGCCCAGGCTTACGAGGATCGTATCATTAAAATGACTTCCGATTATCTAAATAAAAATGTAGCGGTTGTAGCCATAATGCCAAATGATCCAGGCTGCCTTCGTTTAGATGAACTTGATTTTTCGGACCTGGGAGATTCATTTGAAGAAATGAAAATCAGGGCCAAGGAAAAAAAATTCAATTTCCCTTATTTATATGACGGGGAAACGGAGACTGCGTCCAGGGCCTATGGGCCGGTTGCCACTCCCCATGTTTTTGTATTTGACAAAGAACGGAAATTGCGTTATGAGGGAAGGGTGGACGATACGGAAAGCCCTTTTAAAACCCCTGGGAATACGGATACACGGAATGCAATTGATGCATTATTGAATAATCGTGATGTGCCTGTTAAGACTACGAAAGTTTTTGGCTGCTCCATTAAATGGTCTGAGAAAAAAGATCTTGTTGAAAAGTCACGGATAGCATGGTCAAAGGAACCCGTATATATAAAAATGATTGATGAAGACAGTTTAAGAAACCTGATGAAAAACCCGTCTGGTAAATTGCTTTTAATTAATTACTGGTCCACCGGTTCTGATCCATCCAGAAAGGAATTTCCTGAATTCATTACTATTAACAGGATGTATCGTGATCGTGATTTTGAATTTATCAGTATTTGTACAGATGAGCCCGGTAATAGGGACAATGTGCTTAAATTCCTGCAAATGCAGCAGGCATCGAATACAAATTATCTTTTTAACACGGGTGACAAAAATAAATTCATCAAGGCTGCAGATCCTTCATGGCAGGGTGTTTTGCCTTATACTGTCCTTGTTGAGCCAGGCGGGAAAATTGTATATTCAAAGCAGGGCCTGATAGACCCAGCGAATTTAAAAACTACCATTGTAAATAATCCTATGATAGGAAGGTATCCATAAAGGTTAAAAAGAAACCCTGAAACTTCCGAACACTCCGAACTTTTGAATATAAGATAAGTTCTGGCCGGTAGGCAGTATATGCCAGATAAAATCAACCCGTAAAAAACGGAAAATATTATCTACGCCGGTGCCTACTTCCATATATGTCTGTCCATTGAGAGATTTAAATGTGTAATCTGCATTGTTATTATACACTTCATTCTCAGGAGAAAGATGCCCCCACAATAATTTGACATTATAAAACTGCCGGAATTTCAACTTTCTCGTCAGGGGCACAAAACGAAAAATCCCACTACCTATATTGTGTTCAAAATTGAATCCCAGGAACTGGTCGTGCAGGTACTCATATTTATTCATCAGGCTGAATGCATATTTATTGTAATAATAAGTTTCATTACCTGGCGCCACATTGAGGAAGGGATATGGTTGCACACCTGTGGTTTTTCCACCAAATAGATTATAATAAATAGTTCCTATCGGTGGGACTTTTACAATATCGGAGAGGCTAATAAAAAGTTTGTTGTAGGTGAGCGTACTGCCCAGGACACCGGGAAATCCATGGGTATATTTTACATCGATAATCGGGTAATCACTGCCCAGGCTTGTCCTGTAAAATGTGGTTTCAAAGAATTTCTCCAGGAATGCAAAGCGCAGGTTGATTGCCACTTCAAAACCATTCATTGGATTGCCCGGTCCTTTTTCAAAATCACTAAGCGGTGCCAGGTTCAGTTCCGGATTATAAACTTTATGATCTGCTGTAAGCGTAAATGAAAAACCGTTTATCCATTCTTTGAACCACTCTAATTTCTGTTCCGTGAGATTGATGAATTTAATCGGGATGCCGGGTTTCCGTACGGCTATAGCGAATATATTGTCACTGGTGATCTCATCATAATATTGCTGCCCATAGTCAAGGTCCTGGCGGAACATAGCATAGAGTGACATGCGCGGATTTCTTTTGAAGATATAGAGACCATCGCCTTCCCAATGCCAGACCTGGTCACCAAATCCATATGCGAGATAGCCGTGCAAGGTTAGATTTTTATTGAACCCCCTGTTGGTTCCAAGATCAAATCTAACACGGAGTCCCTGCAGTTCATTGCTGTAAATCCAGTTGTACCAGGGCCCGATCTGGTAATTCCCGATATCCAGGTAACCGGTTCCGATAAAATTCAGGACTTTGGCATAAGTGTGAAACGCGGGCATTTTTATCAATGTGTCCATCATCTTATAAACTGCTTTTTCATCCTTGCTCAATTCTTCATGCCGGTACCGAAGCCAGAAAGAATCTGATCTTTCCCGCGCATTTCCGGTGAACAATACTTCTTCCGGTATTTTATTTTTTTCCAGAGCCCTGGTAATGGATGAATCGTTATAAACAATGTTTTTATATGTGGTGGTTTTCCTTCCAATTACTCCCATCCTG
>DASZHV010000089.1:0-94634 GCA_035937535.1 Puia sp. | reverse complement strand
CGCAAAAAAGTTCTCCATAAAAGAAGAACCAGAATTCCCCATTGTCCACTGAATCAAATAAACGATGACATTGATAATTATCAGGTTTTTAATAACGGGCGGAATTACCTGCGAACGCCCCAGTCGGAAATCGGTCATATTTCTAAAAAAATTACTGGCTGCAAGTTAATGTTTTAAGAAAAGCGCAGTTACATTTTCAATATGAAGGGTATGAGGGAACATATCTACGGGCTGAACGGCTGAAATATGATATTTTTCGGACAGAAGATGCAGATCGCGGGCCTGGGTTGCCGGATTACAACTCACATATACAATTTTTTCCACAGACATTTCCAGAAGTTTGGCAACCAGTTTATCCGACATACCCGCCCGGGGGGGGTCAGAAATAATCAGATCGGGCCTGCCGTTCGCTTCCAAAAAAGCATCGTTGCAAATAGCTGAAACATCCCCTTCAAAAAAAGCTGCATGATGAACCTGATTTAACAAAGCATTTTCTTTTGCATCGTTAATAGCTTCCGGAATTAGTTCGATCCCAACTACTTTCTTCGCCAGATCACTCAGGAAAATACCAATGCTACCTGTTCCACAATAGAGGTCGTAGATGGTTTCAGTACCATTTAACGCGGCGAATTCACGAACGACCTGGTATAAACGCTCAGCCTGCGCTGTATTTGTCTGAAAGAACGATTTCGGCCCAATCTTAAAAGAAAATTTTTCTAGTTTTTCAATCACATATCCCATTCCATAAAAGGTAACAGGCTGCAAATCATTCAAACTGTCGTTCCGTTTTGGATTAATTGTAAATAGAAGTGTGGTAATAGATGGAAATTGATTTTGCAGGTGCCGGAGAAGATTGTTTTGTAATGCCTCATCAAGGTATCCGAAAACAATATTTACCATAATTTCTCCCGTTCGGCATAACCTGACCTGAACGTTTCTTAGAAAGCCTTCGTGGCGGAGGATATCATAAAAAGAAACTCCATTTTCGATAGCCCAACGCCTGACTTCCTTCCGGATCCAGTTCGTCGGCTCTTCCTGCAGATAACAAATATCCACATCAACCACTTTATCGAAAATCCCCCGGGCATGAAAACCTGCAGCATTTTGGATTGTGGAGATTTTCCGATCAGCGAGTTCTTCCTTTAGCAGGTAACGACGATTGGAAAAGGTATATTCCAGTTTGTTCCGATAGCCGGTAGTTCTTGCGGAGCCAAGAATGGGCCTGATTTCGGGAAATTCCAGTTTACCTATACGTTTCAGGCTTTGTAAAACCTGTTCCTGTTTGTATTCCAGTTGCTTTTCATATGGAAGCATCTGCCACTGGCAACCACCGCAAACACCAAAATGTTTACAGAATGGCTGAATCCTTTCAGGAGAGTAAGTGTTAATCCTGATTACCTGACCTTCGGCCCAGTCTTTTTTATTTTTTATTAATCGTACTGTAACAATATCCCCAGGAACAGCGTTCTCCATGAATATGACTTTGCCTTCGTATTTAGCCAGGGATTTGCCTTCAGCCGCGTACCCGGTTACTAGCAGATTCTCCAAAACGATATTTTTCATTTTTCCCACGGCGGCAAATGTAGGATTATCCTAATTTAGCGCTCCTATGATCAACCCTTTATCTAAAAAGACTTTTTCGGCCTTTAGTTTTTTATTGATCTCTTATTTCGGCTTTTCCCAGGGATACGAAATTCATCTCACATTAAAGCCATTTACAAATAGTAAGGTTTACCTGGGTTATCACTACGGAAAAGTGAAAGCAGTAGCCGACTCTGTTATCCTCGATGGTAATTCGATGGGGATATTTAAGGGAAAGAATAAATTATCGGGTGGAATTTATTTTATTGTTTCCCCGAAAAAAGAAATTCTTTTTGAATTATTGATAGATAAACAACAGCAATTCTCCATTTTTGCCGATTCGGCACGACTACCGGTAAGTATAGCTTTCACGGGTTCTCCTGAAAACTCCTCCTTTCTAGAGTACACGGCTTTCATGAATAGTCATGGGAAATCACTGGCAGACCTTCAGGCGCAATTATCACAATCTAAATCAAAAACTGATTCAACTCTGTTAAGAGAAAAAATGAAGAAACTCAATGAAGAAGTAAAAACTGAAAGGGATGAATTGGAAAATAAAGACCCGAATTCACTGCTGGCTACGTTGCTGCGAGCACTGAAAGAACCTGTGATTCCATCAATACCAAAACTTCCTAATGGCAGGCCCGACAGCACATTCGCGTATCGGTATTATAAAGCACATTACTGGGACAATATTTCTTTCACTGATGACCGCCTGATCCGGACGCCTATATTTGAACCTAAACTGGATCACTATTATAAAGACCTTGTTTCGCCCGAATCAGATTCCATCGATCGGGAAATTGATTATATGCTCCTTTTTTCCCGTACCAATAAAGATATGTTCAAATATCTGCTGGTATATTTTACACAGAAATATATCAATCCTGAGTTTATGGGCCAGGACGCTGTATTTATTCATTTATTTGAAAAATATATCAATACCGGACAGGCAGATTTCTTTACGGAGAAGTACAGGAAATTTGTAGATGACCGAGCCTATAGCATTATGGCTAATCTGATTGGACAACCCGCAGCGAACCTCGAAATGACGGATACATCGGGGAAAATCAGGTCCCTGTATGAAATACCAGCCAATTTTGTACTTATATGTTTCTGGGACCCAACCTGCAGTCATTGTAAAGAAATAATTCCAAAGGTAGATTCCATATACCAGGCTAAATGGAAATACGAGGGGGTACAGATTTATGGGGTAATGGTAGATGGAGGCCAGGAGAACTGGTTGAATTTTATTCGGGCTCACAATTTGGGGGATTGGGTAAACGTTTACCAGACAACGACCCAGCATGATGCAGTAGTAGCTGCAGGCCGGCCAGATTACCGGCAATTATATGATGTTTATCAAACACCGGTACTCTATTTGCTGGATAAGGAAAAACGAATTGTGGCGAAAAAACTTACTTATCAACAGGTGGATGAAGTCATCAACCTTAAACTGAAAAAGGTCAATACTCCCTGATATGAAGAATGTAGTACTGATCTCTCTCCTGCTTTTTTTTTCTAATTCATTTTTCGGACAGACACTCGTTCGCTACGGCAATCAGACCATCACTCGCGAAGAATTTCTTATCGCTTTTCGTAAGAATAACTCACATGTTAAAGCAACGGAAAAGGCTTATCGGGATTATCTTAATTTATATATCAGGTACCGTCTGAAAGTACAGGCAGCATTTGATATGAAACTTGATACCCTGCCGGGTCAAATTACTGAGTTGCAGAATTTCAAGAGTCAGATTGTAGATCAATATACAAATGATGAAAGCAGCCTGAATCAAATGGCAAAAGAAGCTTTTATAAGGAGCCAGCACGATCTCCGCATATCATATATATTTGTTGCCGCCCCTAAAAATGCTTCGCCAGTTGACACAACCAGAGCATGGAAAAAAATTCAGAATGCTTACCAGGATTTGAAAAACGGTAAGGATTTTGGTGAAACAGCCATGCAATTTTCTGAAGACCCTTTTGTGAAAAATAATAAGGGCGATCTGGATTTTATAACAGTTTTCGACCTCCCATATGCTATAGAAACCGTTGCTTACCATACGGCCCTGGGGAAATTTAGTCCTGTTTTCCGGTCAGGTGGTGGTTATATTATTTTAAAGAAAACAGCTGAAAGGCCCGCTGCCGGCCGTATCCGTGTCGCCCAAATCCTGGTGGCTTTTCCTTATCAGGCCAATGATGCTGCCAAAGCAGAAACACTAAAAAGAACAGATTCCATTTATAAGGCAATCCTGAATGGAGCTGATTTTGCCGAACTGGCCAGAAAATTTAGCGGGGATAATTTATCCTATCAGCTTGGAGGTTCATTGCCCGAATTCGGTATCGGAAAATATGAACGCGGATTTGAGAACACGGCTTTTGATCTTAAAAAAGACGGAGACATCAGTGAACCTTATGCTTCATCATTCGGATACCATATTATCAAAAGAATTAAAAGAATTCCGGTCCCTTTAGCAGAGGACAAGAAAACCCTTGATGGGCTAAAGGAAAAAATCAAAACGGATCAGCGTGTGGCTGTTTCCAGAAAACAGATGTTGCAAACGATATTGAAAAAAACACAGTTTAGGGAATTTATACCCCCTGGTAATCGTTTATGGGACTACACTGACAGTCTTTTGCAAAATAAAAAACCTGCTTTGAATGCTGGAATAAATGATAATTCTGTCTTATTTCAGTTTCCGGATAGGAAATACTCGATAGGTGACTGGATAGCATACAGGGAAAGTTTAAAATCCTCTCCCAATTTAACTAATGGAAAGACCCAGGCTGAAATATTGGATGGTTACCGTCAGATCATTGCATTTGAATATTATAAACAACACCTCGAAAAATATAATCCGGCCTTTGCCGCTCAGGTAAATGAATTCCGTGACGGGAATCTTTTATTTGAAATCATGCAACGACAAATTTGGAACCGGTCAACTGCTGATTCAACAGGTTTGAAAAAATATTTTGAAACTCATGAGAAAAATTATTGGTGGAAGCCGGGAGCGGAAGCCATTATTTTTAATGTCTCAAATCTGGCATCGGCAAAAAAACTTTCGGAGGCACTGGAAAAAAATATAAATAACTGGAGAAAAGACATCGATAGTTTAAGCGGACAGATCCAGGCCGATTCAGGAAGATTTGAATTAAAACAGATTCCCGGCGGTGTATCAGTTTCAGCTGGCAGGTTCACTGAATATATTTCAACAACATCCTCCAGCAATAAGGATAATCCTGTTCAATTCGCGTACATTATCCGGGAGTATGCAAACTCTTCACCCAGAACTTTCAGCGAAGCACGGGGTTTGGTAATAAACGATTATCAGAATGAACTGGAGAATAAATGGATCGAAGAATTAAAGAAAAAGTATCCGGTTTCTATGAACGAGAATGTTTTTAAAACCCTGCCGAAATAGGCTAAACGCTTAATAACTTGAGCCAACCCTCAATCTAACTTATCCAGCATATCTAGAATTATAGCGTCCTCCTTCATATCAAATTTTCGGGCAAATAATTTATCAGAAGAAAGTAGCAATGCATAATCTTCTTTCAGAAGTGTTTTGGGATTGGCACCCCCTTTCGACCAATCGATATAATAAAAATTATTATTGATAACAGTTGCTTTGAATTTTGAATTCATAATTATCGTTGGAACTATAAATTCATCCGGGCCCCAGGTAAACCGCATAAAACGTCTGAGTTTTTTATTAGATTCAATAAAATCAAGTACATAAGTGGCGCATTCATTGGAGAGGGTCATACACATGGCTTTAGGTCCGCCATAAAGTTTATATGGAAGGGGAAATTTTCTAAGTGGGAGCAAGGCATTTAAAAAAAACTGGAGCCTGTATCTTCCTCGGAAACCGAAATTAGTGAAGTGATATTTATTTATGCGTGAAATGGCATGGCTCCACCATTCATCCCCTTCTTCGTAATTAATAAAATTTCTTCCGGCGTTCTTTTCAATTGTATGATGAATTTCTGCCACCGGTTTAATTGGATAATCCTGACCACTCATAATACTTATAAAATCGTACCTGATCCGGGTTTCAAGTATCTGTTTTAAGGAATGAATGATAGCAACTATATAACTATACGAAGCCCAACGAACTTGGACCCGTTTGGTTATAAAATAAACTTGTGGTAAATCAGCCAGGTACTCAAATGGCAGGATGTTTATTTTTTTATCAATATGAATATAGAAGTCGAAAGGAAACCCGTTGAATTTTTTTATGAAACGCTCAATCTGTTGGGGCCCCTTATGAGCCATTATTATACATGCTATTCGCATTACATTAAGTATTTTATGGCCTAAAGGTTAAAGGCCAAAGCCTAAAACTAATTAGAATGAGAAAGATAAATTGGAATAGTTCGTAATTGATAATTATGAATTGATCAATAATAGTTTTAGGCTTTGGGTTTTAAGCTTTCTATAGTTTTTCATATAATATCCTAAGCTTTTCTCTTGTCATGATCTTTTCCCAATCAGAACCCAGGGCGTTTTCCCATAAGGGTTTCATACCGAGTGAAACATTAATCATAGTATTAAACTGCTCATCTGTAAGTCCTTTGGTGATATGCTGCGGTATTTCAATTTTGTTTTTTTTCACCATTTGTTTGAATTCCTTAACACCGTGAGGATAGTATTCTTCCAGTTTATCGAAAACTATACAATTTCCTATTCCGTGTCTGGTACCTAACAGGTATCCTAAACCGTAACTCACAGCATGGGCGACACCAACCTGAGAATAAGCAATACTCATTCCACCAGCATAGGATGCCATCATAAGTTTGTCGTCCTGTTCGGCTCCCCATTCCCCTTCACCAAGAAATACTTCCTGGCAAAGATTAAGAGCTTTCTCGCCATAGGATTTACTAAATTCATTTAAAAATGTCCCGGTAAGGCTTTCGATACAATGTATATAACAGTCCATCCCAGTGTAGAAACGCTGATTCACAGGAACATTTGTAGTGAGTTCGGGATCGAGTATAATTTGATCGAATGGAGTAAAATCGGAATTCATTCCCAGCTTTCGAGTAGGACCAGTTAATACAGTCGTACGTGATACTTCAGCCCCAGTGCCGCTTAAAGTGGGTATACCCGCTTTATAAACACCAGGATATTTCACAAGGTCCCATCCCTGGTAATCAGCTGAAGAGCCTGGATTATTCATCATCAGCGAAACAGCCTTCGCCAGATCCATAACGGAGCCTCCCCCGATACCAATAATACCACTGACGGTTCCAAATTCCTGTTTTAGCTGGTTTGCTAATCCGTCAACCTGTTTTGTTTTTGGTTCAAAACTTACATCAGCGAAAATAATTTTATCTGATGACCGGATAGGAATGCGATTCACCAGGGGCTTATTCTCAAAAAAATGATCCACCAGAAAAATCATAGGAGAATTTCCATTTCTCCGGGGTGCTAATATTTCGTCCAGTTGATTGAAACTCCCCCTTCCATAGACTACAAAACTTACCATTTTAAAATTCCTGAACTTCATATTATTAAGCTTAAGGCTAAAGGTTTTTAGTGAATTAATGATTCTGGGTTAATGCCGCAGCACCAAAAACACCCGCACTATCTCCTAATTCAGGACGAATGACAGGTACTGTGCAATAATTATTAAATATAAAATGTTTCAGACTTTTTACACCATCAGTATAAATTTCATCTATATTTCCAACACCACCGCCTACAACGATAATATCCGGATCCAGCATATTCGTGATAGAGGAAACTGCTTTTCCAAAAAAGTGGGTTAGCCGGTCCAGGGTATGACGAGCATATGGATCCTTATCTTTTTGCATAATGATTTCCTTCAGCGATTTTTTAGTACCTGCAATGGATTCATAAAATTTTTGTAAGGAAGGACCGGATATTATTTTCTCAACGCATCCTATCTTACCACAATAACAAGGGCCTCCGGATTCATCCAGAAAATTATGTCCCCACTCTCCGGCAATTCCATGGTGACCTTCCCATATTTTTCCATCTATAACGAGCCCACCCCCAACGCCGGTCCCCATAATGATTCCAAAAACCATTCTTGCACGAGGTGAAGCTTTTCTTACACCTCCCCAGGTTGCTTCTGCAAGGGCAAAACAATTCGCGTCATTAGCAAGAATAATGGGTAATTGCAGGCGCTCTTCCAGATCTTTTTTTAAAGGCTGATGATTTAATATGGTTGTATTTGAGTTTTTTAAATTTTGAGAAATAGGATCTAAAATTCCAGGCGTCCCAAATCCGATACTTTTAGGAGACAATCCGGATTCCTCTTTCATTTTATTAACAAGCTTCTCAATCTGGCCAATTACATGATCGTATCCCTGTGAGGCTTCTGTATCAACACGGGTCCTGACCAGGGTTTCAGGCTCTTTATCACCTCTAAGTATGATACCTTCTACTTTAGTACCCCCAAGGTCTATACCCCACATTGTTTCTTTCATATGCTGATCGTTATGTATTCTTTTTACAATCTAAGCCAGACGTCGATTTGCAAGCATCAGGTCTTCCGGCGTATCAATTTCAACTCCCATATATTCGGTGAGTACCATTTTTAAAGGTATACCATGCTCGAGATATCGCAGGCATTCAATTTTTTCTGCTGCCTCCATAGCAGTTATTGGCCAGCGAGTAAAATTCATCAATGCTATTTTCCTGAAAGCATAAACTCCGATATGTTCATAATAAGTAATGGTTAAGGCCGGATCCCGCGGAAAAGGGATTACACTACGGCTGAAAAAAAGAGCATTCATTTGTAGATCCACAACAACTTTTACAAAATTTGGATCTTCAACATTCTTTTTGTCTTTAAATATCTGCATCAGTGATGCTACCTGGATCTGTTTTCTTTCGTCATTTTTAAAAACATCGAGTAATTTTTTTAGGGGTGCTTTTTGTACAAAGGGTTCATCTCCCTGAACATTTATTACCAGATCAACATCCAGATTTTCCACGGCTTCAGCTATTCGGTCGCTTCCGCTTTCATGGGATTTGTGGCTCATCATTACGTCGCCACCGTTTGATTTGATTTCGTTATAAATAATCTGGCTGTCAGTTACAACAATTACCTTATCAAAAAGACCTGTCTTTACAGTGTTCTCATAAGTATGGAGGATGACGGTTTTGTTGCCCAGCAGTTGCATCAGTTTTCCAGGGAAACGTGTAGAAGCATATCTTGCAGGAATCATCGCAATACAATTCATGGATTCTTTTTTCAAAAATAATTTTTTGCAATTAGATCCGGCCATGGATTCATAGTATTCTTAAATATTTCTGTTTTGGCGTTCGTCTTCATTCATTATTGACCAGAGAAGGTCTTTTAACTCCTGGATACCCTTCTGTGTGATAGATGAAATAAAAATATTCGGAATCTCCGGAGGCAGTTCTCGCCCTATATCTGAAATCAGTTCTTCGTCCAGCAGGTCGCATTTGCTGATTGCGATAACAAATCGCTTATCCAGCAGTTCCGGGTTATATTTTTCCAGCTCAAATCGCAGGATTTCGAATTCTTTTATATGATCCGGACTATCCGCAGGAATCATGAATAGTAAGGCAACGTTTCTTTCAATGTGCCTCAAAAACCGATGACCCAGGCCCTTTCCTTCGGCAGCTCCTTCAATGATACCGGGCAGGTCAGCAATACAAAAACTCTTTCCATCACGATACTCAACCATTCCCAGTTGGGGTACCAGGGTTGTAAATGCATAGTCAGCAATTTTAGGAGTAGCTGCAGTCATCACAGACAATAAAGTTGATTTACCCGCATTTGGAAATCCTACCAAACCAACATCAGCGAGTACTTTCAGTTCCAGTACTTTCCACCCTTCCACGCCCGGTTCTCCAGGTTGCGCATGCTCGGGTGCCTGGTTAGTAGGAGTGGCGAAACGGGCATTACCAAGTCCACCGCGCCCACCTTTTAACCATATAATTTCCTGTCCATCTTCCAGAATCTCTGCTTCTTTCAAACCGGTTAGCTCGTCCTTAGCGATGGTACCTAACGGGACATCAATATATATGTCTTTCCCGAATCGGCCTGTGCAATTGTTTCCACTCCCACCTTCGCCGTTTTCAGCAAAAACATTTTTATAGTAACGTAATGGAAGAAGTGTCCAGGTGTTTTTATTTCCTCTAAGAATAATATGACCACCGCGGCCACCGTCTCCTCCGTCAGGACCCGCAAGAGCATTGTATTTCGTACGCATAAAATGCTTGCTTCCGGCCCCGCCATGACCGCTTTTACAAAATACCCGGATCTGATCAACGAAATTGCTTTTTTCCACTTTTTTTATTCGGGCTGCAAAGATAGCTTAATAAAGAGCTATCTGACTGTCAACAGGCGCGCAACCAGGCCGGTCCAGCCTGTTTGATGAGATGCGCCGAGGCCCTTCCCGGTATCACCATGGAAATATTCAAAAAACTGTATATAGTCTTTAAAGTCTGGATTTTTTTGAAACAGGAGCTGGTCACCATAAACAGGCCGGTTACCATTTGCATCCCTGGTAAATAATGTTATGACTCTTTCTGCTAGTTTATTTGCAATCTCCTCAAGGGAAAACAGATTACCTGAATGGGTTGGGTATTCAATACGAAAATCGTCGCCGTAATAGTCATGAAACCTTTTAAGGGAATCAATAATCAGGTAATTCATTGGCATCCATACGGGTCCCCGCCAATTGGAATTTCCACCAAAAAGCGAAGTATCCGAATCGCCCGGCGTGTAATGAACAGAGAACAAGGTATCATCAATTTGTAGCATATATGGATTAGCCTCGTGAAATTTTGATAGCGCCCTTAAACCATGATCGCTGAGAAATTCACTTGCATCCAGCATCCGGTAAAGAATCCGTTTCATCCGGTGCCCCCGTAAAAGAGACAAGAGATGTTTTTCATCTTTTCCTTTCTCTCCCCATTTCGAAACCAGTTTTGCCAGTTCCGGCCGGTTGTTCAGGAACCAGTATAACCTATCAGTAAATTCTTTTTGGTCTTTCAGTAGATCGTCGTCCAGAATTTCTACTGCCAATAGCGGAATCAGCCCGACCATAGATCGAATCTTTAATTTCTCATATTTTCCGTCGGATTTCTGGATAGTGTCGTAATAAAATTCATCCACATCATCCCAGAGACCTGTATCTTGATCGCCACCTGCAAACATGGCGTGTGCGATATATAGAAAATGTTCAAAGAATTTCGTTGCCATGTCCTGATATACATCATTTGTTTTGGCGAGTTCCAAAGAGATCCGCATCATGTTGAGTGAATACATACACATCCAGCTGGTTGAATCCGATTGTTCCAGAATCGATCCATCCGGCAATGGTGTATTTCTGTCGAAGAGCCCGATATTATCCATTCCCAGGAAGCCGCCTTCAAAGATGTTATTGCCCTGTTCATCTTTTCTGTTTACCCACCAGGTAAAATTCATAAGCAGTTTAAGAAAGATGGTCTCAAGGAATTTTAAATCACTCTTGCCTGTATTTGTTTTATCAATGCTATATACCTTCCAGGTCGCCCATGCATGTACCGGGGGATTTACATCCGAAAAAGCCCATTCATAAGCAGGCAGCTGGCCATTCGGATGCATAAACCATTCATGCGTGAGAAGGGTCAGCTGTTGTTTTGAAAATTCTATGTCGATATCGGCAAAACAAATGCAGTGAAATGCCAGATCCCAGGCCGCAAACCATGGATATTCCCAGCTATCAGGCATAGTCATGATGTCGGAACTATTTAAATGCCGCCACTGATGGTTCCTTCCATACTTTCGTTGAGGTGGTGGTGGCGGACCGGAAAGATCTCCGGTAATCCATTTCTCCACATTGTAATAATATAACTGCTTACACCAGATCATGCCTGCATATGCCTGACGTTGTATGGATTTCAATTCTTCTGTGGGCAGGTTGGATTGCTTTTCCGCATAAAAAGCATCTGCTTCCTCAATTCGTGAAGAAAATATGCTGTCAAATTCTTCAAAAGGATTCTTGAGCTCGATCACGCTCTTACGTAAACGAAATGTTACAAATTCACCTGATCCAATGGTTTTATTAAAATGGAAAGCTGCTTTTGTGCCACTTTGACCCGGATTTACACTTGCTGTGCCGTGCAGTATATAATTGTTGATTCCATCTTTAAAATAACAATCATTTTTATTGGGAACCAGATAACATTTTTCATTATTGGTTTCATTATCGCAAAAAAGCACTTCAATCGGGTTATCCGCATAGAACCTGTGATGGCCGAGTATTTCATGTTGTATAATGATACAGTTATCTGTTTCCCTTTCCATGCCGGGTTTCGTATGTAAATATCCAAGACTCCAGTTATTCCGGAACCAGATATTAGGCAGAACGTGCAGGGGTGCGGCTTCCGGGCCACGGTTAAAAACCGTTATCTTCATTAAGATATCATCCGGTGAAAATTTTGCGTATTCAATAAAAACATCAAAATATCTGTTCTCATTAAATATATCCGTGTCCTGAATTTCATATTCAGGATCTATTTTACCCCTTCGCTTGTTCTCCGCCAGCAGTTCTTCATAGGGAAATTCAGCCTGCGGATATTTATATAGCATTTTCAGGTAGGAGTGACTGGGAGTTGCATCCAGGAAATAATATAATTCCTTTACATCTTCCCCATGATTGCCTTCGTTTCCCGTCAGCCCGAAATACCGTTCCTTCAGAATCGGATCTCGTTCGTTCCACAAGCTAACGGCAATGCATAATTGTAATTTGGAATCACCCAGACCACCCAAACCGTCTTCTCCCCATCGCCAGGCTTTGCTTCGGGCAATTTCATGTGTAGAGAATTCCCAGGCCGATCCGTTTTCGCTATAATCCTCGCGAACTGTTCCCCACTGTCTGTCGCTTAGATAGGGTCCCCAGTTTTTCCAGGCAGGGTCCTGCAGTCTTTTGTTTTCTTCGTTCATAAGAGTGAATAAAAAGAGAGCGGGTCAGTTGTAGATCTTATCTATATAGGATTTATATTTTTCGAGAATTATTTTTCTCCGGATACTCAGCTTCGGGGTAAGTTCACCTCCTTCAACACTCCAATCAAAGGGCAGCAATTCGAATTTTTTTATCTGCTCTACGTGGTTGAACTGTTGGTTATATTCATCCACAATACCTCTGTAGAATTTTATTACAGCGGGATTTTGAATCATGGACAGGTTGGAACCGGTATCATAGCCATATTGTTTGCACCATTCAGCGAGTTGCGTAAATGCAGGCACTATAAGGGCGCCAACAAATTTCATTTCAGATCCTACTACAATTATCTGTTCAATAAAACGAGATTCCTTAAGTTTATTCTCAATGGCTGCGGGGGCGACATATTTTCCGCCACTGGTTTTAAACAATTCTTTCTTTCGATCTGTGATGCGCAAAAATTTTCCATCTTCCATCACTCCTATATCTCCGGTATGCAACCATCCGTCGATGATCGTTTCAGCTGTAAGGTCGGGCCGCTTGTAATATCCTTTCATTACGCTGGGTCCTTTTACACAAATTTCTCCGTCGGTTTCCAGACGCAGTTCAACGCCATTCAGTACGGGTCCGACGGTACCAAAACGGCATAGCCCTTTGCCACGGCGGTTTACGGCGATAACCGGTGAGTTTTCTGTAGGCCCATAACCTTCATAAACAGGAATACCTGCACTACTGAAAATACGCAAAAGCCTTATCTGGCATGCAGCGCCACCAACTATAACATACTTAATATTATTGCCAAGAGCCTCGCGCCATTTGTTGAATATGATTTTATTTGCCAGGAAGAGTTGAAGGGAATACCACAATCCCTGGCCACGGTTATTGTCATATTTTTTCCCCAGTTCCACAGCCCAGAAAAATAATGCTCTCTGAATTCCTTTCAAGGATGCGCCTTTAGCCATGATCTTTTCAAAAACCTTCTCAAGTATCCTGGGAACAGTTACAAAAAGATTGGGCTTTACTTCCAGCAAATTGGCCCCTATAGTATCGAAACTTTCCGCATAATATATACTGATCCCGCTGAACATATAAATGTAGCTCACCATTCTTTCCAGGATATGATTCAGTGGCAGAAAACTGAGCACTTTAAAGTCAGGCCTGTCTTCGAAAGGAAAACTTTCTTTTGCAAACATCACATTACTTGTGATATTATTATGCGTCAGCATCACGCCTTTTGGTGTTCCCGTGGTGCCGGAAGTATAAATGATTGTTGCAAGATGCTCAGACCGGATGGTTTTACCTATGGATTCCAGTTCATTTTTTTTTGCATCAGTAGCGGCATTCAGCAGTGACGACCAATGGTCTACCCCTTCTATCTTATCAAATGTATATACGTTTTTAATGGAAGGAATATTGGGACGCACCTGCCGGATCTTTTCAAATAACTCAGCACTGCTAACAAAAACATATTTCACGGAAGCATCCTGGAAAATAAATTCTATTTCATGGTTGCTTGTTGTCGGATAGATTGGAACAAGAATAGCCCCCAGTTTTTGAACGGCTAAATCAGTTATCAGCCATTCGGGCCTGTTATTTGAAATGATGGCAATCTTATCCTGACCTTCTACAGTCAGGTCATTTCCGGAAACGCCGATGGCGGATAAACCGCAGGCTAAAATGTCAACTGTTTCTGATATTTCACTGGTGCTGTATTTTCTCCAAATTCCTTTTTCTTTAGCAGCAAGCATATCAGGTTTCGGAAATTTCTCCAACTGGAAAGCAATACAATCAAACAATCGTTCGGGTTTGTTCATGTTGATTATTTGGAATTCAGGTTGCGATAATTCTGACCCGAAGGCAATTTGAAAATCCTGCCTTTCTGAAAATTAATAAACCTGTTATAATCATCTGTATGTTGAGTAGTCCAGTTTTGAAAAGAAGCCAAACTCATTGAAGCACCGAATGCCCATTGATCGTAAGCGTCAAACAAACCCTCCTTCAGAAGTTGCCGATGATATTCGAAAAGCCTGAAAGGATATTTATCTCCGTATTTCTCAAACCATTCTAAAACAAATTTACTTCTTAATATATTGAGTGATTCTGGTGTAATACCCAGGTTAACAGTCGAAGACAGATCAGACATAATGGAAAGATAAGCCGCAGCAAAAAGATTTTTATTTACTTGGTTTTTTGGTAATCTAAGATCGGTGAATAATTTTTTATAACCATCAACAAGAAGCAATTTGATTTCGGGTGTGCGTCGGCTATAACTTTCCAGATTGATAAAAATTTCACCATATATCAGGCTCCAGACTTTGTCATATGTAAAATAATAGAACTTACTGGCGTTATAATAATTTGAAGAATAATTGGGATCCACTTCAATTCCCTTTTCCCAAAAACGTATCGCTTCCGCATCCTTGTTCGCCCATAACATTTCGCCGTATTCATTGTATAATTCTCCACTGCTGGGGAATTTTTTAATTCCCTGTTTATACATTTTATCTGCTTGTTTACTTTCATCGATGGCTTTGTATGCCATACCAAGAATCTGGTAACACTGTTCGTCCGCATCACTGCGGGCAATCAGTTTTCTTCCGGATTCCACCGAAGCACTGTAATTTCTTTGGAGATAGTAAGTAAAAGCCAGGTCCTTTTGTATTTCCAGATTGTCCGGATCTGTTTTTAAAGCGTTACTTAAGACGATAATGGCATTGGGATAATCCCCATTGCGCATGAACTGTTTTGCAACCTTATGCAGGGAATCTGCCTTCTGGGCAAAACAGGTTAAGCCTGTAAGAAATAAACTAATGGCAATGAGAAGTTTTATCATGAATTGAATATAGGCCAACTTTAAGAAACGGCCCACGAACAAAATAATTGTCCACACAAAAGTACCGTTTATCTAATCAGATGTGTCAAAAGTCCGTCTCGCAGTTTAGGTTCAAACCAGGTACTTTTTGGTGGCATGATCTGACCTCTGTCTGCGATGTCAAAAAGTTGGTCCATACTAACGGGGTAAAGACTGAAAGCCAGTTTCATCTGACCGTTATCAACTCTTTTTTCCAGTTCGCCAAGTCCCCTGATTCCTCCCACAAAATCAATCCTGTTATCAGTTCTTACATCCTTTATCCCCAGAATGGGTGAAAGGATATTTTCCTGAAGAATACTTACATCGAGGACACCTATCGGATCATCCGAAAAACTATTTTCCTTAGCTTCCAAATGATACCAGTTGCCTTCCAGGTACATCCCTAAATTGTGCAGTCTGTCAGGTGAATAAGCTGCATTCATTTTCACTACCCTGAAATTTTTGTTAAGTTTTTCAAGGAAGCTGTTTTTATCCAATCCATTCAAATCCTTTACCACCCGGTTATAGCCCATAATATGTAGTTCGTCTGAAGGGAATAAAGTGGTTAAAAAATATTCCGCTTCAGAAGATGCTTCTTTGCCAAGTGCATTTTTTACTTTGGCAGCTGAAGCAGCCCTGTGATGGCCGTCAGCGATATAGGTGTAAGGGATTTGCTTTTGAAAAATCTTTGTGATCTCAATAATGGTATGCGGATCATGCACAACCCAAACCCGGTGACCAATCCCATCTTCAGTAACAAAATCATAAACAGGTTCATGTGCTTTTTTCAAGTAGCCGATCAATATACTAAGGGTTACATTTGACTTATAAGCAAGAAATACATTTCCTGTTTGGGCCCCTGTAATACGTATATGGTTTATTCTGTCGAGTTCTTTTTCCGGTCGCGTTAATTCATGCTTTTTGATAATATTATTTTCATAATCCGAAATAGCGCTTATGCAAGCCAGCCCTGTTTGTCTTCTTTTGCCCATACTTAATTCATATATATAATAAGCGGGTTGTTCATCGCGGATCAGAATTTTATTGTCACGGAAGATGAACAGGTTATCAGCCGCTTTATTATATACTCTGTCACTGTGAACATCAATGCCTTCGGGAAGGTCAATCTCAGCTTTGGTGATATGTAGAAATGAATAAGGGTTTTTTTCCGCGATTGTTCTTGCTTCAGCGCTATTCAGGACATCATATGGTAGCGAGGCAACGCGGGAAGCCAGGTCTTTTGCAGGTCTGAGCGCTCTAAAAGCAGAAATTATTGCCATGTATTCAAATTAAAGTTGAATGATAAGACTTGTCAGGGCCATTACACTTTCTAGGGGAAGGGCATTATAGAGCGAAATTCGGTATCCGCCTACACTTCTATGTCCTTTAACCCCAATCATATTTTGTTCTTTGCAGGCTTCGAGGAATTTTTTTTCCAGCCGGGGATCTTTAATCGTAAAAATAACGTTCATACGGCTGCGGTCTTCTTTTGAGACTGGAGGTTCGAATCCATCCTTTGCATCCAGGGTTTTATAAAGAAGGTCGGATTTTGCTCTATTGATTTTTTCGATAGCTGCCACACCGCCCTTATTTTTTAACCAGCGCAGAGTAAGCAGACAAACATATATAGCAAATACCGGCGGTGTATTTAACATGGATCCGGCATCTATATGCTGGCGGTAATCCATCATACCCGGCAGTTTACGATCTACTTTACCAAGAATATCCTTACGTATCACAACCATATTCACACCTGCAGCACCAATATTTTTTTGAGCACCGGCATAGATCAGTGCGAACCTATTAAAGTCCGTTTCATAACTCAAAATATCACTGCTCATATCTGCCACCAGCGGAACATTCGTTTCAGGAATGGAAAACATTTCAGTTCCTTCAATGGTATTGTTGGTAGTATAATGAAAATAAACAGCTCCAGAAGGGATTTTAAATCCCTTCGGAATATAGGTATAGTTTTTATCCTTTGAAGACGCAACTACATCCACAATGCCAAACAGCCTGGCTTCCTTAATGGCTTTTGAACCCCAAACGCCACAATCAAGATAAACAGAGGTTTGATTTTCGTTCAAAAGATTCATGGGCACCTGGAAAAACTGTGTAGTTGCACCACCATGAAGAAATAATACTTCATGATCAGAATCCAATTTCATGAGTTCTTTAGCCAGGAGTACGGCTTCGTCCATTACAGATTGAAACAATGCAGTCCGGTGTCCGATTTCAAGAATGGAAAGTCCTGTGTCCCGGAAATTCAAAATGCCTTTGGCGGCTTCTTCAAAAACTTCTTTTGGCAAAATACTGGGACCCGCATTGAAATTGTGTATCATCTTTTTTAATCTTGGAAGCGCAATTTACAACATTTCGTTGGCGGTTGGCCGTTGGCGGTCGGCCGGTATTATAGTTTTTTCTCTAAATAGTTGATATATCCATTAATAACTTTTAGAACCCGTTCCAATATCTAATTGACATTATTATAAGATTCTTCATTTATGATTTTAATAGTAAATGCAATATTTAAAAGAGTTTCTACTTCGTAGGCGGAACCTCTTGAAATATATAAGAAATGAATTGTATCTTTTTTAGAATTCCTTCCAAATCCTTCCGCTAAATTAGAGGGTATTGAAACTACTGCTCTATTTGTTTGTGTAACCAATCCATACCGTTCTTCAGATGGATATGATTTTGTCAAAATGTAAATCTCCTTCACAATTTCGATTGACAATTTCCAGACATCCAATTTTTTATAATTTGACATAACATATTTTATGATGTTTTAATTAGAATTAGTTGATTTTACAATTACGGTCAACCGCCTACGGCCAACCGCCAACGATCAATTGCAATCCCACCCCAACACCTTCCCATTCTTCCATTCCAAATTCAGGCGTTGATGTTCTTTTTGTTCGGAAATGGAAAGACTGTCATGTACCAGTCTTTCAAGGGAGGGTTGACCAGCATTCACCCATGCAGTATACCAGCAGGAAGCGACAGCAAAAATCGACTGCCGCATGCGCCGCTCAATCATATGGTTTAGCCTGTTTTCATATAGCGTTGCAAAAGAAGTGGAATACTGCTTCACGATTTTTCCCTTACGATCTTCGAATGCATATTTCTGATCGGGACTGAAGACAAGGCTGATTTCTTTTTCACATCGGAGTACTGTATCTGCCTCTGCGGCACTTTCCAGTATCCGATCCCAGATAAATGAGGAGAGATCAGGAATATAAACTGCTTTGCCGATAAAGAAATCCCAATCCGTCTCAGCAAATAATTCTGGCACCCGTGATTCCCAGAATGCATGAATGCCCTCCTGATGTGTAAGCTGTCCGTTATGATTTGAGCAGACGTGAAGTGGAACATGAGCGTCAGCAATATAGTGGCCCAATTCCGCGGCATTTTTCAGAATTGCCTGTTTGTCTTTTTCCCGAAAAGCTTTTGTAAGCCTGCCGATCATTGTCTGAATCCACCAGGGCACGATTCCATAAGCCTGCAAACTATCTGCAGAGAATTTCAAAATAGCTGATTTATAATCACGGGGAATTGCCGGAAAGGGATATATACCATAATGATCAATGTCCATATAATGATGCGCACCCTCGCTGGCAACCATATACCTTCTTTTATCCGGATCTACCGCATGTTCTGAAAGAAACCCGATATTGGGTTTGAATAAAATCATCATTTGTGGGGGGAGGAGAAATACCGCATGATAATTTATTTTTTCATGCATATAAAAACCCCAGCAGTAGGAACGGTGCGATGGAAGGAGCAGGATGATTAAGTAGAAAATCTTTTTCATAAAAAAAATTTGTCTACTAATCGTTGGCCGTAGGCCGTTGATAGTTGGCCGGGTTCAAAGAATTGTCCAAGATAATTGCATGTATTTAAAATACCAATACCACTTATAGTATATATAACTTTAACTGCAAACCGCCAACGGCTATCGACCAACGAACCTTCTATTCATCTATATTCGTAACCCCGCCGGAGATAGCGAATTTCATCGCGTCTGTAGAAGTGATATCAGTAATAAGACGGACCCTCTCTTTTTTTACAAAATACAGGTGACCAGCGAATGCATATGATTGAGGAACATATACTGAAATATATTCCTGTAAGCCGAATTCCGCCAGTTCTTCATGTGTGATAAAACCTATCCGCCAGATATCCGTTGATTCGATACAAACAAGTACGGCCCGATCGAATTTGCGTTTGTTGCCGGCAAAAGCTTCAAAGAAGTCCTTGATGGTAGTATAAATGATTTTAATACCGGGAGTTTTCTCCAGTATATTATCGAAAAGCTCTACCAGCTTGCTCACGATAAAGGATGAAGAAACATATCCCACTGTCAATACCAGGATGATAACCAGTATAAATCCGATGCCTGGAATATGCCTCGGGTTTCCATTTTCATCCAGTGCAAGCTTGGGGAAAAGACTGTGAACGAAATTTGGCAGGATACTGTCAACCCAGTTAAATAATGAATAAACCGTCCAAAATGTGATCGTTATCGGTGCCAGAATGATCAGACCCTGCAAAAAATACTTGAACAACTTTCCCAATATGACCTGAAATTTCATAAACAGTGGTTTGTAATCAAAAATAATCAAACATTCTCCCGACGCCATGTTTAAAACACGGGATGCACTTTCTGTTTCCTGTTTGATCGGTGAAACCCATAAAAAGATCGGTGGAAACTTTGGTTACATAAATAGTTTCCGTAGTTTTGTACTTCTTTAGAAGATTATAATGGAAAACAAAGACAGAATACTGGGAAAAGCGCATGACCTTTTTATGCAATATGGCATCAGGTCAATAACCATGGACGAAATTGCGGCCCAGCTTGGTATCAGCAAGAAAACCATCTATCAGTTCTTCACTGATAAGGACGCCATGGTGGAAGCTGTGGTAAATGAGTTAATAAATCGAAATGAAGAGGATTGCCGGGGTTTTACCCTTACAGCTGAAAACGCGGTCCATGAAATTTTCGTCGCCATGGACTTCACACAGGAAATGCTGAAAGCCATGAATCCCCAGATAATGTACGACCTGGAAAAACATCATCCTGCAGCATTTAAGCGGCTGAAACAATATAAGTATCAGTTTCTCTTTTCAACGATCAAAGAGAATCTTGAAAGGGGCGCAAGAGAAGATATTTACCGGACCGACCTTAACATAGACCTGACAACCCGCCACCGGATCGAATCAGCATTTATGCCTTTCAACCAGGAAGCTTTCCCCCAGAATAAATACCCGATGAACCAGACCTGCCAGGAACTGGCCATACTTTTTTTGCACAGTATCTGCAATCCCAAGGGGAAAAAACTAATTGAAAAATATTTGAATGAAAGACAAAAAAACTTTTCAAATGAGCAAAAGATTTCATCTTAAGCTGATTCTTAGCGTGATCCTGACTTTTATCGGGACGACTTTTGCAAGGGCCCAGACCATCCATGAACTCACTATCCAGGATGCGCTGGACCTTGCGAAGAAAAACAATATTCAGGTGAAAATGGCACTCGCCAACCTGAATGTACAGGAGCAAACGAATAAACAATTAACAGCAGATGCCCTGCCAATTGTTTCTGCAGTGGGTACCTCAACAAATTATTTTCAGATACCTGTAATCGTGCTTGCGGCAAACTCCTTCGGCCCTGGATTTCCTCCCACTTCACAGGCGGTCTCCTTAAACCAAAAATATAATCTGACAGGAGGTATACAATTGAGTCAAAAACTTTTCGATGGTGCTGTTTTTGTCGGATTGAAAGCAAGAACCACTTCACTAGATTATTACAGAAAAAACATTGACCTCACGATAGAGAATTTATCTGTTAATGTTTACAAAACTTATTATTCTCTGGTAGTAAGTAAAACCCAGCTCGAGTTGCTGGATGCAAATATTGCAAGAGCCGAAAAATTTTTACATGATACCAAAATAATGAATGAAAATGGTTTTGCTGAAAAGCTGGACGTGGATAAAGCCATTGTTCAACTTGCCAACCTTCAAACATCCAAAGAAAACACGCAGACCATTATCGTTAATGGTTATCTGACACTTAAATTTTTAATCGGTATTCCTGCTGCAGATTCAGTTCATCTGGCTACCAATTTTGATGAAGCACAACTGAAGGGCGGTATTCCCATGGATCTTACTTATCGTTATGAAGACAGGTATGATTACCAGAGTCTGAAGTTATCAAAACAGCTGAGTGATTTCGATGTCAGGCGTTACCAGGCGGTCTACTATCCAACACTTAGCCTAAATGGTGCTTATCAGAAGAATGCACTCAATAACACATTTGATTTATTCAGTAAATCTAGCACATGGTATAGCACATCCTATTTCGGGCTTTCATTGAACGTACCCATCTTCAGTGGGTTCTCGAAAGATGCTAATTTAAAAAAGGCCAGACTTCAATCTATACTGGTTAGTGACCAGATTGAGAATCTGAAACAGAGTATAGATGTAGAGGTTCGCACAGCCAGAAATAATTTCATAAATGCAATCAGAAATATGGATAACCAGCGAGATAACACAGGCCTGGCAGAATCTGTTTATGATCAGACCAAGAAAAAATATGAATCCGGACTTGCTTCATCGACAGATCTGACCAATGCCCAGACTGACCTTATCCAGGCACAATCCAATTATATCAATGCTCTTTATAATGCTGTGGTAGCAAAAGTGGATTATCTAAAAGCAATCGGTAAAATTTAATAACGCCAAACAAACCAAAATATGAATAAGATATTTTTATATACCCTGCTCACCGGAACGATATTTTTTATATCATGCGGACAAAGCAGCGATCCCATTTCGAAGAAAAAGGCAGAACTGCAGAGCCTGAAAGACCAGCAGGTTGCCCTTGTAACTAAAATCCAAAAAGCTGAGAAAGAGCTGGCTGAAATTGATCCCTCTTCTGTCAAAAAGGAAAAATCAAAACTGGTGGCTATTCAACCGGTTATACCCGCAGACTTTACTCATTATATTGAATTGCAGGGGAAAATTGATGCATTGAATATTGCTTATGTAACGCCAAGAAATGGTACAGGCGGACAGGTAAAAGCTATTTATGTAAAGCAGGGCGATATTGTAAAGAAGGGACAATTGTTACTTAAACTAGACGACGCTTTATTAATCCACCAACTTGCAACAGCCAAACAACAACTGTCCTTTGCTCAGGATTTATACAAGAGGAGAAAAAACCTTTGGGCACAGCAGATAGGTTCTGAAGTTGAATTGGTCACATCAAAAAATCAGATGGATCAGATGCAAAGACAGGTAGATTTTGTAAATGAACAGATTGAGCTTACTAATGTATACGCAGATATAAGTGGCGTTGCAGACAATGTAAATGTGCGCCTGGGTGAGTTTTTCAATGGCAATAATCAGATCCGCCTGGTAAATACGAATGAACTCAAAGCGGTTGCACAGGTCCCCGAAAATTATCTTGGAAAAGTTAAAGTAGGAAGTAATGTAAAAGTAGTAATCCCGGAACTCAGCAACAAGACTATTGATACAAAGATAGCCATAACAGGAAAGACGATCGATGCTTCCAACAGGAGCTTCTATGTGGAAGCTAAACTTCCTTATGAAAAAGATTTCTATCCCAACCAGGTAGCCCTGATTAAAATTCAGGATTATACAGCATCCAATGCCTTAACCATTCCGGTGAACAGCCTCCAGAATGACGAAAATGGAAAGTATGTGATGGTGGCAGTGAAAGATGGAAACCGGCTGATCGCGAATAAAAAACCCATAACTATCGGTATGATGTATGCAGACAAGGTCGAAATCCTAAAAGGAATCCAACAGGGGGATAATATCATAACCGAGGGTTACCAGGGTCTGTACGATCAGCAACCTATAACTACGCAGGTACAGTGATTCGGCGAAGTATCAACAAACATTCCAATTCGTTTTTATGATCACACTGGAAAATTTTAAAGGAAAATTTAAAGAATTCAAACCCACGAGCTGGGCTATCAACAATAAAACTTCGGTTTACCTGCTGATCATTTTTGTGACCATTCTGGGTGTAAATAAATTCGTTACAACACCTAAAGAACAGTTTCCGGATATAGTTATTCCGACGATTTATGTGCAGACAACCTATGTAGGTAATTCTCCCAAGGATATTGAAAATCTGGTTACCCGTCCCATCGAAAAACAGATCAAGGGTATTACCGGGGCTAAGATCAATAAACTTACCAGCACTTCCGTTCAGGATTTTTCAGCCATTATTGTGGAATTCGAAACGGATGTTCAGACGGATGTAGCATTACAGAAAGTAAAAGATGCGGTTGACAAATCAAAAACCGATCTGCCTACCGACCTGACTTCGCAGCCTAATGTGGTAGAAGTGAGTTTGTCCGATCAGCCAATCATGTACGTAAATGTGAGTGGCAATTACGACGGTCAGCACCTGAAAAAATTTGCAGATGATCTTAAAGATAAACTGGAAGAATTATCCCAGATCAACCGCGTAGATGTAGTAGGTGCTCCGGAACGTGAGTTCCAGATCAATGTGGACAATTACAAAATGCAAAGCTCCAACATTACATTCAATGATATTGCTACTGCTGTTGCTAATGAAAACCAGGATATATCTGGCGGATTGCTGGAAGTTGGAAATATGAAAAGAACCCTCCAGTTAAAGGGTCAGTTTAAAACGACTTCAGATATCGAACAGATCATTATAAGAAATACTTCTGCAGCACCGATTTATCTCAAAGATATTGCTACCATCATAGATACAGTGAAGCAAAGTGAAAGTTATGCACGTTTGGATGGTAAAAATGTTGTGACCCTGAACATCATTAAAAGAAGCGGTGAAAATTTAATTGAAACATCCGACGAAGTGAAGCGCGTGGTGGCTGAAATGAAGGAAACTCAGTTTCCAAAAGACCTGGCTGTAGTGGTAACCGGCGATCAGAGCCGAACGACGCGTACTTCTTTTAACGACCTGGTGAATTCCATCGTAATTGGTTTTGTTCTGGTGTTGGTAATTCTGATGTTTTTCATGGGTGTTACGAATGCATTTTTCGTTGCGCTTTCAGTACCTCTTAGTATGTTCGTTGCATTCATGTTCTTACCTATAGCGGATATCATTATCGGGGGACATGTAACACTGAACTTCATAGTGCTATTTGCATTACTATTCGGTCTCGGGATTATTGTGGATGATGCTATTGTGGTGATTGAAAATACGCACAGGATTTTTACAGAGGGGAAAGGAAAAGTAACTTCCATTATTGCTGCCAAAATAGCGGCAGGTGAAATTTTTATACCGGTTCTTGCGGGCACGTTAACCACACTCGCACCATTTTTCCCATTATTATTCTGGCCTGGTCTTATTGGAAAGTTCATGATCTACCTGCCCGTGATGTTGATTTTTACACTTTCTGCATCACTGATTGTTGCGTTTATCATGAACCCGATTTTCGCAGTTGATTTTATGAACCATGCTGAAGATGATTATGGTAGCAGAAAATCCAGGGTCTTCAGGAATCCGATTTTCTATATTTTTCTTGTTTTGGGCATTTTACTGGATTTGTCTCATTTCACTTTTGGGGGAAATCTCCTGATTTTTTTCAGCATACTGATGTTTCTGAATGCATATCTCTTTACAGGAATGATCCATACTTTCCAGAACCGTAGCCTTCCATGGATAATGAAACATTATGAAAACGGTTTAAGGTGGGCATTGAAAGGCTGGCGACCCGTATGGTTACTCTTCAGCACTTTCTTATTACTTGTATTCTCATTTGTTTTCCTGGGGATACGAAAAGTGCCTGTTGTTTTCTTTCCTAAAGGCGATCCGAATTTTATATATGTATATCTTAAACTACCTGTAGGAACCAATGTAGATTATACGGATTCAGTCACGCACCAGCTGGAGAACAGGGTAAATAAAGTATTGGGAATAGCAGATGGAAAATTAAATCCACTCGTTGAAAGCGTAATTTCGAATGTGGCAATCGGTGCAGGGAATCCACAAAGCGGAGACCGCAGCACAAGACCAGAGCTGGGCCGTGTTCAGGTTTCTTTTGTTGAATTTGAAAAACGTCATGGAAGAGCTACAACACCAATTCTTGATTCCATCCGTGCAGCTTTAAAAGGAATTCCCGGTGCAGAAATATCAGTGGATCAGGAACAAAACGGTCCGCCTACAGATCCACCGATAAATATTGAAATTGCAAGTGATAATTTCGAGGACCTCACCACAACAGCTTCTGCTCTTAAAAATTATCTTGATTCTATTCAAACACCTGGTGTAGAAGAATTAAAAATGGATGTGGATCTAACCAATCCTGAAATAACACTTACTATAGATCGTCAGCGTGCAATGATTGAAGGTGTAAGCACAGCACAGATTGGTCAACAAATCCGCACAGCTTTATTCGGAAGAGAACTATCCAAGATCAAGGATAATAAAGAAGAATATAAAATACAGTTACGCAATACAGAAGTACAGCGTAAGAACCTTACGGACCTGTTGAATATGAAGATTTTTTTCCGTGAACCTACAGGAGCTATCAAGTCGATACCCATCACCAACCTGGTTAAAATTGATTTCACCAGCACATATGGAAGTATCAAGCGGAAATCATTAAAAAGAGTTATAACACTCTATTCAAATGTACTGACAGGATATACGCCGCCTGCAGTGAATGCCGAACTGAAAGATGCAATTGATAATTTCCAGAATAATACGGGAGATGTAACCATTACCCAGACGGGAGAAGGAAAACAACAACAGGAAACAGTTTCATTCCTGGGTTCAGCCCTTCTCATGGCATTGATGCTGATTCTATTTATTCTTGTCCTTCAGTTTAATTCAATCAGTAAACCGGTTATTATTCTGACGGAAATAATATTCAGTATTATCGGTGTACTGCTTGGATTTGCTTTTACCGGAATGACGATCTCCGCTGTAATGACCGGATTGGGTATTGTGGGACTCGCAGGTATCGTTGTGAAGAATGGAATCCTCGTAATCGAATTCGCAGATGTACTTCGCGAACGCGGAATGAAAACAAGGGAAGCCCTGATCCAGGCGGGTAAAACCAGGATTATTCCGGTATTATTAACTGCACTGGCGGCCATACTCGCCCTGATTCCTTTGGCCATCGGATTCAATATCAATTTTGTATCTCTGTTCGCCGAATTGAATCCGCATATATTCTTCGGAGGTGATAGTGCCGTCTTCTGGAAGCCTTTATCATGGACTATCATTTTCGGCCTTGCTTTCGCTTTCTTTATGACACTCTTTATCCTTCCGAGCATGTATCTGATTGCTGAAAGACTGAAACGGCCCATGCGTAGGTATTTCGGTGGAAAATGGGTATCCATGATGGGTATTCCGCCATTCACATTAGTATTTCTAATCCTTTTGATTCCGATTACGTTGGTGAGGCATTATATGGAAATATCCAGAAGGGAAAGAAAATTCGCCGGTAAAGATATGAGTAACACCTGGATAGGATCCTGGTTTTGATAAACCCAGGTTCCTGCCCTTTTGCTGATTCCGGATAGGGAAACTGCGCTTTATGTATTTAATTCAAGTACTATCTGTATTAATAATTTAAGGTGTTTATCACCTGGAAAATAATGTCTTGCCCTTGAAAAATAATTATTTCTATTTTGCGTTGCTTTCCAAATGCCAATTAACAAAAGTGATATTGTATTTATCGGCAATGCCGGAGGGATATGTGGATACATGTCTCATGGCATCAATATAATCCGCAAGTCAACTTCACTAACCGGTAAACGTGTGAAGCAAGACCCCGCGTTTAAAGGCTTCCGTAGAAGATGTAACCGGATGAAGGAAGCTTCTCCCATTGCTGCGTCACTGTATAAACTATTGCCTGAGGAACAAAAAATATATGCCCTCTATCGCACCCTGACAGGTGAGGCTTTGAAGATGCTTAAACAGGGATTGGAAAAGGAGACCGTCCTTGCAAGACTTAAGGAACAATATATTGATCCGGTAATAGAACAACATCTGAAACAAGAAACGCAGAATCAGAAAGTTCAGACCAATACTGAATATCCAAATAACACCAGGAATTCACCCCTGTTCAGCAAAAAACTTTTTAGGATTCATCCATATAGCCGGGGAAACAAAAGACATTTACAATTGAAAGGCCAACCTCAATATTCTAATGATAATATGAATCATGTCAGTCATACAGAAGAGTATTATCCAAATGAAGCTTCAAGTTATCCATATCAGCCAGTCAATCTTATAAGTCGACTAGCGGAAACGACTCGTAAACAAAAAAGGATATCGCAATTTTCAGAACTTATTTATATAGGTAAATGTAAAGATTGCAAAGGTCTTAAAATGTGGCTTCGTCCATCCTGTTAAGAATAGATGTACACATTATTTCCTCCCATCTGAAACATGTTACATTTTTCGTTCATACTTTGTTTACTTCATTATTTAAATCGACCCATCGCGAAATATCGCAGTAAGCACAAAGCACTATTAATTTAAAAATTAGATATCAGCAGCTGAACTAGTAATAGCAGTAGAAGATTTATCTGCGTTGAAGTTTAATTCCAACAAGGAACTACTTGCAACAAAAAATGACATTCATCTATCAGAACTATCGATCAGAAAAGGAATTCTACAATCCAAAAAAAGATTCATATAAAGCAATATTATTAGCCGGTTTTGTTCAGTTCATAGCAATACTCGACAGTGTTCTTGCCATTATAAGATTCATGAATTAATGCGTAATCCCTCTCTGGTTAATTATCTGCGATTAGCCAGTTTCGAAAGCAGACGTAATATTTCCAGATAAAGCCATACGATGGTAACAAGTAAGCCGAAAGCTCCATACCATTCCATATATTTCGGAGCACCAGCTGCTACGCCCTTCTCTATCATATCAAAATCAAGAAGCAGGTTAAGTGCAGCAATTGCCACCACAAACAATGAGAAACCAATGCCGAGCATGGAACCTTCGTGAATAAAAGCTATATCTACATGGAACATTCTTAATACCATAGCCAGTAGATAAAAAATGGCAATACCGGCTGTTGCAATGAATATTATAGATCTGAATTGCTCAGTTACTTTAATAATCCTAAAACGATATAAAAGAAACATTGCAATCACGGCTCCAAATGTTAGTAGAACAGCCTGAGTTATAATGCCCGGGGCAGTCTTTGCAAATACATTATTATAAGTTGCAGATATGGCTCCAAGAAAAACGCCTTCAAATAAAGCATATATCGGAGTCAGGTAGGCAGCCCATTCTTTTTTAAATATAACAACCATCGCTGTGATAAAACCAAGGAGTGCTGAACCCAGCATATAGGGCATTACATTTACGCCGTCATAAAATGCTTTCCAGGTTAAAGAAGCAGATGCCATGACGAGTAAAAACAAGAGAAAAAACTTATTGAGGGTACCTGTTTCAGTCATTGTGCCTGAACCAGGCAGGGTAACTGTATTTTCGAAAACATTCATCGCAGGGTTACCTGATTTGAAAATAGCCATATTTTTATTTGTTTAGGACTTGCAATTTACTAAAAAGTAGATGTATTGTAAAGGGGTCGGATATGCTTTCCTTGCTTAATACAATTTTAACAAAACCGAGCGGATTTCAGTGAACTTTGTCCAGGGAATGAAGTGGTTCGCACCAGGAATCAGGGTTTCTTCCACCCTTGGTGCGTTAACCAGTAACTTCTTACCATAATCCACGTTTCCAGGCGGAACCCAGGTATCCATGGCGCCGTGGATGAAGTAGACGGGACAATGAATTCTAGAGAAATCTTTTTCGAGTAGCACGAGGTCTCTTTTCAAAAACCATAATTCTTCATTGGAAGGGCGCATGGCACCTGGTACGAAATAATTTAATGGTGTATTAAAAAGCCAGGGCCTCCACTTCTCAGGTTTTTCTTCTGCCGGATCTATAGATCCTGAAATGATTACGAGTCCGGAAAATAATTTTGGATTGTCCGCCCCCAATTTTATAACTAGTGGTCCCCCTAAAGAATGGCCCGCAAGAAACATGGGTTTATTATTTGCAAGTAAAGGAAAAATCTGGCCGATCCAAAGCGACTGCACATCGAGGTGTTGTGGCTGGCCATAATCACTATAACCAAAACCGGGACGATCAATAGAAATCATCCTGAATTTTTTCAATAATAAAGAGTCCTTCATATAATCCGCAAAAGCGGTCCAGCTGCCGGGAGATCCGTGGATAAAAAAAAGGGTTGGAAGGGAATCATTTCCCGTAATTGCATAGTGAATATGCCGTCCCTCTGCTTTGAATGTTGCGGTCCGAAGTTCTACCTGATCTTTTGCAAATTCGGCTTTTTCATCTGCGTCTGATTTGCGAAAGCTCATACAGCTTTGTGCAAGAAGTAGCCAGCTCAACAGGAATAAACCTGAAAGCAGGAACATTTTCTTCTTAAAGCCTTTCATGAAATATTATTTCTTTCTTGGCGGTCCCTGTGGTGGCTTGTTGTCAGGTCTGTTATTTGGTCTGTTATTCGGCCTGTTTTCATTTCTTCGTTGATGTGGAGGTCCTGGCCGGTTATGTCTTTTTTTGCGATCGGCATTGTCCAGCGTTTTCAAACTGAATTGCCCGGTAAGATCAACATTAACCAGTTCTTCTTTTGGCTTACCATTCACTTCCACTGCACCCAGATCGTCAGGAACGATATTCTGCTGGTTTTGTTTTTTGATCTGTTTAACCCTGTCAATTAAGAGTGGATATTGTTTGTTGCTGTCTGGCAGTACATACCACATCAGATTTTTAAAAATATCCTTTTTTATCAGCAGGGCTGTTCCTTTTGCTACTTGTAATGTGTCTGCATTTTCAGGAAACTGCTGAAGTGCATCCAGATATGTATCGAGCTCGTAGTTCAGGCAGCATTTTAAACGTCCGCACTGACCACTCAGCTTACTTTGATTGATGGAAAGATTCTGATAACGTGCAGCAGTAGTATTGACTGATTTGAAATCTGTCAGCCAGGTTGAGCAGCAGAGTTCACGTCCGCAACTACCGATACCTCCAACTTTACCAGCTTCCTGACGCGCCCCGATCTGGCGCATTTCAACTTTCACACGAAACTCAGAAGCGAATATTTTTATGAGTTCCCGGAAATCAACCCGATCGTCGGCAATATAATAGAATGTGGCTTTGCGACCATCGGCCTGAATTTCCACCTGGGACACTTTCATGTCCAGCTTTAGCTGGCGTGAAATAGCGCGTGAACGGATGACGGCTTCCTTTTCACGGGCTTTATTTTGTTTGAGCAGATCCAGGTCACGATCAGAAGAACGGCGAAGCACTTTTTTCATGTCAGGGTGAAACTCATCCACACTTTTTTTCTTCATTTGTATCCTGACCAATTCTCCCGTCAGACTTACCGTACCAACATCAAAACCACTTACCCCTTCCACGCTTACAATCTCTCCTTTTTCGAAGATTTGTGTTGTTGTATTCCGATAAAAATCCTTACGGCTACCCTGATTAAAACTTATTTCCATCACCCGGCATTCAGAGGCGGGATCGTGAATTGGCAGGTTCGACAGCCAATCATATACATTCATCCTGTTGCAACTCCCTGTACCACAGCTTCCATGACTTTGGCATCCGCCTGGCTTGCCGCCGGCAGTGCCACAATTAGAACATCCCATATATTTTTATAAATTAACAAGCAAGTTGACAAATATACTAAGTTCCTATGTCACTACCGCTTCTTCCCTGGCAGCCAGGATATGATAGAGGCGGATGGTCAGCGCATGAAACAGCATTTTTGCATGTGCATTCCGTTCGATATAATAAATCGATTTATTGAGTTCATTTACTATGGCCTGCTGGGCAGACAGATCTGCGATTTTATTCAGTCTTATTGCGAAATCTTTTTCTGAATCCGGCATATCCATAAGAGCTCCTTCAAACATCCGCAGGCGAATTGCCTGTTCAAGCAGGTGACCGAAATACTGCAAAAATTGCTTCTGCTTTTCACGTCCCACTTTGCTGATTTCTTCCACCCATTTTACCTGCGCCATCGGGCCTGTTTTTAAAATAGCGTTTAACCATTCCCGTAATAATCCCTGCCAGTCATCCTGCCCGTGTTGTAATTGTCTTAACGCTTCGCGGTAATTCTGTTCACTAACGGCGGCGAGTTGTCTCGCTTGTTCGGGTGATACTCCTGCTCGTTCAACCAATGCTTCCTTAATTTCAGAAACAGATGGCCGGGGAATTCGTATGATCTGAACCCTGGAGAGGATAGTTGGAAGCATCAGGCCTTCATTTTCGGTTACCAGTATGAACAGAGTATCCGGAGGTGGTTCTTCAATCAGCTTCAATAATTTATTTCCTTCATTGCCCAGATATTCCGGCATCCACATAATAAGGATCTTGTATCCGCTTTCAAAACTTTTTAAACTGAGCTTACGGTTGATCTCGTTGCATTCATGTGCTGATATATTTCCCTGTTTATTATCTGCCTGTATAAATTGAAGCCAATCAAAAATGGTTCCGTAAGGAAACTGAAAAATGAATTCACGCCATTCGGATATAAAATCTGTGCTAACGGGTTTGTCTCCTGGTTTGCGGGAAATTACCGGATACACATAATGAATATCCGGATGTATCAGCTGGGCTGCTTTGATACAGGGGGGGCAGACATTGCAGCTTTCGACGGGGAAATTATTTTTTGAATTTTCTTCCGAAACACGTTCGCAGACCATGAATTGCGAAAAAGCCAATGCCAATGGCAGACCGCCTGCACCTTCCGGCGCGTTTAACAGCAGCGCATGGCTTAACCTGTTATGCTCAACCAGGTTGCGAAGCTTTGCTTTGATTTCCTGCTGACCAATAATCTGACTGAATAACATCCGGTTGATCTGTATTAATTGAGGTGAGAAGTGATCTCATCACTCATGGGTGTAACCTTGCTGTTATAAACACCAATAAGTTTTCCTTTTTCATCGATCAGGAATTTGGTAAAATTCCATTTAATAACCGGAGCAGGTGTTCCAAGTTTAATAGCTTCTTCTGTCAGATATTTAAAAAGTGGTGATGTATTTTCGCCAACAACATCTGATTTTGCAGCTAGAGGAAAAGTTACCCCATAATTCTTCTGGCAAAATTCTTTAATCTCTGAATTGGTACCTGGTTCCTGCGCACCGAAATCATTTGCAGGGAAACCGACGATTACAAGTTTGTCTTTATATTTTTCATATAATTTTTGCAGGTCAGCATACTGTGGTGTAAAACCGCATTTGGATGCCGTATTTACGATCAGTAATTTCTTTCCTTTATATGCAGACAAATCGATGGTTCCGCCGTCCAACGCAGGCACTTTGAAATCGTACACAGTTACACTGCTATGAATCATAAATAAAATTGGAATGAGCAATAATCTTAGCATACAATATTTTTTTATTTTATTATCAATATTCCATTATCAAAGTTAAAGAGAAATGAATAAGAATCACTGCCGTTCATAACAACCCAAGTCAGGAAGATTTACCGGTCTTGGATTGCC
Source organism: Puia sp. (assembly GCA_035937535.1). Taxonomy (GTDB): domain Bacteria; phylum Bacteroidota; class Bacteroidia; order Chitinophagales; family Chitinophagaceae; genus Puia. The sequence continues at coordinate 61,731 of DASZHV010000089.1, read as the reverse complement.
ATCCAGGTCGATTAAAATACCCAGATTAGAGCCGTGATCCACCGCTGGTGAAGTTGCTTCCACATGAAAATCGAATGTGGTTCCGGGAAAACCCGTAGCAAGAAATTGGGGATCTGTATTAAGCCATAAGGCGTTGCTGTCAATATTTGCAGGATAGTTTTGTTGTTTAAGAATCGAATGATCAAATAATACTTTAAATACCGTATTTCCCTGTTTTGAAATCAATGCTTCATCCGTTATGCTTTCACTTCCCCAGAAGATACAATTTAGAAAACCGGCATTTAGATCGCCTGTCAAAATCTGGGTTCCATCCGAGCTGGCATTGGAAATAGTAAGCACAGGCTGAAGATGTGAAAGAAGGTTGGTTGAATATGATGCAACTGTACAATACTCAAACTGATAAACACCGCCTAACCCGATCACGATATTCTGTCCGCAGTTGCTGATCAGGCAATTAATAGCTGTTATACTGGATTGAATGCCGAGTACTCCTTCTGCAAGGGAATTGTTAATGATACACTGATTTAAAGAAAGTTTTGGATTCATATCAATGCTGGGCCCTTCCGCAACGAGGCTATGATAGCCATTCTGGAAAATGGCAAAATTCAGTACATTATCCCTGCTAGAATTCCTGAAATAAATTCCGGGCCAGGACCCCGGATAATTTACATAAGGTTGATCCAGGCGGTCCCCGGTAAAATAGACTCGATGATTTTCTGACGTATCTCCCATCACTTTCAGGCTTCCATCTATATAAATAGGTGCGTCTGCATGCATGTATATATGGGTACCAGCTTGGATGGTAAGGATTGCATTGCTGTCGATCGTCAGCCCCCCATATATGACATAGGGCAGATCATTAGCCCATGTGGTATTTCCCTGAATGACCATGTTTTTTAAAAAATGAGCATTCTGACCCCAGGCAGTTAGTTGAATGTACTGTTCTATTCCATTGTAACTGATCCGGATACTGTCCTGCAATAAAAAAGGCGTGGGCTTTGCACCCAATGGTATCAATACAGTAACAAAAATATAAAGGCTGTCATTTGACTGAATATTGAGGTTAGTAGCACTGGGTCCGGGTGTTCCGTCAATATTAATAATAAAAGGAGAACCGGATCCCCCTGCCAGGCTTATAGATGAAATCCCTATACCATGATTATTATTATTTATCAACTTAACTTGTTGGGTAACAGAACCTGTTGAAGTAAAAACCGTATCAAATCTCACGGTATCTGCAGAAAGAAAAAGATAGGCATTTCCATTCAGATTAGATTGCTTTTGGCAGGAAACAAGCGCGAAGACGGCAAAAATGAAAAAAAGCAGGTTCTTACTCATCAAAACAAAAATACGCCTTAGGGCTTTTAAATAGTATATGGTTTATGGTATATGGTGGATGGATTGGTCTTAATGATCCTATAAATGACCATTAACCATCAACCATGCACCATATACCTAAGCAGACACCGTATGTGCTAAACACGCAATACTGACCCGGGCACCATGAACGCCTAGTAAAACCCTGGCACAGGCTTCGAGGCTGGCTCCGGTCGTTATAACGTCGTCTATGAGTAAAATATGCTTTCCGTAAATTTTTTGTGAATTTCGGATTTCAAACGTCGACTCCATATTTTTCCAGCGCTGAATCCTGCTTTTATGGGTCTGTGTTTCTGTTTTTTTTATACGTAAAATTGCATCATGCACAACAGGAATTTTTAGCTGTTGTGACAAACCCATTGCAATAAGTGTTGCCTGGTTATATCCTCTCTTTTTTTCTCTTGCGGCAAACAATGGCAATGGAATTATAATTTCACATTCACTGAATCGGCAGGAGTTAATCAATGCTGCACCCATTTGCTGACCGAAATAAATGCCGATTTCTTTTTTACTTTTATATTTAAGCAGATGAAGACTGTGTTGCACTGCAGATCCTTTAGTGAAATATAAATGAGCTGCTGCCGCATGTATATTGACACGACCCCAAAAAATTTTTTCAATTGGATTCGAAGGGAAAAATTCAAATCGGGTCATTGGCATGGAAGCCTGACAGTAAATACAAAATAAGATATTCTCTGCGAGCAGGTCGGTACCACAACCACAACAGGAATATGGAAAAAAAAGATGTAAGATTGATTTGATAATGGGATTCCGTAATCTCATATTAAAGAATGCCCTAATCGCAGAACCCTAAAATAAATATTTATATACCTCTTCAACTTTTCCCATCAATTTTACTTCTATCTGATGGGATTGATTTTTTAATCCTTTCTGATTGTATTTGGAAACCAGAATTTTACTGAATCCTAATTTCTCTGCTTCTGCAATTCGCTGACCAATCCGGTTTACTGCACGGATCTCTCCATTCAATCCAACCTCTCCGGCAAAACAAATATCTGATGCAAGCGAAACATCTTCAAAAGAACTTAATAGTGCACATAACACGGCAAGATCAATGGATGGATCTTCTACTTTCAAGCCACCCGCAATATTCAAAAAAACATCTTTCACACCAAAGTGAAAACCCCCTCTTTTTTCCAGAACTGCCAACAATAACTGCAGGCGCCGGAGATCGAAACCACTCACAGTTCTTTGCGGTGTTCCATATACAGAGGCAGTAACAAGGGCCTGCACTTCAATCAACAGAGGCCTTTGCCCTTCTATACTTGCGGCGATTGCACTACCGCTGAGCTGTTCTTCTTTTTGTGTTATCAGGATCTCGCTGGGGTTATTTACTTCCTGCATTCCTTCATCTGTCATCTCATAAATTCCCAGTTCTGCAGTACTGCCAAAACGATTTTTTAAAGTGCGTAGGATACGATAAGTATAATGCCGGTCGCCTTCAAATTGCAATACTGTGTCAACCATATGTTCAAGTATTTTCGGACCGGCAATATTTCCATCTTTAGTGATATGTCCGATAAGAAAAACAGGTGTTCCGGTTTCTTTTGCGAATCGTTGAAATTCTGCAGCGCATTCTCGGATTTGTGAAACTGTGCCTGGTGTAGACTCAATATATGACGATTGTAATGTTTGAACAGAATCTACAATTACAACCTGAGGTTTTAATTTTTTTATTTCCTGAAAAATGACCTGGGTGGAAGTTTCAGTTAACAGGTAAAAATTATCCTGGTTATTCATGAGATGATGATTCCTCACTTTTAACCGGTCTGCCCGCATGCGAATTTGTTGTTCACTTTCCTCGCCACTGATATAGAGAGTGACAATATTCTTTAACATCAAACCGATCTGAAGAAATAAAGTGCTTTTCCCGATCCCGGGTTCTCCGGCAACAAGAATTAAACTTCCGGAAACAATTCCGCCTCCTAATACACGGTTAAGTTCTGTATCAGGTGTAACGATTCTTTTTTCTTCACCGCTGATTACTTCGTGAATTGAAATTGTTTTGATTTCTTTTTTATCGGAGATATTTTTCCATCCGGATTCTATCAGTCTGTCGTCTTTATTGATAACTTCTTCAGTGAAAGTATTCCATTGTTCGCAGGAAGGACATTTACCCAGCCATTTTGCACTTTCATAGCCGCAATTATTACAGAAGAATGCGGTTTTTATTTTACTCATCATTAAAGATAATGGCTCTGATGGCAGAAAAGTAAAAAGGCCAGCTACCAGAGCCGACCTTTTACTTACTAACCCATTAAATTCTTCCACTAAATTACAAAATCAGGTCACATAACAAAATAAATTTTTATTCCTGTTAATAACTTTAATAATAAAAATGAAACTTGTATTTATTTGAGAATTAATCTATAAATTATTGATTAATAATTACTTAACACGGTATTTTTTCTTAGAGTTTCCAGCTAAAGTCCTGAAAATGAGCCCTGGAAATCTTTAGAAAACTTCCTATTTCGCATACATGTAAATACTTATGCGAAATAGTTGATATTAAAATAAAAAATAATGTGTTTTGAAGCAAAACTGTTCAAAAAGGGGGTCTATAGTTTTATTTCTTCCTCTTGTTTATCGAAGAAATGGAACTCAGTCATATGGTAATTATTATTCTCTTTAACCTTGATTGCACGCTTATACTTTCTGCGCCATTTCCATTTTTTACTAAAAAACCAGCCTCCCTTGGTGAGGTAAGCGTACATGATGGGGTGAACCATTAGGATCAGGTCCTTATGCTGATGGTTCAGCAGATAGCTTAGGTTTTTCTCAATTTCGTCTTCCAGAATAAGGGCCGAAGAGATTTTGCCAGTTCCATTACAGGTAGGGCAGATTTCCTGAGTATTGATGGTAATCTCTGGCTTCATCCTCTGCCGGGTGATCTGCATGAGGCCAAATTTAGAAATAGGCAGAACAGCGTGCTTTGCACGGTCAGTGCGCATGAAGGACTCCATCGCTTCTACCAGCTTCCGTTTATTATCGGGAAGCTTCATATCGATAAAATCTGCCACAATAATACCTCCCAGGTCACGCAGCCTTAGCTGCCGGGCAATTTCTTCTGCTGCCTCCAGGTTGGTTTCGAGTGCATTTTGTTCCTGGTTATTGCTGACACTTTTATAACCGCTGTTCACGTCAATCACGTGCAGGGCTTCGGTATGTTCAACAATGAGGTAAGCGCCACTGGGCAGGTTTACGGTTTTGCCAAATGCTGCTTTCACTTGTTTGGTTATGCCGAAATGATCGAAAATCGGTGAACCATTATTGTAATAAGAAATGATATCTATTTTGTTAGCTGCAATTCGTTGTATATAAGTCTTGGTATCGTTGAAAAGGTTGCGGTCGTTCACCACAATTTTATTGAAATCTTCATTCAGAAGATCCCGTAACATACTGGTGGTCTTGGTTTGTTCACTCAAAATTTTTGCAGGGGCAACTGCTCCGATAAGATTGTGCTGAATCAGTTTCCAGGTCGCTACAAGGTCGGTAAGATCCTCATGCAGCTCAGCTGTATTTTTTCCTTCTGCCGCAGTGCGAACGATCACACCAAAATTTTTAGGTTTAATAGCTTCTACAATTTTCTGAAGCCTTTTTCTTTCGTCTGAAGAATGAATTTTACGTGAAACGGCAACTATATCATTGAATGGAGTAATAACCACGAATCGACCAGGCAGGGAGATCTCACAGCTCAGACGGGGCCCTTTTGCAGCGATTGGCTCTTTTAAAATCTGAACCAATATATTGGGTTTACCGCTGAGGACTTCATTAATTTTTCCGGTTTTAACAATTTCCGGCTCAACTACAAAAGATCCAAAATCAAATTCACTGTCTTTTGTTGCCAGAATGCTTTGCTGGGTAAATTTCAGCAGAGAACGAGCATAAGGACTCAGGTCAGTGTAATGAAGAAATGCGTCTTTTTCGAAACCTACATCAACGAATGCAGCATTTAAACCAGGAATTAATTTTTTTACCTTTCCAAGGTATAAATCTCCCACTGCAAAACTGGCATCAGTTTTTTCATGGTGCAATTCCACCAGCTTTTTATCTTCCAGCAGGGCTATTTCAACTCCCTGAGGGGCTGCATTAATGATCAGTTCCTTATTCAATGTAGAGTAACATTTACTGCCTGGCCGGTACACACAAGAAGGAATCGAAATGCTGAAGAGGATTTAGTTAACCGCCTCACGGATGCAAGCAAGCATAGTAAGCGTTAGCATATAAATGTTTTCAGCAGTACATGGCCGGAAGGTTATCCGGCCGGAGTGCGTTTATTTGTTCTTTTTCTTATGACGATTTTTACGCAATCTTTTCTTTCTTTTATGGGTTGCAATTTTATGTCGCTTCCTTTTTTTACCACAAGGCATCGATAATTCCTTTTTAGTTTACTAATAATTTCTGTCTTTGCTCCTTCGAGCTTTATTTTAAAGATTCTAACCTTTCATTGATCGCTAAGATCAGGTCATGGTTATTCGTCAGTTTTTTCGCAGCTGCATACCATGTCCTTGCCGAAGCATTGTTACCCATTTTCTCATAAGCTTCGCCAAGGCTAAGAAGGGCTTCAAGATTTCCCGGATCAAAATGAACAACTTTCAGAAGCCTTTGTATCGCCTTATCATACTGTCCCGATTCAATACCACCCAATCCCAAGATAAGTTGGGCATACATATTTAGTGAATCTCTGCGGGTCACTTCCAGAATTGTCTGGATTCCCTTCATCACATCAGCCGGTTTTTCACCTGTACTCCCGAAAATATAAGTAGCTCCCAATCCGATTATAGTAGAATCATTGCCAGGGTTCAGTTTCCCGGCCCTTTCAAAAAGATCCCGGCTTTCATTAGCCATCCAGTTTTTTAGTTCCGGATTATCCTGACCCCTTAGGTTGTTCAAAAATAATTGGGCTGCAAAAGTGAGACTTTTTTCAGAATTTTCCAATTTTGCAGCTTCAGCAGTATAATATGCCGAGGGCAGAAAGCCGTTTTCAACTGAATCCTTCCAGAAATTTGCCAGCTGATGATAAACTGCAACCTGTTGATTTTTAATATCTCCGCGCACAACAGCGCTTTCCAGCCTATTCACATAAGCAAGGCCCTCAGGACTGAGTTTTGATTTACTTGCATTGAGAATCGTCTTGATATCAAGGGATTGTCCCTTATTTTCCGGCGAAGCAGCAGATTTCTTTAAAGGAGGAACTGTATTTCCGAAAAAATAAAAAATGACAAGAATAATGATTCCGGATGCGGCTACAATAGCTTGCTGTTTCTTCACGTAGGGCTTTTATCCGCCAAAATTACATCTCTTCATCAGGGTTTGGTTGATTATCCTGTATTGATTGAAGTTTTTTGACTTCAGCAACAAATTCTTTGGCTGGTTTGAATGAAGGAATAAAATGTTCAGGTATGTGAACAGCAATATTTTTTTTGATATTCCGCCCGATTTTAGCAGCTCTTTTTTTTGTAATAAAACTGCCAAAACCACGTATATAAATATTTTCTCCTTTCGCAAGGGTGTCTTTCACTTCTTTAAACATGGTCTCTAATGTAACCAGTACGTCTACCTTAGGTATACCTGTTTTATCCGAAATTTGATTAACGAGGTCTGCCTTTCTCATGGCGGAATTGTTTTATAAGTTTCTGATTTTAAATATATAACAAAAAAATTAATCCACAACAAATTGTAAAAAATTGAATGATTCAATTTAAATGATGAATTTCTAATTCATTGCATTTCAATTGATTATAAAATATTGATTACCAATGATATAAATAATCGTCCGGCATTCTTTATTTTGGGCAGCGATGCAAAATGATTTTACAAAAAAACTACTCAAATGGAACAGAAATCAAAATAATCGTTCCATGCCCTGGAAGGGTGAATCAGATCCTTACAGGATTTGGTTGAGTGAAATAATCCTGCAACAGACAAGAGTAGAGCAGGGGATTGCTTACTATAAAAAGTTTATTTCCATTTTTCCAACTATCAATGATCTTGTAAGAGCTCCTGAAAAAGAAATCTTCAAATATTGGGAAGGGTTAGGTTATTACACTCGATGCAGGAATCTGATTATCACGGCAAAAATAATTACGTTAAAATACGGTGGACATTTTCCATCTTCATATGCGGAAATACTTGAGTTGCCAGGAATAGGTCCATACACTGCTGCAGCCATTGCTTCATTTGCATTTGGATTACCTTATGCAGTGGTTGACGGAAATGTTGAAAGAATAATCGCCAGGTATTTTGGAATCAAAACAATTGTTGGATCAGCTGCGGGTAAGAAAAAGTACACGAAGATTGCTACTGAACTTCTTGACAGAAAGAATCCCGCAGTTTACAACCAGGCCATTATGGATTTTGGGGCAACGATTTGTAAACCACAGAATCCTCTGTGTACGGATTGTAATCTTGCAAAAAACTGTTATGCATTTCAGAAAGGAATGACCAATGAGTTCCCATTGAAAAAGCCCTCATTACTGCGAAAGAAAAGATGGTTATATTATTTTATCGTGAATGCAGGAAAAGATAAAATATGGATCCGTAAGAGAACTGAAAAAGATATCTGGCAAAACCTATATGAATTTATTTTATGGGAAACTGGGAAAATAATACCTCAGGATAAACTTCATAAGACTTCTTTCTTTCAGGATAATTTTGGGAAACAGGGTTTCAGAATTCAGCGTGTTTCTCCGGCTTTTAGCCAAATACTTACCCATCAATCCATTACAGGCCTTTTTGTACACTTGAATAAACCACTTGATAAACTGGCGGGATATCAGTCTGTTCCAAGAGAAAGTCTCAAGGAATACCCTTTTCCAAAAATTATAACAGACTATATTAAAAATTCACCGCTTCTCTGATCTGTGGTAAAGGTTTTGATATAATAATAACGAATAACGGATTTAATTCGGGCCGGAAGAGTACCCGGAAGTAGATCGTTAACATTATAATCAGCAAGTTATGAGGGGCGTTAATAGAGTGATGCTTATAGGTAACCTGGGCAAGGACCCTGATGTGCAATATTTGGAAGGAAATATAGGAGTTGCGAAATTTTCTCTGGCCACGACGGAAACTTTTAAAGACCGGACAGGGAAACTTATTTCTCAAACTGAATGGCACACTGTGGTTTTATGGCGTGGCCTTGCTGAACTGGCACAAAAATACCTACATAAAGGGAGCCTGGTTTATATCGAAGGGAGACTTCGCACAAGAAGCTGGGAGGATAAAGATGGAAACAAAAAATTTGCTACTGAAGTAGTAGGGGATAACCTCATCATGCTGGATAAAAAAATAGATGGCGGCCATTCCACTCTTCCTCCTCAGGAAGGATTGGAAGGTTTAAATGGAACTGATTCTGCAACGATAGGAGAGCCATCCCCGGATTTACCTTTTTAAAAGCTGAATAGCCAAGTTTTATTAAATTTACAATCCCGCATATAGAAGCTTGATTGCTTTTCATGTGTGAATAAAAGATTTTTAACGAAACCAGTCAATTTTGGATCACCCTTTCAACATGTCATCAGCCAACGGGCATCCAGGTCTTCTTTTATTCATCAATGCGCAGGCAACTACCATTCTGGTTATCCTAATACTTTTTTTTCTCGTTATGTCATTTATTGTTTCGGGATCCCGGATAGCTTTTTTTTCTTTGAGTGATAAAGAAATCAATATCCTGAAAACAAAACAGGATAGCTCCTGGAGAAGGATCGTTAATCTGCTGGAAGAACCAAAGGCCCTGCTCGCCTCGCTGTTAATCGCTAATATTTTACTTAATATCGGAATCATTATTCTTTCAAATTTTCTGATCGACCAGGTTATTTCTTTTAAGCAGGATTATTGGTTTTTCGAATTCATGATGAAAGTGGTGATGGTAAGTTTTGTACTGATTCTTTTTGGTGAAGTGATGCCAAAAGTATGGGCAAGTCAGAATACTCTCCAATTTGCATTTTATACTTCGGGGGTAACAGAAGTCATTCACCTGCTTTTCAGAAGACTTGGTATCCTGCTCGCATATCAATCAGAAAAACTTGAACGGCTTTTTGGCAGCCAGCGCTCCGCTGCCAACAGCCTCGAAGAACTTGATCATGCTATTGATAACGATACTACCGAAGAAGAAAAAAATATTTTAAAAGGAATTATCAAGTTTGGAAATATTACCGTTAAGCAAATCATGAAAACCCGTCTGGATGTAAGCGGAATTGAAGACCATCTGAATTTCGGGCAGCTGAAACGTAAAATTGAGGAGCTGCATTATTCACGTCTCCCGGTTTACAAAAAAAGTCTGGATGATATTGCTGGCATGATTCATACTAAAGACCTGATCCCTTTCCTGAACGAATCTGATGAATTTGAATGGCACAGCCAACTCCGTTCTCCTCATTTTGTACACGAACATAAGATGATCAAGGATCTGTTGCAGGAATTTCAGGCAAGCCGTATTCATTTTGCCATTGTAGTGGATGAATTCGGCGGTACCAGCGGGATCGTAACACTGGAAGATATTATGGAAGAAGTTATCGGGGATATCAAAGATGAATTTGATGAGGATGAGGGATCGGCAGCTAAACAGGATGATGGATCATATATATTCGAGGGGCGGACAATGATAAACGACGTATGCAAAACCCTTAACCTGCCGGTTGACACATTTGATACAGTAAAGGGAGATTCGGATTCTCTTGCCGGACTGATTCTGGAACTTGCAGGTGAAATCCCGAAAATAAATGATATCATTATCTGTGGTGATTTTGAATTTACAATTCTGGAGGCGGACAGCAGCCGGATTAAAAAAGTTAGGGTTCGTATTAAACAATAAAATCGCAAATCTTGTACCCTAAAATAACCAGGTTTTTTACTTTTTACTTTTTAATTTTTACTTTATTTTCCTGCAACAGCGTCTATTCTCCCAAACCCCGGGGTTATTTCAGAATCGATTTTCCTGCCCATACTTATAAGTCTTTTAATCCTCCGGAATTTCCCTATTCTTTTGAATACCCGGTATATGGAAACATCATAAGGGATACTGCATTTTTTGGGGACAAACCAGAAAACCCCTACTGGATAAATGTGGATTTCCCGAGGTTTCATGCGAGAATTTATATAAGCTACAAGGAGGTAAATGGAAATTATGACAAACTGCGTGAGGATGCTTATAAAATGACTTACAAACATACTTATAAAGCGAGTTCCATAGAAGATTCGCTGATCAGTACACCCCTTGGTGTGCATGGTATTTTTTTTAATGTGGGCGGAAACGCCGCAACTGCCAAACAGTTTTTCGTAAGCGATTCAACCAAACATTTTCTCCGGGGAGCTCTGTATTTCGATACAACCCCTAATTCGGATTCCTTAGGTATTGTTAATACTTTTCTTCAGGAAGATATGTTTCATCTTATCAATACTTTGACGTGGAAAAACTGATACGGAATCCTTTTTGATATACTATCTTAGCCTGATTTTCAAACAAAACACTTGATCGCGATAAATAATATATTGGTTAGTGACGAAGTGATTTCCGAACAGTTCGTCTGTGATTTAAACAAATGCAAGGGTGGCTGTTGTGAAGATGGTGACTCTGGTGCGCCCCTGGCAAATGAGGAACTCGAATTATTGAGGGGGTTAATAGATGATATAAAACCTTATATCACTCCGGAAGGTTTGAAATTACTTGAATCAAAAGGACTCTACCGATATGACCAGGAATTTGGATGGGTAACTCCTACCATTGGTGGACGCATGTGTGCCTATGGATTCAGGGATGAGCATGGGATCATAAAATGCGGTATCGAGCAGGCTTATCTTGAAAAAAAAATCTCCTGGAGAAAACCTATCAGTTGTCATTTGTTTCCTGTTAAAATTACCAGTAGTAAAAGACAGGATCAGGAATACATGAATTATGAACCCAGGAAGGACCTCTGTAAAGCTGCCTGCAAACTGGGCAGGCAATTGCAAGTTCCTGTATACATATTTTTGAAAGAAGCACTCATCAGGAAATACGGCAATGATTTTTATGCTGCCCTGGAAGCGGCAGCTGATCATTTAAAAAAAGATAAAGTCTGACCTTATCTATGAAAATTCTACCCCTGATTTTCTTTTTCCTGGTTGTATTATTTTCTTTTCAATCCTCCTCCGCACAGGATTCATCTAATTATATTCCGCCTGTTCAAAAAAAAACAACAAAGCATAAACACGTGGTAAGAGATTCCACTGCCAGAATGAATTATGATACTGTTGCTAATAAAAACCTCAACTCACAGGGTACTTCAAACTATAACCCGCCTGTTACCAAAAAACCATTAAAGCATAAATCCATTGCTAAAGATTCCACTTTAAAAACCGGATCGGTTTTAGAGGATACTTTAATAACCAAGCAACAACATCTGAGAAAATCGAATAAGCATCAGCCCATTTTAAATGATTCTACAGATTTCGAAGCAAAGTTTTTTTATAATAATGTAGTACGAATTATACGAAAACCAAGAAAGACTGTAAAACTTAATGTATTACCTGTTGATTCTGTTATCGATCATAATTTTATCGTGGATTCAGCCATAGCTGTGATATCAGATTCGATAAAAATTGCTGTCAGAGATTCTCTTTTTACTATCGACTCATTAAGAGCCATTGTTACAGCCTTTACAGATTCAATTTACAAAGACTCCGTGAACCGTCATTGGGCAGGGTGGAGAAAATACCAGGTTAAGCCAGGGCAATCCTATGCTATGTATTCTAAACGTGTGCTGAAAGGCAAAAGCAAATCCGAGCTTCAGTATAATATTGCAGACTTTTATCTGTACCTGAACGGGCGACTTGTTATGCCATCCATCAAGGGGTATAGTTTTTTTGCCGCGGGCTGCCTTTGTTTTAAATACGATGATACCTTATTGCTCAATAGTGGTCTCGGTTTTAAGGTTGGCGTTGGCGTGGGGATTAAAATAATTCAGGGAAGGTTTACAAGTTCTCTGCACGCCAATACACATAACAAGGAAGTATATAAGCTGTCAACAGACGATTCTGTTTATTTGAGAAGTGTCATGGCATTACCCGTTTCACAATCTTTGAAATTGAAAAGTGAGCCTGCATATAGTGATAACGAAATTATTATCGGAGAATATCGCGCCACTTATAAAAAATTCTACCAAAAAAATAAAGACGATGAGGATGAAGGGCGGCAATATATGGTGAGAATTGTTTTCAGATGCCGTGTGAGCGGGGGTATCGACAGTATGAAATCTCTCAATGGAACGGGTAGTAAATAAACCGGCACCCCATATAATTGATTAACTTCATCGTATGACCAACAGGGACAATATATTAACATTTTTGGATAAAAGCGGCACCAAGGCCGCTGATATGGAGCATCGTAAAAAAATCAATTATAATATAGGTAAATACAATGCTGTTGTTCCTCAGGGTAAAAAGCAATACGATAATATTAACCTGGCCCGCGAAAGAGCTAAAAACATTAAGTGGCGGTCCCTGGAATCACTGGATCAGTATCTGGAGCGATTTGAACAGGCTTTTACCAAGCGAGGAGGGAAAGTCATTTGGGCAGAAGATAATGCAGACGCTCTCAGGGAAATTCTTGCTATCTGCAAAGCAAAACAATGTAAGGCCATTGTGAAAAGCAAGAGTATGGTAACGGAAGAAATTCATCTGAATGAATTTCTGAAGGAAAATGGTATTGAAAGCCTCGAAACGGATCTTGGGGAATATATCCAACAATTGGATAATGAACCGCCCTACCATATTGTAACGCCAGCAATGCACAAAAGCAAGGAAGATATTGCAAGGTTATTTCATGAAAAATTAAATACGGCACCTGGACTCTCGCCTTCTGAACTTACGCTCATTGCCAGGCAGAATATGCGGAAAAAATATCTGGAGGCCCAGATTGGAATTACCGGTGCGAATTTTATTATCGCAGATACAGGCAGTATTGCAGTATCGGAAAATGAAGGGAATGCCAGGCTTTGTTTATCTTATCCAAAAACGCATATTGTAATTACAGGAATTGAAAAAGTAATCCCTTCATTGAATGATCTTGCTTTATTCTGGCCACTGCTTGCTACTTTCGGAACTGGTCAACTTGTGACAAGTTATAATTCCATCATCTCCGGACCACGGCAGTCAGGAGAATACGACGGACCCGATGAAATGTATGTTATACTGCTCGATAATAGCCGTTCCAATATGCTTGCAAATACAAAACTCAGGGAAAGCCTGTATTGTATCCGCTGCGGGGCTTGTTTAAATGCCTGTCCTGTTTATAAAAATATCGGTGGACATACTTACGGTACAACTTATAGTGGTCCGATCGGGGCGGTTATCACACCACATCTTAAAGATCTTGGTGAATGGAAACATCTGAGTTATGCTTCTTCACTATGCGGTAATTGCACGGAAGTATGTGCTGTAAAAATAAATCTGCATGAATTATTATTGGAAAACAGGCATGAATCTGTTCTGGAGGGATCGGCAGGATGGATGGAAAAATTAGCCTGGAAAGGATGGAAACAGGCAAGTTTGCATAGAAAATGGATGAATATGGGCAACGCAAAAATAAAAAACTGGTTTATCAACCGGATCTTCCGAGGATGGAACAGGCAAAGAGCAGACCTGCATTTTCCCGAAAAGAGCTTCAATCAACGATGGATAGAAAAGCATAAACCCTGAATATGCTTTTTTATAGCGACCAAAACAGCCCCCGGCTGACTTATATATTGGATCTGATCTGCAATGAAATCTTCAATGTACCTGTCATATTGATTTCGGATAAAGATGAATTTATTTCTTATACAGGAGCTAAAATGAATTATTCTCATGACAGATTATCGGGCAATGAATTTTTTATTAACCATCATGAACTTCTCTTTGAAACAGATATCCGCGAACAGCAAATCAACCGGATTGATTTTTTAGGTAAACCGGCATTTTTTAAAACAACAGGAGATTATCCTTTTGACATTTTCGCGGCAACTTTTTACCTGGTTAGCCGGTATGAAGAATATCTTTCCTTTCAGCCAGATAAATATGGCCGCTACCCATACCAGGATTCATTGGCATTTAAGGAAAATTTTCTCGATATTCCTTTGATAAATTACTGGCTGGAAGATTTCAAAAATGTGCTGCGTCAGAGATTTCCGGACATTATCTTTCGAATGAAAGATTTTAAATTTATTCCGACATACGATATTGATATTGCATATTCTTATAAATACAAGGGACTAAAACGCAACCTGGGTGGATTTTTCAGGGCAACTATCAAAGGTCAGTGGTTCAATCTCCTGGATCGCTGGGATGTATTATTTAATAAAAAGAAGGATCCCTTTGATTCCTATGAATGGCTGGATTCCCTGCACTTGTATTGCAGAACCAGAGCGTATTATTTTTTTCTACTCGCGAAAAAACAAGTTGGTGCAGACAAAAATATTTCTCCTTCAAAGCCGGAGTTACAGTCACTGATCGCATATCATGCAAGTGGTTATACAGTTGGAATTCATCCGTCATGGCAAAGTGGGGATGAAGAAGCTGTTTTAATGGAAGAGGTCGATGAGCTTGAGAAAATAATAAAGTCACCTGTAAAATATAGCCGGCAGCATTATATCCGCATGGTATTGCCGCAAACTTATCGAAGGCTGGCCGATGTGGGCATTGAAAAGGATTTTTCTATGGGATATGGTTCGACGAATGGATTTCGTGCATCCATTGCTTCTTCATTTTACTGGTATGATCTGAAGGCAGGAAAGAAAACGGGACTAATGCTATTTCCTTTTTGTTTTATGGATTCAACTTCATTTTATGAAAGGAAATTGAGTCCAAAGGAAGCATTCACGGAGCTTATGGACTACTATAGAAAAATTAAACAGATTAACGGGCTGATGATTACCATCTGGCACAATAACTTCTTTGGAACAGATCCGATGTTTACCGGCTGGAAAGAAGTATATGAAGTGTTTCTGAAGGACCAGATTTACTGGGATATGTGAAAAAGCCTAAAGCCCAGTGCTTAAAGCTTTCTTTGAAAATGATGAAATGTAAAGGAACGGAAATGACGACTTAATAAATTTATAATTCAATTTTACATTTCATATCTACAATATTCCTTATTTACAATTCCACTTTTCCTTATTGTGAAAACATGGGGATACTAATGTTTAAAATGTCTCATCCCCGTAATCACCATTACGAGACCTTCCTGTTTACAAAATTCAATGCTGTCCTTATCGCGAATGGAGCCGCCAGGTTGTATAAAACTTGTAATTCCTTCGGCGGCTGCAATGTGCACACAGTCATCAAAAGGAAAGAATGCATCAGATGCTAATGCGGCTCCCTGTAGATTGAATTTAAACTGATGAGCTTTTTCAATTGCCTGTTTTAGGGAGTCAATTCGGCTGGTCTGGCCACAACCTTTACCAATGAGTTGTTTATTTTTTATAATTGCTATTGCATTTGACTTCAGGTGTTTGCAAATCAGGTTGCCAAATACCAGGTCTTCTTTCTCAGCATCCGTACTGTTTCTTCCACCTGCTTCCTCCCATTTCAAATAATTTCCTTTATCTGCATCCTGAACCAGCACTCCATTAAGCAGTGATTTTTTTACCAGACTTTCTGTTGGTTTGTTATTCAATTGAAGCAGGATACGGTTCTTCTTTGACTTTAATATTTCCATCGCTTCATTAGTAAATGATGGTGCGATAAGAACCTCAAAAAATAATTCTCGCATGGATTCCGCAGTAGATAAGTCAATTTCATTATTACAAACAAGTACTCCGCCAAATGCACTTTCCGGGTCCCCAGCCAAGGCTTGATCCCAGGCAATTCTCGTCGAATTCCTTGCAGCGATGCCGCATACATTGGTATGTTTGATAATAGCAAATACAGTCTTTTCTTCAAATTCACCTATAAGCTGAATTGCGGCATCTATATCCACCAGGTTATTATATGAAATTTCCTTTCCGCTCAATTGTTTGAAAATACTTTCCCAGTTCCCTTCAAAATATGCATGCTGATGCGGGTTTTCTCCATAACGTAAATGCTTTATGGGTTTTAAAGCACCAACGGGCTTACCTGGGTTAAAATATTCATGAATGGCAAGATCATATCCTGCAACCACCTCGAAAGCTTTTGCAGCAAGTTCTTTTCTTTGAGCCAGTGTGAGTTCTCCATGTTGAGTTACCAACAATTCTTCAAGAAGGGTATAGTCTTTTTTATCCGCTAAGACCGCTACGTGTGAGAAATTTTTCGCCGCTGCACGGATCATGGAAGGACCTCCAATATCAATTTTTTCAACGATTGCTTTTTCTTCCTTCGAATTGGCAACCGTTTCCTCAAATGGATAAAGATCTACAATAACCAGATCGATTTCAGGAATCTGGTATTGGTTCATTTCCTCCAGGTCCTTAGCTTCCTCCCTTCTTCCAAGTATGCCTCCAAATATAGAAGGATGCAGTGTTTTTACACGCCCCCCCAGGATGGATGGGTAGCTTGTAAGCTCTTCCGCCCCGGTACAGGCGATACCCAGCCCCTCAATAAATGCTTTTGTTCCACCAGTTGAAATCAATCTTACCCCCAGTTTATCAAGTTGTCTGACGATAGGTTCCAGACCATCTTTATAGAAAACAGAAATAAGTGCTGATTGTATTTTTTTCGTCATAAATAAACTTTAAACCCGTATGGCAAGTGAAGAGCCGCAAATTTACTGCAATCGGTTTTCCCGGCAAAGTCAGGCTAAGCAAAGAGGCGGATAACTTGAAAAAGACAGATGCTACCCATGCCCGTGAGCAACCAATTTTTCTGTTTTGAAATGAGGTAACGGTAAAAACATAATAGAATAAAATAAATCAGGATAAGTTGAGGCAGGGTTAGCGTTATATGGGAAATAACGGCCCCTGGTAACATCGAAATATAAAATATAAACCCGTTTAAGAAATGTATCATTATACCCAGTAACCATCCAAGAAACTGGCACAACGATTGGATAGATGAAAATATACATAAAAGGATTCCTCCAATCAGGATCCCGCTTGACAAAGGGACGGCTAGCAGATTAGCAACCAGAAAATAACTCGGAAACTGGTGGAAGTAATAAATGCTGATAGGCGTTGTCAAAACCTGGGCCGCTAAACTTACTGATGCTGCTTTCCAGACCGAAACAAGAATTTTATTATGAAGCGGAAGCATTTCATTCAGGGGTTTGGAAAACAAACTGAGGCTTAAAACAGCAACATAACTTAACTGAAAGCCAATGTCCCAAATCCAATTTGGTTCGAAACAAAGTAATAAAAATGCAGATGCAGCCAGGGTATTAATGAATACAGACTCTCTTAGAATATTGCGGGAAATAAGTACCAGGCTGAACATGGTGGCAGCTCGTATAACTGATGGGGATGCACCTGAAAGGACGCTATATGCCCATAAACTGGTTATAATTAAGATTAATTTAATCCATCTACTAAATTTTTTTCTTCCGGTTTTTTGCAGCGAAAGCTCAAGAATATGGCAGATGAGTGTAAGATGTAATCCGGAAATTGCAATGATATGGATGACCCCTGTATTTGCATATGATTTTAAGAGACCCGGGTCCAGGTCATCATTAAAACCCACCATCAAAGCTTCCAGTAAACTATTTTCGGATTTGCCTGGTATGTATTTTTTTATTATTATCCGCAGATTTTCGCGAAGTGAATCAAGTATATAAAAAAAGGATTTTTCTTTCTTAATATGGATCAGGGAATATTCATTTTCCTTTAAAAATACCTGGCTGTAAATATGCCGGAGATGGCAATATTTTTTATAGTCGAAATCTGATGTTGACTTAAAGTTTTCTATGGGTCTCAGTTCCTTCCTGAAAATGATCAGGGAACCCCCGGAATATTGACGGGGATCAGGTTTTTTGGCAAAGTAGACAAAGATCCGCTCATTTTCATTAAAGCAAGTGTGATCTTTAGTAAGCCACTTTACCAAAGCGAAACATTTATATGAATTCGGTTTTTGAACGGGATCACCCAAAAGGCGCACCAGCAAAAGGTTTGGCTGTCCTTTCACATAACAGGATGATTGTTCTGCCTGAATATCCATATGGACATGCATTAGAATTCTTGCCATTGAAAAAAAAGCGATATGAATGACGAGTCCGGCTACCCATTCCAATCCGATAAATGCTGAAAATGAAATGCTGAAACAAATAATTAAAAGAACCAGGGAAAGGCAAAAAACCAGGATTAGTAAACCAGCCTGTACAGGATATTTATTTTCCAATAATATGCCAGCAATAAAAGGGAATAAAAGTCTGAGGAATGGTGCCTGTTTCCAAATTGTATTTTTTCCAGCACCCCTGTTCCACATTGTGAAATATTTTTCTTTCTGCGAAGCAATCACCTTAATTGCCAAATCCTGCAGCTATTTCACTTTTTATAACGGGTTCTTCTTCCGTTGTTTAAGCGGTATTTATACCAGTTATATTACGGTATTTTCACCCGTATTTATACGGGACTAATTGAGAATCTTTATGTTACAAATAATGTTAACTTATAATGCATTGAACTACATTTCTTTGTAAAAGTTGCGAACTGATCTACTTGATACTTTTAGGATGAATATAATTTCTTCATTCCTTAAAACTTCAGGCTCATGATTACACAGCAAAAAAATTTAATAGAGATTAGCAAGGACATTAGCACTGTAAAGGCACACAATCTAATAAGGGAATATAAACAAACAAGATGGGTGCCCAATTCAGAACGCATTAGTAAAGCGGATTCGCTTAGTGCCTGGTACAGTATCGAAGAGATGGAGAACTTTCTGAGCCTGGCAAAATCCCAAGGCGGGGACGGTGTCAAATTTTATTATGGGGCCTATCCGGAAGATTATACTCCAAAACCGGAATACGCAGGTCGACAGACACTTGTAATGATTGCTACAAAATCCAAATTAACGGAAATGGGTGCTATTGCAAACAAGGATATCTACTATTCAAAAAATGAAAGATTGAAAATTCTGAGTGGAACTGATCCAAGAATTTGTCCACCAATTTGTAATCCTCCTTCTGAAGGCGGAATGGGTGATTTGGGAATAACTATTGTTGACAAAGGGGAAAAGGGCATGGAATTAATCTGATTTTAATTTTAACCGGTATTATCAGAACCTCCTTCGGGAGGTTTTTTTTATGCACCTTAAGTTTAACGATATTTGATGATTATGCACTTTTCCGGTTTTGAAGCTTTACTGTTTATAGAGTTTTTAGTCAGTCTTTCAGTTTTTATACAAAAACCTGCTCCATTTTACTTGAAATTATTTCCAGCTTATTTTTTTTTAAATTTAACAGAAGGCATAGTTGCGGGATATTTGGCTGATCATGGCAGATTTAATACTGGTGTTGTGAACTCATGGGGAATAGTGGAATTTTGTTTTTATTTTTATGTACTGCGGGCATTTATCGTCAGTTTTAAAATAAGGCGGGTCATTTTATTCGTAATTTTTTTATTTCCTGTATTCGCTTTAATTAATCTCTACTTTCAAAAAAAGGTTGGATTTAACCCGATTAACTTTACAATCGGAAGCCTTCTCACCGTGTCGTTTTGTATTTATTATTTTGTGGAACTCTTTCAAAGAGCAGATAGCCAATCACTGACCAGATTGCCTGCTTTCTGGATCACTAACGCCATTCTTTTTACAATTGTGTTGACTTTCCCATTTTTTTCTTTTGTTAGTTTTGTGACAACGATGCCAAAGTTGGTCTATGAAAATATTGTTGTAATATTTTATGTAATCAATATCTTGATTTCAACGTTATACTCGATTGGCTTTTTATGCAGGATCAGAATAAGGAAATCTACTTTATAATCTTCATGGGCACTTTGCTGGCATTTTTGCTGGTGGGTTTTATTTCGGCCATGATATTTTTTTATCAGCGCAGAAAACAAAAACAGGAACGTGAACTGGTCCGCCTTAAAGAAGAATATGAACAGGAAGTACTGCGTTCTCAATTGGAAATTCAGGAATCGACCATGAAAAACATCGCGCAGGAACTGCACGATAATATCGGCCAGACCCTTTCAGTTATCAAACTATGGATGTCCATCGCACCCATCGAAAAAGATCACGAAGCTTATGAGGGTGTGCAGAATTCAAAAGAAATGCTGCATAAGGTGATCCGGGATATGGCCGATTTAACAAAAAGCCTCCATACTGACAGGATCGCGGATATCGGCCTATCGGAAGCCATCAATTTTGACATTGCATCGATACGCAGAGCCGGTATTGTAAAAATCCAGTTTGACACACTGGGTGACGAATTTCATTTCACGGATCAAAAATCCATTTTCATTTTCAGGATGTATCAGGAGATGATGAACAATATCATTAAGCATTCAAAAGCCAGTTCTGTAAATGTTGCGCTGGTTTATTCTGGCAATGATACCTTTGTAATGACTATCCAGGATGATGGTATCGGATTTGACGTTCAGAAAAAGAAGGAATCCGGAAGTGGTTCCAGCGGACTGGGTTTGAAAAGTATGCAAAACAGAGCAAAAATGATAGGAGGGAATTTGTCCATAGAGAGTGAACCGGGAAAAGGAACAACTGTTTCAGTGACTGTTCCGCTAAATTAATATTAAATCCAGCGAATGTCTTCTCCAAATAAACAGATTCAGGTCGCCATAGCAGACGACCACAAGCTTTTAAGAAAAGCGCTGGCAAAACTCATCGGCTCATTTGAGGAATATACTGTCTTGTTTGAAGCCGACAACGGTAAGGAAATCAAAAAAAAGATAGGAGAGCACCTTGTTCCCGACCTGGTCCTGCTGGACGTAAATATGCCGGAGATGGACGGATTTGAAACAGCCGGCTGGCTTAATAAGAATTACCCTAAAATCAAAGTGCTCGCTCTTTCTATGTTTAGTGATGAAAGAACCATTATCCGGATGCTCCGCCAGGGGGCCCGGGGTTATGTTATGAAAAACATCGACCCGGATGAACTGAAAAAAGCCCTGGATTCGGTAATGGTAAAAAATTTCTATCTGTCTGAAGAAATTTCCGGTAAAATTATTAGTGGTCTGCACAAGGATGTTGATCGGAATGAAGAACCAGCTCAGCTTACGCAAAGAGAAAAGGATTTTCTCCGATATATCTGTTCGGAGATCACATATAAGGATATCGCTGCAAAAATGTTTGTCAGCCCCCGGACTGTGGATGAATATCGCAACTCACTTTTCGAAAAATTGAAGGTTAAGTCACGCGTCGGACTCGTTATGTATGCCATACGTAACGGGCTGGTGGAAGTTTGAGGGAATTAAGTATAGGAGTGAATTGCAATCACACTTCTATACTCCCATACTCTTATACTTATTTAGAAAGGTACATACTGCGATCCTTATATAATTGTCTGAAATAAGGATCTCTCAGGTCTTTTATAAATCGGATCGCTTCTCCGGTAGATTTCATTTCAGGCCCCAATTCTTTATTAACTCCTGGGAATTTATCGAAACTGAAAACCGGCTCTTTTATCGCGTAACCTTTAAGGTTTTTATTGAAAGTAAAATCCTTCAATTTATTTTGGCCAAGCATTACCCTGGTAGCAATATTGAGGTAAGGTATCTGGTAGGCTTTTGCTATGAAAGGCGTGGTTCTGGAAGCACGCGGATTGGCCTCTATCACATAAACTTTTCCGTCTTTTATTGCAAATTGAATATTAATCAGCCCTTTGATATCTAATCGGAATGCAATCTTTCTTGCATATTCTTCCATTGTTTCTACCACAAGTGGCGTCAGATTAAATTGCGGTAGTACGGCATTTGAATCTCCGCTATGAATTCCTGCGGGTTCAATATGTTCCATTAGTCCCATGACATGAAACTGGTCCCCGTCGCAGATTCCATCCACCTCAGCTTCCTGGCAACGATCAAGGAAATGATCGATTAGGATTTTATTATCCGGAAGATGTTTGAGTAAACTCACAACGGCACTTTCCAATTCCTGATCGTTGATAACAATTCGCATGCGCTGGCCTCCGAGTACATAACTGGGTCTCACCAATACAGGGAATCCTACGGTTTTAGCAACTGCCACTGCCTCATCAACAGTTGTAGCAGTGCCGTAAGAAGGATATGGAATATCCATTTCCTTCAGCATATCACTGAAACGACCCCGGTCCTCTGCAATATCCATATTGTCATAAGAAGTACCTATGATTGGAATACCTTTTTTATGGAGTTTCTCAGCAAGCTTTAGAGCCGTCTGGCCTCCCAGCTGAACAATTACACCGTCTGGTTTTTCATATTCAATAATATCCCGGAGATGTTCCCAAAATACGGGTTCAAAGTATAGTTTGTCGGCCATATCGAAATCTGTTGAAACCGTTTCCGGATTGCAGTTTACCATGATAGATTCAAATCCGCATTCTTTAGCTGCCAATAGTCCGTGTACACAACAATAGTCAAACTCAATTCCCTGGCCGATCCGGTTGGGTCCGGAACCCAGTATTATGATTTTCTTTTTCTTGGAAACAATACTTTCGTTCACTCCGTCATTTTCGAAAGTGGAATAGAAATAGGGTGTTTTAGCTTCGAATTCTGCACTACATGTATCCACCATTTTAAAAATACGGTTGATGCCTGCCGCTTTTCTTTTTTCATAAACGGTCTCTTCATTACCGTCCTGCATGATCGTTGCGATCTGGATATCACTGAATCCAAGTGTTTTCGCTTCCCGAAGCAGTTCAATCGGAAGCGTATCCATTTTATATTTTCTTATTTCTTTTTCAGCTACGCAGATTTTCTGGATTTCATACAGGAACCAGCGGTCGATACCCGTAGCCTGAGAGATCGTTTTTACACTCACCCCAAGCATAAGCGCGTCTTTGATCCTGAAAATCCTGTCCCATTTCGGAATCTTGATATACTGAATGAGTTCCTCGGCGTGCATCTGGCTCTTCCCATAGTAACCGAGACCAATTGCATTATTTTCAAGACTCTGACAGGCTTTTTGAACGGCTTCCGTAAAACTTCTGCCTATTGCCATTACTTCTCCAACACTTTTCATCTGAAGACCCAGTGTGTCATTTGCACCCTTGAATTTGTCAAAATTCCAGCGTGGCATTTTTACTATTACATAATCCTGCACTGGTTCGAAATAAGCAGAAGTGGTTTGAGTGATTTGATTTTTTAATTCGTCAAGAGTATATCCGATCGCCAGTTTGGCAGCAATTTTAGCAATAGGATATCCGGTTGCTTTAGAAGCCAGGGCTGATGATCTGGAAACCCGTGGATTTATTTCTACTGAAATAATATGTTCTGTTTCCGGATTCAGTGCAAATTGAACATTACACCCACCCGCAAAGTTGCCAAGGGAACGCATCATTAGGATGGCTTTATTCCGCATATCCTGGAACGCAGTATCGCTAAGCGTCATTGCAGGGGCAACTGTTATGGAATCTCCGGTATGAATCCCCATGGGATCCATATTCTCCACCGTACATATGATCACAACATTATCGTTCTTATCCCGCAGAAGTTCCAGTTCATATTCTTTCCAGCCCAATACCGCCTTTTCAACCAGGACTTCATGCATAGGGGAGGCTTTCAAACCTTTGTCAAGCGCTGCATCAAGTTCATCCTTATTGAGCACGAAACCACCTCCGGTTCCACCCAGGGTGAAGGAGGGACGGATAACCAGCGGGAACCCTATGTCCTGGGCAAACTCTTTTCCTTCAAGAAGGGAGTTCGCAACACGGGATGGGGCTACGTCTATGCCAATTTTAACCATCAGCTGCCTGAATTTTTCACGATCCTCTGCAGTATCAATGGCTTCAATATCGACACCAATCAATTTTACACTATATTTTTCCCACACACCCAGTTCTGCAGCTTCTTTACAAAGGTTGAGAGCCGTTTGTCCGCCCATTGTAGGAAGAACTGCATCAATTTGATTTTCCTCTAGAATCTGTTCGATACTTTCCACCGTGAGCGGAAGCAAATATACACGGTCAGCCATCATTGGATCCGTCATTATGGTAGCGGGATTGCTATTTATGAGGATCACTTTAATACCTTCTTCCCGCAGACTTCTCGCAGCCTGGGAACCGGCATAATCAAACTCGCATGCTTGACCAATAATGATGGGACCTGAACCAATAATGAGGACTGAACCTATAGTGGGATTTTTTGGCATGTAAAAACAAATTCCGCAAAGGTAAGGTTGTACAGGTTCCCGGAGAAATATTATAAAAGGAAGGGAAATAAAAAATCCCGTCACGCATATACCGTGACAGGATTATATATTTTAATAGGGAAATCAGTTATTTATGGTAGGATGCC
Source organism: Puia sp. (assembly GCA_035937535.1). Classification (GTDB taxonomy): domain Bacteria; phylum Bacteroidota; class Bacteroidia; order Chitinophagales; family Chitinophagaceae; genus Puia. The sequence goes on along the minus strand of DASZHV010000089.1, from coordinate 37,021 downwards.
ATTTCAATATCATCAAGTAAAACGCCGCCCTTTTTTGCCTGCTGACGTTTTTCGGCAATAAGCCTCTTATTATCACTTTTTGATTTGATCTTGAAGACCCATTTTTGTTTTGCCTCTTCACCACGCACCATCCCGATCACGGAACCGATGCTTATGACGAAAAGCAGTAAAAATTTATTCTTAAATAACATCTTATCATTTTTTCAAGGAAGGTCTCAATATAAAGACAGTTTATATATGCCAAAAGCTGTACCAAATTTTAGTTTTTTTTTAAAATCATTCATAATCATTTACTAACATAATTATAAAGATGGGTGAATCTAGTTTCTGATCCTTATTTGGGATTTCACACCTTTGTATCTCTAAATTTGGGATTTTCATGAACAGATCCGTCCTGTCCTTTTGTTTGTTTATCTATAGTGGTTTCGTTTCCGGCCAGCTCTTCCAGCCTCCTTCTTATCCTTTAAATGAGTTCAGAAACCCGCTGGATATTCCAATCAGTCTGGCTGCTAATTTCGGAGAGATCAGACTCAACCATTTTCATATGGGTTTGGATATCCGGACGGAACACAGGGAAAACCTTCCGGTATACGCAGTGGCAGATGGGTATATATACAGGATTAGGGTTGAACCATTTGGATTCGGTCAGGCCATATATATCCGCCATGCCAATGGTTTTGTAAGCTTGTATGCGCACCTGAATTCATTTTATCCGGCACTTGCTTCCTACGTAAAACAAAAGCAATATGAATTGGAGCGTTGGGATATTTCACAGGAACTGATTCCCGATTTGCTCAAAGTTAAAAAGGGCGACCTGATAGCATATAGTGGAAATATGGGTGGATCCCAGGGACCCCATCTTCATTTTGAAATCCGTACTTATCCCGATGATATAAATCTAAACCCTATGCTCTTTGGTTTACCAATCACTGATAATACATCACCCGTTATTAGAAGCCTGTCGGCATATGATCTTAACAAAAGTTTTTATGAACAGACACCTTTATTTATTTCTGTTAAGGGTAATTCCGGGAGATATGTCATCTCCCAGCAGATGATTTTACTTAATACTCCGAATCCTGGGTTTGGTATTTCGGGATTCGATACTCAGACGGGATCTAAAAATCCTAATGGAATATTTCAGGGTATAATCTATGATAATGGACAGGCGGTTTCAGGTTTTCGTATGGACAGTATAAGTTATAACGACACAAGGGATATTAACGCACATATCGATTATCCCACACACCAGCGTGGAGGGCCTTATTATCAATTGCTATTTAAATTGCCCGGTTATTCACATTCAATTTATCACGAAGCAAGAACAGGTAGCCGATTAAATCTCGAAGATGGCAAACTTCATGAAATCCGAATTGAACTGAAAGACACTCACGGAAATTCATCGAATCTAGAATTCAAAGTACGCTATCAACCAGAAGAAAAAGTGAATACTGATTTTCCAGGTAAGATTTTCTATCCGGGTATGCTGGATGGTTATGAAACACCCGATGCCGCTTTTTATCTGGGAGAAAAATGCCTCTATGATTCAGTACATCTGGTTTATCAGGCAATCCCGATTGAAGGAAAAGAAATTGTTTCCTCTACCCATCATTTTGGCAATAATCAGATTCCGTTGGCGGATCCCATGACTGTAAGAATAAAACTTTCAAATCAGGTAATTCAAAAACCGAGGATCTTACTGCAATGGACGGAAGGGCAAGATTTTGAAGTTAAAAAACCTGAATGGCTGGGTGACTGGGCAACTGCCAGTTTCTGGAGTTTCGGAAATTTTCGTCTGATCTTGGATACTATTCCGCCTGTAATTAGTGTGCGTGGTATTGTTGAAAACGCAAACCTGCAAAGAAGCGACCGTATTGCAGTGCTGGTTGAGGATAATAATAAAAAGGTTAAGAATTTTCGCGGTACTCTGGATGGGAAATGGCTAATGTTTACCAATGATAAAGCCAGAGCTTTTATCTATCATTTTGATGAATATTGTAAACCAGGTAAACACGAATTAAAAATCTATGCAGAAGATGAAGCCGGCAATTCAACTACTAAGGTTCTTCATTTTGTGAGATGAATCTTTAAGCCTAACGCTGAACGCTGAACGCAAATCGCACTTCCAACGAACGTAAGATCATCCAAAAATGTGATGAATTACTCGGGAAGTTGTGACAGAACCTCCATAAACCTGTGATGGATGACAGTTTCTTCCCGGATTTTCCTCTTTGGGTACCCGGATTCCGGGGTACCAAAGAGTACCCATCGGGGTTGCATTGAGGAAACATTGAAAATTAAATATGATTTTCGTTCAGCTTTCAGCGTTCAGCTTTAGATCCACTTCTCCATTCATAAACGATCCCATATCTGTCAATAGCTGGCCGTTTTCATTAACACCAATAATTTTCGTCACAATCAATTCATTCCCCCTTTTTAGTACTACAGAATCATTTCTTTTATAAAGGGACTGATTAAACTCAATCAAAATTTTACTAGGATCCATCCGAAGAAGTGAAATATGGTTTTGAATGGAATGCACCAGTTTTCTTGCAAAGGAAACAGGCTCATAATTTGACCCGGTAATTTGTTTAAGTGAAATGGCATTTGAAATTTCCTCGGGAAAGGACTCCTGATTTAAGTTCATTCCGATCCCCACAACTGCAAATTGCCAGTTTTTACCCTTGATTATACTTTCAATCAGTATCCCTGCTGCCTTTCTGTCATTCCAATAAATATCGTTTGGCCATTTAATTCGCCAGTTTTCTCTTTCAATAGTCTGAATTAAATCCAAAACTCCTAATGCAACTGCTGCAGAAAACAGGAACTGTTGTGATAAAATCAGGTTACCGGGTTCTATTACAAGGCTCATAATTAGGTTTTGGCCTGGCTCGTCCAACCAGGTCTTTCCTCTTTGTCCCTTGCCGGCCCATTGGTGGTGGGCCAGACAGATCAATCCGTCGGAAGCCATACCTTCATGAATCCTGGCCATGGCATAGTTGTTGGTGCTATCCACAGATTCAAGCTCAATCAACTGATTGTCAAATGTCGTCATGTGCGGCTTCTCCTTACCGGGATGTGGCAAAAGATTACTATTTTTGGGCATTGCGAATTTAGTATTACTATGAATACTGGTGTCACCGCCTTTCATAATTCATCATTTAAAATATTCTGATTATTGGAACAATTGTCAATGTTGGTTAACCGGAAACCAAATAAATCTATCCGGTTAGCAAAGAACTCAAAAATCATAAAAGCCATTATTCAGGCAATTCAGGAAAAAAAAGGCGAAAAAATCATATCTCTTGATCTCCGAAAAATACAGGAAGCCGTAGCAGATTTTTTTATTGTTTGCGAAGCCGGAAGTTCCACACAGGTAAGAGCCATTGCGGATTTCATTGAAACGGAGTTAAAAGAAAAATGCGAAGAAATTCCTTATATGCATGAGGGAAGGCAGGTGCTACAATGGGTGATTATTGATTATATAAATGTTGTCGTTCATATAATGCTTCCGGAAAGCAGGCGTTTCTACAAATTGGAAGAAATGTGGAGCGATGCCGTTTTGGAGGAGCATGAAGGCTGATCAATTGCAATGTTTAATCCATTTTTCTGAACTTTTTTATTTCCCAAACATTAATTACTAGAAGGAAGACTATCAAATGCCACAGAATAATAATATAAAACCAAACGACAGGCCAGGATTTTCACGATTCAGACCCCGTAACGGTGGTGATGAGAATACGCCAAAGAAAGGACCGAGATTCAATATTTATTGGATTTGGGCGATCATCGCTATTATATTATTGGGTTATAATCTGTTAGGTTCGGGTTTTACTGCGGATGCACACCATCTCGACTCTGAAATGGAATTCAGAAATAGTATGCTTGAAAAAGGCGATGTAGCCCGCCTGGTGCTTGTGACCAATAAAAACCTTGTAAGGGTTTATATTAAGAAAGATAGTCTTGACAAGCCCTATTATAAAGATTTACTGGGAAAAAATTTCCAGATAGTAAAAACGGACGGCCCTCAATTCGAATTCCAGGTTACTAAAATCGATGAATTCGAAAAAAGGCTTTATGATTTCTTTTTAAAAAATCCTTCACTTGAAGTTCCAACCTCCTCGGTTCAGGAAGGCGACTGGATCCCAGGCTTGTTACAGATCGCCCTTCCCATCTTAATTATTCTTTTGATCTGGGTTATGCTTATGCGTAAGATGGGCGGCCAGGGTGGTAGTGGTGGTCCGGGCGGCATATTCAATATAGGAAAATCAAAAGCCACATTATTTGATAAGGGAACAAGGGTAAATATTACTTTCAACGATGTTGCGGGTCTTGATGAGGCCAAAGTAGAGGTCATGGAAATCGTCGATTTCCTTAAAAACCCAAAAAAATATACGGCTCTTGGAGGCAAGATTCCTAAAGGTGCCTTGCTTGTCGGACCGCCCGGAACAGGAAAAACCCTGTTAGCGAAAGCCATGGCAGGTGAAGCACAGGTTCCTTTCTTTTCCATGAGTGGTTCTGATTTTGTTGAACTCTTTGTTGGTGTTGGTGCAAGCCGTGTACGGGACCTGTTCAAACAGGCTCGCGAAAAGGCACCATGTATTATATTCATTGATGAAATTGATGCCATCGGCCGCGCAAGGGGCAAGAATGCTATCATGAGCAATGATGAACGCGAAAGCACATTGAACCAGCTACTGGTGGAAATGGATGGTTTCGGGGGTGACAGTGGTATCATAATCCTGGCTGCAACAAACCGACCTGATGTACTTGACACAGCCCTGCTCCGTCCGGGAAGATTTGACCGACAGATTTCCATTGATAAACCGGATCTTAAAGGAAGAGAAGCGATATTTAAAGTACATCTTAAACCAATTAAGATTTCTTCCAAACTCGATATCTATAAACTTGCTGAACAAACGCCCGGGTTTGCCGGAGCTGATATTGCCAATGTTTGTAATGAGGCTGCCCTGATTGCAGCCCGTAAAGGGAAAGACAGTGTGGAAATGGAAGATTTCCAGGATGCGGTAGATAGGGTTATCGGCGGACTAGAAAAAAAGAACAAGATCATTTCTCCTGAAGAAAAACGGATCATTGCATATCATGAAGCTGGTCATGCCATCTGCGGCTGGTATCTGGAACATGCATATCCCCTGCTTAAAGTAACAATCGTTCCCCGCGGAGTAGCTGCCCTGGGTTATGCTCAGTATACGCCGAAAGAACAGTACCTGTATAATACCGATCAGTTGTTTGATCAGATTTGTATGACCCTTGGTGGTCGTGCCAGCGAATCGCTCAATTTTAAAAAGATCTCAACGGGCGCGCAAAATGACTTGCAACAGGTTACCCGTATTGCATATTCAATGGTTACCGTATACGGAATGAATGAAAAGATCGGGAACGTCAGTTTCTATGATCCGGCACAGGAAAATCAATTTACCAAACCATATTCAGAAGAAACTTCCAAACTGATAGATGAAGAAGTGAGAAAGCTTATAGATAAAGCCTATATTTTTACTAAAGAACTGCTCACGGAAAAAGCTCATCAATTGAACCTGTTAGCAGAAGCTTTACTTGAAAAAGAAGTTCTTTTCCAAAGCGATGTAGAAGCCCTTATCGGGAAAAGACCTTATGAAGAGAAAAGAGCTTTGGACGTTTCAGATCATGATATCCCGAACGATGTTCCGGGGATCAAGATTGCCGAAAACGGAATCCCGGCACCTCCGGTTCCAGTTCCGCCCATAGGTGACTTATAGTTGATGGCTTATGCAAATATCTCAGGCAAAAGAAAATATTCTCAAGAGAATCCGGCAGGCGTTGGTTAACCCAACGCCTGTTCCATTTTCGCAAAGTGAAGGCAATTCCAGTGTTTACGCTCCTCCAAAGCAGGAAAATGAAATTGAATTCGCTGAAAATTTCGGAAAGATTCAGGGTCGTTTTCTTTACTGTAGTAATACAGAAGAGATGATCCTGCAGTTAAAACAACTGATATCCCAACAGGGATGGGCCCAGGTATTTTGTAGGGAAGAAGAACTGCTTCCTTTTCTTAAAGAGCCTTTAAAAGGCTTACTGATTGCAGATAACCTCCCTGATGCTGATGTTTCCATAACAGGCTGTGAAGCGCTGATTGCAAGAACCGGCAGCATAATGATGAGCTCAGCACAGGACAGTGGGAGAACCGTCAGCGTATACGCACCTGTCCACGTCTGTATTGCTTATTCAAACCAATTGGTGTTTGATATCCGGGACGGTATTGAACTTCTTACAAAAAAATATAAAAACAAAATTCCCTCCTTTATTACCGTGGCCACCGGTCCAAGCCGGACTGCAGATATTGAAAAAACCCTGGTTGTGGGTGTACATGGTCCAAAAGATGTTTATGTTTTCATGATAGATGCCGAGTGAATTATATTTGCCCATGCAAATCGCTGCTGGCAAAAAGATTTTTTTCATATCTGACTTCCATCTCGGTACGCCCGATCGCCTCGCCAGTTTGTATAGGGAGAAGTATATTGTCCGGTTTCTTGAATCCATTCAGCATGAAGCGGCTGAAATATTTATTGTCGGCGATCTGTTTGATTTTTGGTTTGAATATAAAACAGTAGTTCCGAAAGGTTACGTACGCATTCTTGGTAAACTGGCTACTTTAACAGATGCTGGAATCCCCATCCAATTTTTTGTGGGCAACCACGATATGTGGATGAAAAATTATTTTGAAAAAGAATTATCCATTCCGGTTTATTATGAACCAAAAACTTTCATCCGTAATGGAAAGAAATTTTTAATAGGACACGGTGACGGGTTGGGCCCGGGTGACGGTAGATACAAATTTCTCAAAAAAATATTCCGAAATAAATTCAGCCAGGGCTTGTTTGGAGTTCTGCCTCCCGTTTTCGGTGTGGGTATTGCAAATTATTTCAGCAGAAAAAGCCGAACTGCAACGCAACAGACTGATGAAAAATTTCTAGGTGAAGAAGGCGAATGGCTTATACAATATTGCAAAAGAAAGCTCACAGAGGAAAACTTTGATTACATGATATTCGGCCACCGGCACCTGCCCATTGACTTTACATTTCCGAACGGTACCAGGTATATTAACCTGGGTGACTGGATCCGTTATTTTAGTTATGCTTCCTTCGACGGTGAACAACTGGTATTGAAGAGTTATGATTCGGGACTGGATTATAAGATTATCAGAAAATGAAAGGTATCATTCTTTATATCATCATCAGCTTAACTCTGGGCAGTTTATATGCTCAAACGGATAGTATGCCAAAGGAATCCAGTCTGATATCAGGGGCATTTGTTGATTTTCAGGTAGACAACCTGGGCAATTTGTTTTTACTTACACCGGATAACCAATTAAAGAAATACAATGCGTCAGGTGATTCCCTGGGCGTTTTTAACGATGTCAGGAGGTATGGGAAAATTGCGTATATCGATGTGACCAACCCACTCAAGATCCTTCTCTTTTATCAGGAATTCGGAACTATTGTAATGTTAGACAGGTTTTTGAATAATATCAACAGCATCGATCTGCGGCAATTGGGTTTTTATCAGGTGACGTGTATCGGGCTTGCATACGATAATAATATCTGGGTTTACGATGAACTTGCGGGAAAGCTGAATAAAATAGCCAGTGATGGGACGCTTATTAACCAGACTAACGATATCCGCCAATTTACTGATTCTGTACCGGATCCTGTAATGCTAACGGACCAGGGGGGGTTGGTATACCTGTTCGATCAACAGAAGGGGGCATTCGTTTTTGACCACTACGGAGGATTTCAAAAACTTATTCCTTTAAGAAACTGGCGCCATTTTTCAGTTATCAATAAAACGCTGCTGGGGTGGAATGGCCACGAGTTTCTGAAATACGAGGATAAAATAATATCTAAGGAAGAAAAAAAACAAATACCGGCTTATTATTTGCCGGCGCTTAAAATCCTTATCATGCCGGATTTTCTTTATGTCTTAAAAGCAGATGGTATTCACGTGTATAAGAACTGATCAAATATGAATGGATTTTGGAATCAACTGGTATTTGACAACCCGATAAAAAAATACCTGTACATTTTTATCGCGATAGTGTTAAGCATTCTGCTTAAACGGATTATTTCGAAGTTTGTCGCAGGTCAGTTATTCAGAGGTGCCAAAGCGATTGACAAGGGTCTTGACAAAAATGCCTTTGTAAAGTTGATGCTGGCACCCTTAGAAATTTTCCTGATTGCTTTTGTTTCCATCGCTGCTCTTGATAGACTAAAGTTTCCAGGTGTTTTAGAATTTGAAATTTTTGAAATTCCGTTTAAATCCATAGTGCATGGATTCGCCAAAACGGTACTCATCATAGTATTTATCTGGTTGATTTTACGGACCATAGATTTTGTTTCCATGTTGTTGAAAGAAAAAGCACGGGTCGCTGGTGATCTTAAAGATCATCAGCTGGTGGTTTTTTTCAGGGATTTCCTAAAAGCGATTATTGGTATTATCGGCATTTTGATGGTGCTGGGATTGGCTTTCGGCTTTGAAGTGAGTAAACTATGGACCGGGCTCGGAATTGCCGGGGCTGCCCTGGCTCTTTCTACAAAAGAGAGTATTGAAAACCTGATTGCTTCATTTATCATTTTTTTTGATAAACCCTTTATGATGGGAGACGTTGTTAAAGTGAATAATATCTCAGGAACCGTAGAAAAGATCGGTCTGCGTAGTACAAGAGTACGGACAGATTTAAAAACATATGTTACAATTCCAAATAAACAAATGGTTGACAGCATTGTAGACAATCTTACGCTGCGTACATACCGAAAAGCGGAGATAAGGCTTCAGTTTGATTCCTCTACAGCTTCAGATACTATTGATGCATTTATTAAAGAATGTCGCCAGTTGTTGCTGGATAAATCATCAATCAACGATGCATCCGTTTTTCTAAATGATATTTCGGGAACGGCATTTCTGATCAGCATTGATTTTTTCACCACACCCATTCCCCTGGCTGAATTCAATGAAATAAAACAAAAAATAAACCTTGAAATTTTGGATCTGATTGAAAACCGGAAGATTGTAATAGCGGGTTCGGGGATGACAGTGAAAATTACTTCAGATTCGCCTTCATTTCAAGGAGAAAATGTCTGACTTCTTCCAGCTTTTTTATCGTTTCAAATTTCTCTTCTGCTCTGGAATTCTTCTTTAGAAAATCCTTGGCGCCTTCAATCGTATATTTTCTCTGACGCAGCAGGTGATAGATCAAGTGGAGATTTTTTATATCGACGGGCCGGAAATAGCGGTCTCCCTTTTTATTTTTCTTTGGTTGAAGTATGTTGAATTCAGCTTCCCAAAAACGAAGCAGGGATTGATTTACCCGAAACATCTCGGCGACTTCACCCATGGTGTAGTATTGTTTCTGGAATAGTATTTCATCCTCCGGAATCTGGATCAGGTCAGCTTCTTCTGATACCTGCCTGATAGATTTCCTGCCCCTTCCTGATTTTAATTTCAGAACAGGGTCAGCAATATGGATTTCATCAACCGGTTCCTGCATATCGATATCAGCAGGAGTCTCTATTGGTTCTCCTGTAATCTGTGAATTCTCATTCGATTTTAATTTTTTAATCCGGACACCAATATTGATTGGCTGATCTTCCTTACGCATTTGCATATCCTGTGGAAGGGATGATTCTTCAACAAATTTCATGGAGATCTGGGAGAACGTAGTCATGCTTATTCAAAAATAACAAAAACTATTCCGAAACAATATAAAGTTATCCGAAAAAAACTTAGTCGAAGCTTTGGTTGCTGGAAGAAGCGAGTTTAAGTAGCCGGTCGTATTGTTCGGGGGTAATATCATTATAAAAATAGAATACAGGGTCAACGGGTTCGCCGTTTCGGTGTACTTCATAATGACAATGCGGACCGGTGCTTTTTCCGGTATTACCGACCCAGCCGATTACTTCTCCCCTCTTAACTTTTTCGCCCGGGTGTACCTTGATTTTGTACATATGTCCGAACAGCGTAGCATAACCATATCCATTATGGATCAAAACATGGTTCCCATACCCATTACCAGTATTGCCGGCCGTTTCAACTGTACCATTGGCAGTAGCATATATTGGAGTGCCCTGGGGTGCTGCGAAATCCAGTCCTGCGTGAAACTTGGTAGTTTTATAAACGGGGTCAATGCGGTATCCGAAACCTGACGCGATTCTTTTCAGGTCTTTATTGCTTACTGGCTGAATGGCAGGGGTACAGGACAATAGTTGCTCCTTATTCTTGATAAAACCATTAATATCATCGTAGGATTTTGTTTGTGCGTGAATTCGGGCACTTAAGCTGTTGAGTGAATTGGCGATTGAAACAGCCAGATTATCCTGATCCATTCCCTGAACAAGCTGGAATTCCTGCAGTTGGGCAAGGCTTTTTGCCCTGGCGCTATCAGGAATAGGGTTGGCTTCAAAAATAGCCCGGTAAACTTCATTATCCCTTTTCTCCAGACCAGCTATCTGCTCCTGCATTTTTTTCACCTGTTCATTCATTACAAAATAATTGTCCTTCAACGCTTCATTGGTCTGCATTAATCTTTTTTCATTAGCTGATGGAAAGTAGCGGTAAGCAAGTGAAACCAGGATCAGTGCGGTGACAATGGAAGCGGATAAAAAACCAAGAATGCGAAGCAGGGTTACGCGCAGAGGCGTTTCCAGTTTTTCGTACCGGAGGGTATTGGTATTATAGTAATATTTGATCTTTTTCATGCAGTCACTTGGTACCGGACCACTGTTTACGAAGTGGACGCTGTACCTTTGCAGCGCCAGATTAATAACGCAAGTGTACTAATTATTATCCTTTTATAAACCCCTGATTTAAAGATTGTAGTTAAATAATGATGGGAAGCGCCGAAATACGTGATAAATTTCTGGATTTTTTTAGATCCAAAGCTCATGTCATTGTTCCTTCTGCCCCTATAGTGACGAAGAATGACCCAACCCTTTTATTTACCAACGCAGGGATGAACCAATTCAAGGATTATTTCCTGGGAAATAAAACGTCGCCCTTTCCCAGGGTGGCTGATACCCAGAAATGTTTAAGAGTAAGTGGTAAACATAATGACCTGGAAGAGGTTGGCGCAGATACTTACCACCATACAATGTTTGAAATGTTGGGTAACTGGAGTTTTGGTGATTATTTTAAAAAAGAGGCCATAAGCTGGAGCTGGGAATTATTAACGAAGGTTTATCATATTCCGATAGACCAGATTTATATAACGGTATTTGGAGGTGATTCTGCAGAACAATTAGCCCCTGATGAAGAAAGTAAGGCAGAATGGATGAAATGGGTTGAACCTGAACGAATAATTGAAGGAAGTAAAAAAGATAATTTCTGGGAGATGGGTGATACCGGTCCCTGCGGACCCTGCACAGAAATTCATGTAGACTGCAGATCGGAAGAAGAAAGAAAAAACCATAATGCTGTTAAACTGATAAATCAGGACCATCCTCAGGTTATTGAAATCTGGAATAATGTATTTATTCAGTTCAACCGAGCAAAATCAGGGATACTGGAAATTCTTCCATCCAGACATGTAGATACTGGAATGGGTCTTGAAAGACTTGTACGTGTTCTTCAAAATAAACAAAGTAATTACGATACGGATATTTTCAGCGGTACCATCGCGATGGTTGCTAAAATAACAGGTATTATTTATTCGGGTTCAGATACAGGGAAAAAAGACATTGCATTTCGTGTAATCGCAGATCATATCAGGGCCATTTGTTTTACCATTGGAGATGGTCAGCTCCCTTCAAATATAGGAGCAGGCTATGTGATACGTAGAATCCTCCGCCGCGCGGTGAGGTATTATTATTCATATCTCGATCAGAAGGAACCCCTTTTATATCTGCTTGTACCGATTATTGCAGGCCAGTTTCAAAAAGTTTTTCCTGAATTAGAGGATCAACGGGTTTTTATTGAAAAAGTGATTCATGAAGAAGAGGAAGCATTTCTGCGTACGCTCGACAAAGGAATCAGGATCTTCAATGAATATATTGAAAACGGAGCCGCACAAAAATCTGAATCAGTATCCCATTCAAAAAATCGAATTTCCGGTGCATTTGCATTTAAATTAAATGATACTTATGGTTTCCCGATAGACCTCACTTCGCTAATGGCCAGGGAAATTGGATGGACAGTCGATGAAAAGGATTTTGAGAAAGAACTTCAAAAACAAAAGGAAAGGTCTCGTGCTGCAGGACAGCTGGATACCGGTGATTGGGTTCCGGTTCATGAAAATGGAAAGATTATTTTTTCAGGTTATACTGAACTTGACACAAATACAGAAATCAGTCGCTGGAGAAAAGCAAAGGTCAAAGGAAAGGAAATCTACCATGTCGTTTTGGGCAAAACACCTTTCTATGCCGAAAGCGGCGGCCAGGTGGGAGATACCGGAGTTCTAATGATTGACGGAGAAAGTATTGAAGTACTGGATACAAAAAAAGAGAATGATCTCATTATTCACTATACGGATAAATTACCTTCAGACCAGCGGGCGCCGGTGATTGCACATGTGGATGCAGAAAAAAGAAAAAATACAGCCGTTCACCATACTGCAACACATCTGTTGCATGCGGCATTGAGAAAAGTCCTTGGCAAACATGTTGTTCAAAAAGGATCATTGGTAAAAGCGGATCATCTCCGGTTTGATTTTTCAAATTTTGCAAAGCTCACTAAAGAGGAACTGGCTGAAATCGAGCAGATGGTTAATGAAAAAATCAGGGAAAATATTCCGGTTATTGTACGGGAAATGCCCAGGGAAGAAGCGATGAAAACCGGAGCCATGGCACTATTTGGGGAGAAATATGGAGATATAGTACGTGTGGTAATTATTGATCCTGATTATTCCGTTGAATTATGTGGTGGTACCCATGTAACAGCCAGTGGAGAACTGGGATTTTTTAAGATCAGGGCCGAATCAGCGATTGCGGCAGGCGTAAGAAGAATTGAAGCCGTGGCAGGACTGGCCGCAGAAAACTATGTCAATGGTGAGTTGAAACTTTTGTCATCAGTTTATGAGCAGTTAAAAAACCCGAAAGATCTCTTAAAATCTTTGCAGGACCTGCAATCAGAGTCGAATAGTATGCGCAAAAGGATAGAGTCGATGGAGATGAAACAGGTGGACCACCTAAAAATCGAATCAAAGAATGAAGTCCTATCAATTGGAAAGTATAAATATATTGGAAAGTTAAGTGAAGGCATTGGACCTGAAGCCTTAAGAAAACTTGGAACTGAATTACGCCAGGAAATTCCTCAACTCCTATTGGTATTGGCTACCGTCTCAGATGGTAAACCTTTTGTGGTAATCGGCCTCGGAGATCAGCTTGTCAGTGAAAAAAACATGGATGCTACGAGAATTGTAAGGGAAATCGTTGCGCCTCAAATCAAAGGCGGCGGCGGCGGTCAAAAGACACTGGCTACAGCCGGGGGACAGTATGCCGGTTCACTTTCTAAAGTACTTTCAGATGTAAAAGCCCTTCTGGCATAGATTACCGATGACCGTTTTAACTTCCACAGTCCCATACTCCCATACTCTCATACTTGTTTAAGGTTCTGTTAAACATTTGGCAACCCTATAATCCGAATATTTTCGTATTTCAAAATATTTACTATATTTGAAATACGAAACCTGACGTAGTTAATTAAATAAAAATTAATCAGTGATGAAAAAACTCATTTACAGGGCTGTATCGATGGGAGCTATATGCCTGACTTTTAGCCAGATGATGGTGGCTCAGCCTGCTGTACCTCCACCTCCACCTCCTCCTAAGGCAGACATCAACGAAAATGGAGATCAGACAGAAATTATTATAAGACAAAAAGGCGATAAAGACACCAAGCTTACATTGGAAATTAAGAATGGTGATTATTTCATCAATGGAAAACCTTTGGATAAGTTCGATGATCAGAATATTATCATTGAAAAAAGAAAATTAGATGAAAATATTTCAGGATGGCCGGAAATAGCCTATTCCCAGTCTCCTTTCAGGGAAAACCGGATGAATGAAGAAATGTTGGAAAGAAATCTCGAAAACCTGGAAAGGCAAAAAAGCCTGCAGAAATCAATTCAAATCAGGTTGAATTCGGCTTTCCTCGGCGTTTCCTCCAGAAAAGCTGAAAAAGGAGGTGCAACAGTGTTGGAAGTAACTAAGGGAAGTCCTGCAGAAAAAGCGGGAATTAAAAAAGGCGACATCATTACAAAAGTGAATGAAAAGAAGATTGAAAGTCCTGAGAGTCTTTTTGAAACTGTTCATAATTTAAAACCAGGAGATAAAGTAACAATCCTTCTCACAAGGGATGGTAAAGAACAATCTGTAGTTGCAACGCTTGATAAGTCAGATCAGGTGCCTAAGGATTTTAATTACAACTACAATTATAAATTCAAAATGCCCCCCATGCCGGATATGGGAGATATGCAGTTTGATGGAATTTGGGGACCCAGACAGCCAAAACTCGGTATCAAAGCACAGGATGCAGAAGATGGAAAGGGAGTAAATGTTATCGAAGTGGAGGACAGTTCAGCAGCCTGGAAAGCCGGCTTGAAAAAGGGCGATATTATTTTGCAGTTTGACGGATCAGAAGTAAATAGTACCAATGAATTGGTTGAACAATTTCAGGAGGCCCGTAAAAAATCCACCATAAAAGTCAGGATTCAACGAGGCGGGAATCCACAGGATATTGAAATTAAAATACCCCGTAAATTGAAAACGGCAGAACTCTAGGGAGAATAAATGAATTCATAAAAACTTCCTACGTTTTTTTACCTTCGTGCACTGGATTCAACTGGTTCACGCTAAGCGCAGAGAACCGGCTAAAAGCTGGCCATTCTTTGCGCTTTTGCTTGTTAACTGAATCCCCAAGTTTTTAATATGCATGGAGAAGTATACGAAACTGTAATAGGCCTGGAAGTACACGCACAGTTACTTACTAAATCTAAATTGTTCTCTGCTGATGAAACGGAATTTGGTGCGGAACCAAATACTCATATCAGTCCGGTTACCCTGGGTTATCCCGGCACATTACCCGTTCTGAATGAAAAGGCAGTTCGTCTTGCTATTAAAATGGGCCTTGCATGTCATTCAGAAATTGAAACCTTGAATTATTTCGCCAGGAAAAATTATTTCTATCCTGACCTTCCCAAAGGATACCAGATTTCCCAACATACTGCTCCTATCTGTAAAGGTGGATATATAAGGATTACACAGTCTAATGTCGAAAAAGAAATTCATCTACATCGTATTCACCTGGAAGAAGACGCAGGCAAAAGTATACATGATAAGGATGATAATTTTACCAGTCTGGATTTTAACCGGGCCGGTGTTCCGTTGATTGAAATTGTAACCGAACCATGTATTAGCAATGCAGATGAAGCGGTTGCTTTTCTTTCCAACCTCCGACGCATACTCCGCTATCTGGATATTTGTGACGGAAATATGGAAGAAGGGAGCCTGCGTTGCGATGCAAACGTTTCAATCCGAAAAAAAGGAGATCCTGTTTTAGGTACTAAGGTGGAAATAAAAAATCTAAACTCGATCCGCAATGTAAAACGCGCAATAGAATTCGAAGTAAACCGGATGCTGGAACTTGCCGATAAGAAGGAGCCTATTCTCCAGCAAACACGCAGCTTTGATGCTATGAACGGAACCACTTTTTCTTTACGGTCAAAAGAAGAAGCCAATGATTACCGTTATTTTCCTGATCCGGACCTTCCTCCATTTGAAATAACTGCAGAATTTCTGAAAAGTATTGAAGAAACAATTCCGGCCCTGCCCGAGCAACTTATCACGAGATATATGGAAAACTATAGCCTGAGCAGGTATGAAGCGGATATTATTACAGACGATAAGGAAACCGCAGGCTATTTTGAATCTCTTATACTTTTGACGCCTTCCTACAAAGCCGTATCGAACTGGCTATTGGGTCCGGTTAAATCCTATCTAAATGAAAAAGGTTTATCTATATCCGATTTCCCGGTGAAACCTAACGTGATGGCCTCTCTGATTGCCCTGGTGGAAGATGGCAGGGTGCATTTTTCTACAGCTTCATCCAAAATTTTTCCGGAACTTGCTTCGGGAGCCGCTACTGATCCCTTACAACTCGCGATCAGCATGAACTTGATACAGACAGGCGATGAAACCCAGATTCTGGAATGGGTAAAACAGGCGATGGACAAAATGCCGGATAAAGTGCTGGAATATAAAAAAGGAAAAAAAGGTTTATTGGGATTGTTTGTGGGGGAAGTAAAAAAAATTTCCAAAGGCAAAGCGGATCCCCAGTTAACCAACCGACTGCTCATTCAAAAATTAGAAAAATAAAGCTTCAATATTAATTGTAATGAAAAAGATCATATTCCTAATCTTGATTTTACCCTGCTTCTTAGTTTCATGCAAGAATGGCGATAGAAGCCGTTTCCAGGTGAAACTTTCATATAAAAACAGTGACAAACTCCTAAAACCTCAGAATACCGGCAAATCGGATGGCTGGGTTTTCCTTGAAGAGATCGTTTACGGTAAATCACAACTTCCGCTGATTGTCGATTCTCAAAGGATATCAGGTGCTTCGGGTAATTTATCTTTCGAGGGGAAAAGTAAAACCCAGGGAATCTTTGAACTTGTTATTGGCGAAAATGCATTAGCTATTCCGCTCATTAATGATGCACCAGAAATTGAGATTGATGCGGATCTTTCAAAAACAACTGATTTTTATACGGTGACTGGTTCGCCGGCAAGTAAACAACTCCAGGATTTACTCGCCATGGTCGGCAGTAAGAATAATGAAATTCAATCTGCGTTTAATCAACTTGACAGCCTTAAAAAAATAGATGCTCCCGATAGTGTTTTGGTGGCTGTCAACCTCACGAAAAATGCAGCCATATCACAATTAAATGATTATTTTAAACAATTCATTCGAACAACCCCAAACGCTACTCTTGGTGTTCTGGCCCTTGGTTGGGCTTCCAGGAGCCTTCCTCCTGCTGAAATGGATAGCGCACTTAAAAATTTAAAGTCTCGTTTTCCGGGAAATGCATTTATATCTGAAATGGAAAAAGCTAGCCAGCAGCAACAGCCAGAACAGCCATCCAGTGATTCGTGGATTGGTAAGACAGTCCCTGAACTTGTTATGCAGGATGTAAATGGAAAAGACGTTTCCATAAGTTCTTTCAGGGGGAAATTTGTACTTATAGATTTTTGGGCAAGTTGGTGCGGGCCCTGCAGGATGGAAAATCCAAATGTTGTAAAAGCATTCAATGAATTCAAAACAAAGAATTTCACTATTCTCGGGGTTTCTCTCGACAAGGATAAGGATTCATGGAAAAAAGCAATAGCCCAGGATCATCTCACATGGACGCAAATGAGTGATTTGAAATATTGGAACAGCCAGGCGGTCGAAACTTTTGGCTTTCAGGGAATCCCTTTTAACGTGCTGGTAGATCCATCTGGAAAAATAATTGGCCAGGAACTTCGCGGAGAAGATTTAGATTCAAAACTCAAACAGGTTCTCAACTGATTAATATTCACAAAGTGAAAAAGGTGGAATTGTGAAAATTTAATTAATGAGAGAATGAAATTTTAAACTTAATTCAAAATGCAGATTGAAAATTCATTTCTGCATTTCACATTAAATTGGCCATTTCATTTTCACATTGTTCTTTTTAGGACTGATAATAATTAGTAATGCTGGTAAAAATATCAGATTGGTAAGTGTTGCCATTACCAGTGTCAGCGAAGTCAGCCAGCCTAGGGCCTGTGTTCCACCAAATCCGCTGAAACAAAAAATTATAAATCCCGCAATCAGCACAAGCGAGGTATATACAATGCTGATACCAGTAGAGTGAATTGTTTTGATAACAGTACTTGTTGTGCTGATAGTCAGGCTGCCGTCCTGTTTAAAATTCACCAGGAACCGGATGGTAATATCAATCGCAATACCAAGGGCAATACTAAATACCAGCACAGTAGAAGGCTTTAAAGGCACGCCGACCCAGCCCATCACGCCGGCAGTTATGACCAATGGTATAAGGTTTGGAAGCAGAGAGCATACCAGGATACGCACACTCCGGAACAGATATAACATACAGGCTGCAATCAGGAAAAAAGCCCAGACAATGCTTTGTTTCAAACCGCTAATGATGAATGTACTTCCTTCCAGGAAAGTTACCGTAGTGCCAGTGAATTCAATATGATAATGTGCTGTATCAAATAATTCATCTGCCCGTTGCTGCACACCGGCTAGGATTTTTGGTAGTTGAATACTTCCAATGTCCGCCATATTTACACTTATGCGAAGAACTTGTTTACTACTGTCAATAAAACTATTTGCCAGTTTCATTACACCGCCAGGTTTCGCGCCGCTGTCTGGCTTTAAACTTAAATAGGGCGCTATAAAACTGATATCAAAATCATTCGGTAATCCGTAATTTAAACTGTCATTATTGTAATAAGCCTGTCGTACAAATTTCAACATTTCCACAATGGAAATAGGACGTGCCATCACTGCGCTGGAATCTATATATGAAGAAAGTTGATCGATCTTCGTAAAATTCCCCAACAAGTTTGCCCTGATTCCATTTTTTCTTTTAGTGTCAATCAGAATTTCAAGCGGCATCACACCTTTGAAATTGGATTCAAAAAATTTCAGGTCCGCATATACCGGATCCGTTTTTGGAAGATCGTCCAGAATAAAAGATTCGGAACGCAGGCGGGTCATTCCGGCAACGGATATTGCCAGGATAAAAAGAGTTGTGATAAAAATTGTTTTTTTATGGTGAAGGGCCCAGTCTTCCAGCAAATCAAGTAGTGACGTTAGCCAATGGTTCGTCAGGTATTTCATATGCCTGACCTTTGGATCCGGAAGAAAACTGAGTACCGCCGGAATGAGTATGATGGAAATAATAAATAGCAGCATGATATTGATTCCGGCTACTACACCAAATTCTTTTAAGATGGCGCTTTTTGTAAGAGCAAACACACCAAATCCAATAGCTGCAGCAATATTGCAGAAAAGAGTTACGATGCCCATTTTACTGATCATCTCATATAATGCTTTTCTTTTTTCGCCGTGTTCACTAAAAGATGTATGGTATTTATTCAGAAAATAAATACAATTGGGAATACCGATGACAACTATCAGCGGTGGTATCAGGGCGTTGAGAAGGGTGATCTTATAGCCAAATAAATGCATGGTTGCGAGACTGAACACAACTCCAATGATCACCACAGCTAACGATAATAACATATTACTTAAACTACGGAAAAAGAAAAGTAGGATCAAAGCAGATAATAAAACAGATCCCAGCAAAAACCATTTCATTTCAGTAGCAACTTTGGTTGCCATATTAGTGCGGATAAGGGGAAGACCGCTAAAATGCATCTGCAAATTGTGTGCTTTACCAAATTCATTTCCAAGTTTTACAATATTGCTCACGACAGCTGTTCGTCCTGCTGAATTCATGATTTGTTTATTAACACTAATGGCCATCAGGTAAACATGTGTATCAGGATTGTATAAAATTCCCCTGTAAAACAAAAGATTTTCGAAAACCTTCCGGGCAGTATCCAGGTCTGACTGAGAAATGTAAGGCTCCGGAAATATCTGGCTGGCTGCAAGTTTTTCCGTGAGAATATTTTTATGCAGTACAATGGCATCCGGAATACTTAAAACCTGTTCGACTCCTTTAACTGATTTCATTTTTCTGGTTAACAGGAAATAGTCGTTAAAAACATCTTTGGAAAACAACCGGTCTGTTTGAACACCGATCACCAGCAGGTTTCCATCATCACCGAATTTTTTCAGAAAATTCTGATATGCCTGGTATTTCGCATTGTCTGTCGGGATCGCACGTGTATATTCATAGCTTAATTCCACTTTCGATGTCTGGAAAGCTGTATAAATAAAACTGGCTGTAAGAAGAAGGAGCAAGACCAATCGAAATTTCAAAACAAAGGCTGCAATGGTTCCCCACATGTAGATAATATTTGATGAAACTAACCTGACGCCCGGCAAAGAAACTTATTTTAGCCGAATTTCGCAGGAATCCGTTTCGATTATGGTTCACAAAACAAAAGGCATCGTATTACGCACCGTGAAATACGGTGAGACAAGTGTCATTGTTACTATCCTGACGGAAATATTCGGATTGCAATCCTATCTTGTAAACGGAGTAAGAACAAGTTCCGGGAAGGGTGGCTCCAAAGCCGGTCTTTTTCAACCTGCGGCCATGCTCGATCTTGTAATATATCACCAGGAATCGAAAAACCTTCAGAGATTGAAAGAATACAGCTGGAACTATTTGTATCAGCATATTTTTACAGACGTGGTCACCCATGCGGTCGCATTGTTCATGATCGAACTTTTACAAAAATGCCTGAAACAACCCGAGCTCAATCCGGAACTTTATTATTTTATGGAGGACTCTCTCAAAGCACTCGATCAGTCGGAGCTTCAGGTACTTGCGAATTTTCCATTGTTCTTTGCAATGCATTTGGCAGGATTTTTTGGATTAAGGATAGACGATAATTATTCTGAAAAAAGAAGTTTTCTTGACCTTGAAGAAGGATATTTTTCAGAAGTAAAACCTTCACACCCTCATTATCTTGAAAACCCTCTGAGCGAGATCAGTTCCCATCTGCTAAAGATCATGCAACCGGCAGAACTCGCGGATTTACCTCTGAATAAGGAAAAAAGAAGAATACTTCTGACGGCATATGAAGATTTTTACTCGATGCATATTGCCGGATTCACAGCACTTAAAACGCTTCCCGTTTTGCGAACTATTCTGGAGGAAAGTTAATAGTGTGGTAGTGTGGAAGTGTGATAGTTAAGATTTAAGTTTTTCTTTCACTACCACACTACCACACTTCCACACTACCACACTATATCAAACGTTTACTACTACTTAAATCAGTAATCTCTCCTCCCTCCATATTTTCAATTAATACAATTCCAGGTTTTTTTCCCTTCCTAAAATCTCCAAGCTTCTCTTCAAGTGACAAAGAACACGCCCCGTTCGAAGTTGCCCATAAAAGCAGTTCTGAAGTGGGAGTTGCCGGAAAAGCTTTCTTGATTCTTTTCATTTCTTCAAGTATGCTGAGTTGATGATTACTGGCCAGACTGTCGGTCCCCAAAACAATATGAGCTTTATGTTTTAGAAAAAGGGGGATTTCAGGAAGTCGATTTTCAATATATATATTCGCATTGGGACAAAAACAAAAAAACAGGTTTTTATTGAAATCCAGGGCTTCGACTAAATCTTCCTCATTCGTATAAGTATTATGCACAAGCAGAATACGGGAGGCAGTTTTTAACATAGGCAGGTAATATGGCAGACTCCGCATTCCGGGTGCCTTAAAATGGCTGGAATCCATTTTCATGAGAGAATACATGCGGGTCAGGTCTCCACCTGCGGAAATGAAGAACTCGTTCTCAGCAACTGATTCCTGGTTATGAATAGTAATGGATTTACCCTTGAAGCCGGGTTTCATCAGATTCCAAAGTTCATCAGACACGGAATAAGGAGCGTGCGGATTAAGCGACAGGTATTTTTCATTAGCCCCGGATTCAATGAACTGAGTTGCTGTTTTTTTTGCGTTTTCAAAACGGGAATGTGCTAGTCCGGGAGACCAGCCCAAAACCTCAATAAAATTATAGTAATCCAGACGCTTTTCTGATTTCAGGACAATTGTATCGGGAGTATTGCAAATATCTCCAACCGCTACAATCCCGGTTTTCATCATTTCATATTCAGCAGATTGGATGGCTTCTCGTTTAATTTCTTTGGGGACAGACCGGCTGTTTATAACGGAAAGCACAAAATTGACCAAACCTTGTTTTTCCCGAATCAGATTTTTTAGGTGACTGAGTTCCAGGTGGCAATGACAATTAATAAATCCAGGGCTTAATGTTCCTGTAAATTTTTCCAGATCTTCTCCGGCCTGATCTTCGTTCAAAATAGTCTCAATAGTGCCGTTCTGCGTACAAATCAAAACTCCATCCCTTTGCATTTTAAAACCGTCAAATAAGTAGTCTGCTTTCAATTTCCGATAACTCATGGATCAGTTAACTTTGCAGCAATATAAATTTTTCACAGGTTATGATAGATAAACTGGATCACATCCGGGCAAGATTCGATGAATTAGGAGTAGCACTTACCAATCCGGCAATTGTAAACGATAACAGGAAATTCAGTTCTACCAGCAAAGAATACCGCAGTCTTGAGAAGATTGTAAAGTCGTACGACCAATACCGCAATCTTCTTGATGACCTCGCATTTAACCGCGAGGCACTAAATGGAGATGATGAAGAATTAAGGGAACTGGCCAAGATGGAAACATCGGCTTTGGAGGAGAAAAAGACGGCTCTGGAAACAGAAATAAGGCAGTTATTGATTCCAAAGGATCCTCAGGATGAAAAAAATGCAATAATAGAGATCCGTGCAGGAACAGGGGGCGACGAAGCCAGCCTTTTTGCAGGGGATCTTTTAAGGATGTACATGAAATATTGTGAAAGAAATGGCTTTCGGACAGCTCTTTTAAGTGAAAGCGAGGGCACGGTGGGGGGTTATAAGGAGGTTCTTCTTGAAGTTACCGGGGAGGACGTGTATGGTACCTTGAAATTTGAAAGCGGTGTTCACCGTGTTCAAAGAGTTCCGGATACGGAGCAAAGTGGTCGTGTGCATACTAGTGCCGCAACTGTAGCGGTGATGCCAGAGGCTGAAGATGTCGATTTCGAACTGAATCCTGCTGATGTAAAAATGGAAACATCCCGAAGCGGGGGAGCAGGGGGACAAAACGTTAATAAAGTGGAAACCAAAGTAATGCTCACTCATTTACCTACAGGAACAGTGGTTGTTTGCCAAACAGAAAGGTCCCAATTGGGAAATCGTGAAAAAGCAATGCAAATGCTGAGGACCCGGTTATATGAAGAACAGGTACGAAAACAGGAAGAGGAAATATCCAGACACCGAAAAAGTCTGGTTAGTACCGGTGACCGGAGCGCAAAAATCCGGACCTATAATTTTCCTCAGGGAAGGGTAACGGACCACAGGATCGGTCTGACTGTTTATAACCTGAACGATGTCCTGAATGGTAATATCAGTGAGTTTATAGAAGCCCTGCAGTTTGCTGAAAATGCTGAAAAAATTGCAAAACCCGCCTGAGGTGTTGCTATTTTTCTACATTTAGAATTGAAAGTCAAATGAATAGTTGGAAGCTAACAGATTAAAGTAGTAAATTCATAATAGTAAATTCTTAACATTACTGATTAAACCTATTGCTGATTTTTTCGTTTAATGTAAAGGGATCTGTTGGATTTTCCCGAAGTTGCAAACATCAATCGAATAGTTAGTTATAGGATAAGGTTGAGTCTTAAAAAATTGTTATTAAGAAATTAGGGACGTATTGAATTCGTTTTGATCTGTAACTTTACATCAGTTCTTTTGAAAGCAGGGCGAAATAATAAATGGGATTGGCACTTGAATTGCCCTGTAATAATAAATGGTCTTTTCTATTTGACTTCACAAAAGCAGTCAATTTTCTCATAAGCAGTTAGTTTTGGTTACGGCCCCTGTTTCCACAGGGGCTTACTTTTTAAAGACTCCGCCGAACTTTTGGAAAACTATGATCAGTTTCTAAACCAGGGAAATGTTAGCCGCACGAATAAAAACCCCGCCACGGCTCCTACTATATCTGCTGCAATATCATAAATATCAAAATCCCTGTTTGGAATAAAATATTTCTGTACATATTCCATAGCAATACCATACAAACACGCTACGATTAATATAACCACAGACTGCCTGAAGGAATTATTATTTTTCTCCTGTTTTGCCGAATAGTAAAAAGACCATAAAAAAACAAAACTTCCAAACAAGATGATATGGACATATTTATCGAGGTTAGGTATGGAAAAATGATTTTCATTGGGTAATAAATTTCCGGGGAGGGCCAGCAAAATAAAGATTATAATAGTCCAGATCAAGGCGGGAATTCGATTTGAAAAAATCTTATATAATCGGTGACGCATATGAATGGATGCGAAGATAAGATCCTAACCTGTAACCTTGCCAATAACATACATTGCCTCCATAGTAGGAGTTGTACTTCCACCTTTTTTTTCAAGTGTAATTGCAAATGCTTCAGCTTTAGGTATCGTTTTGAGTTTTACAAATGAAAGGTCCTTATTCATATCAAAGATACCTGCATCCACAGGGTGACCATCCACTATTGCCCAAAGCTGATATTGTTTATCCGGAACGGGCATTGGTAACCGGTTGACCAACAGGTAAACTTCTTTGGATTCAGTATTCCAATAAACTGTTGCCATACTTGAAGGAGCAGGACTTGCAGGCGCACCCGGCATTTTTACAATTTCCATCAATGGATTTTTCATAAGTCTGAGGGCATTTTCGTAATCCTCCAGTTTCGTTTGCAACATTTGATTGGCGCCGGCGATCTGAGTTTGTGTAGCGACTAGTTCTTTATATTGGGCGATGGACTTCTTATACTGATTCAATAAATAGAGATTAAGCAGCACGCTCCCAAAAAGCAGCACTAAAGATGCGGCTGCGACATATCTGGCAAAACCCTTCCTGGGAATCAGGACTGGTTTACCAGAAATAATACGTGGGGGCTGTTCATCTTTTTCCATTCCGATTTCGGAAAATATCCTTGATTTCAATGCGCGTGGCGGCTCCAGTTTTTGTTGGAGAAGCGATTGTTCCAACTGTAGTTCAAATGCATTTCGTGCTGCACGAACTTCCTGATGAGCGTCGCACATACGTTCGAACTCGACACTGTCCTCAGCGGAGGCAAGTCCAAGCACGTAGCTTTCAATAATTCCACTTAATATATACTCTTGAAGGTTCAACTATTTTAAATATACTTTTAATTGTAATAATGCATTTCTAATACGGGTTTTTACCGTTCCTAATGGGATGTCTTCAATCTGAGCGATTTCTTCATGCGTATAGCCCTTTAAATAAGCAAGTTCTATCAATATTCGATGTTCAGGTTTAAGTTTTCCCAGGAATTTGGTTAGGCCAATACCATCAATATTGGTTTGGGTTACTAGGTCAATTCCATATACGTTATCGGTAATCTCCTGGTTTTTCAGGCTGTTCATGTACCCCTTCGACCTTAGCATGTCGATCGATGCATTCCGGCTGATATTCAACATCCAGGTAAACAAACGCCCTTTAAGTGGATCGTAGGATTCTATTTTACGCCAGATATTAATAAAAACCTCTTGCAATATATCAGCGGCCATTTCTGGCGATTTTACTATCTGAAGAATAATACTATAAAGGGAGCCGCTATAGTGATCATATAAATATGAAAAAGCCTGATCGTCCCTATCTTTTAAGGCATTGATCAGTTCCTGCTCACTATATGTTTCAGTTGATGCCAAGGTTCGCAGTTAAAAGGTGTATCAGACAGATTTATACAACCAAGGCTTCATAAGCATTAGCATCCAATAGGTTTTCTACCTTTCCTGGGTCTTTTACAGTTAGTTTGATCATCCATCCTTTACCGTAAGGATCAGTATTGACAAGTTCCGGCGCATTTGCCAGTTCTGGATTCAATTCCATTATTGTGCCTGCTACGGGTAAAAAAAGATCAGAAACTGTTTTTACGGCTTCCACTGTTCCAAAGACTTCACCTGCATTCATAGATTTACCAATGGTTTCCACCTCGACATATACTATATCTCCCAATTCGTGTTGTGCATAGTCCGTAATTCCGACAATAAATATATTGCCTTCTTCCTGTCTTAGCCATTCATGTTCTTTTGTGTACCGTAGGTTTTTTGGAAAACTCATTTGTAGTTATTTAAATGTTCTGTTCTGGCAGATGCAAATATAGAAGGATTTGAATATTCTCTTCTCCAGCTTTGTTATTCGTTCTGCCCCTGATTTTCAAAATAAAGTAAAATATGATCCTTCATGAAGTTTTCCTGTTCGATAATATTGAAAACAGGCAAATGTTTCAGCTGGCGGTAATGAGGCCATCCTTCTTCATCAACCATTTCAAGTTCATAATATCCACTGGGTGAAAGAAGAGTACAAACAGCTACGTGCATCAGGTCCTGTTTCTGTTCTTTAGAAAATTTCGTTTGAAAATCACCAACTTCCTGAATACCGATCAGGAAGAGAATAGTTTCCATATCAGGTTTCTTTCCAAATCTGGACATCAATTTTTCTTCCAACGCCCACCATCTGCTTTGAATATCGTCTTTAACATTCATAATACAAAGATAACCCGGTAAGGAATCTTTCAATTCATCGGTTAACTTTGCGCAAAATTTCCTTCATGTTACAGTTAGCGTTGATCAGGCAGCAACCAGATTTTGTAAAAGAAAGACTTCTAGTAAAGAATTTCGATGCTACCACTGCTATATCTAAGATTTTGGAATTGGATGCACAAAGAAAGAGGCTTCAACTGGAAATGGAATCCGAACAGGCTGGTTTAAATGCAATTTCCAGGGAAATTGGACAGCTAATTTCAATGGGGGAAAAGGAAAAAGCGGAAGAAAAAAAACAGGAAGTCACATCCTTAAAATCAAAACTTAGTTTCTTGCCTGACGCAGTAAAAGCGATTGAAGATCAATTACATCAGATACTGGTTACCCTGCCCAATCTACCTTCTTCCAAGGTACCACCTGGTAAAACAGCAAATGATAATGTGGTTGTAAGAGAAGGGGGAATTAAACCAGCATTACCTGCGAAAGCTCTCGCCCACTGGGATCTGGCAAAGAAGTATAACCTGATAGATTTTGAGCTTGGTAATAAAATAACCGGAAGCGGGTTTCCGGTTTATATTGACAAAGGAGCGAGACTTCAAAGGTCGATGATCCAGTATTTTCTTGATTATAATACCAGGGCAGGATTTGTAGAATATCAGCCTCCGCTGGTTGTAAATGAAATCAGTGCATATGGAACCGGACAGCTCCCTGATAAAGAAGGACAAATGTATTATGTGCCGGAAGATGAACTTTACCTAATACCTACATCAGAAGTTCCACTTACTAATATTCTCCGCGATTCAATTCTTAGTGAAAAATACCTACCGGTTAAAATGACGGCGTATACACCTTGTTTCAGACGGGAGGCAGGCAGTTATGGTAAGGATGTCCGTGGTTTGAATCGCCTCCACCAGTTTGACAAGGTGGAGATAGTTCAAATCGTACATCCTGATAAAAGTTATGAGGCACTGGAAGAAATGGTAAATCACGTCGAAAAACTCCTGTTAACACTTGATCTGCCATACCGTATTTTGCGGTTATGCGGAGGAGATATGTCTTTTACTTCAGCTATAACTTACGATTTTGAAGTTTTTTCTGCAGCCCAGGAGAAATGGCTGGAAGTGAGTTCCGTAAGTAATTTCGAGAGCTTTCAGACCAATCGGATGAAAATTCGTTTTAAAGATGAACATGGCAAAATGCAATTATTGCATTCACTCAATGGAAGCTCTCTCGCACTTCCCAGAATTATGGCCTGCCTTCTGGAGAATCACCAGGGGGCAGATTTTATTTCCCTCCCTGAAGTTTTGCATGGCTATTTTAAGGCGGAACGCTTAACGCTTAACGCGTAACGCCCAACGCTTTAGGTGGATGACCAAGGGTTCTACTGGCATAAAGCTTCTGGCTTTTCTTAAAAAGTGCAATCATTCATTAATCATTAACAATTAAAAAACGTTACGCGTTACGCGTTTAGCGTTAAGTTTTAAGAAGGTATTAAACCTTTTGTTCTCAATACCATCCTAAGTGTGATGAATCTCAATCAGCAAAAAAATCAGCATCTCTGGTGGCGGGCAGGCTTTGGCCCTCCGGCTGATCAGGTTAATGAACTTTCAAAGCAAAAGCCGGAGGCTTTATTTCATTCCATTCTCAAGGCTTCTGAAAAAAAACCTGTTCTGTTCGACCTGGCCGATCCGGATTTGAAAGAACTGGTGATGGAGAATCTTCCATTGGCTCCTGGAAAAATGCCTGGTCTGAAACCAGAAGAAAAACAAATGATCCGGAAACAATCCGTCCAGGATATTTCAAAACTGAATATACGCTGGCTTCAGGAAATGACAGTGAGCCCGGCCCAACTGTTAGAAAAAATGTCCTTGTTCTGGCATGGACATTTTGCTTCAAAAACTGTCAATATCATTTATGATCAGGCCCTTCTGAATGTTATCCGTTCCAATGCGCTGGGTAATTTTAAGGACCTCCTTTTTAATGTAAGCAAGACAGCTTCGATGATCCAGTTTCTGAACAATAATCAGAATAAAAAAGGACATCCGAATGAAAATTTCGCAAGGGAGTTAATGGAACTTTTTACCATCGGCCGCGGCCACTATACTGAAACGGATGTAAAAGAATCGGCACGCGCCTTTACCGGATGGGGCACCAACCTGCAAGGGGATTTTAATTTTCGACCAAGACAACATGACGACGGCATAAAAACTTTTTTTGGAAAAACAGGAAACTTAACAGGAGAAGATATTCTCGGGATTTTACTTGAGCAAAAACAAACCGCCATTTTTATTACCCGAAAAATTTATAAGTTTTTTGTAAATGAAATGGTAGATGAAGAAGTAGTGAGCAAACTGGCTGCCAGGTTTTATGACAGCGGTTATGACATCCGTGGTTTAATGATCAGCATCTTTAATTCATCCTGGTTTTACGATCAGAAAAATATTGGTACCCAGATCAAATCGCCTGTTGTATGGATGGTGGGTATGCGCAGACAACTTCCACTGGAAATGCAAAATCCGGCAGACCAGTTGATTTTGGAACGATTACTGGGTCAAGTTTTATTTTCTCCACCGAATGTAGCCGGATGGCCGGGAGGTAAACACTGGATAGATAGTTCCAGTCTCATGCTTCGAATGCAGGTTCCGCGAATAATTTCCCAGTCGGATAGTATCCTTTCCAAACCCAAGGATGATGATGATTTGATGATGGGAATGCATGACCATGTTTTTTTTAATAATCCTAAAAAAATCAATAATCCGGGTGTCCAATTATTCCAGACTAAAATTCTTTGGAATGATTACATAAAAAATTTCAACGATATAACAGATCCAGAAATTTATACAGCAATCCACGATTTGCTTTTACAAAAAACCTTTCCCATGAAAGAAAATGATATGATTAAGTATATAGATGAGTCTGACCGCGAAAGACGTATTGAGTCTATTACTATACGGCTAATGGGCACGCCGGAATATCAGTTGTGTTAATATAAAAGAAAAAAAAATGCATATCAATCGAAGAAAATTTATTCATCTGAGTTCCCTGGCAACAAGTACGCTTATGCTACCGAAATTTTTGAAGGCATTTGAGGGGACTTCTTCACTTGATGGAGGAAATAAAGTGTTGGTTGTTCTTCAATTGAGTGGTGGAAACGACGGACTCAATACAGTGATCCCGATTCGCAACGAAATTTATTATCGTGAACGTCCCGTTCTTTCAATTGCCAAAGAGAAAACGCTTTCCCTGAATGAGGAAGCAGGACTGCATCCTTCACTTACTAATCTAAAGACTTTATACGATGAAGGTGAACTCGCCATTCTGAATAATGTCGGTTATCCGAATCCTGACCGGTCGCATTTTCGCAGCATGGATATATGGCAGACTGCCAGCAATAGTGATGAATATCTGAATTCAGGCTGGTTGGGCAGATATCTTGACGCACAATGTTCGGGTTGTTCAAAACCTACGCAGGTACTTGAGATGGATGATATGCTTAGTCTGGCTTTAAGTGGTGAACAAATGAAAGGCATCGCCCTGAGGGATCCGAAACGATTATATGAAACAAGCCAGGATCCTTTTTTCAAAGACGTACTTCAGACAAGAAAAAATGAACAGCCCGAAGATTCGGCATCATATTTATATAAAATTATGTCTGAGACGGTTTCTGGTGCCGACTATATTTTTCAGCAAAGCAAACTGAGACCCACCACAACAGTATATCCAAATTCGGAGATCGGGAAAAACCTGAAAACGATCGCATCACTGATTTCATCAGACATTAATACAAGGGTGTATTATGTATCGCTTGGAAGTTTTGATACTCATGTAGGCCAGCAGGCCAAGCAGGAAAAATTATTCAGTGATCTGAATGATGCCATCAAGCCATTTATTGATGATCTGAAAGCGAATCACCGGTTTGAAGATGTTTTAATGATGAGTTTTTCTGAATTTGGAAGAAGAGTGAGTGAGAATGCTAGTGGAGGTACGGATCACGGAACAGCAAATAATATGTTCCTGATCAGCGGCGGTTTGAAAATGAAAGGTGTATTAAATGACATGCCTGATCTCTCGAATCTTAGAGAAGGTGATCTCATTCAGCAAATGGATTTTAAACGTGTATATGCTACCCTGCTGAACAAATGGTTACATGCAGATGATTATAAAATCCTGGGACGGCAATACGAATACCTGAATTTCATTTAGAAAATTAATTACTATTCCTACCAGCTTTGTTTTGCTACGCCTGCCTTGATAGCCGCGAGAGCCTTTTCTTCACCCAGTAAGGTTGTGAGTTTGTTTCCTTTGCCATCATGTCCCTGGGCCATATAAGCACCCTTGGCAGTCTTGCTGATCACCGCATCCATGATCGGAACATTTTTCTCTTTCGTCTTAACATTATATGCTGTAAGTACTACGGTGGACATATCTTAAATTTTAAAAGGTTCTGAATTCACTAACTGGCTAAGCGGCTAAAGGTATATAAATATTCTTAAACGGGTTTTCGATTGAATTAAACGTCGAGCCGGGCATATTTTGCATGGGACTCAATGAACTCCCTGCGGGGTGCTACTTCATCACCCATCAACATGCTAAAAATGCGGTCAGCCTCTGCTGCGCTTTCAATAGTAACCTGTTTCAAAGTCCGGGTACCAGGATTCATGGTTGTTTCCCAGAGCTGACTGGCATTCATTTCTCCCAATCCCTTGTATCTCTGCACACTTACACTGTCTTCGTTACCACCACCCAGCTTTTCAATTTGTAAACGGCGCTGGTCTTCTGTCCAGGCATAAGAACTTTCTTTACCTTTTTTTACCTGGTAAAGCGGAGGTTGAGCAATGTAGATATGACCCTGTTCAACAAGGGCAGCCATATATCGGTAGATAAAAGTAAGGATCAGTGTTGCGATATGACTTCCATCCACATCGGCATCCGTCATTATGATCACTTTATGATATCGTAGTTTTGCCAGATTTAATGCCTTCGGATCTTCTATTGTACCGACGGTTACTCCTAGAGCCGTATACATATTCCGGATTTCCTCGTTTTCATAAATCCTGTGCTCCATGGCTTTTTCAACATTCAGGATTTTACCCCTGAGAGGAAGTATGGCCTGAAAACTTCGGTCACGCCCCTGTTTGGCAGTTCCGCCTGCGGAATCTCCTTCCACAAGGTATAGCTCACAACGTTCAGGATTTCTTTCGGAACAATCGGCGAGTTTGCCGGGAAGTCCGCCTCCGCTAAGAACACTCTTGCGTTGTACCAGTTCTCTTGCTTTGCGGGCCGCTGCGCGGGCCTGGGCTGCCAGGATTACTTTTTGGATGATGTTTTTAGCTTCCCGCGGATTTTCCTCCAGGTATGCTTCCAAAACTTTAGATACTGTGGTATCCACAATTCCACTGACCTCGTTATTACCCAGTTTGGTTTTCGTTTGCCCTTCAAACTGAGGTTCGGGAACTTTTACAGAAATAATGGCGCTTAATCCTTCGCGATAATCATCACCTTCAATCTCCACTTTTGCCTTTTCAAAATGATTCTGTTTATCTCCATAACTTTTAAACACCCTTGTTAGTGCACGGCGGAATCCGGCAACATGTGTTCCTCCTTCTATGGTATTGATGTTATTGACATAAGAATAAATATGTTCGCTATAACTATCATTATAAATAAGTGAAACCTCCACAGCCACATTTGTGGCTGTGTCTAAAACATTCACATAAATAGGTTTTGGAATCAGCGGCGTTCTGGCCGCATTACTGTCCAGCATTTCCAGAAATTCAGTGATCCCACCCTGGCTATAAAATGTTTTAGAATAAATCTTACCCTCTTCATCCAGATCACGATGGTCATTGATCACAATTTTTACGCCCTTATTTAAAAAAGAAAGTTCCCGAAGGCGGCTTTCGAGGATGTCACGGTTGTAAACCAGGGTGATGAATATACTTGAATCTGGATGGAAATGCACGCGGGTACCCGTTTTGTCACTTAATCCGATTTCACGGACGGGGTATTGCGGTATGCCGATTTTATATGCCTGTTCGAATATTTTACCTTCACGTTGGACAGTTACATGGAGATCGCTGCTAAGCGCGTTTACACAACTGACGCCTACACCATGCAAGCCGCCTGAAACTTTATAAGTGTTCTTATCGAATTTCCCGCCGGCGTGAAGGATGGTCATAACCAATTCCAAAGCACTTTTCTTTTCTTTGGTATTCATTCCTGTAGGGATACCACGCCCGTCATCTTCCACACTTACAGAATTATCCGTAAAAATATCCACAATGATGTTACTGGCATATCCAGCAAGGGCCTCATCAATTGAATTATCTACTACTTCATAAACAAGATGATGTAAACCTTTAACGCCCACATCGCCGATGTACATGGCGGGTCTTTTTCTTACTGCTTCCAACCCCTCCAGAACCTGAATACTATCTGCTCCGTAACCATTGACTGCAGGAGCTGCAACCTGTTGCTGACTATCGTTCATATTTAATTGAAAAACCGGTTATTAGATGTAAAATAACAGGGTCTGCAAATCTACTAAAATCAAGGGGAAGTACGGGTTTGAAACCCTTCTTTTTTAAACAATTTTTTTGGGTTTTTTTACCTTGAAAATAAGGTGGTTTTGAGGGGTATTCTATGGCCTGATTAACTATAACCTTCCAAATTCGATTTTGGGGGTTAAATTTGCAGGATATTTATGCATCAGCCCCCCGATATTCTCACACTAGCTTATAAACAGCCCTTCATGCAGGAGCAATTAAAGCTTCTGGATGAAAAAGAGCGCCAGATTCCAGGGTCGGTTCAGTATGTAATCCGTCGGTTTGAGAAGAATCCACAATGGAGCCTGGAAGACACCGGAATGATGGTATATCATTATAAACGCGAAAAACCGCAGGAGAATTATTTTGAACTTCGGTTTTGTATTACAGGCAACGCGTATTGCAAACAAAAGAATAAGGAATGTGATGTTTGCCATCTGCATACCTCCCGTTTATGCCCCGATCGCACAGAAACAGTAGATGTAATGAGTTTCCGGTTTTCACCCGTGCATCTTTCTCAATTTGTGAAACCTAACCAATTAACCGGCAGCTTATCAGACAACGTGCTTCATTTCAAACACCCATCTTCATTTTCTAAAATTTTATCACTCTGTAGCCGGATCCGCGTGCTGCTGGAAGGTTTATTAAACCATAATTATACCGACAGTCTGGAGAATATTTTCATTAATGCCCAAACGCAAATGTTATTGCTCTATAGCCTGGAATGTATGCTGGGTGAAAAAGAAGTGGAAGCTTTTCAATGTAAATTCCTTGCGAACGGAGCAGACAGAGAAAAGATAAACCTTGCCAGGGAAATACTGCTGGAACATATAGGTGAACCGCTTACGATCCGCGAACTCAGCAGGAAAGTAGCAATCAATGAATGCTATCTGAAAAAGGGGTTCAAGGAACTTTTCGGAACAACTATTTTTGATTTTTATCAGGGCCAACGCATGGAACATGCACGTTACCTTTTATATGAAAAAGGACTGAGCGTTACCGATGTCTCGGTTATGCTGGGATATTCTTCCATATCACATTTTTCCACAGCATTTAAAAAACACACAGGACTTAAGCCATGTGAACTTCTTTTTAAAGCTTAAAATTAGTTGTTAATTATTAGTTGTTTATTGTAAATTCTAAAGTATTGGTATAAGGTTATTTGATAAAAGATTAGGAAAATTCTCGTTTCTTCTTAACAACCAATAACTAACAACTAAAAACTCTATTATTCCGATCTCAACGAATTCG
The DNA here is from genome assembly GCA_035937535.1 of Puia sp. GTDB lineage: Bacteria > Bacteroidota > Bacteroidia > Chitinophagales > Chitinophagaceae > Puia. The sequence goes on along the minus strand of DASZHV010000089.1, from coordinate 2,948 downwards.
CGGGGTTCATTATCGCTGCTTTGATAGCTTGTGTACTCACTGTTAATAGCGCAATTAAAACTGTAGTAAATCCTGCTATGGCAAACATCCACCAGCTGATTTGTATTCTGAATGCAAAACCATGGAGCCATTTATTCATCGCCCACCAGGCAATGGGTATTGCAATCAGAAATGCAATCAGAACAAGTTTTAAAAAGTCTTTCGACAATAATTCTACGATACCGATAATACTGGCGCCCAGTACTTTTCGAATTCCGATTTCCTTATTTCTTTGTTCAGCACTGAAAGCTGCAAGTCCGAATAATCCCAGACAGGAAATACAGATCGCAATCAGAGTAAATGCATTTATGATGCGCGACATTGAAATATCTGACTCATATTGTTTCTGAACCTGTTCGTCCAGAAATGTATATTCAAAAGGCACTCCCGGAATATCTTTATGCCATACAGTTTCTATTCTGGTCAAAAGATCTTTATAATTCCCGGTTGCAGTATGTACCGTCAGGTTAGCCCAAAGGCCATCCTGTTTATGATTCATCCATAACATAAAGGGTTCAACTTCTTTATGTAACGATCCGAAATTGAAATCTTTCATCACGCCTGCAATTGTCCATACGCGGGAATTCCCATCTGTAAGTTTTGTTCCCGGAGCTTTAAGAGGTGACAAACCTAAATTACGTATAAAAGTTTCATTGACTAATATTTTTGCAGAATCATCCGGCCTGAAGTCCCGGCCACTAATCAGTTTTATTCCATTGGCCCGGACAAAAAATTCATCACTGACAATAAAGCTTGCCGGTTTTGCATCTGCCTGACGCTGACCCGGCAGGGTAAAAACATTAGAAAAAAGTGCGGGATTACTGAGGAATTTGCTGGAATTGCTGATTTCTTTTACACCCGTAACCTGACGAAGATCATCCATAAATGCAGGAATATATTTAAATGATTCTCCGGTGTTAAATGTAAAAATCAGGCGCTGCTCCTTATCAAATCCGAGGTCCTTATTTTTGATATATTCCAACTGGCTGTAAATAATTACAATTCCTGTTATCAATACAATCGATAATACAAATTGAAAAACAACTAGTGACCTACGGATTCCTGCAGCGGAAATTTCACTTGTAAAATTTCCCTTGATTACTTTAACAACACGGAAAGCAGAGAGATAAAATGCAGGATAACTCCCGGCGATCAGTCCGGTAGCAAATACAAGTGATGCAAGCATGAGCCAGATATTATAATCTTTCAGAAAAAGAAGACTAACATCTGCCTGAGTAATATTATTCAGGAATGGCAAAGCAATAATCAGCAGCGGAAATGCGATTATTACAGATATCAGAGAAAGTAAAAAGGATTCACCAAGAAATTGTCTGATAAGATCTCTTTTACCGGCTCCTATGACTTTTCTAACACCCACTTCCCTGGCTCTTTTCGATGCACGTGCAGTTGAAAGATTCATAAAATTGATGCAGGCAATTATTTGTATTAGGGTTGCAATGAGGCCGAGGATAGCTAAAAAAGTCGGGCTCACAGGTTTCCCGATCCCTGGATTATCCATTTGGGGGGTTGTGTGTATGCTTGAAATAGGTTGCAGATACATATTAATCGCAAGACCTGCTTCTTTTAGTTCTTTCCCTGCATATCTGTTTACAAAAGCAGGAAATTTATTTTCAAACAAAGCAATATTGGTATTAGACCGAACCTTAACATAGGATGATATATAATTATTGCTGGTCCAGGAATCATTATGCATGGTATACTCACCGTTGCCACCACTATTCATAGTAACAAAAACATTTGCCTGCAGGTGAGATTTTCCAAGGCTTTCATCTACTATGCCTGTCACCGTATAATCAGTTATCCCCTGTGTGTTATCAATGGTAATCGTTTTACCAACCGGATCAATTTGGCCAAATAATTTGTCTGCCGTAGGTTTTAATAACACGACAGAATATGGTTTCATTAAAGAATTCTTGTTTCCTTCAACAAAATGATAGGAAAACACTTCAAAGAAAGTGGAGTCAACATAATAAGGATTGGTTTCATAAACCGAATGATCCTTATAACGAAGCAAATGCCTGTCAATCCCGATAAATGGCACTACACGGGTATACTGCTCAATCTCTGGAAAATCCCGCTTCATTGCCGGACAAATAAAACCACCCGAATTTGCAAGATTATGAACCCCGTCATTTGCAGTTAATTTTCTATCGACACGATATATCCGGCTTACTCCATCATGATGTTTATCGTAGCTGTATTGATCTTTTACATATACAAGGATATAAAGACAACACAGGGTACCAATGGCTAATCCGAACACATTGATAAAACCGAAAGTTTTGTTTTTAAGCAGGAAACGCCAGGCGGTTTTGAAATAGGTTTTGAACATAGTATTTAAAGTAAAAAGTCAAAATTAAAAAGTAAAAAATGCTTGCTTCGATGCTCAGGATAGGTGTATGCCGCTTATCCACTCCCAAGCTAATGCCAGATTGATATCTTATTGAATATCAGCCGTATATATAATAATCCGTTTGTCGGATTGCCCGTTTTCGATACGAAAACCGTTCGTTTTTTTAAAAAAACATACATAAACGCATGACTGTCATTGCTTTATCCGAGGCGCTTCGAGATTCCTTCGGGAATCCTTCGGGATTATTAGGGGAATCCTTCGGGAATTCCCGAAGAACTCCCGAAGAACTCGCGAAGGATTCCCGAAGAATTCTTGAAGCCACCCAGAACCAATACAGGCTAAATGTCTCGTCCTGATATAGCTGTACAGGTGAGTAAATAAATCCTGAGGTAATTGTACATGCGCCAGATTTAATCCTGAGACAGCTGTACATCTGTCTTTTTAATCCTGGATAAACTGCGCATGATTGGTTTTTCAAAGATATCGATTCGATTTTATGATAAAAAGGAAGCGGTTTTAGCTCTTTGAAAGGAGC
>DASZHV010000088.1:0-11426 GCA_035937535.1 Puia sp. | reverse complement strand
TTTCAGTTCATTGCCGGAAGAATGGAAAAAAATTGATCTTCTCCTGAATAATGCCGGTCTTGCTTTAGGCAGGGATAATTTTGATGAAGCTTCTCTGGATGACTGGGATACGATGATTGATACTAACCTGAAAGGACTTTTGTATGTTTCGAAAGCGGTACTGCCTTTCATGATTCCTCAAAGAAGCGGGCATATAATCAATATCGGATCCACCGCTGCAAAACAGGTTTATCAGAAAGGGAATGTGTATTGCGCAACCAAACACGCCGTGATGGCTGTTTCAGAAGCCATGCGCATTGACCTGTTATCGCATAAAATAAAAGTGACAGTTATTAATCCCGGCGCAGCAGAAACAGAATTTTCACTCGTCCGGCTTAAACAGGACGTGAAGGAAGCAAAAAAAGTTTATGAAGGGTATGAACCACTTCACGCCGAAGACATAGCCCAGGTAGTTTACTTCGCCGCCACCCTTCCGGCCCATGTATGTATCAATGAGCTTGAGATAACATGCCTTGCGCAGGCGAATTCTTTTTACTTATTTAAAGAACAATCTTAAGACAAGTATGGGAGTATGGGAGTATGGGAGTATGGGAGTGGGAAAAGAGTTTGAAACAACGTTAAATTCCTGAGTTTTTGAAGTGAATTCCTCTTTTTCCTAGAATAAAAATGAGTAAGATTTGAGATTTGTAAACTCAAAACTTACTCATTATGCGAGAAGGGCCAATTGTAAAAAAATCATTGGAATTTTCCATTTTAGTTGTAAACTATTGTGAATTACTTGAAAGCAAAAGAAAGTTTATAATTGCAAATCAACTTTTAAAATCGGGCACCTCCATTGGAGCAAATGTTTTTGAAGCTCAGCATTCAGAAAGCAGATTGGACTTTACCCATAAAATGAAGATTGCATTAAAAGAAGCTAACGAAACTTTCTATTGGCTTAGTTTATGCGAAAAAATGAGTGTTGGAGCAGTTCCACCAGAAGCATTAAATAACATAAATGAAATTATCGCAATCCTGTCCAGAATAATAATTACTTGTAAGAAAAATTTAAATTCAGGAAAGTAATCCCTTCCCACTCCCATACTCCCATACTTCCATACTCCCATACTTTACTTGGTTTTCTGCGGCTGTGCCGCTACATCAGCCAGAGAAATCCTGATCTGAATACCGGCGCGGGTAGTTGTTACAGGAGGAGAACTTGAAATTTTGGGCACTGTTCGCCGCTCATCAAAATAAAATTTCAAATTGATCCGGTTGTTGATCACATAACTTATCGATGGTGAAATGCTGACCACCTGTTGCCCGCCAACAGGCACGGCCGCATTCTGATCCAGGTAACTGTTTGTAGTAGCATCGTCCCTGAAACTCATATCCAGCCGCAGGGTCAGGTCATTCTCGAGCTTATTCGTCAGCATACCATTTTTTCCCATGACCTGTATTTTAAACGGCAGGGGAACACCTCGTTTGCGGAATCCGAGACCAAATACATATTCTGTTGAGCGGCTTTCACTCATCTGGTAGTCGATCAGACTCAGACTAAGCTGCCTTGATTTACTGTAGCTGAATTTTGCCTGGATCTGATTCACAAACTGCATATCCAGGTCGATCAATGGTGCAAATTGTTCACTGATAGTAATATTTGGCACCTGGAAATAAGGAATAAAATTTCCTGTGAGTGTATCGATAAATCCCGGTTGCCTTATTCCAAAAGGATCCTGGAAACTCAGGTTTGAATTAAAAGAATTCATACTCAGCGTACTGGAATAGCCATCTGTAATGCTGAAATTGGTAAAGATTTTCGATAGGCCGGGTACGCGGGCAAGACCGTTATAAGTCAGCCGCCAGTTTGGCCTTGGCAGGTATCCAGAAAAAGGATTGAACTTAATATTCGGATTATCTTCCGTTACAAGTGCAATCTTATCGGGAGATTGACCACTATAGGCTGCAATGAATGCCGGTATCAATACATCCTGCGCATATTTCCCATATCCCAGTGCATAACCGTCCTGAGTTGTCTGACCGCCGGAGTAAGGATTGATCGCTCCCAGGCGGGCGGAGATGATGGAACGGTAATTTTCAAATGTCTGGAATGTAGATGAAATCTGGTTCGTACTGCTGCTTGCAAAAAGTGTTTTCACTGAAATATAACTGATGCTGAAACTTCCGGCCGTATATGGATTGAGCCGGGCGAAGGTGCTGCTCCCCGCCGTATCCTTGTAGAGTTCTGAATAATTTTTTCCAAAGCTCTTGCTTACATTCAGTGTAATGTTTAAATCACGCACTGGCTGAATCTGTGCAGCAATCGTAATGATCTGGTTATAGCTTGCCTGGTTCTGAAAATTGAATAAGGTATCCGTGGATAGCAATCCTTTTTTTGCCAGCCTGTTTACATAACTCGTATCCGGCTGTCCTCCGAAAATATATCCCCAGCCCGGTTCGTTGGATTTTAAATCCATGCCCAGGAAATGCGTGCTGTCCATATATCCGTAAATGCTCGAGGCAGAGACTTCCGAATAATTTACAGTGATATCTTTTAAAGAAGTCAGAATTTTAGCTACACCTTTCATAATACCCGTCAGATGTTTTAAATCTGATTCATCTATCTGTGGCTTTTTCTGCTGGAGACTGTCTGCCTTCCTCCCCGGTAAATTATTTGGTGGAGATTTACCGGAAGACTGATCCAGCTCGCGCAGCAATCGCCACTTGGCATATAGCCGCGTAAAACTAAGGTCGACCGTAGCATCTTTTTTCTGTGTGTTCTGTATGGAATTACCAAATGTAGTTGCCAGGGTTGACGCACCGGTCCACTGATAGGAAGAACCATAGCCGAGGCGCATTGTAGTCCAATCCAGCGCAGGAATTTTATTCATTGGCACAGTGTAAGTAAAGTTGGCTGTCTGATTATACTGTATCGTTCTGCCGCCTTTCCAGAAATTACTCCACATTTGTTTTTTCTGTGCTTTATCAAGGGCTCCGCTATCTTCATCCACCCAGCTTTTGTTCAATGCGGCAAAATCAACGTTCAAAGATTTCGTGATATCCCATCTTAATACATATGTCCGGTTAATGGTAAAAAATTTATTAAAGGTTTCCGGTATCTGGTATTTACCTCCCCCGACATTTCTGGCCTGATAGACACCGTATTGCCTTACGACATCTCCTCTGAAAGTGATAACGGCAGGAACAGGATTCAGATTAAATTCCCTGAACAGTGCATACCAGGGAGATTTGGATTTAATTATTTTTTTAAACGGTTCCCAGAATTTTGGTGTACCAATAAAATTATATCCGAGACCTCCTTTATAAACATCCAGGTTGTCTTCTGTCGCTATAGGATTATGGCGATCCGTTTTCGTATACGAATAACTGAAGTCGAAATTTTCTATACTCCAGATCTTCAGTTTTTTCCCTGTAATATTATTTTTTTTGACATTGGTGAAATTGAAACTCTTAACAGTCGTGACATCCAATGCCTCCTGCAGTATGGAGTCCCGCTCCGAAGGAGGTGCAAGATTGATTTTATCCTGAAGCTTAATATCCAGATCATATGGATCATATTCCGGTTTACTTACATTTCTTGAAATGCTGCCATAAAAAGGAATGGAAATACCGGCACTCTTAGGAAACAGTTTTCCCAGTTCAAGATTTGTCGCGGCATTCAGTTGTGTAGTACTACTCAAAGCCCGTTGATTGATGCTCTGATCGAGCGATCCAAAACCAACTGATTGTGTACTGCCCGACATATATAGGGTTCCGAAGTCTGCAAGTTTGATATCCACACGTCCGTTCGCTGCATATCCGCCCTGATCATTAATATTCATAAGCCTCAGTTCATCAAACCATACTTCAGTACATACAGTTGCAGCTGAAATATTTTGAACACCCAGGAATATTGCCTGCACCTGTCCAAGGTTGGGATTACCATACATCGTATAGACACGTTGATTGGTTGTATCAATTTCCTGGTAATAGCCCGAACTATTTCCGGTGGCATTCCTGTCTTCTTTTAATTTTACCAGTCGCTGGAGATTAAGGTTGAGGTTGTTCGAATCCGGCCAGATAAGCGCCTGATTGGAGGTAAACCATGGAGTTACTTCCAAAGGAATCCTGATTTCGTAAAAATTATTTATAAAATCGCTTCCAAGTCTTATCACCGCTGCCAGTTGGTTTGTTGCTACTGCCCCAATCGAACCGCGCGCTTCTGCATGAATAAACATGGCCATTGTCCCGTATCGGCGCAAATCGTAATTGGTATTTTTATAAACTCCCCTGGCTTCACCAGGCAATAAACCACAAATTTGCAAACTCATTGCCTGTTCATTCAATAAAATATTTACATTATTTGTGCTAAGTTGCTGTTGCCTTTGGATGCCGGGAGGGATTACGTAGGGAATTGGCTGACGTGTACTATTCTGCTCGATATTTACCGCGGTAACATCCAGCGTCGTAGTACTATTTGCTGGTAAGGGAATATATTGCCCGGTAGTATCCAGTTCATAATTAAAATTACGCCATGAATCGCGGATGAGTTGGAATTCTGCAAAACGACAAACCACGGAATCCGTAAATCCAGCCAGGTACATCCTGATGAACCGGATTGATTTAAAGTCAGGCATATTTCCGACATTCGAAGTATAAGCATTAATAGGAACACGGAACTGATACCAGATTTCCTGTTCCCCATTTACTCCGGGAAAGTTTCGAGAGTCTGTTACATAATTTGCACCTACATTCTGACCCGGAATAAGATTAACAGTATACTCAAAATACTGTTCCAGTTCATTCATTGTATTATCGTGATCCAGGTCTTCCTGATCAGGATAAAGTGTACTCGCATTCACATAGGTTGCACCCGGGGTCGCTATGGGTGAATTGCCATCCGGGTTATTGATATTTTTATAACGGCCAAGGATATCCGTTTGCGTGGAATCATAATATGGTGCACGGTAATTTAAATAATCATCTGCTGAAGGATCAGCAAATGCTTTTTGATATATAGGTGACCCGGTTCCAAATAAGAGAGCCAGTTTAGAAAGATAATTAGAGAATTTCCACTGCTCTCCCGCGTCATTTAATCCATCAAACCCTTCATCCTGGTATGGACGGTCCCCCGGATTCGTACTGAATGCATTCGTTGTCTGAACAGGATTGAAAGGTACTCTTCCCCAAACGGATGAACTGTCCATCGCAGCCGGAATATTCGGCGTATTCAAACCGTTTTCATATAACTTCTTGCCATCTTTCAATATATCCTCTGAAACAGAACCCAGGTCCAGGTATAACTGGCCACCCGAAGAAGTCGTATTAAGTAAAAAGGGGCTTTGCATCCAGAACTCGATATACTGCACGTTGGAAGTTTCAAAATCTGTCTGGTCGATCGCGCGCATGATTCCACCCCACCTGGTTGTCGGGTTGGTCAGTAAACCTGTTGGGGTAAGACTTCCAGGTCTCGTATCAAAATTATACGGACCCTTTTGCGTGGGAAAATAGGATACATCGAAAGTGATCAGCTGGGCCTGTCCGAATTCCGGAGTAATGGTTGGAAATAACTGCTGAATATTGATGGGTGCAATACGTGGGTCTTGAAAATTCTGATACCCCTTAACCGGGTTATTGCTTGCTGTCTTATCCTGAAGTGTCGGTTCAATATTATACCAGGCAATTTTTGCGCGATTATATCCATAAGGAAGGGAATCCAAAAGATTTCCTTCGGGAAACCTGGCAGCAGGAGTGGAAGCCAGCGCCCAGGCAGTTATTGGAAAACGCAGATCAACGGAACTGGTGGATCCTTCAAAATCGTCAATATAAATCGTACCGGCGCTTCCAGTTCCGATCTGTGGAGGATGTCCGGGCTGAAGATAAGCTGCTTCACCAACTGCGGATATCGTACTCATTTCTTTAGAAGAAAAAGAAGGCAATACTTTATTCAAAAATCTTGTAAGGCCCGGCCATTGTGAACGGAAGTTGACGTCCACTCCATACATGGTATTGCGGATCGGGTCTTCCCCATAATTTGTCTTCGTAAAATATGGCCGTTCATTGAGCCGCTCAATGGTTCCTCCAATGGACAGTGACTGGGTGGCTGTGCTTTTTGCGATATAGTCGAGCCGCAATCCCAAAAATCCCTGCTGTTGTGTACCATAACTCGCATTATTTTCATAAGCCACATTCACCGGCACACCGGAGTTGATGATGGATTGGTTAATCACTTTTACTGATCCATTAGTATAGTCAACCGTATAGTCAATATTTTCACGCAGCGTTTGTCCGCCAGCGGTTACTTTGACTGACCCTTGCGGCACGTTGAATGCGCCAAGCGATATATCCGAACTCGCGGTTCCTTTAGCAACACCACTCAGATAATATTTGTCCACCTGAGCAAATGTTTGCGCAACGACTTTAATCGTATCGTAAAGCTGATAGAATACATAATTCGGCGCAAGCCCTTGCGAATTCCTGAAGGCCAGCGAATCAAGGTCCTTTCCAAAAGGTTCGAGTACAGGGAAGATGATCTTCGCCTGCGACGATACAACGGTATATCCTTCCACATAGTCAAATACGCCATCAGGTTGTGGATCAAGATGCGCATTCAACCGGTCAAGATTTAAGACCGTTATAAGTGGCACACCTGCTTTATCTCCCGCGGGTAAATATCTTTTTGTTCCTTCACCAGCCTGTTCATAAAGAACATTCATCTGGAATCCGTCTGCCTGAATATTCGATAAATAACTACCCGTACCTGTTTTCAACGTATAAACGTTTTTCATCATCAGATTCCAGATGGGTAATGTGGTTCTCTGTGAAGTCGCTTTCAATAATTTCAGGTAGATCACTTTCTGCGCACCCGGATCATTTCCCAGTGTGGTATCCGGAGGAATATCCTGTGAAAATTCTCCCACCTGGAAAATCTTTCCGTTATAACTGTACTGAAAAGCCACGCCCAGCACATCATTGGGCTGAAGGGTCTGGTTAAGCGTAATAAATCCTACCTGCGCATTGTAAGTGTAGTCTGTTGCATTTAGTTTTCGCGCATAGACCTGTTCGTAGTCCTGCACCTGTGTTAATCCCAGTCCCGACAATACACCAATTACCTGCGTTGAATTACGGCTTCCCGGATTGTTAATAATGCTACGATACTCCGTATTGGCATCATTGAAAGGATAAGGTTGGCCGGTCAGCGGATGAATACTGGGGTTGTAGGGTGCCGGTTCACCCAGGTCCATCAGACCCACAATCTGTCTCGCCTGCGTGGAAGTCCCATTCCTGTTGGTTATCCATACTTCCATACGCAGGATCTGCACCTGGGAAGTTATAATTGGCAGGTTGGACATCGCCTTATTGTAATTGTTTCTAAAGAATTGAGCAAGGAGGAAGTTGCGGTTTTCATCATAATCATCCGCTTTGAACTGGTAGGTCGTAAGTGATGCACCCCCCTGAAGAGTTGTTGACTGACTTTGGGAACGCTGGTTCGCGACGACACCCGTAACAAATAATTTTCCGAACTGCAGTTGGGTCTTAATACCGAAAAGAGACTGTTCATTGGCCATGAATGTGCTCTTTGTAGAGAAGGATGTATTACCGACTTCAATCTTTTTAACGATATCATCACCACTGCCTGTATACTCCAGTTTGAGCTGGTTCATCCAGTCGAATGAAGCCTGGGTATTATAAGAAATTGGCAGTTTGAGTTTGTTCCCGATATTACCCAGCACATTCACATTGGCATCCATGTTGAAATCCAGTCCCCCCGTTTTTCTGGCAGCTTCGGGAAGGGTTGGATTCTGGACGTTCTGTCCCTGGTAACCTGCGAGGATATCCACATTTCCCTGGGGCCTGATATCAATTTTCCCATTCCCGAAAAGCCTGTTGAAAAGGTTATTGTTGATATTTAGTTTTGGCTGCTCTAACCGATGGTTTAGATCACTCAGCATGTCGGCCCGTTGCCGGAAATAATTTTCTTCTGACTGCTTAGACAATATCGCCATGTATTCCTCATAAGTATATGCCGTTGGCGTACGATAGTATTTGTTTCCGATTTTTTCTACCAGGTAGTAAAGATTTGTCTTCGGATCATATTCGATCGAATCTTTAAGATTAGTGGGATTTTTAAGGTTGAAGGGATTCGGGTCGAAATTACTCAGCTGGTCGCCACGACGGTCATGAATGGGGAAATGCAGACTATCGGGAGATGTGGCGTGTTTTGTGGTATCAGGAATATTCTGCGCAGAAGCGCCTTCCGGTGCCATAATGGCTACCGTTGCGGCTAGAATCCATACCGTGAAAATAATAATCTGAAGCAGATGCCTGGTCAAACTTCCACAATAATTAGTTAGGTAGAGATCCCGACTATAGGCTAAAGGATTTTTAAAACTTGCTTTATAATGTCTTCAATTTTTTGTGGAACCGGGGCATCCTGGGACAATTTTTTTAAAGCCTGTTCGGCCGCTGGCCGGGCGATGCCTAAAGACACCAAAGCATTCAACGCATCCTGCTCCAATGTATTGTTTATCAAGGGGGAAATATTTGATCCCGAGAATTTCTTTCCCAGTTTTTCACGCAGTTCCAGCACTATTCTCTCAGCCGATTTCTTCCCAATTCCTTTTATGCTTTCCAGTTGCTTAATCTGTCCCTGAATGATGGCCCTTGCCAGTTCGTCAGGTTTCATGGCTGAAAGCATCATCCGGGCCGTGGAAGCTCCCACACCTGAAACGCTGATTAACTGAATAAACATTTCTTTTTCGCTGGTTTCTGAGAAGCCATAAAGAATTTCGTCATCTTCTTTTACCTGGTGATATATATGTAAAATGCCTTTATCCATATACTGTATCCTGGTAAAAGTGTTCAGGCTTATCTGCACTTCATAACCTACGCCCTGCACGTCAATATGGATCTGCGCCGGCGTTTTATACACGAAATCACCCCTGAGGAAGGTTATCATAAGCGCGAAAATAGTATTTTTAAACGGCGTAAATATTTTATAAAAACCCACGATCTTTGCCGGATGACCCAAAAGATTTCTGCAGCGATTACTGCAGTAAGCGGCTTTGTACCGGAAGATATTCTCTCAAATGGCGAACTCGAAAAACTGGTTGATACAAATGATGAATGGATCCGCACCCGGACCGGTATTTCCGAAAGAAGAATTCTTAAAGGTTTAGATAAAGGCACTTCTGATCTTTGCGTTCCTGCCGTTCTCCGGCTTTGCGAAAAAAGGGGTATACTTCCTTCTGAAATAGACTGTATTATCGTAGGAACAGTCACACCTGATATGCTATTCCCTTCCACTGCCAACCTGGTTTGCGAGAAAGCCGGAGCTATCAATGCATGGGGTTTTGACCTGCTGGCAGCCTGCAGCGGGTTTCTCTACAGCCTTACCACCGGAGCCTCACTGATTGAAAGTGGCCGTTATAAAAAAGTAGTGGTGGTGGGTGCTGATAAAATGAGTTCAATCGTTGATTATAGCGACCGGAGCACTTGTATTATTTTCGGCGACGGGGCTGGAGCCGTATTGCTGGAACCTAATTTTGAAGGATATGGGGTGAAGGACAGTATACTGAGAAGCGATGGGAGTGGAAAAACCCATCTTCATATGAAATCAGGTGGATCCCTTAGTCCCGCGACCATTGAAACTGTTGCCCGAAAACAACATTATATCTACCAGGAAGGCCAGCCGGTCTTCAAATTTGCCGTTACCCGTATGGCGGATGTGAGTGAAGAACTTTTAAAAAGAAACAACCTGACAGGTGAGGATATTGCTTTTCTCGTTCCGCACCAGGCCAATAAACGGATCATTGACGCCACGGCCAATCGCATTGGATTATCGGAAGATAAAGTAATGGTAAACATTCAGCGCTATGGAAATACTACTGCCGGCACCATTCCACTCTGCCTTTCGGATTGGGAAGACCAGCTTAAGAAAGGCGACCTCCTGGTACTCGCTGCATTTGGAGGCGGATTTACCTGGGGAGCCACATTGGTTAAGTGGGGGTTCTAGAAAGTATGGGAGTATGGGAGTATGGGAGTATGGGAGTATGGGAATTAAGATATTTATTCCGCTATTATCCCATAATTCATAATCAATAATCAATAATTCATAATCCATAACCCATAATTCATAACCCATAACCAATTATAATAACCAAATGAAAAAACTGCTTCTCACGCTTGCATTAATCCCGGTGCTGACAACGCGTGCACAGGAAAAAAATCAGACAGCTGATAAACGATTCGCAGGGATGGATTCTGCATTTGCACGTGTTCTTTCAGTTTGGAAAGGTCCCGGATTCGCCGTCGTCGTAGTTGAGAAAAATAAAGTAGTATATGCAAATGGATTTGGATTCCGCAACTATGAAGAAAAATTACCTGTTACCCCTAATACCATTTTTGCAATCGGCTCATGTACCAAAGCATTTACCGCTTCTCTGATCGGTGAGCTCGCAGCAAAAGGAGATCTGGATATCGATAAACCGGTCCGCGATTATCTGCCTGATCTGAAATTTTTTAATGACGACATGAATGACCACATTACACTTCGTGACATGATGTGTCATCGCACCGGCTTGCCCCGCCATGATTATTCCTGGTATTTATTTTCTACCACATCCCGTGACAGTCTCGTTAAGCGCCTCCAATACCTTGAACCCAGTGCCAGAGTAAGGGATAAGTGGCAGTACAATAATTTCATGTTTATGCTTCAGGGTGTTGTGATTGAAAAATTCACACACCAGGGCTGGGAAACAAATATTAAAAACAATATTTTTTTACCCCTGGGAATGAACCATTCAAATACTTCCATACCTGAAATGGAAAAAGATCCGGATGCAGCCCTGGGATATGAAATAAAGGATTCCGCAAATATCCGCCAGATCCATAAACAGGATTATTATCATATTGACGCAATGGGACCGGCGGGCAGTATCAACAGCAGCGTGATGGATATGTCCAACTGGTTAATCACCTGGATACATGGAGGTAAGTTTAGCGGCAAGGAAATTATTCCTGCAGGATTCGCTAAAGAAGCCATGAGTTCGCAAATGATCTCTGGTTCCGGATTTCCTGAAGCGGATACGAAGGACGTTCAATTTTCTAATTATGGATTTGGATGGAGCCTTGCTTCTTACCGGGGACATTACCGGGCTGAACATGGAGGGAATATTGATGGATTTTCAGCAAGCACTTCATTTTTCCCAAGCGACTCTATCGGTATCGTAGTGCTGACCAATCAAAACGGTTCTACCATTCCTCCCATAGTAAGAAATATATTGGCTGACAAAATGCTTGGCCTTAAATATTACGACTGGAACAGTTATATGTGGAATGCATATGATAAAATAAAAAAGGAACAGAAAGAAGCGGAATCATCAAAAGTAAAATCAGATAAAGCACGTACCAGTCCTTCTCATCTGCTTAAAGATTATACAGGTTTA
>DASZHV010000087.1:0-11235 GCA_035937535.1 Puia sp. | reverse complement strand
CAAATACACAGACAGGGATAATCATAGTGGTTACCGGGGTTGTTATGTTTTTCTTCCTTGGGCTGGTACCCGATGCTATTAAATTTGCTATTACCCTGCTTTTCTTTTCATCTTTTGCAGGCATCCTATACATCTACTATTGCCAGCCCTTCCCGACAAAAAACATGGTGCTCATATTATTTTCATTATTTGTGCTGGGTCTTACTGTTCAAAGTGGCGTCTTTACGATTGTTGTTTATATGGGGATTACTATTTTCTCCTATCTTTTTTTAGGGAGGAAATTTGCGTTATGGAAGAAATTCGTGGTATTTATTATAGGTGTTTTTTTATTATTTATTACACAAAATGTGAAAACGGCTTACCGCGATCTTACCTGGCAGAATAACCAGGTAGATAATAAAACAAGTACGTTCGTGGATGTCACTTTCGACAGGATGTCCAATATTGATAAATTGATTAATACCGACGGATTTTTTCCCGTATATATGCGCACGAACCAGGGATACAATATTTCCCGGGTGATGCAGAGAATACCCGCCCAGCAGGATTTTGATGGCGGGTCTCATTTGATGCTAACCTCGGCATCCGCACTGGTACCCCGTTTGCTCTGGCCTGACAAACCGGAAGCAGGGGGGAAAGAAAGCATGAAATATTTTACAGGAATCAATATAACTGGTTACTCAACCAATGTCAGTCCGATTGGAGAAGCTTATGGAAGCTTTGGTTCGATTGGCGGCATTTTTTTTATGTTCGTATTCGGTCTTTTTATTCGCTGGATTTACAAAAGAATCTTTGTAATCGCGCAAAGACTGCCCCTGCTGATCTTATGGGTACCCGTTCTTTTTTACCAGGTAACGTTTTGTATGGAAACGGACAGCCTCCAGGTATTCAACTCCCTTCTTAAGGGCGCATTTTTCCTCTGGCTGCTGCATAAATTTGTCCCCAAATGGTTTGGAAAACAGGTAAAACAGTCCAATATACAGAGATCCATAAGACCAAATCAATTACCTGCATGATCACCGGCGCTTTTTGACTTTAAATCTTTTCCTTGCCCCTTGTTCAATTAATTTTCAGGAAGCCCAATCCGCTTTTTTTCAGTATAGAAAAAGTCTTTGCTTCCATATTGGCTGGTTTGCAAAAAAAGGTTTCAGTGGAGTCGGCATACATGCCTTTTTATAGTTCTTCCATATCTAATATGATCAGGAATATGGCCTTTGCAGGAAAAAGCAGGGCCGATATTTTTCATGTTACAGGAGACGTCCATTATATCGTGATGGCTCTTCCGGCGAAGAAGACAATACTCACGATTCATGACAGTGTATTTATCCGTGAAAACAAGGGATTGAAACGGATATTTTTTAAATGGATATTCCTGAAATTGCCGGTTAGAAAATGCAGATATGTCACCACGATCTCTGAAAAGTCAAAAAAAGAAATTGTGCAGATGACAGGATGTGATCCTGCAAAAGTGATTGTAATACCCAACCCGGTGAATGAACATATTTATTATCGTGAAAAGGAATTCAATACAACTGATCCGGTTTTATTATTCATCGGGTCAACGCCAAACAAAAATCTTGACAGGATTATTCAGGCAATTTCCGTAATTCCCTGTACACTGGAAATTGTGGGCAGGATCCCGGATGAACATCTTTTGCTCCTGAAGAAAGAAGGAATCCGTTTTCGCCAATACATGCAGCTATCTGAAACTGAAATGGCCGATCGTTATGCAGCTTGTGATATCGTAATCTTCGCTTCACTTTATGAAGGATTCGGTTTGCCAATTCTCGAGGGGCAAAAAGCGGGGCGGGCTATTCTTACAAGCAATATCTCTCCCATGAAAGAGGTGGCGGGAGAAGGAGCCTGTATTGTGGACCCTGATAATACGGATTCAATCCGGTCTGGCGTAAAGAAAATTATTGAAGACGACAATTATCGTGGGAATATTATAAAAAAGGGATTTGAGAATTTAATTCAATTTGATGTTCAGCATATTGCTGATCAATATTTAAAATTATATTCAGCTATATGAACCCGGAGAAATGTGTGGAATAGGAGGCATATTGAATTTTAATAGCAGGCCTGTTGAAAAATGCCTGATCCAGCGCATAACAGGTGAGATGGTTCATCGTGGTCCCGATGCCGAAGGATTTTTCATGGACCAGGAACTTGCATTTGGACACAGACGTCTTTCCATCATCGATCTTTCGCAGGCTGCCAACCAGCCTTTTCAGGATATTTCTGGCCGATACACGATCATCTTTAATGGTGAGATTTACAACTATGCAGAAATTAAACCGCTTTTAAATGATTATCCTTTCCGGACGAATGGAGATACGGAAGTAATCCTGGCGGGATATATAAAATGGGGCGCTGATTGTTTATCCCATCTCAGGGGGATGTATACAATTGCCATTTGGGATAATCAGGAAAGGAATTTGTTTATAGCGCGCGACCGTCTAGGTGTAAAGCCATTGTATTATTATAAAGATGAAAATCAATATGTCTTTGCATCTGAGATCCGGGCGATTTTATCCATCATAAAATCGAATCGTACTATTGACCGGACTGCGATTGCAGAATATTTCAGGTATCAGTCGGTCGGTTTTCCATTTTCACCGGTTGAAGGAATTAAGCAGATCGAAGCAGGCACATGGTTAAAGATTTCGGGAAAGGGAGAAATTTTTTACTGTAAGTATTGGGATCCTGTCACCAAACATTTTGATTTCGGTTTCACCGAAAAAAAACAAGTACAGAATAAAGTGAAGGAGCTGATGCTGCAATCAGTAAAACGACGCCTGGTGAGTGATGTTCCGGTAGCAGCGTTTTTGTCCGGCGGTATAGATTCCAGTGCTGTAGTCGGGCTTATGGCAGAATCCGCTTCTGATTCACCCAATACCTTTAATATTTCTTTCGACGAATCAGCGTTCGATGAATCGAAATATGCCGATATTATTGCGAAAAAATTCAATACGCGGCATACCCAGATCCGGTTGAAGCCAGAAGTGATGCTGGATGAACTGGAACATGCACTGGATGCCATGGATTCACCGAGCGGTGACGGAATAAATACCTATGTGGTTTCCAAAGCAATTCATGAGCAGGGCATTCGCGTGGCTCTTTCCGGTATTGGGGGAGACGAACTATTTGCAGGTTACCCGATCTTTTTAAATTATATCCGTTTACAGCAAAACCAGTGGATATGGGATATGCCTCATAAATTAAGAGATCTGGCGGGAACCCTGATCGGCAGGGGTGAGCGAAAACAAAGAATGCGGCAGATGATCGGGTTGGATTCCCCTGATATTCAGAATAGTTATCCTGTTTTCAGGCAAATTCTTTCTCCGTATAATTTACAAAAACTTACGAACCTGAATGGAAATGAGCAGCAAATACTTTCAGAACAGCTTTTATTTAAAAAAGAGGCATTTGCGAAACTGCCTTATTTTAGTCAGGTGACTGCCGCAGAATATCTGGGATATACCCAGCAAACTTTATTGAAGGATACAGATCAGATGAGCATGGCACATTCCCTGGAAATCCGGGAACCTTTTTTCGATCAGGACCTCATTGAATTTGTGATGTCCGTTCCTGATCATTTCAAAGTGCCGTTATATCCGAAAAGCCTGTTGGTCGAATCGCTTAAACCACTATTGCCGGATGAGATTGTGCACAGGAAAAAGCAGGGATTTGTTTTTCCATGGGACAAATGGATGAGAAAAGAATTGCTTGATTTTTGTGATAAACATATTACTCAGATGGCAGAGCGTGAATTTATTCATGGTGAATGGTTAAAATTTACCTGGAAGCTTTTTCTTGATGGGGATAAGAATATACGTTGGATGGAAATGTGGCTGTTCGTTGTTCTAAATTATTGGATGGAAAAAAATCAGGTCCAGTGAAGAAAAAAATTCTCATTCTTGTTGATTGGTACGAACCGGGTTTTAAAGCGGGAGGACCTATCCAGGCCTGTAAAAATGTTGTTAACAGTCTGAAGGACAAATATGAATTTTTTATTCTTTGTTCAGACAGGGACCTCGGTGATCACACCCCTTACGAAGGCATACAAACAGACCAGTGGATTAATAATGAAACCAGTGTAAGTATA
Source organism: Puia sp. (assembly GCA_035937535.1). GTDB lineage: Bacteria > Bacteroidota > Bacteroidia > Chitinophagales > Chitinophagaceae > Puia. The sequence continues at coordinate 7,127 of DASZHV010000087.1, read as the reverse complement.
TGGTATGCTTCTCCGGGCTTTATGAGAAAACGGAAGTTATTAAAGCTGTTAGAGGATGTAAATCCGGATTTCGTTTACTTCAACAGCATGTATTCATTTAAATACACTTTATTTCCATTATGGGTGTTGCTGAATAACCATTTTAAGGGTAAAATTATTCTTGCTCCAAGGGGGATGCTGCATAAAGGCGCCCTGAAAAAGAAGTATATAAAAAAAATTGTTTTTCTGAAGCTGTTTCAATTGATTGGGTGGAGCAGGAAAATAATTTTTCAGGCTACGGATGAACAGGAGAGAAAAGACTTACAGTTTTTTTTTAGTGGGAAAGTAAATATTGTATTGGTTGAAGATATCCCGACAGTCAATGAGCTTCCCTGGATGGAAAGGAAAAAGACGATGGGCAGTCTGCATTGTGTATTTCTCTCGAGGATACATCCGAAAAAGAATTTACATTATTTCCTGAACCTCCTTAAAGAGATTAACCATGATATTGAAATCATCTTTGATATTTATGGATTCGAAGACCACCCTGAGTATTCTGAACAATGCAGAAAGATTGCTTCAACCCTTCCCCCGAATATTAAAGCGAGATTCATGGGGGCATTGCCATTTAACAAAGTCTTTGGAACGCTCAGTCAATATCATGTATTTGTATTGCCTACGTTGGGTGAAAACTATGGTCACGCCATATTTGAGGCGTTGACAACAGGATTGCCAGTGATGATTAGCGATCAAACACCCTGGAGAAATCTTCAACAAATGAAAGTAGGTTGGGATTTCCCGCTTCAGATGAAGGAAAAATTTGTTGATGCTATTACGGAAGCAGCAGGATGGGACCAGGAACAATACAATGAATCGTCGGAAGCGGCTTATTCATTTGCGAAAGAATACATCCAGGAACAGGGAGCAATTGCAAAATACAGGCAGTTGTTTTCCAGTCCGGAAAGGAAAAGGATTTTATTATTTACAGACTGGTATGAACCAGGTTATAAGGCAGGTGGACCAATACAATCAGTCAGAAATATTGTCAGCACACTGACGGGGGAGTATGAATTTTTTATTATTTGTTCAGACAGGGATCTGGGGGATAAGGGACCTTATAATAATATCCTCGTCAATGAGTGGGTAAAAAAATCTTCGACAGTTAATATCCTGTATGCCTCTCCGAAATTTATTACAGGTAAAAACCTGAAAAGCATAATGGAAAGTGTACAACCTGATTTTGTTTATTTCAACAGTATGTATTCACCCTTGTATACATTGTTGCCATTATGGGTACTTATTTGGAATAACTATAGCGGGAAGATTATACTGGCTCCGCGCGGCATGTTGCATAAGGGTGCTTTAAAAAGAAAATACTTTAAAAAATATGTTTTCCTGAAATTATTCAGATTCATTGCATGGCATAAGAAAGTAATCTTTCACGCTACGAATAAGCAGGAGCAGGATGATATCCTTTCATTCTTTTCTACGAAGGCTAAAATAATGATATTGGATAATATTCCTGATACTTCATTTCGTCAGTGGTTTCCCAAACTAAAAAAGCCTTACGAACTGAACTGCGTTTTTATTTCCAGGGTACATCCGAAGAAAAATTTATATTATTTTCTCAAGATCCTTTCTGAAATCAGGTATGATGTGAAACTTGCTTTTGACGTGTATGGTGTAGAAGAAGATAAAAAATATGCAGAAGATTGCAAACATTTTGCATCCTCACTGGGGGCAAATATCAGGGTTGAATTTAAGGGACCGATACCTTATACCCAGGTACACGGAACGATGAAGGCCTACCACTTATTTGTATTACCAACCCTGGGAGAGAATTATGGTCATGTCATATATGAAGCACTTTCAGCCGGAGATCCTGTACTGATCAGTGATCAGACACCCTGGAGGGGCCTTGAAAAGGAAAAAGCCGGCTGGGATTTACCATTGAAAGAAAAGGACAAATTTAAGAATGCCTTAAAGCAGGCCGCTGCCTGGAACCAGGAAGAATACGATGAATGGAGTAAAAATGCCATTCAGCTTGCCAGAAACAGTTTCGATATTCCCAGGCTACATGAGAAATACAAGAAGTTATTCGGATAAACAGAAAATTATTCTTCCATGCTTACCAGAAACCAAAAAATAAAATATCTGATAGATTCCGCTCTGGCCTCTGGTCAAAAATATCAATGTACATATTGCAAAAGCGAAGACTGTAAAGAAATAGACAGAAAATATTTAGTGACTAAACTGATGGAGTGCCAGAACTGTCATTTATATTTCAGATATCCGGTAGACAAAAAGGAGGAAAATGCGAATTTTTATCAGACAGAATATCAGGAATCAGATGAATTGACGACCCATTTGCCGGATGCTTTGTTATTGGAAAAAATAAAAATTGACAGGTTTACTTATGGGAATAAAAATGCGGATAGATTTCTTGATTTATTTGCCAGGTTATTTCCAGAGGAAAAATCATTACGCATTATTGACTATGGTTCGAGCTGGGGATATACATCGTATCAATTTAAACAGGCCGGGCACCAGGTTCAGGGGTATGAAATTTCCAAACCCCGGGCTGCCTATGGGATTAAAAACCTGGAGGTCGATATTTGCCTGGATGAAAAAATGTTAAGAAAGGAAAATCATATTTTTTTCTCTTATCATGTAATTGAGCACCACCCTGATATTGCTTCGATGATCAGCCTGGCCAAATCATTGTTAAAAGATGGCGGTTATTTTATAGCATTTAGTCCAAATGGAAGCCTTCCATTCAGACATAAAAACAAGGAAATTTTTCACCGGTTCTGGGGGAAAGTGCATCCGAATTTCATGAATGCTGATTTTTATAAACATATATTCCAGGATCAGCCATATTATATTACAAGCAATCCGGTTATTTATGAAAATATACATCCTTTGCAAATGCAACAGTCGGTGATAGACGATTTGTCCGGTGTAGAATTACTGGTCATCGCTAAATTTGTAAAATCCTGATCTATATTGAGCATGCAAACAGATCTTTCTAAATATTCAATAGGAAATTACCGGGCGGGCCCAAAGTTCAAAGTAATGACCTGGTACCTGTTCAATTATTTCATTTTTTTTAGTGGCATTCCATTTCCATCCGGATTTAAAGTAATGCTTTTGCGAATTTTCGGGGCAAAAGTGGGGGCAGGAGTAGTTATCAAGCCAAAGGTCAGAATTAAAAATCCGTGGAGGTTGATAGTAGGTAATTATTGCTGGATAGGAGAGGATGTATGGATTGATAATATTGAAAACGTTTCAATCGGAAATAATGTATGCCTTTCACAGGGAGCCATTTTGTTAACGGGGAATCACGATTATTCTAAAAGTAATTTTCCCCCTAAATATGATAAAATTATTATTGAGGACGGTGTTTGGATTTGTGCTAAAGCCATTGTTTGTCCCGGTGTTATTTGCAGGTCACATTCTGTATTAACGGTGAATTCTGTGGCCACAAAAGATCTGGAAGAGATGAGAATTTATACGGGGAACCCAGCCGTATTTATACGAACCAGGGTAATTGATGCATGAATGATCGAAGCCATTGACGAGAAAAATGCAAGGCCCGGATATTTGAGAGGAAATCCGGCTTATCTTTATCCGAATCACTTTTTCTGGTAAGACGGAACCTGATGTGAATTCATTTTTGATCACCCCGACTTTTAATGAAGTTAAAACTAAGAGATTGTATAGGATTCATTATTACTTGTAAATAAAAAAAGGTCAAAATTGCAGAAAATGAAAAAGAAAGCAGTTGTTTTGGGAGCCGGTGGTTTTATTGGGGGGCATTTGGTCAGCAGGCTTAAAAGAGAAGATTATTTTGTTAAAGGTGCTGATCTGAAAAGAAATGAATTTGGTAATAATTATGCCGATGAATTTGTATTGGGAGATCTGAGAAATGCAAGTTTTTGTGAATCGGTCTTGGCAGGTGGTTATGATGAAGTTTATCAGTTAGCCGCAGACATGGGTGGGGCAGGATATATTTTCACAGGTGAGCACGATGCGGACGTCATGCGCAATTCCGTTCTTTGCAATGTGAATGCATTGGAAGCATGCAAAAATCACGGGATCCCTAAAATATTTTATTCTTCGTCTGCATGTATTTATCCTGAATATAACCAGATGGATCCGGATAATCCAAAGTGTTCGGAAGAATCTGCTTATCCTGCGGCGCCCGACAGTGAATATGGATGGGAAAAACTTTTCAGTGAAAGATTATACCTCTCCTATCAAAGGAATTATGGAATAGATGTAAGGATAGCCAGGTTTCATAATATTTTCGGTCCACAGGGTACCTGGACGGGAGGCAAAGAAAAAGCACCCGCTGCCATGTGCAGAAAAGTTGCTGAGGCAAAGGATGGAACTTATATTGAAGTATGGGGAGATGGCATGCAAACCAGGTCATTCCTATTTATTGAAGAATGTCTGGAAGCCGTGCGAAGGCTAGTAAATTCGGATTTTACGGGTCCTGTTAATATCGGTTCAGAAGAAATGATTTCCATTAATGATTTTGCCAGAATGGCGATTGAGATTTCCGGAAAAAATCTTAGGATCAGGAATATAGAAGGACCCACCGGAGTACGCGGACGCAACTCCGACAATAACCTTTTGAAGGAGAAAATTGGATGGACCCCTTCACTGCCATTGAAAAGAGGTATGATCGAGACCTATAACTGGATCAGAAAGCAGGTTGCAGAAAAATCTGTAAAACCAGTGGCCGTTTAATTTATCATGATTGGATGAAGTTTTTAGTCATCTCCCAGGTTTTCTGGCCGGATACAGTTTCTACAGCGCAACATTTATTCGATCTTGCGGAGGAATTAATTGAGGAGGGTCATTCTGTTACCGTCTATTGCAGCCGTTTTGCGTATGAAAATAGTAAAATAAAATTTCCGCTCAGCGAAAATTACAAGGAGATACAAATAAGGCGGATCAATAATACCGGCTTTGGGAAAAAATATACATTGGGTAGATTGATGGATTTTGCCAGTTTCAACTTCCTTTTATTCTTCAGACTGCTACTTCTTAAAAAGAAATCATATGATTCAGTTATCGGAATGACTTCTCCGCCACTGGTTTCATTGCTTGGTGTTTACCTTGCCAGGAGAAAAAAAATGAAATTCATTTATTGGGTAATGGATCTTCAGCCTGAGTTGGCCATTGCATCGGGACTGGTTAAAAAAAATTCCTTCCTGGCTAAATTACTGGAGCGCATTGGAAATTATATCATCAGAAATGCGGATGCCATTGTTGTGCTGGATAAATACATGCGCGATTATATATTAAAGCGGGGAGGCACTAAGGAGCACATTTATATTGTTCCCATCTGGCCTGTAATGGAAGAAAATTATGAAGGGTCCCGAATGGAAAACCCCTTCAGAATAGAAAATCAGTTTAATGACAGGCTGGTGGTGATGTATTCCGGAAACCATTCTTATGTACATCCGCTGGATACTCTTCTGGATGCGATTCTCCGTTTACAAAGTGATCCTCATTTTTTATTTGTTTTTATAGGGGGCGGCGTGCGTAAGAAAGATGTCACAGCATTCGCAGAAGAACACGAGCTCAAAAATATTATTCAACTTCCCTATCAGCCCAGAGAAAATATTCATATTTCCCTGGGAGCTTCCGATGTGCAAGTAGTCATTATGGGCGAAACGCAGGTAGGTTTTACGCATCCAAACAAGATATATGGCGCGATGTATTTGGGTAAACCTGTTTTGTATATTGGTCCTGACACTTCACATATAACGGATATACTTGGGGAATCCGAAGGAAATATCATGGTGAAACATGGTCAGTCAAATGATCTGGTAATGAAATTACTATCGTTCAGGCTTAATGACGAGGATCAGAATGCTCAAATCGGAATTCAGAACCGGAGAAAAATGGAAATGGAGTTTCATCCTAAAAAATTGAAAGCTAAAATGGTTCAAATCATTACATCTGTCTGAATATGAATTTGGTTTATATTAAATGAACGCAAAATCCCTAATGCCTTAATTTTACAAAATGTCAAAAGTTGCACTGATTACGGGAGTAACAGGCCAGGACGGGGCCTATCTCAGCGAACTGCTGCTTGATAAAGGATATGAAGTGCATGGCGTAAAAAGGAGAAGCTCTCTCTTTAATACGGACCGGATTGATCATCTCTATCAGGATCCTCATGAAAAGAATATTCGTTTTCATTTGCATTATGGTGACCTGACCGACAGCACTAACCTGATCCGGATTATCCAGGAAACAAAACCAGATGAAATTTATAATCTCGGAGCGATGAGCCATGTGCATGTGAGTTTTGAAACACCGGAATATACTGCCAACGCAGATGGAATTGGCACACTGCGTTTACTGGAGGCTGTAAGACTGCTCGGCCTCGTTAAAAAAACGAAAGTTTACCAGGCATCGACCTCTGAATTATACGGACTTGCTCAGGCCGTCCCCCAATCAGAGACAACGCCATTTTATCCGCGTTCGCCCTATGCAGTCGCCAAACTATATGCTTTCTGGATGGTAGTGAACTACCGGGAAGCCTATAAGATGTTTGCAGCCAACGGTATTTTATTCAACCACGAATCGCCATTAAGAGGAGAGACTTTTGTAACGAGAAAAATTACACGTGCAGTCGCGAAAATTGGATTGGGCCTGCAGGAAAAACTTTATCTCGGAAACCTCAATGCGCGCCGCGACTGGGGCCATGCGAAAGATTATGTTGAAGCGATGTGGCTGATATTGCAACAGGACGAGCCGGAAGATTTTGTCATCGCCACAGGTGTGACTACTACCGTCCGCGATTTTGTAAAAATGTCTTTTGCGGAGATCGGCATTCAACTGGCATTTAAGGGAGAAGATGATAAGGAACATGCAGAAGTTGTTTCATGTTCAAATCCTGATTATAATGTGAGGATCGGGAAAATCGTAGTTGCTGTTGATCCTAAATATTACCGCCCTACGGAAGTGGACCTGCTGATTGGAGATGCGACGAAGGCGATTAAGAAGCTCGGCTGGAAACCTAAATACGATTTACCGGCATTGATCAAAGAAATGGTACATGCCGACGTACAACTCTTCCGCAGGGAAAAGATTTTGAAAGAATCGGGGTTTGAGATTAAGAATCA
>DASZHV010000086.1:0-16146 GCA_035937535.1 Puia sp. | reverse complement strand
ATCGGACTGAATGCAAAAAACGCCATCCTGATTGTTGAATTTGCAAAAATGAAACTGGAAGAAGGAGCTTCTGTTATGGATGCGGCTATTGAAGGGGCGAAATTGCGATTCCGTCCGATCCTGATGACATCCTTTGCGTTTATTCTGGGTGTAATACCATTGGTGAGAGCATCGGGAGCCGGATCAGAATCCAGAAAAGTAATGGGTATGGCTGTATTCAGTGGTATGATTACTGCCACAACATTGGGCGTCATACTCATCCCGGCCTTCTTTGTTTTAATTGAAAGAAAAAAGAAATTAAAAACAAAAGCCGCAGAAACAAATTCATCAGATTCAACGCCGCATGCTTAATTTATATGAAAAGAAATCAATCATATTTATTTCCGTTACTGGGCATTTTCATTCTTACCGGTTGTATGGTAGGAGGAAAATATTCCCGACCAAATGAACCCGCCGTCATTTCTTATCCTGATGCTACTAGGATGGATACTTCTGCATTGGCAAAATGGTTTGACATATATCACGATACAGCATTACAAACGCTCATAAAAGAAGCGATCGACAGCAACCGGGATTTAATGGCAGCTGCAGCTAATATGGAAGTATCCCTTGCATTATCCGGTGCTGTAAAGGCAAATTTATATCCACACTTTGGTTATCAGGCCCAGGCTGGCGGTGGATCAGCAGGCACCGAAGCTACAAAGATCGCCGGAGGAGTTTCTGGCGGACTTTTTAATGTTTTTGGCGTATTGAACTGGGAGCTGGATATATGGGGGAAGCTTCGTCATCAAAGCAGGGCGGCAATCGATAATTTTCTTTCTTCAAAGGCAAACCGTGATGCGCTTCAGGTAAGCCTGGTTGCGCAAGTTGCTTCAGACTATTTTATCCTAAGGGATCTGGACAATGAGTTAATGATCTCCGAGAATACGTTTGCAGGAAGAAAGGAAAATACCAGGATCATAAAAGATAAATTTGACCATGGATATGTTTCTGAGTTGGACCTGCTACAAGCGCAGCAACAGGAAGCCATAGCAGGCGCAGCTGTTCCTTCTTTCAGGAGACAGATCATTCTGATAGAAAATGCGATTCGCGTATTAATCGGGATGGGACCAGGTACTATAATACGAGGTGCGAGTAATTATGATCAGATTTTATCGCCCGATATTCCGGTCGGCCTTCCTTCACAGCTGTTGGAAAGAAGACCCGATATTATAGCATCAGAATTTGCATTACAGGCTCAGTTTGAGCAGATTGGGGTAGCTGAAGCAAACCGTTTTCCAACGATCAGTCTGACAGGTGCCCTTGGTTTTGCCAGTCCCCAGCTATCTTCCCTTATTACCAATAAGGGATTTGTTGCGAATGGATTTGGGTCTCTTGCCGGGCCGCTGTTTAATTTTGGCCAGAATAAGCAACTGGTGGAAGTGCAACGCAGACAAACCGAAGTTGCTTATTACCAATATCAACAAACGACGTTAAACGCATTTGCAGATGTTGATAATGCACTTGCTTCTTACAGAAACCTGGACGAAGAACATGCTCAGCGAAAATTGCAGGTGGAAGCCGCCACTAAGGCATTGGTGTTGTCTCAGGCCCGATATGATAATGGATATACTTCCTATCTTGAAGTAATTGTCATGCAAACGAATTTATTTGATGCCCAGTTGCTTGAATCCAATACCATGCAGCAGAAATTAAATTCTATTGTTTCTTTGTACAAAGCGCTTGGGGGCGGCTGGAATTGATTGATAAAAATAATTAATTGTTGGTCTATGAATTTTGAATTAATACCGGCAATCTATCTTGCTATACCATTTTTATTTTTATTAATATTCATCAACTGGATGGGATACCGGTTTAAAGTCCGGTATATAAGAAAATTTCCAGGAATAGAACACGTCGGCATAGGACCCACCGAAGGTTCATTGCTGGGTTTGACTGCTTTATTGCTTTCTTTCACATTTGGGATGGCCTCTACTAAATATGAACTACGGCGTCAGCATCTTATTGCGGAAACGAATGAAATCGGGACGACTATATTAAGATGTGATATGTATCCTGATAGTATCAGGAATCTGTTAAGGGCTGATCTTAAAAATTACCTGGAGACCAGGATCTCTTATTATGCTGTCGGGGATGATGAAGACCTTATAAGCAGAACGCTTGTTCAGGCAGATTCTATATCAAAAATTATATGGAACCGGGTTGCCGGGCTTTCACATAATCAGGGTTATTGGATTGCTACTGAACAAATGGTTCCTTCTTTAAATGCTATGATAGATATTGTAACAACCAGAGAAGCCGGTCGTAAGGCGATGGTTCCCCACCTGATTTTGGTTGTGCTCTCTATATTAATCCTGGTTTCTGCTTTTCTTTCCGGATATGGAAGTAAGAACCTGGAGAGAAATAAAGTACTGGTAGTTGCATTTGCAGTAATTACTACACTTGCCTTGTACCTGATAATTGATTTGGACAGGCCCAGACAGGGATTTGTAAACCTGGATGCCGCACAAAAATTAATGGTGGATCTCAGGAATAATTTTTAAATCCATAATTTTTATCCAAAAATTCTTAATATAAACAGATTTGAATTCCTTGGGGATGTTTATAATCCAGACGATGGGAATCTGTGGGAATGAGAATATCAGAAAGAATCATTTTGACCAAATGGATAAATCATTTCAAATCCTGCGATCGCCGGGTATACCATTTTATTTGAAGAATTCAAACTAAATTGAGCTGTAGAAAATCCGGCAGCTAAAATGAATAAGAGATATAGTCATTTGTTTGCAACATTTCTGAATTGCTTTTTTTTAATTTGTTGTTCTTCATTTGCAGCATCCAATGATACACTGAAAGCGGTTTCTCTTCGTCCATTTGGAAGATATGTTATAAATACGAACGGAACCCTCGAATTGGTCAGTTCTGCCGTACGTTTTGGTTTTCGGTTTAAGGGAACAGCCTGCAGTCTATACGCTTATATTTCTGAACCTGGATCCCACAATTACCTGCAATACACCCTGGACGGGGTTTATCAAAAGAGAATAAAAATTTCAGGTGATGACCCTCAACCTCTTATTATCTCCAGTCTGGGTAAAGGCAGTCATTCTATTTGGATTTATAAAGCAACGGAAGCACAAACCGGCCCCATATTTATTGAAAAGATCGTTGCACATAATATAACTGCATTGAAAGTTCCTGAACTGCCCTTAATCGAATTCATAGGGAACAGTATTACCTGCGGCGCAGCGGCTGACCCCTCTGAAATACCCTGTGGCGCCGGCGAATACCATGATCAGCATAATGCTTACTATGCATATGGACCCCGGGTGGCAAGGGCGCTGCATGTAAATTTTATCCTTAGTAGTGTGAGCGGGATTGGCATTTACAGGAACTGGAACACAGCTGGCCCCACAATGCCGCAGGTATATGAAAAGACCGATTTTCAGTTTAATAGCAAGCGTTTCTGGAATTTCAAAACATATCATCCCGTCATTGTAAGTATTGCACTGGGAACGAATGATTTTAGCGAAGGGGATCATGTGCATATAAGATTGCCCTTTGACAGTACTATTTTTGTAAATAATTATATTGGGTTTGTGCAATTGGTTAAATCCAAATATCCGGACGCCAGGATTGCATTGCTTAGCAGCCCCATGATAAACGGAAACCGGAGGATACTTCTTCAGAATTGTCTGAAAGCTGTTAAAAGTAAAACAGATTCGCTGTATCCTTCGGCCAAACCAGTTGCATTGTTTTTCTTTGAACCGATGCAGGCCAGGGGATGTGGTGGTCATCCGAATGTGGAAGACCATAAGATTCTGGCTGAAGAACTTCTGCCTTTTTTCAAAAAACTTTTGTAATCAAATCTAAGTCATGAACAAATTGATCTTCGTTACGTCATTTATTATTCTTTCAGCAGTAAATATCAGATGCACTCAATCAGCGAATCACAGATTGGACAAAGCTTCCAGGGAAAACAAGAACGGCTGGATCTATGTACATCTGGAGGGTTCACCTTCAGACATAGGATACCAGCATGGTTATCTTCTGGCCAGTGATATTGATACAAGTATCCAGGCCCTTGCTTATTTACTGGACCATGACACTAAAAGAAACTGGCAGTTTTACCGGGATGCAGCAAAGAGTTTTTTATGGGATAAACTGGACCAGGAATACAAAGATGAAATAAACGGAATTGTGGAAGGCCTGCATGCAAAAAATTTAAACTATGACAGCCTGGATCTGACTGCTTATAATGGCCTGGAAGAATTGGCTTTTTATTATGTGCCGTTACTGAATAATCTGGCCATACCGGGCAGTGGTAATAACAAAGCACCTGGTAATTGCAGTGCATTCATTGCAAACGGCAGTTATACCAAAGATGGGAAAATTGTAATGGCTCATAATAACTGGACGGAATATATCATAGGACAGCACTGGAATGTGATAGCGGATATTGTTCCTGAAAAGGGATATCATATGCTCATGGATTGCATGCCTGGATTTATTCACAGCGGTGATGATTTTGTAATTTCTGAATCAGGAATAATGATTACCGAAACGACAATTACCCAGTTCAACCGTTTTGATTCAACAGGGATACCTGAATTTATGCGTGCCCGTAAAGCCGCTCAATACAGCAATAGTATTGATGATGTAGTGAGAATTTTTACAAAGGGTACCAATGGCGGCTATGCAAATGACTGGCTGATCGGAGATACCAAAACGAATGAAGTGGCTAAACTTGAATTGGGTTTGAAGGATTACAGGGTATGGCGCAGCAAGGACACGGCGATGATTGGATCTAATTTTCCAAGTGATCCAACATTAATAAAAGAAGAAACTACTTTTAATGTGAACGATTCCACCAATTCGCCGAATGCAAGGAAGAAACGAATGGATCAACTGGTATTCGTTGATATGAAGGGAAAACTCGATGTGGCAAATGGAAAGCTGATTGAAGCGGATCATATTGATGCACTTCAAAATAAGACCATGAACAACCGCTGTGTCATCTGTGGACATATTGATGAAGATCCCAAAGGATGCGCCGAATGGAGCCTGGCGCCATATTACCCAATGGGTGCAGTGCAGGGAAAAGTAACCACTTCAGATCTGGCATCTAAAATGCAATTCTGGGCGCATATGGGCCATCCATGCGGGGAAGATTTTATCGGGGATAAATTTTATAAACTTCATCCCGAATACAGCTGGCAGAATAAATATTTGAAGAATATGCTTGCTTATGATTGGACTCTTTTTGAAGGTAAAAAGTAAAAAGGGAAAATTAAAAATTAAAAATTAAAAATTAAATTATTTTAAACTTCTTTTTAATAAACTTAAAGCTTTAGATGTTGATTTTTTAATTTTTCCTTTTTCCTTTTTACTTTTTAATTTTTACTTTTTCCTTTGCAAGATTCTCCTTCACCTGCCATTTCACAATCTCTGAAATGAGTTTTACAGGTATGGGCTCGTCCAGGGGGAATCTGATCACGCCTTTAGATGTTTCGTAAGATTTGAGTTTATCTCTGAATGCTATAATGGGGCGTGAGGTAGGGTAGAAGCCATAATGATTTTTAGCTGCAGAAAAAAATGCCAGCATACCGTTTAACTTGTATGCTGGCATTTGATAACTGATCAATTCTTCTGCTCCAGGTGCTGCTGTTTTTATGGTTTTTCTTATTAATGCCAGACCTTTTCTTACCGGGACCGGATGTAAAGAAATATATTCTTCTACGGTTGAAAATGTTCCCTTTTGCATCATCTGATCTGAAGGAATTCGAATAATTACAAATTATTATTTTGACCGTTTGGCTCCATATTTTTTTAAATAGAACTCAAAAAAGGACCCTTTAAAATTATGGATTTTAAAGGGTCCTATGAGTAAAGATACAAAAATGAAAGTTATTTACCTCTGTAAATGGGATTATTTATTGCCCTCCGAAATCAAATACCAGTCCTCCTAAAAAACTAAACTGGAGAATTGTTGCATATGTGGTATATGCATAAGGAGGATATCCGAATCCCGGTGAGTAAAAAGCAGTCCCGGTTGCTTGTGCGCTTCCCAATAACTGGGCACCGATTTTAATTCCAACAGAACTGGAGGCTTTAAATTTAATACCTGCCTTAAGATCCCAGGCAAATTTTGTTTCAGAAGATGATCCCGGATAATCTCCTTTATAAAACGCTGCGCCCAGCCCGATTCCACCATAGGGTTGTATCTTGGGATTATTCATCATATATTGTTCAAAATTCAGCAACAGATAGGAAACAACGGCACCATCCTGAGCCGGATTTTGCTGAACATTACCAGGATATGTGTATATAGGAATATTCGTTTTTTGATACTGGTAAAGTAATTCAACGCCTGTTCCCTGTTGGTTTACACCTTCAATAGAAGCGCCCCAGAATCCACCTCCATTGATATACGCATATGCATTCCCAAAATTAATTCTGTCCCTGAATGTATATCCACCAAATGCATTGATAGACAAATGCTGAGAATAACCTGCAGCTGCAATAATCAAAATCACGGATGTAATAAATGTTTTTTTCATAAATAGTTTATTAGATCTAAAATTCGGTTATTTGATCCTATAACAATTTATTTTGATCGTTTTACTGTTAAACGGCCTTAATATCAACACAATTATGTATTATTTATTTTTGAAAGCTTCTTCATAAACAGGGAGAGATATACATTACCGATTGGGATTATTTTGTCCTTCACCTGGATATGCTGTTTTTCGACACTGATTATTTTATCCAGTGCAACAAAATAAGATCGGTGTACACGGATAAAACGGTGGGAAGGGAGAATTTCTTCCATTTGTTTCATTGTCTGAAGACTTACTATGCGATGTGACTTGGTCAGAATGGAAACATAATTTTTAAGCCCCTTTACGTAATAGATATCATCCAGTTCAACGCGCAGTAACCGCGTCGCTTCCTTAATGAAGATATATCCCCCTTTTAATGGCACAGTTTGCGATACCCATTTTGTATTAGATGGAGGAAATTTTATTTTATATGCTTTCTCAGCCGCTCTTTGGAATCGTTCTATTAAAATCGGCTTCATCAGAAAGTCAACAACTCCGTGGTCAAAACCATCCAAAGCAAATCTACGGTTAGATGAAGTGAGAATGATCATCACCTTGTGCTGAAAAACAGTAATGGAACGATTGCCGGTTTGAAGCGAATTTCCGGCGTCCAGAAATACCAGGTCGGCCTGATTATTTTCAAGCCATATAAGCGCGGATTTTGAATCTGAAAATGTACCGGTTAGTTCAAAGAAGGGAACTTTTTTTATATAATTTTTCAGTAACTGAATGGCCTGTGGCTGATCATCTACGATTATACATTTTAACATAATGTGAATTCCTTCTAAACTAAATCAATATTTTATTTTCAAAAGTTCAGGTCGTTTTGCATTAACCTTTATGCATTATGTCTTACGCCTTGTACTTTAATATTTATTCCTTGCGCTCAAACTGATGAATCACAACTTACAAAAAATTGGATAAGGGTTAAAATAAGACAGTCCCCTGGCTTGGCCGGGGACTGTCCTGGAAATTAGATTTATCCAAATCATTTTACAATTTCAAAATCTGAACAGCAGTTACATCTCCATTTATTGTAAATTTCAAAGTATAACTGCCAGTCCGGAGAAAGGAGAAATTATAGGGTATATACTGATAACCGGCCTGGCGGGAACCATTAAATACTATGGCTCTCAACTTTCCATCCATATCCACCAGTTCAATTTTCACTTTACTCTTTTTCTCCAACTCGAAGTAGATATGGGCCATGCCAAGAACCGGATTTGGCGTAACTCGAATATGATAATTGTTATCCGTAGCCCCCTTGCTGTCGAGAACAATTAATATGAAACTCTTGGTTACAACTCCTCCGACTCCATCGTCGGCGGTAATGGTAGCCAGACTGATTCCCGGTTTTATACCGTTAATAACCAGTTTGGATCCCTCGATTTCCAGGATGGCAGAACCGGCGCTGTCCAGGACTGCAGAATAAGTCAGTGGATCTCCATCTGCATCAGAGAAGTATTGACTTAAGTCCAGAATATGGGATCCACCTTTGTCAATTACCACATCAGGTATATCAGTTGCTACAGGCACGGTATTATTTCTGATTCTCAGATGGAGTGTATCATATCCGCTTGCTCCATAAATATCCGTCGCCATAAAAGGAAGTTTAATGTGACCGGTATCCATCGGAATAATACTTACTACTCCGGCTGAATCAATAAATACCTTGACCATAGGATTCGACTCACCAGCAAACCTGTATTTTAATGCATCTCCATCGGGATCCATAAACACCTTATCCAGTGGGATATTCAATGCCGGACCATTTAGAGAAATGATGCTATCTGCCATGTGTTTTATAACCACCGGTGCGCGATTAGTATTCAGCACGAGAACGATCAGCGAATCGTTTCGTGTATTATTATGATCATCAGTCAGATTGATACCGAATGTATGAATACCTGCGTCTGAATAACCCGGCCTATAAATAAAATAACTAGCCGTATCTGTGTTGTTTATTGAAGCTGCCGTGTCCGGCGTTATCAGTTTGACAATGATAATACCATTTCCGTCATCCTTTGCAGGTATTAAAGCATTCAACGTGTCGGCTTCATGCACTATCAATGTGTCATGATTGGTTAGAACCGGTGGCTGATCAATATGAACGTATACACCAACTTTAGATTCCGGAGTAGCAGGATCATTTGAATTAACTATCAAATCAACAGACTGATCGGGTGGTGTCACTTTCGGACCATGCACTGTTAGTGTTAGCTTTTGCGTTTGGTTAATAGCTACGATGCCTGTATCAGGCATAATAGTCAGCCATCCTCCTGAACTATCCTTTTGAGCATAGGCAGCCATATAGAAATCGGCTACGAAACCCAGTTCCTGGAACGCACTTGCGTCACTTGATTTTGTGTAAAAAGTATGCGTTTTTTGGTGGTCTGTTGAAACATACTGGAATCCCTGTGGATAGCGCATGCCAAAATCATAATCCCACTCGATCCAGAAATCCTCATAAGCATTGATCAAAATACTGGAATCAAGTTTGGCAATTATATAGACACCAGTAGCCGTTGTATCTGGTTGAAGTGAAACAGTCTGTTCATAGATTATGGTTGAGTTATTGATGTTTGAACCCAGTCTGATTCGAACTTTGGCAATCGCAGGGATCATTGCATCCGTTCGATACAGATCACCTACATGAGAAAGATAAAATCCTTTTTTTCCGCCATTGAAACGACTTACGGCCATAAGCGGCGCAATGTCATCGCCAGTTCCCAGATAGTCTCCATATCCCGCATTTAATGATTCGTAATCTAAAATAGAATCAGCAAAACCCGCCGGAGTCATGCCCAGCACTGATTTGCTATTACCGAGTATCTGTTGTTTTTGTCCGCTGCCATACAATGCAAAAATGTTGGTTTTTTGTTTGGCACCCAGAATTGGATTGACAGGTTTTACACTGCTATAGGTAATTCCTGGTCTGTGATATTGTAAACTCAGATTATAATTCAAATCGCCCAATCCGGTATTTCCAAGTTGAACATATCTGATTGCAGAATCTTTTTGTTCCATAGTAATATGAACGCTGGAAGAATCGGTGTTAACTACGGGAGGCAAAACAACATTGGCGGAGATAGGAATGCTAATCGCTGAAGGATAATCTGAAGCTACATTCACGAATTCGTTCACCGAACTCATGGAAGGTATTGGCGTAAAAGTAATATGGTATTTCAATTCATCTCCCGGAGCCAGTATAATTGGGAATGAGATCAGTGAATTTGTCACTTCATCCAGCGCGAAAGCTGAATTGTTTGAGAAATCTATATTGTTAATAGTAATGGTTTGTGAACCATCATTTTTTATCAATACCGGTTGATTATAGGTCCGCTGAACATTATTTCCATCAGTATATGCAATCACTTTTCCAAACTCAACCGTGTCACTGGTTTTTACACTATTTGGACCTTTTACATCCAGCTCAATAGGAATATGAACCGAAGACAGAAGCGGATCGTTGGAAATAATGGTGAGATAATCTTTGAAAACACCGTTTGTCATACTGGTTGTAGTCCAGGTAGCGGGCAGATCCAATGATCCACCTGGTTTTAGAGTATAAGGTATGGAAGGGACAAATTCAATTGCTCCGCGGTTCTTATACCAAAGAGTACTGTTATAAGCCAGAGTGCCATCTGTTCCATCCTGATTTTCAATTCCTACTAAGAAATTCTGGGTGAAATTGGATTCCGTTTCACCTGTCTGGTACATCATTTTAATCCGGCCATCCTTATAAAAAATGGTTTCAAGCGTAACTGATCCTGCGCTTAGAAAATTTCCACCAAACATTCCGTAAAATTCAACAACTAATTTATCACTGTCAGAATAATAGTAAATATTTCCTAAATATCGACCTGATGTATAGTCGTATCCTTGCGATAATGGATAATTGGCTGTTGCTATTACGCCGGTAGGCGGAAGGGGTGAAGGAATCGTGGGTCCAATTAATCTAGGAGTCTGCTCATAACCCAGTTCAACATTTCCGTAATAATTTACATACAATGCGTTGTACGTCTTTCCATAATATGGAAATGCAAATGGGAGTTTAATCTGCTGTGTTCCAACACCACCCGGGATAACGACAGATACAGTGCCCAGACCATGGCCGAGTTCAATCCAGTTATAAGAAGCGGTACTACTGTCCATGCTCTTATGAAGGCTGTACGTGGAGGCAGAATCCAGTCCGTTTGCAAGGCCTTGTCCTGCTTGATTCATGATAAGCCATTGCGGGCGTTGAACCATAACCTTTAAATCCCCGTCTCCGTTGTTCTTGATATTAAGATTTGCCGGTAGCGTCTGACCAATATTCAAAGTATTAGTTTGTCCGCCTGTTAATGAGTAACTCAGGGAACCAGCTGCTTTTCCAGCGCCGGATAAAATAACCGTAAAGACTGCCTTCGCCGAATCATCGGTAGTAACTGTGAGGATTCCCGGATAAGTTGTTTCTGATTTGGGATTAAACGAAACTGTTATGTGCAATTCTGACATAGGAGGGACCAGCACCGGACCCTGATCAGTTGTATAAGCTTGATTACTGAATGCTGTTGAAAGTAAATTGACTGGTTTTGATCCTGTATTCAGAAATACCGCATCCAATTTAGATGTTGAATTTTTATAGATAGTGCCGAATGCAAGTGTATCTGTTTTCTGCAACATACCCTGGATACCGGTAACCGTAAATACAACCGGCAGGTCTACTTTTTCCTGTAAAGGATCGTTGGTGGTTAATGCTATAGAAGTATTATACACGCTGTCAACTAAACCGGCTGCAGAAGCAGTCACTGTTATATTAATGGTATCACCCACGGCCACAGCTCCACTCAGCGGGGCAATCGACCTGATAAATTTAGGCGCTGACGGCACAAACCATAATGTGGTATTATCCGACGCAATGAAAGGTGTAGGCAGAACGTCATAAGCACTTACGTTGATACCCTTGGTTTCATCTTTACTTTCTAATCCGATTAATCCATATCCAATAGCATCCCAGGTATTGTTTACAGTCTTGAAATTCATTTCAATTTTTCCATTGCTGTAAAGAACGATCTGGAATGTGGCTGCGCCCTCACTGAATGATCCTCCAAATTGACCACCATAAAAATATTCCAGGTTATTGTATTGAACAATAAATTTGCCTGGCAAGGATTTAATGAATATATGTTCATTTGAATTAACGACCGGGAACATCATTTCCTGGAATCCTGCGGTAATCATGCCATTGATTCCGTCCCGAGGAATCGGAAGGGTATAACTGTTTGCGTTCATAGCTCCCGGATAATTCAGCGTTAATGAACCGAAACTGGTTACATAAACCTGGTTTATCGTATCACCATAGAATTTCATATTGAAACCAAGAGAATATAATGCCGCGGTTTTAATGTCAGCGGCCAGTATATTGGTGATATCGGTCCCGGTTGCTGAAATATCATCCCAGCTGTATACCGGGCCATCGGGTTCCTTACTGTCAATCCATGCATATTCCATGGAAGCATCCGTTCCCTTGGTCATAGTTGCTTTCAGCTTCATTTTGTTAATGGCGGCAATTTCCGGCATGGAATAACTCAATGGATACTTCCCTTTCTTATTTGAAATGGTAAAGATATTTTTTCCAAGAGAATCCACTTTGGCAACAATCTGTATAGGAACGCCTTTCAGGGTCATAACCGGCGGTTGTACACCAATACCGGTACCAGACAAACTCAATGATCCGTCCTTGGTCGAGATATTTATTTTAGCCAACTGAATACCTGCAGCAGTTGGAGTAAATCTCAGTGTTAGTTGTGCAGAATCACCAGGATTTAGGCTGTCTGGCTTTGAAACAATTGTGAATTTGTTATTGTTAATCGTAGATGTAAAATTCTTCAGAGTAGATAATCCCGCGTTGTACAACATAATTGTTGCGTCGCCGGTCTTACCAATAAATACAGAATTACAATCCAGAATTCCAACTTTTGATGTTAGTGTTCCTTTCTGACCTGTTACAGTCACAATCATTGGATAACTAGCCATCGGATTATTCAAGTCATTTGAACTTATCTGAAGTTTATAATTATATACCCCGTTTCGGATAGTAGTTGCATCCCCGTTAACTGCAATGGTTGCTGTGGAAAGACCTGGAAGATTACCACTATTAGGCAGAAGACTAACTAAAGCACCCGGGTAGCCTTCATTACTTAAACCATACATGAAGAACCTTGTGGGGCCCAGAACACTTGTGAGTGTGCGCCATGTTTTGCCTTTATCGCTGCTCACAAAAAAGTCATTTGCCAATGAATCAGCTGCACCATATTCTGCCCCCTGGGTATATCCAAACATTGGATCATATTGGTAAACTATCCAGAACCATTCCCCCGGCTGGAATAAGAAGCTGCCATTTAGTTTGGTGGCAGTAAATGAATAATCATTTATCGGTCCGACCAGGGTTTGCTTTAGGAGTAATGTTCCTTTTGAAGGATCACTACCACCTTTATAAATGTAAATTGTTATCGGAGCTGTGACACCGGAGGTTTGAAAAATGGTACCTACATGCGTAAGGTTAAACGGTTTCTTTGTTACATTTAATCTTGTGGCAGCGGAAAAATCCACCCGCTGGTCATCACCAATAAAATAATAGGTATAATCCTGGTCAACATACCGCAATGTATCATTGAATCCGCCATCCTTTCTTGCCCATGATGAGTAAACGGGAATAGGAGTGCCCGTCCAGTTCATGGGACCCGTGCCGTTATTAGTTAATTTGAATGATGTCGATTTTGAAGGGCTCGTTGAAACATTAATGTTCATTAAAAGTGTATCTGCCGGAAGACTTACAATCGGACCATCAAGGGTAGTTACTTTTATTTGATTAGAAAGGCCACTTTCGTTGGCCCAAATATCTTTAGCGCTGATACTGATGTAATAACCAGTCGTTGGCAGGAGCCCACCGATATTGTATGTTTCAGGTGATCCGGCTGCCAAAGCTTTCTTGATAATAATTTTGCTGACTGTGTCTTTATGGGCACTGTCAAAAGGAGATTTGGAATAATAAATAATATAACTGTCAGCATTGCCATTATCCAGATCAGCCGGTGCTGTCCAGTTCAGATCTATACTATTTTGTGCATTGCTTTTTCCTCTCAAATCCGTTATCACATTAGGAGGAATACCTTTGTCTGTTTGTAAAGCTTTTCCTGCATCCAGGGCACCGATTCCCATTAAACCATTGTATTGAGGATTCATTGCGATAAATGGCCGTACAGAATGAAAAAGTCTGTTTTTAAGATCGTCATTTGTAAAACCCATTTTTCCGAACTGTGATACAATCAATGCTGCAACGCCAGAAACGTGCGGGGTCGCCATGGAAGTGCCCATCATATAACCATATCCATTATTCGTAATCGTACTCGCAATCATCTGATGGCTTGTTCCGTCAGCATCCACATCACCGCCCGGGGCGGAAATATCAACCCAGTTACCATAATTTGAGTAGGAGGATTTATCGTCAAATACAGTAAGTGCACCAACAGCAACGCAGGCCGGATAATATCCGGGGTACCAAAGATCATCAATATTGTCATTTCCTGCTGCAAAAAATACAACACCTCCATTCATCGGACCAACCTGATTACCATTGACGTCCCGTCCCGCTTCTTTAACAAAATAATCTATCGCGTCGAGCACCGCCTGATCATATACACCCGCTGTGGTATAACCCCAGGAATTTTGGGATATGACTGCACCGTTATTTGCGCCGTATACAATTGCTGCGGCGGTAGCGGCGCCATCAGCACCGGAGGTTCCAAAAATTTCGCTCGACATAATCCGGACACCGTCGTCGGGTCCGGTTCCACCGGCAACTCCGCTTACACCAACTCCATTATTATTTATAGCAGCAATAGTTCCTGATGTATGGGTTCCATGATCACCTGGTATTATCGTACTTGAATTATCTGCAAAATTATATCCGTGCACATCATCCACATAACCATTTCCGTCATCATCCACTCCTGGTTGTCCATTGAGCTCAGCCAGGTTAACCCACATATGGGCTCCGAGATCTTCGTGTTTGTAGTCAACACCTTCATCTACGACATCAACGATTACGTTGGGCTTACCTGCATTTATTTTCCAGGCTGGTTCAAGATCTATGTCCGCACCCGTATATCCACCTTCCTGCCCGGTATTGTGGTAGTTCCACTGCAGATAATAATATGGATCATTTACTGGAGATACATAGGATGAATCACCAAGTGGTTTTGCCTTTGCAGCACCCGTAATTTTAGTAATAGGCGCTTTTATAGCCTTTATCACATAGGCAGGTTGTGCGGTTTCAACTTCAGTAACAGTCTTGAAAGAATTAACGGCTGCTGTAATTTCAGTTGCATTGTCAACCAAAACTGCATACCATCTGTCCAATCCATATATATGTTGTTTTGTTTCCATTCGGCCCGCATTTGGAAATACACGAACCATCTTAGTCGCCTTGAACTGACGGGCGACGGCATCCAGGTGAGCAATTCCGGTTTGGAAATTTTCAGTTTTGATATTTACAGAAAGCATGGGAAGTCTTCTCTGCAAAGTTGTAAATGAAGCTCCCGCTTTCATTTTTATCAGGATCTTTCCGGGTGCCACATCTTTTGAGCCAATCTGCGCCTGCCCTGGCAGGGCCAGTGTATGAGACGATGGGATCTGCGCATGCGTTGGTTGTACCGGCGAATGCTGCGTTTGCAGATTCTTTTGCTGTGCCTGATGTGCCTGTTGTCCTTGAATCCTGGGAGTTTGGGCGTTTAATAAAAGATAAGTGAGGGAAAAAATAGTACTTAAAATAAAACTCAAAGACCGCTTGTAAAAATTATTCATTGTCCTGAATTAATTGTTTGGATTGAATAGGGAACCGACTATTTGATAATAATGGAAAATCCGATTTTGAATATGTTCGACATGGAAGATGCCAAGCTGTTTTATGAAACAGCCAAATGTATTGATGTTAACTATGTATTAACTCAGGCCCGCAATATCTGACTCCGCTTGATTTTATTCAATTGAAGGAATGTAATCCGTGAGAATATCTAACAAAAGGAAGTGTTTTAAGAAGAATATCTAAAAATGATTTGTATTCCAACAGTTGGGTTAAATAGTAGGGTTCCCGGAGAAGGATCTGACGGGTATTAGTAACCGATTTATCTGTTGTTAAATGCTTTGTAAATAGAATAGAATTGAATTTCACAATTAATTGATCTCCGGATTTCCTGTTTTTTACAGGCACATACCATTTCAGCAAAAGAAACTGTATTCGTTTCAATTTAATGAGTAAAAAAAAATTAAATGGACGAATACTTAGATATAATTGACTAAATGGATAAAATAAAGGATGAAATGAAATCGGGGTCAAACATTGATTTTTTGAAGAATAATATTTTATAGTGTCTAATGACTAACGGTATTGATTAAGCGCAATGTTTTGATTCAGGGACTCATTATACTTGATGCAGATCAAGAAGAACTATGAAAGTGTGGTAGTGTGGTAGTGTGGTAGTGTGGTAGTTTTGTTATTTAACTA
>DASZHV010000085.1:0-3244 GCA_035937535.1 Puia sp. | reverse complement strand
CGTAAAGAAAATCGTATTTCTTAGATATGCGTAAAAACGAACCAAAAAAATGAGTTTAATAATATACCTGCACTATTATAATTAACATGCTTTGTTTTAAGTTTTGGGTTTTATCAGCTTGCGTTTCTTAGGAAAATGGTTAAGTATCTTATTAATAGAATAGTTTGTCGTTAGGCGTTAAGCTTTGAACGTTAAGTTTTCGGCTTTCGGCTTTCAGCTTTAGGCTTCGAAAGGCAAAATAGGAATTAGGAAACAAACAATTGAGGTTTTAACGGATAATTTGGATTCCTATTCTAAGGTATCAGCAAACTATAAAGGGTTAATTGTGAATTGTCAATTGTCAATTGTAAACGCATATTCAAATGCTTTCTGCAATTTCTGATCGACTTACACTAAAGACTATCAATTAACAATTGACAATTTACAATTAACAATTGTTCCGGCTTTAAGCCTTACGCCTTATGCTTTAATCCTTAAGTTTTACGCCTGAAAAGTTAATTTGCATTCAATCCACCGTGCAATCTGTTCAGGATAATGTTTGTATTCAAGGGCGTGAATTTTTTTAGCCAGACTTTCCGCCGTTTCATCCGGTGAGAGGTTGAAGTTTGCCTGGAAAAAAATTCTTCCGTGGTCATAATACTCGTCAACATAATGAATACTAATGCCGCTTTCCCGCTCGCGGGCAGCGACTACGGCTTCATGCACTGCGGACCCATACATGCCTTTTCCTCCATAAGAAGGCAGCAGGGCAGGATGGATATTCAGGATCCTTTCCGGATAAGCACGGATGAGTTCCGCTGGGATCTTCCATAAAAATCCTGCCAGTACAATAAATGAAATCTCCTGGTTTTTGAATTCCTCCAAATAATGAGATCCTTGAAAAAACTTTTCTTTCTCAATTATAAGTACAGGGATCCCGGATTCTTTGGCAATATCCAATACTCCGGCCACTGGTTTATTACAAACGATCAATGAAATTTCAACCCGCCTCCCCATGACCAAATGACCTGTTTCATGAAAATAACGAATGATCTCTTTTGCATTTGTACCTTGCCCGGAAGCAAAGATGGCGATTCGGATAGATGACAGATCTTCAGTCATACTAAATACTTAAAACCCTGGATGAAAATGTGTGTAAAGATGTGGTAAAAAACTGGTTTGAAAACAAGGTGTTTTCACCGCAGAAATTACGCTGAAATATGATGACAAAGCAATGACATTCATTTTTTAAAAAAATACATAATCGGCTGAAATGCAGGCCAGATAAGGGAAAAAAAATTTATTGCATGTTGGTATATTGTTAATTTCATGGCTTACTTTTGCAGCCAACCGAGGTGATTTTTCACATTTATACACTGAATGTATATATGCATCATTACAGACTAAGTGCTTTCCGGATATCCTTCATTTTTCTCCTCACAGCTTTGTTCCTTTTTTCCGGAAATCTTTCGATGGCTCAGGATGGAAAGGCACTCTTTCAAAGCGATTGCGCGTCCTGCCATAATCCGATTAAGCAGGTAACCGGTCCGGCCCTGAAAGGAGTTACATCCCGGGTTCCCGATCA
Organism: Puia sp.; assembly: GCA_035937535.1. Lineage (GTDB taxonomy): Bacteria > Bacteroidota > Bacteroidia > Chitinophagales > Chitinophagaceae > Puia. The sequence continues at coordinate 1,680 of DASZHV010000085.1, read as the reverse complement.
GAAATTACTTCATGCCTGGATTCGCAATAACGCGGCCGTGCTCGCTTCAGGTAATAAATATTTTAACGACCTCTTTGTTTCATTTAATAAGACGCCGATGAATACGTTTCCGTCACTTACGGATGCGGAAATCGATGCGATACTAAAATATGTTGAAACCTATCCTGAACCGGGTGCTAACAAAAACGGCCCTGTTGGAGATACGGTGTCCAAAGAGCAGGAATCAGATAACAGTCTGCTTTACGGCATTCTTACCCTGATACTGGCTGTGATCATGCTGGTTCTACTCCAGGTAAATAGCAATCTTAAAAAACTTTCAGACGATAAATCGGGGGTTCCATCACACGAGCCTATTCCTTTCTACCGAAATAAAGTATATATCACATTCCTGGTATTGGTGCTTTTTGTAGTTGGTGGTTACTATGTAGTTCAGGCAGCAATCGGATTGGGCAGACAACAAAACTACGAACCTGAACAGCCCATTTTCTTCTCCCATAAAGTTCATCCGGGTACAAACCAGATCAGTTGTTTGTATTGCCATGGTGGTGCCTGGGATTCTAAGACGGCAGGCGTTCCATCCCTGAATGTTTGTATGAATTGCCATGCGGCTATAAATGATTATAAGGGCGAAGTTCTTTATCGTGCAAATGGGAAAGAAGTGGATGCCAACGGAGAGATTCAAAAACTCTATTCTTATACCGGCTATGATCCAAAATCAGGTAAATACACAGAACCTGGTAAACAAATTGAATGGGTTAAGATCCATAACCTGCCCGACCATGTTTATTTCAATCACTCACAACATATCCGTGCAGGAAAGGTACAATGCCAGACATGCCACGGAAGCATTACCGAAATGAATGAAGTAAAACAGTTTTCTGAACTCAGCATGGGCTGGTGCATTAACTGTCACCGCACAACAAAAGTTAATTTCCCGGATTCAGCCGGAAACGGAAATAAATTCTATAGCATTTACGAAAAGTTCAACCATAACCTGGTAACTGGAAAGATGGATAGTGTTACGGTTGAAAATATTGGAGGAACGGAGTGTCAGAAGTGTCACTACTAACTAGGAAAGTATGGGAGTATGGGAGTATGGGAGTATGGGAGTACGGGAATGCAGAACTGAAGCACATTCATTTTACATTCCCAAATATTAAGTTTTTCAAATTTGAATCTCGATGAGCGAAAAAAAGTACTGGAAAAGTTTTGGGGAACTCAATCTGACTGAATCTTATTTAAAAGATCAGGAGAATGAATTCAGGGAAGATCTTCCGGGTGCATTAGACGACGGAAAGGGAATGATGGATTCAAAACATCCCCGCCGCGATTTCCTTAAATTTCTTGGTTTCAGTACAGCCGCTGCTACCCTTGCTGCGAGTTGCGAAATGCCCATCAGACATATTATTCCATATATCAATAAACCGGAGAACATGGTTCCCGGCGTGGCTGATTATTATGCAACTACTTTTGTTTCCGGCGGTGATGCAGTTCCCATCGTTGCCAAAGTAAGAGATGGAAGGCCAGTCAAGTTGGAAGGAAATGAAATATCCGGTGTTACAAAAGGCGGAACTTCTGCCAGAGTGCAGGCTTCAATCCTTGATCTGTATGATACATCCCGTCTTCGTTACCCGGTACAAATGGTGCAGGGCGTTCCACAGGAAGTGACCAGCTTTGAAG
>DASZHV010000084.1:0-28817 GCA_035937535.1 Puia sp. | reverse complement strand
GTAAAGGAAAAAAAGAAACTTGTTTGGAATAAATATTAATATTCCAGTCATGCAGATCAGTAGAACAAAGGACAAATAATAGTAAAAGCCTGGTTTTTTATACATCAGACTTTTTTATTTCTGTACATAATTTAAGTATTTCGTTATGCATATATCTAGTTTCCGCTACACTTGCAATCACAACTGACATCCTGCATGTTTACCCTTAGGAGCACTGGAATTTCGTTGCATCATACAGTATCATTGTGACCCACGATCTGGCCACTAAAATTAAGGAAATCAACGAACCAGGAATTAGTAACAGATTAGGAGTCCCGTCTTTGGCGGGATAAACTTCAAAGAGGCGACTAAAGAAAATATAAAAATGGTCTGAGAAAGTGCACCAACCGCCAACCGCCAACCGCCAACGGCCAACCAATATGTTACTTCCCGGTACATAAATTACATTCACCCGATACCAGTGGGTTTCGGAAGAATTAGTGACGGATTGGTGATTACCGGATTGTTCCAGCCCCCGACAGGTTCTATACTTTGGTCAACTTCAGCTGGCCCCCAGGACTTTGGATCATATTCAAAAACAGGTGTAGCCGTTTGCAGATATGGATCAACGATTCGCCATGCCTCTTCCACATAATCCTGTCGCGCAAATAAAGTGGTATCACCTTCCATTGCGTCCGTGAGAACGCGATCATAGGCATCCCTCTCATCCGGATCAGGGCTGCGGCTTGCGAATATTTCTGCCGGAACGGCTTTCATTTCTTCGCCTGGTACCATCATGTTCATCCCAAACGCAAGGGAAACGTCCGGACTAATTCGAAACCGCAAGTGATTTAAACTTTTCGCAGCTGACGAATAAACCGTTGGCGATCGTTTCAACCGCATCAGGATTTCTGTGCAGGTTTCCGGAAGATTCTTTCCTGCACGAATATAAAAAGGTACTCCCCGCCAGCGGGGGGATTCGATCATCAGACACATTGCAGCAAAAGTTTCTGTTTTTGAATTCCTATTCACACCAGCTTCTGATTTGTATCCACGAAATTGTCCACGAACAACATCCTTAGCTTCCAGCGTTGTAATCGCTCTGAGCACTTTGATCTTTTCATCTCGGATCGATTCACTATCAAGGCCAGCGGGTGGCTCCATTGTCCAGTTTGTTAATATCTGAAAAAGGTGATTCTGGATCACATCCCGGATTGTACCGGTCGCATCATAAAACAAGCCCCGGCCCTGAATTCCAAAATCTTCGGCCATTGTAATCTGCACATTTTCTACATATTGACGATTCCAGAATGGTTCAAACAGCGAATTCACGAAACGGGAAAAAAGCATATTGTTTACGGGTCTTTTTCCTAAATAATGATCAATTCGGAAGATCGCTGACTCCGGGAAAGTTCGCAAAAGAATTTGATTTAATTCCTGAGCAGAGGCGAGGTCCGTACCGAATGGCTTTTCAACTATGATACGGGCGCCATCAGCACAGCCTGATTTTCCGAGGTTTGTAACAACCTCTTCAAAGAGCGTCGGCGGAATAGCAAGGTAATGTGCAGGATATCTGGCGACTCCCAATTCTTTTCGGATTTCCTGAAAAGTTTTCAGGTCATGATAGTCGCCGTCCACATAACGCAAAAGGCCAAAAAGTTTGTCGAGTGACTCTGCATGAAGCCTTCCGTGCTTTTCAAGGCTGTCTTTAGCACGTTCTTTTAGTTGTTCCAAGGTCCAGCCTGCCTTGGCCACACAGACGATCGGTTGATTCAGGGAACCCCTCTTTATCATCGCCTGAAGCGAGGGAAAAATCTTCTTAAATGCCAGATCACCTGTAGCTCCATAAAATACTAAAGCGTCTGAGTGTGTAGTATTCATAATTGTTATTTCATTGCATCCTGTCATCCCGATGCAATGTGATTTAATGCTTTTTTTGAGACGTTTGAATAATATTGTAAATTTATATAAGGATTAGTTTGTTTTATCAGCTGGTAGAGTTAAAATATTTAGGATTATTTATCAAAACCATTGATATGAAAAAATCTAAATCTTTACCTGAACCTGAACAGGTATCTCACGAAGTAACGGATTTTGAAATTGATGAAAGAAATTCGGATAATATTTTAAAAGAATTAGAAATTCCGGAACGTACACAAAAACCTCCTTCGGCGGAAGTGATTGCCAGACTAAACGAAATTGCCTCCAAGCCTCCTTTTTCGGATTTTCAAAAAGTAAAAGAAACCGATACCCGCTAGACAACATCTGTATTGATAATCAATCGCAGTTGTTTTTCAATATTAATAGGTATGAATAAGCCGGACAATTTAATAAAAGCTACATTTATTGTCCATACCTCTTGTAACACTCTCCCGGCCCATTTAATTATTAATCATTTAAAACAAAATCAATGAAACAGTACGGAATTTCAGGCTTGCTTTTTTATTCCATGTTATTCTTTCTGTCTTCCTGCGCCGGCGGCGAAAGTGAAAAGAAAGCTATCACGGACTCCACCACTGCTGACACCAGCACGGTTGCAGTGATGCCGAAAATAACTACTATTACCACACCGCAAAATATGATGGTAGTAAAACACAAAGTGTCTGATTATGCAAAATGGAAAACCTCCTACGATGCGCATGATTCTGTCCGGTTGGTTAATGGCATTCATAGTTATGTAATTGGCCGCGGTTTACAGGATTCCAATATGATATTGGTAGCGGTGAAAGTAGATGATATGGCCAAAGCAAAAGCATTTGCCAAAGGCCCCGGTCTGAAAAATGCTATGCAAAAGAGTGGCGTAAAAGGCACACCTGTGTTTGCCTTTGTCACGATGACCTTCCAGGACACCGCTTCTGTCGCTTCAGACATCCGGTCCAGAACAACGTTCACTGTTAAAGACTGGGGAGCCTGGCAAAAAGCATTTGAAGAGGCTAAGCAGGAAAGATTAGATAATGGCATAGCCGTCAGGGCCTTTGGCCATGATGCCGATGATGATAAAAAGGTTGTCCTAGTAACTGTACTGTTGGATACCACCAAAGCATATGCTTATTATAAATCTGATATGCTGAAAAAAAGAAGAGCCGCAGGTGGTGTGATAGGTGAACCGGAACGTTTTCTGTACCGGGTTGTGCAGCGGTATTAATATAAAATAGGGATAAACTGTTTTTAATTTCCGTTGGGTAGGCATTGCATGGACTTACGAAAAGGCGTATACCCAAGGAGTTGTAACTGCTATTATTCTTCCCATGGTAGTTTTTTTTGTTCAGGCAACTAAAAAGAGCTAATTCCGCTTAGGTTAAAAACAATAAAAACTAAACATTCAAACAGAATTTTGCGAATCTGCATTAATTGGATAATATTTAAAGCAAATTATTTGGGTTTAATTCATTGAATGATAGGTTATAATAATTAAATATTTATCAAATCTAAGAGGATAAAGTATTTATTAATTATCTCACTGCAGATTTTTACCTACCAACGAACCGGCACTTGTTATATACAATATCTTATCATCACCGCTGATAACAATAGATGTCGGTCGTTCAGGTGTTTTAATTTCCTTTTTAAATTTTCCTTGTGCATCGTATACATAAATTTCCCCATCGGCGATGTATACATCTCCTTTGCTGTCCTCCGTTGTCCCAAACTCACCCTTATCAGCAAAATATTTTAAGTTGTTAACATAACCTTCTGCATCTACATCCAACTTTACAGTGCGTTTATCATATTCATCAGTAACGTAAGCAGGCTTGTTTGCAAATGCCTCAGACAAACAAGTTGCCCGTGCGAGGTCATATACTCTTGGTATAATGGTAACACCATCCGGTGCAACAAAACATTGTTCCGCTTTGGCAACAGTGATGGAATTAAAGTCATGATGATCTCTCCAGCGATGACCCGGATATAAAGCTTTGTAAACATGTTGAATGCTGCCCATTTTTACAGTATCAAGCAAATGAATTGTTTCATCGGGATTGGATACATCAACCGAATAAACCCATGTTGCAAAACCTGAATTACCCCAACCACTAAATGACGTTCCGGATGCATCTGGCGGATTGGTAAATACTTCCTGCTTTCCATTCACCATAAAACCTTTTTGCGGATTATACTTAAACACTACAAGCAAATTATCATTCTTATCACAAGACATTGAAAGCGGCTCCCACGGATAATCCGCGAACAATACTGTTTGCTTTGCTGTTGCGTCATATTTATAAATTCTTCTCATTCTTGAATCGCAGAAATAAATATTGTTTTTGCTGTCGCGACAAATGCCTTCTGCAAATTCAAATCCTGTCGCGAGTTGATTCAATGCATCATCATTTTTATCTGCAACTGAAGTTGCATTGTCAATGTATAATCTACTAAACTCCCACGGACGGACTGTTGTATTTGCGTTCACATCATACAATGTATTGCTGGTTGTGTATTTTATCTGGCTGTAATTATGCACATTTAAAAATTCAATGTTTGCGGAACCCCAATTGCGGATGGAATAAGGATATGGGACGTTCACTCTTATCACACGAAACATATACAAGTTTGCAAATACCATGTTCTTACAATTCTCTAATTCCATGGGCTGACATCCTGAACTCTCACGGCTTTCTTCCTCCAACTGCAATGCATACACTTTAAAATTGGAAACATTGTTGAAACGAATTTCATTACGTACATGATGTTCAACACTCATTGCATAAATACGCCCCGATGTTGATGTGTTGGAAACATACGCGCCGCTGTTTGCCCATGTGTTTGCTGTCCATATATCTTTAAATGTTCCGCCGCCGCCATCTGTAATCCATAAGCTCCAGTATTGTGTTGCCCACAAAGGGTCAAAACCATTTTCCAGATTATCGCCATAAATATTTTTCGTTTCACTTTTATATTTCCATATCCATTGCATCGTTCCGTGTCCGCCAATAAACTTCACATCATTCACATAAGAATGTTCACCAGCCATCCATTTACACGCAACCGCGCGATAATTTGCAAAGCCTGTTGTAAGCCCGATCCCTGTTACAATGTTTTTGCCGCCCTTTGATGATTCGAGCAAGGCCTTAGGTGCACCAAACCCACTGAATGCCGGTGTGTTATCAGCCAATATCAATTGTGTGCCAATAGGTGTTAAACCAATTAAAACAGTATTGGATTTTAGTTTGAGTGTTTCACTTACGCGATACCAGCCTTGCGGAACATAAATGGTTTCGTATTTATCAATCGCATCCTGGATTGCTTTTGTATCATCTGTTGTTCCATCGCCCAATGCGCCTAATGATTTTAAATTAACCCATGTGTCGATGGAAGCAAAATCGGGAATATCCTTTTGAACGGGCGCCGGTAAGGTTTTTAATGCTTCAATATCGGAAATCGTTTTTACTACCGGGTCTGCATGCAGGCTATCCATTTGCAAGCCCTGAATAAATGCTTTCACTTTATATGTTGTTCCTTTCCCTTCTACTTTATTTGAGCTGTCGCGATAATTTATAAGTACGGGTACATTACTGCAGTCAATATTTATTAAACTGATTTGATTGCCCGCATTACCGGGAAGACTAATAAGAACAGCTTGTTCCTGTACATCTTCAAAATGGCAATCTTCCATGAATAACTTCTCAATATAATTTGGATTGATTTCAATTACCGACGGAACATGTTTCGCCTGCAACCGAACAATAGTTAAACCTGCTTCCTGTGTTTTAATAGCCGCTTTTCGCTGACCTTCAAAATAGGTATCGGTCATCATGAATTGCCAACCTGGAGAGGGCTTAGTTGTATAGATGCCGTACACGCCACCAAAGAATTTTACATCTTCCATTTCATTGCCAACATCAAACATACCAGCCAACCCATTGTTGATATGAATATCAACATGCGCAATAAAACTATGTTGCGCATAATGTGTTCGCAAAGCAACTGCATAAGGATTGCCATCATCAATTTGTAAATCAACATTGCTCATTGCGCTGTAAAATGTACCTGCACCTGCATCGCGAACTGGTTCACCGGGTTTAGGCACACTGTGAATAAACCAGAACATATATTTCGCTTTGCCTTTATCAGTAGAATCCGGTTGTTGAAAGCCGGGTGAATTTTTCTTTAATACAATCAACGGACGATTTGTTCCATAACCAATAATGCGAATACCCTGAGGCACGTAAATAGTTTTGCTGATGTGATATTTTCCTTCAGGCAAAAAAAGTATTCCGAAGTTATGCGTTGTTTTTAAATCGTATAGAGCCTGTTGCAATACATCTGATACATCCATTGAACCATCCGCTTTTAAGTTGAAATTTTCCGGCGTGAAATATACCGCATTAGAATCCATCAATTGTCTTGCATAAAACGATTTGCTTTTTGGATAAGATGGGGAAGAATGCTTTTGCCCATAATTATCAGTATAAAAAAGAATGACTGATAAAAAAGTAGCGACAATTGTTTTCATGATGGTTATTTGTTGTTGCCAACAAACTTAACTTATAAAAATAAACTTTTTAAAACATCAGTTTGAATCCTGAGAATGATAAATGATGAGTGAAATGGGTATAAGCAACTTTGGTAAAATAGTAACCTTTCGTAAGCAAGATCTTCAAGCCACTTATTATGAAGGCCATTAAAGGCTCCCCGATTTTAGGGGAGTATTTCAGCCGGGAAAACGATCTTTTTCCGGATCTGTAATCACTAAAGGATCACTCTAAGATCACTAATGGATTTCCGAATGGAAATTCCGAAGGACAAGATCATTCTATTCCGATTTAAGTTGACCTTCGATACTATTGAATATCAATCCTCATGTTGATAAGTCTTATCCGGAATTTGGTGATCAACTGTTCGGAATTTCCAGGCCAGCCTAAGGAAGAGACTTCTGAAGGAACAAAGGGTTGTTGGACTAACGGCCTGGCTGTTGCAGGCTCCATAGTCCGCGTACGGAGAGAATGACGGAGAAGAGCGAGGTCACACCGAGTGCGATGAGCGACCAGACGAAGAAGAAAGCTCCGCTGGACTTAGCAAACTCGCCGCCCACTCCCCCCAGGTCATGTACAGGACGGGCACTAACAACCCTAAAAGCGAGCCGACCAGGATGATGACGTACCCCGATCGCCGTTCGGCGAGTACCAGAGTTCCATACAGCCAGACGACCAGGATAGGCACCGCAATGAAGTTTGAGAGCCCTCCCTTTACCATCCCGAAAATAATGTCGTCCGTTAAGTGAAACGTCATGAAGAGGATCGAGAGAAGGGAGAGTGATTCGGAAATCATTCAATTTATGGAATGGGGCGTCATTCCGTTTTATGTGAAGGACGAGCGTAAATTTCTCCGACAGCGGACGAGTATGCTGAATGCCCGCGCTGAAAGAATATTGGATGATCCAAAATCCGTATGGTACAAAATAAAGAATCGCCGCTGCCTGATACCGTTCACGGGAATTTTTGAAAACCGGGGAATCGTGGGCTGGAAAAATAAAGTTCCCTATTTCATTACCCTGAAGGACCAGCCATTATTTTTTCTTCCTGGTCTTTATGCAACGGCTGACCTTCCGGATCAGGAAACAGGTGAAGTAGTCAAACGTTACACCTTCACATTGATAACGAGAACTGCAAATCCCCTGCTGGCCAATATTCACAATGATGGTGAGCACCGGTATAGGATGCCGTTATTCCTTCCAATTGCTATGTCAAAACAATGGATAGAACCGGAACTCCCCGAATCGAAATACCGGAAAATTTTGAATTACGAAATGCCGGAGGAAAACATGAATGACATTCCTGTGTGGACAATACGAAGTCCGAAACCCCGGCCCGATGGAAAGGCAAAAACGGAATTTTGGGAATGGAAGGACCTACCTGCGCTGGGAGAAAAGAATCCGCCGGAAAAAATTGAAAAAAACTGAACCTAAACTAACTTAGTTCGGATTTAAGCTGTTCAATATTTTACCTTTCTCATCCAGGAAAGTCATACTACTTTTGCCATTGGGCAAAACCTGAAGAATCAGACGTTTTTTACCCGATGAATCCATCAATGCTATTTCTGATGAACCATTTTCATTTCGTCCGACCCAAATTCTTGAAGGATCTTTATTTTCGGCAGGATGGCTGTCTGAAATCATGAGTCCGGCAAAGCGGTCATCCTTATCATTGACTCCAATCAATTGAACTTCCTGATTTCCCATGTACCTGTCAAAGGACAGGCTTCCTCCTGAATTTACAACTTCACCTTTATCGTTTTTTGAACCTCCAAAGATGAGTCCGCCATTTTCAGATCCTTCGTCATTGTAAAAAAGCATGCCAGCCTGAGGCCGGTCAAATGTTTCTTCTTTTCCTTTAACTATAATCCCGGGGAATTTAGAATGATTGGAGATAATCATTCGTAATGTTCCATCAGGCTCAACAATTCTTATTTGCTGTGCCTCAATTTTATCGAAAATTACATTATTATGAATTAACTGCCTGGAAAACCATATCAATAAAATGATAAAGATCATAGTAATCAGGAGGGAATAAATAAATAGAAATGTTTGATTTAATTTTTTCATTTTATTTGGTGTGACGTTTATATTCGTATAAAAGTTACAATCATTTATTACTGGATTTGCAGGTCACCACAAAAAAGGTAAAAATGGAAAACTTCACCACATTTTTGGAGTTTGAAAACGGGGTTCTCCTTATTAACGATTCCAAAATATTTCCAATAATATCTACCATCAAATCTATAATTGAACCAATCATTTTTGAAAGAAGACTGTCCGGAAAAATCAGAATTGAGCGTTTCAATAACGAAATATCTATTGGGTATGACGATGTAAGGCCATTTGCATATGTGCCGGAACTAATGGCTGCGATCCGCAGGTCTTCCTCCGCTGAGAATTTTGGATAAACGCTACGCACGGGTCCCGCCTCCTGTAGATCTATTTTGATAATATCAGTATTTTCGAATAGAATTATTGCGAAATTATTTCAGCATGAAGCATATCTCTTTGCTCCTTTTGATACTGTTCTCCCTGAGCGCATGTCATATTAAAGATAACAGGGAAAGAATAGACGAATTAATGACTGAATTATGCAGGAAAGGGGACTTTAATGGAACAATTTTGGTGGCAGAAAAAGGAAATATTATTTATGATACGGCTTTTGGCTTTGGCAATTTTATTACTAAAGAACCTCTGAATGATTCATCCTCTTTTTACCTGGCTTCGGTTTCGAAGCAATTTACAGCCATGGCCATCATGATTCTAAAGGAACAGAGTAAATTGTCTTATGATGATACGCTTACCAAATACTTTCCTGAATTTCCTGCTTATGCAAATAAAATAACTATAAGGCATTTATTAACGCACACTTCTGGGCTGGTTGATTATATAAGAATTGATAATCTCTATAAACCCGATTTAAACAATGAGGAAGTGCTTAAAGTTCTAAGCACACAAAAGAAACTTAATTTTTATCCTGGCGATAGATTTTCATATAGCAACAGCGGATATGTAATGCTGGCGATGATAGTAGAAAGAGTCAGCGGGAAGCCATTTAATGTTTTTATGAAAGAATTCATTTTCGACCCCTTGGGAATGAAAAATACATTAGTCTTTGATAAATCCAAACCTGTAATTAAAAACAGGGCTTTCGGGTTTAATAAAAATGGAAATTTGGACGATTATGAAATTTTAACGGCAGGCGACGGAGGGATATATTCTACAACGCATGATTTGTTTCTGTGGGATCAATCACTCTATCATAATAAATTAGTTGATAGTTCAACGTTAGCCGAAGCATTTCATGAAACAAAATTAAATAGAGGAAGCCTTTCATATTATGGGTTTGGATGGGTAATAGCCAGAGAAGCAAAAAATAAGATAGTTTCTCATAATGGCGGGATGAATGGTTATAGAACAATGATCTACAGGGATATGAAGAATCACAATAGCATAATAATGCTTACCAACAAAGGAGATGCTGCAGACGTGGAAACCATTACCAGAAGGATTTTACAAATTCTCAAATATTCATACTAGATTCCGGAATAAAGCAAGTGATTAAATGGTTCCGATTTGGATGAAAGGCCGCTGCCCGAAAATAATAGTCACGCCAAAGAACAGGGTCACACCTTTTCTATTCGCATTTTTCCAGTGCAAACAGATATTTCAAAAATAATTTCATTCTACACTTTGAATTAAAACAAAAAAGGAATGATCATCTTCACTTTTTTCTTATATAACAGATATTCACCGTCGAATTCCTGGATAAGTGCTTTTTCCTCGACAGTTATACGGTAGTATATGACGCAAAAACTGGGAATCATGATAACGATGCTTGATAGGGCATTATTCATTAGAAGCGATAATCCGAATATGATCAAAATTAAACCGAAATAAGTAGGATGCCGGACTATTTTGTACAGACCGTCCGTTTTTAAGACATGACTGCTCGATATGGATACATCCACCGTGAACATCTTCCCCAATTGGAAAATTCCGATCCATCGGATGACAAATCCAATCATCAGGATGACAATACCGGTGGTTTTAAAGAGGAGAGGATCACCCGATTTCCCTATTTTTAAAAATGAAATGGTGTTTCCGATCGTCAGGCTGATAAAAAAAATGATCCACTGGGAGATCATGGACTTCCTGTCATGTTGTATTTTGACAGAAGCTTTTTTAGATCTTCTGAAAATAAGCAGGGACAATTCAGAGAGGGTGAAAATCGACACAAAAAGAAAATACAATTCCAATGGAAACGGGTTTATAATTCCCTGGTAAGGTAGTCTATTAGAAAGTAGTAAGCCGCCATCATTGCTAAAATCTTCAGGAGCCACAAAATATAAATGGGAACAGAATTCCAATTGGCAGCTGTGTTATCGTGAAGGGTCGAAGTATACTTGGTCAGTTTTCCATTTGAATTGTAGCCGTATTCAAAAATCACGCTGTCGGAACCCGAGGTGGCGTTCACGGTGACTGTTTTTATCAAAACAGTACCAGGAGATCCCTGACCTGATCCCGGCATCGTTTTTTTGTAGCCAAGTAACAAAAGGAAAGAAAGGATTTGAGAATGGGATTTTGACATGTGTGTCATTCAATAATGATAGAAACAACTTCTAGCATTAGTTAACAACTGCCGGGACTACCGAGGTTGGGTAGTTACCATATTTCTTTTTTTAATGTCAGTTTCAAATTCGTTGGTTTCCGCTATATAGTCATAATCCTTCTTCCATTCCGTAAGATGTTTAGATGTCATTTCGATGGCATCCATTATAAAATCAATCTCGCCGTCAGTCATCGTAGGATGTATGGATAATCGAATCCAACCTGGTTTAGTGGAAAGATCTCCGGCAAGGATCCGGTTGCGTATTTCATAGGACCGACGCCTTTTCACCCCTAACAGTACGTGGCCGTAGGTTCCCGCGCAAGAACATCCTCCCCTGGTTTGAATTCCGAACCGGTCGTTCAGAATTTTTACGACTAAGTTATATGGTGCATCCTGCAGAACAAATGAGATGACAGCCAGTCTTTTTTTTACGTGACCCGCCAGTATTTCCAGATTTTTGATCTTTGAAAGCCGATCAAAAATAATCGCCAACTGTTCTTTCTCCCGTTTTAATAAATTCTCAACGCCCATTTTTTCTTTTAACCGAATACACATTCCTGCCCGGATGCCTTGAACGATCGGCGGCGTGCCCCCATCTTCCCGCTGTTCTATATGATCAACATATTCATGCTCTTTCCAGGGATTACTATAAAGAACAGTTCCTCCACCCGGCTGATCAGGAATTTTGTTGCGATAGATTTTCCGATTAAAAATCAGAACGCCTGAGGTACCGGGACCTCCTAAAAACTTATGCGGTGAAAAATAAATAGCATCCAGCCCCGTCCCCGGTTCAGTGGGATGCATATCGATATCAACATAGGGAGCAGAACAGGCAAAATCAACAAAACATAAGCCTTCATATTCATGAATTATTTTCGCCATAGCATGATAAGGCGTTTCTATTCCCGTCACATTCGAACAGGCTGTCAACGCCAGGATCTTATTTTTCCGTTTACTGAATTTTTTCAACAAACGCCTGAAAGCATTCAGGTCAATTTGTCCATCCTGATCATGCTCGATCAATTCAACAGTAGCGATGGTTTCCAGCCAGGAAATTTGATTGCTGTGATGTTCCATATGACTCAAAAAAACGACCGGACGGAGTGACTCGTCCAATTGAAAACTGTCCGTTAAGAGATAGTCCATCAGTCGTTCGGGGATCCGCAACCCCAAAATACGTTGCAACTTATTTACTGCACTGGTCATGCCACTGCCACAGAAAATGAGTACATCATCCTCACTGGCATGAACATGTTCTTTTACAATTGATTTAGCCTCTTCGTAAGCGGCGGTCATCTCCTTACCCGTAATAGTTGTTTCGGTATGCGTATTTGCCATAAATGGCAAAATCCGGTTTTGTATAAATTCTTCAATTGGGCGGAAAGCCCTGCCGCTCGCTGTCCAGTCGGCGTAGATGATCTGTTTTTTTCCAAACGGAGATTCAAAACATTGCTGATTGCCAATAATATTCTTTCTGAATACCGAAAAATAAGCTTCCAATGAAATCTCTTTTTTCATATATCAGACTATCATTTAGATTTTGCAGAACCATTGATTCCGAAGAGGTCATAGGGCTTCTTATTAAATTCATCATTAAATAAAAAAACGACGAGAATAATATAGGCAACAAAACCCAACACAACCAGCCATTGTGCGCGGGAAGTTTTCTGGATATCCTGTTTTGCTTTAGCATCACAGACTTCACCCGGACAATATTGAACTTTATCACGATAGATCGCGGCGTAGAGTTTACAAGCAAGGCAAATACCGAAGGCGGATTCAAAAAACAAAAATATAAGGCACATTAAACATACAATGCCAGTTATCGGACTATAAGCATTGACCAACAATAAAAAAACAAACATGGTGCCTGACAATACCACCCCGATTATCCACGCAAACTTTTTTTGTTTCGCGCCAACATACTCCGGAGTCTGATTTCGCACGATCAGTCGTCCTACAATTAAACTTGGAGAATATTTCGGGTTGATAAATACCCTGATTACAAAATCGGTCAGGAAAAAAGTAATAGCATACTTCGCCAGTGCAAAATCATTATTGAAGAGAATGATCATCAAAGAAATAAAAATAATAAGGAACAGTATGCCCGCGGCAGCTCTTATTTCTCTTTCATTGAGTACCGGGATATCGTAGCCGGGAACCTGTTCACCAAAAGCTATAATCTTTGACATATGTATGGTTGTTTATAATAAAACTAAAAATCAGATCGGGCATTTCTAAAACTATTTGACACTTGCCTGTGAATTTTACGCAGATGGTCATTTTTACATGAAATTCGAGATTTTAGGTGAAGACTGCCGTTGCGTATGAAATTTTATATTACAGAATACATCTTTTGAAGGCTAAAGCGTCTCTTTTTCGTGATATCCTGCATTTGAAAAGAGATATTTCCACTGGTCAGATCAATGAAATACTTTTATAGTATCAAAATTTGTAAGAGCAACATGTTTTTCCGAAGATACAAATTTCATTTCCTTTTTTTTCTTGCCTATATCGGCGCACTGGCCATTGAGAAACCGGTTTATTTAGGCAATAGTGTTGCTGATTGTTTCTCCTATCTGTTTACGGTTTTTGTACACTTCTCGCTGTTTGCCGGATTAATTCTGACGAATAAAGCATTGCTGATCCCCTTCCTCCTGGACAAAAAACGATTCAGTCTATACGTTGCCGGGCTGATCAGTCTGGTGTTGATGTATTCCTATATTGTCGCCCGTCATAATTATCTGCTTCACCACAGGCTGCTTCATGATATGCCTATCGGAACCAGTTCCGGTTTCTGGGACAATTTTGTTTACGCACTGTGTTGTACGGTAATTGCTGCCATGTTGCATATAACTCAAAAATGGTCTGAACAGGAAGAGCAGGTGAAAAATATCCAGATCAACCAGCTTCAAACTGAATTAAAGTATTTGCGTTCACAGATCAACCCGCACTTCTTATTCAATGGACTGAACTCGGTGTATGGATCAATTGAAATGAGCAACCTCCAGGCCCGGGATATGATGGTGCAATTCTCAGATCTGCTAAGGTATAATTTATATGAGGCGGATGTAGATATTATCGCATTGGAGAAAGAAATTAAATACCTGGAAAACTACGTGGCCCTGCAAAAAGCCAGAAGCAATGACAATGTAGAAGTCAGCCTAAACGTGAGTTATAAAGATGGCAATGCCAAAATTGCTCCCCTGATATTTATGGCTTTTGTGGAAAATGCCTTTAAGTATGCTTCCAGAGGCGATCGGATGAACAATCACATCGTTATTCATTTGAAAGAGGAAAACGGCCAGATCCAATTCACTTGTGAAAATTCTTTTGATGAATCAGAAACATCTTCCAAAGGAATCGGCCTGAATAATGCGGCCAGGAGATTGGAATTATTATACAAAGACCGGTACAAGCTGGATATCAAAAAAGAACAAAACATCTACCGTGTAGATTTAACCCTCAGCCTATGAAAAAACTAAGCTGCATCATAGTAGACGATGAGCCGATCGCCCGGAAAATCTTGCACGAATTTGTAGAACAAATTCCGTTCCTCGATTTGCAGGGTAAGTTTGAAAATGCGGAAAAAGCAGCAGTATTTTTAGGCAGAAATACAATTGACATCATATTACTGGACATAGAGATGCCAGAGGTTTCCGGTTTACAGTTACTGCAAAAAATGCATATCGAGTCACTGGTAATTGTAACCACGGCTTTCCCAAAATATGCTCTGGAAGGATACGAAATGGATGTGATTGACTATCTCTTAAAACCTTTTGCGTTCAGCCGGTTTCTAAAGGCCGTACAAAAGGCCAAGGATTATTATCAGATCAAGCATGCAGCTGTTGCCACCCAGCAGTCTTCCTATATCTTTATAAAGAGTGACAAGCGGATAGAAAAAATAGAATTAAGTGAAATCATTTATGCAGAAAGTGTGGGAAACTATGTAAGTATTCACACGGAAAATAAAAAGATCCTCGCCTACCTGACCATGAAAAGCCTCGAATCACAACTGCCCATAGATGATTTCATAAAAATTCATCAGTCTTATATTGTCAATTGCTCAAAAATTCAAGCCATTGAAGACAATGAAATTAAAACGGCCGCTCAGTCTTTACCCATCAGCCGGAATTTCCGCGATTCGGTTATGAAGATAGTTCACAAGAGACTCCTCAAAAGATAAAAAGAGGTTATATAGTAATATTTTGTCTTAAGCCGGTGAACACTGAAATAGAACTCAGTCGATTAATTTTCAAATCAATAATAGAGGATTATTGGCTGGGAATATTTCCTGACTGAATAAACAAGTAATCCTTTTTCAGAATTAATCGAAACGAAAGCTGGTGCCCCTGATAAAAAAGCCGTATGATGAACACAAACTTGAAATCAAATCTTAACTTAAGACCCGAGCCTTTTGGTATCGAAAATGGGAAGTATCATAGTTAGCGGTAGTGCTTTTACTCGCTGTTCTTGTCAATTAGTCGCAACATATTTTTATTGAATGATGAAAGTTTAGAGTCTAAAGTAGCAAAAAAATCCAAGTCAGCATTTTCTACCTCAATAAGCGCTTTTTGCAAAACAACTTCTCCTTTGGTTGTCAGTCTAATTGTTTTTGCTCTTGTATCTGTTTCGTGTTCTTTCCGTATTATAAACCTTTTACCTTCTAATGTTCGCAATACTTTTGATACCATCATTCTGTCGGCATTACTTTGGTTGGCAATGTCAACTTGTGTAACAGCATTGTTTTTTTTTGAAAGCCAACCTAATGCAGCCAACAACACAAATTGCGTTTGTGTCAAGTCTAAAGGATCCAGAACCTTTTTTTGTTTACGCTGCCATAGCATAGTTAGTTGCCCAAGCAAATAACCAGGGCTGTCGTTTGGACTTTTAAAATGGAATTCAATTTCTTTAGGCATAATGATGTTGAAGCATTTGTGATGAAATTAAATCAAAGTCGTGTTGGTTAATTTCAAAGAAACCATATCGGAAAGAAGAGCCCCAATTTTTTTTGTTTTGAATAAAATCTAAATCGTTAATTAAAGGAAGAACAGAAGTGTCTTTACATTGCGAAAATTCAATGTTGCGTCTTGAAGGGCAAAAATCCTCCGTAACTTGAAACTGATATATTTCACCATCTATTACTTTTCCTAATGCTGTAAATTCTTGACATTTGTCTTGTTTGCCCATAGTTTGCTTTCCTGAATAATATACAATTAAATCTCCTTTTTTCATTCTCTTTAAAGGCGAAGATTTTCCATGACAGGCTTGCGCAATTCCTTGTACAATTCCTGCTTTTACATGGTCTTTTGATGCCAAGATTACCCAATATTTTGTAACTATATTAATCATTGTGTGAATTTTTAGTTTGTTTCCAAAAATGTAATAATGTAACCATCTGGGTCTTTTGCCATCAACGTTTTACCAAAAGGTGTATTGTTGATTGATCCTATAAGAGCTACTCCTTTTCCAGTCAGTTGGTTTTGAAGTTCTTCAATTTTTTCATCAATAGCGAACCAAAGTGAAGCACCTACACCAAGTTCTTTGCCGTCTATGTTCCCAATGGGTGTTCTTATAGCAAAACTTGCTTCGCCTTTGTTGAACTTAAAAACACAGGCATATGGATTGCTCATTTCGGATAATTCAAATCCCAATTTGTTTGTGTAGAAGGCTTTAGATACTTCCAAATCTCTTACTTGAAGAGACGCAAAATCTAATTTTCTCATCTTATCTATATTTGTTGTCGCAAATATAGTATATGCGACAACAATAACCTAATAATTTTTAAATTTTCTTTAGTTAGGTCAAAATGAGGATGTGTATTTGTCGATGAGGTCGGTCGTAGCATTACCGCTAACGGTTCGGGGCTTGCTGGTTAAAACTTCGGCGGGCGAGGCAAATGAAATACAATAAGAATGAATGCACTCGCAGGGAACGCGCATCCAACCCATGCTGTTCACTTCCCGATACAAAAAATACTGTCCCCCCGATTCTAGTGGGTTTGCCGGGAATTAGTGACGGATTGGTAATGGAGAATACTGAGCAAGATTTAATATGGGTTTCTTTTATTGGTAAGCATTGGCTAGTTATATAATGGAAATACTCCCTTGTAAAAAGTACACTTTCTTTAACGCCGTACGGTTAACACTTGAGGAAACACTCTCTTAAGTTACTACTTAAGTGATACACTTTACGCTGGAAATTTACACTGGCCACCAAAATCAAGCAAATCGTGAAAACGGAATTTAGTAACAGATTAGTAGCGAAGAAAAGGCTACTAAAGGCGAAGAAAAGTAACAAAAGGCAAAAGTATCAAAGTTGTAACCTGCATCAACATCGGGAATCGCGAATCCGAAAACTGCGTAGCTATTAATATTGTACCTTAGGGAATATAACTTCACAATTCCCAAATCATATAATACATGTTGAAAGTACTATTAGTATTTGTCGCCATATTCATTTCCAATATCCTCATGGCTCAGACTTATGCGATTGTAGCAGATCGTTTGATTGACGGTCAGCATGAACATTCTTTTATTAATCCAACCGTAATTGTTTATCAGAACAAAATTGTGGATATCAATTACAAAAATCGCGTTCCCGATTCGGCCATTCTTATCAACCTGAAGGGTTATACGCTTTTGCCTGGTTTGATGGATGTTCATACTCACCTGTTGGCTAACGGCGAAGATTATGACAAAGATTTATATAGTAATTCACCTTCTTATCGTGCTTTGCGTGCCGCAGGTTATTTGTCTATTGCTCTTCAAAATGGCATTACCACATTGAGGGATGTATGCACGGAAGGTGCTGGATTTGCTGATGTTGATCTGTCCAAAGCCATCGATTCCGGATTTATCACTGGTCCGCGTGTAGTTCCTTCTGGCATGGGTATAGCGGCTACGAACATGTATGTTCCTTCACCCAGGGATCAAAACTGGGAGTTAATTTTGCCACATGGTACGCAATTCGCATCTGGTGATGACGAATGTTTAAAAGCAGTGAGGGAACAGAAATCGCGGGGTATAAAATGGATAAAACTTTTTGCCGACTGGGGCGTACCGACCTTCAACTATAATGAAATCAAAACCATCGTTACTGAAGCAAGAAAATATCATATATCTGTCGCCGCACATGCCACTACTAAGGAAGGCATCAGGATGTCGATACTGGCGGGAGTGAAATCAATCGAACATGGCGACGCGTTCGACGATTCATTGATTCAACTCGCTCTGGTTAATCACGTTTACTGGAGCCCGACAGTTAGCGTGGATGAATACTACAATTTTCCTATGGATACGATATATGCGTACTTACATAAAGCATATACGATGAAAATTAAAATTGTGATGGGAACCGATGTCGGCAGTTTTCCGTGGCGAATCAATGAAACAAAGGAACTAGAATATTATGTAAAAAAGGCCGGCCTGACCCCGATGGATGCCATAAAAACGGCCACCATCAATGCCGCAGAGTTATTGGGCAAACAGCAAATCCTGGGGCAGATACAGATCAATTTTCTGGCCGACATCATTGCGGTAAAGGGAAATCCGCTGGAAGATATCTCTCTGATTCAGTACGTGGGTTTTGTAATGAAAGAGGGAAAGATTTATAAACAGCCCGCAGGAAAGCAATAATTGTGTATAATTGCTAGCCTTGTGTGTGTAGGAAGAAAGCTTGTATTTAATTTTAAACGACGGTGAACTGTCTTTCGTATCATATCACTAAGTATCATACCGTATCCCCGCAGAAGCGGGACAGGTATCGTTGCCCATAATCTGGCCACCAAAATCAAGAGAATCTCAAAAACGAGATTTTGTAACAGATTTAGTAGTGAATAAAAGCCTACTAAAGGCGAAGAAAATTCATAGGAGCCTACTTTCTGTAAACATCTTCATTTAAATCCTTTACTATTTCTTTTCCCTTTGTAGGATAAAGGTTTGCTTCAACTATCTTACCGTTAGGCCCAATCCAACGTATCAATTTTTGATTATTAAAATAAAATCTCTCATCTTCAACTTTGCTAACCCTGGAGCCCTTCTCATACATTGGAAAATTGTAATAATATGTGCGCTTAAAAGAGAAAAAGATTTCTCTGTTCAAAAAGTAATATTCAATCATCACCTTCCCTGTTTCACCATAAAAAATGAGCTGTGCCTTTCTTAAGGATTTATCCTCGAAATACTTTTTAATTTCGCCTCCTTCAGTAGATTGATCATCC
Organism: Puia sp.; assembly: GCA_035937535.1. Taxonomy (GTDB): domain Bacteria; phylum Bacteroidota; class Bacteroidia; order Chitinophagales; family Chitinophagaceae; genus Puia. The sequence goes on along the minus strand of DASZHV010000084.1, from coordinate 9,533 downwards.
AAATCTTCATTAACTACGCGGAATTTCGATGTGTCTGAGTTAATCCTATTGTATTCTTTGCGAATAATGATAATCTGTGCCTCAATACTATCAAAATTGGCTGCCGATGAGGTTCCACCCTTGTCGTTTTTTGATTCTTGCCCTGAACAATTAATGTAAGACAAAGACGATAACAATAAAATAATAGCACTCCTATAAGTATGCATAATACCGGTTTGAGCATCAAGACAGTAGTATCTCAAATATAAACGGAATAATCTCTTCTTGCAAGGCATGGTAAAAACGAGCTATCAAAGCCTGCATCATATGGTATCATGCGGTATCAATAGGTATTATACCGTATCATTGTGCGCGTGATCTGCCTGGAAATTCCAAAATCATTCCACAACAATTACGTCTCTGCTATTTTTCATATTATTCAACACTTTTTCAATTTTTGGTATATCGCTGCTCAAATTTTGCTTTTTGTATTCTTGCAATGCATCCTTTTCTGCAGATAAGCCACGCTTTCTGTCACCGTTAATATATAAAAGTTGCGCATAAGTATCCATTGTATAAGGGTTTTTATTGAACTCCAGCGAACGTTGCGACCAGGTCAATGCCATTTTCAAATAAACTGTATCTTTCGTCTCCATATAGAATTCCCAGGCGTGATGGTTAAGAATGCTGGCAATTAAATCAAATTCTCCATAATAAGCCATATTGTCCGGGCTTGCCCCATTCACAAATATCGTTTCCGTTCCTTCACTTACCAGGCGTTCTTTGTCCCTGTTAATATAAACCTGCTTCAATGAATCAATTGACATAGGCATATAATAGTTATTTAAGAAAAAGGAAGCTGTTTCCAGGTATTTAAGCGTGTCATGAATCTTAAAGAAATATTCTGTCATGACTTTGAATTGCTCCTTTTCTTTTCTAAATATCGTTGGATTTGATAATAGGCTGCCGGCAAATACTGCAAGGCGACGGGCCAGGGTTGAATCCACATTACTTACAGCCGCAGTCATAGTTTTCTTTACGATTTTGCGATTTATTTCCCCTCGTTCCGACGATGGGATATTATACCAATTTGAATCTGAATTCTTTTCACTTCTAAATATTGAATCAGCCTTAGTCCCCAGCTGCGGTGCAAATTTCGCCAGCAAATAATAGTAGTTATAGTTTTCAAATGAATCGGAAGGGGTATTTTCAAGGAAAGGTTCTAAAATATCATCAGTGGATTCGACAGAATTAGTCCGTGTGTCAAATAATTTCTCAACCGCACTTAGGTCTGAAAAATGAATTTTCTTTAAAGAATCCAGTTGCTCACCCGCCGTTGGAAGATCAATATCAACGTTGGCATAATTTGCTTCCACGAGGTATGCGTAACCATGTCCGTTGATAGCGTCATATCTATGCACTAAAACACCTTTTGGATTAAAAAATAACGTACCAAAGGTTATTGGGGTTAAATACCTTTTATTTAATGAATCCCAATCCGGACTTCCCACTGCTGGCCTTAAAACAATGGCTATTTTATTCACGTCGGAAGCATTAGAATCCAAAAGTGCTTTAGAAGTAAAGTCGTTAATTAAGGTGTATCCCTGTCCCGCATCCATAATAACCATTAATAACTTATGTTCCTCTGCTATTTTTTGCATTCCCTCCTTAAAAGTAAAATTGGAAACAGCGATTTGCGCCTGCGATGCAGAGCCAAAAGAAATAATCAAAATACCCGAGAGTATCGATAAAAACGTTCGCGACATATGAAATCCATTATTTATTTAATAATATAAGTTATCGAATATCTATCGATTTGGTCAGACCTATAGTTTATAAATATATCAAGTTTACTCAACTTCCGCAATCATAATACCTCTATACATATTTCTACTTAGTTATTCATTGAATCCTGATACCCGTAAGAAAAATCCGACATGTAAGATGCATAAGACAATGTATCGTTGGGTATCATACCGTATCCCCACAGAAGCGGGACAGGCATTGTGACCCATAATCTGGCCACCAAAATCAATCAAATCACAAAAACAAGATTTAGTAACAGTTTAGAAGTCCCGCCGTTGGCGGTATAAACTTCAAAAGGCAACTAAAGAAAATAGAAATGGTTTGAGAAATTCAACTACTGCCAACGGCCAACCACCAACGGCCAACCAATATGTTACTTCCCAATACAAAAAGTACTGTCCCCCGATTCTAGTGGGTTTGCCGGGAATTAGTGACGGCTTGGTGACTACTCTTTGGAGTAATTCGGGTGATCTAGGCATGACCCCAGATACATTCATTGTTATAGTGATAATAGGACAATTTTGTAGGATGATTAATTCTAACCATTTTATTGTTCTAAATATGAAAGTAATAAGTTTGACTCGAAGGCTGATCTTCGTATAACAATCGAAAAATCGAAGACGAAAAAGACGCGATAGTTCATGTCTTACTGCAATATTATTATAGCATTGGCGTTATATAATGTTGCTCTCAATGGTATTTCAACGTAGTTGAATTTATTCCCTCCCCATTTTATTATAAATATGTGCGGCTGCAAATAGTTCATTTGTGTTCCACAGTTTGTATCCCTTCTCCTTCAGGGCGTCCATATAGCTTAACGAGCTTTCTACATTAGCTTATGCCATAGTATGCAGGTTCTGTTTTAATTGTTGGTGTATGAAACTGTTTTAAAATAAACATAGGAGTGCGTAGGATCTTTGAATGAAATAACATATTTCCGCAATGATTTAACAATTGCCGGGACGAATTAGATTAGATGAAGGAACGATGGTTTCTTATGGTGAAGAACATTGAATTCAATAGGGTTAACCAGGAAACTACTTCCGGGAAGGCTGGTGGACAAAAAAAATATGAAATAAATGCGCTTACATTTTTAAGCAAAAAATCCTATTCCTATGAGAAGACCATTTTTACAATCTTTAAAGATTCGGATCCTGTCGCTGATCTTGATCGTTATGATTGCGCCGGGCGCAATGGCCGCCGTTATTTCATCTGCAGGTACAGGGAATTGGAGCTCAACTGCGTGGCCTAACACTACACGAACCGGAACTATCACGACATCAACCGCATCTGCAATTGTTACCGGAGCAGGGGGTTCACTATTTCTTACAGAAATAAGTGTTGGTAACATTATAAAAACAGCAGGCAACGTTGCGATTGGCACCGTTTTGTCTATTACCAGCAATACCACGTTGACCCTGACTGCCAATGCAGTCTCTACTAATGCAGGGATGGCTTACAACGTACAGGGGGTCGGATCTGGCGATATAGCCCAAATCTCCGGAGGGAACACAATAACAGTTGATATTGCAAGCGCAGCTTGCATAAGTTTCCAGAGTAATCCTTTAAGTCCAGTTAGTCCGGAAGTGTTGATTTTTAATTTAAACTCCCATCTTACCGTTTCCGGCCTGGTCACAATCGGAGACATTTTTGGACATCCCGTTAGTATTGATATGACTAATGGGGGAATTTTAACTTGTGGGAGCTTCCTGATCGTTACGGTCGGCACCTGGACACCCGGCTCGGGTACGGTTGAGCTGACAACGACAAATACACTGCCAGCTTCTTTTTTTACTTCCTTCCACAATCTGACGATCACGGCGGGAACTACGACGACCGGCGTAGGTCTCACAATAAATAGCCATCTTTCCATAGCAGACGGTGCCAGCTTCTCTGTAGGGGCTTTTGCGTTGACGGTTACCGGTACGACCACGGTGGGTGGCGGAACGAGCGGAAACCTGACTGTGTCATCGGCTACAGGGGCAAAAACTTTTACCGGCCTGGTGACGATCAATGTGGGTGGCGTCTGGAACAATTCAGGAAACGCCGCCATAATTTTTCAAGGGGGAATTACCAATAACGGAACGTTCACGGCGGGTACGGGAATACAGACTTTTAATACAAATGCACAAGCGCTTACAGGGACGTTCTCCATCCCAAGTGTCACCGTTACTGCCGTCACACTGACAAATAACAATACCTTGAGCGTTACCACGAACCTCGCGGGCTCTGGCACGCTGGCCCAGGCTGCGAATGCCACACTTAATATTGTCTTTACCGGCTCATTTGGCATCACAGGCCTGACTGCCACTGCGAATGGCAACAATGTTAATTACGGCTTTGCGGGGACTCAGACCGTTTTTCCCGTTTCTTATTACAATTTAACGCTCAGTAACACTAGTTCAAAGACCTTACTAGCCGGTACAACGACCATCAGCGGCAATTTAACCCTGAGTGGGACTGCAAGCACTTTAGCTGTTACCGGATTAACCATCGGAGGCAATGTTACTATCGGGGTCGGTACTGCCTTTACTCCCAGCGGCTTTACTCATTCTGTTGCCGGTAATTGGAGCAGGAGCGGAACATTTACAGCCGGCACAAGCACAATAATATTTGACGGTTCTGGCGTACAAACCATCACAGCTACCGGTGGTGAGAATTTTGCCAATGTAACTATTAATAATTCCGGAGCTGGTATCCAATTAGTGAATGCCGTTACTGTTGCCACAGCTTTGACCATGACACTCGGAAATATTGATTTAAATGGCATTAACCTGACCTTGGGAACTTCGGCCGCTTCTATAGGAACGCTTGCCCGCATAGCAGGTACCATGCTGGGCACAGGATCTTTTATACGCTGGTTCAATACATCGACAATAGCTGTGGGTTCTGTTACAGGTCTTTTTCCGACTGGAACAGCGATTGATTATCGTCCATTTTTTGTCTCAGCCCCTGCAACAGGTCCAACAACGGGTGGGTCTATCACAGTCGGTTATCACGATGCTACGACCAATACTTCCATACCTACTTATATGGACGGCGCTGCAACGATCATGGTCAGAAAAGATTTGAACTGGGCAGTGACTACTGGAAATGGATTAGCCGGAGGAACTTATAACCTCGATGTTCAGGGTACGGATTTTGGTGTGGTTGGTGCCGTATCAGATTTGAGATTAACGCTGGCAAACAGTGTAGTCGGCCTCCCTGGTGTCAATGCTGGAACCATTTTAAATCCTCAGATCAATAGAACCGGGTTAACGTTGGCAAGTCTTACTAATACATTTTATATCGGATCGATCAATTCGGTGAGTACGCCGTTGCCGGTGACGCTTGTTTCTTTCACTGCATTTATGAATGCAGGGAAAGTAGATTTGAAATGGGAAACGGCCACTGAAACACAGAATGATTATTTTACTATTTTGCGATCAAAGGAAGGTATTCAATGGGAAAGTCTTGAAAATATTCCCGGAAAAGGTAATTCCGCTTCCAGCTCTTATTACGAAACCTTTGACAAAAACCCGCTCTACGGACAATCTTTTTATAAATTGGAGAACACCGATTTTGATGGGCATGTTTATTTTTCTCCGGTTGTGATGGTGAATGATGGCAGCCTTGCGGATCAGGTATCTGTTTATCCGAATCCGGCATCTACTCATGTGATTATTTCTTTTTCAGGTAACCAGCCATACGCAATACAGGTTTTTAATAGTGCGGGACAATTGATGAAGGTTGTTACCAATAATGTTCTATCAAAAACGCTGAATGTTTCTGATTTGCCGACCGGAGTTTATTTTATTCAAATAATGGTTGGAGGAAGTATTCAAACGAAAGAAGTGATCGTGAATAGATGACAACTAAATTTTACAAATTCGGATTTCAACAAACTCGGTAGTCAGGATTTGAATCTATATTTACCACCTGTAAATTTTCAGCGTAAAGTGTACCACTAAATTATTATTTTAGGAGAAGCTCATGCCTATCTGAAAGCAATTGTGAAGTTTTATCAAGAACTTCCAGTGATCTCACCGGCTCTTTGTGATTTCGCCAGTCTGCTCTCTCATTGAACTTCAACCATTTGTGCAAACGAGTACTTTTTATTCCGTGACGATTCAAAATGTATTGTCCCGCGATTCTAGTGGGTTTGCGAAGATTTGGTGACGGATTGGTAACGGAGATTATGAAAGATTTATAACACTGGCTTTTAGGAATAAATAGTCAAACAATATTATCACTTTCTAATGAAAAGTTACTTTCTTTAACGTCGTACATTCACTTATTTCAACTGTTAACTATCGTGTCATACTGTATCATTACGTATCATACCGTATCCCCGCAGAAGCGGGACAGGCATTGTGCTCCATAATCTGGCCAACAAAAACAACGAAAGAGCAAATCCAGGATTTAGTAACAGATTAGGAGTCCCGCCTTTGGCGGGATAAACTTCAAAAGGCAACTAAAGAAAATGGAAATGGTTTGAGAAATTCAACTACCGCCAACGGCTAACCGTCAACCGCCAACTAATGAGTTACTTCCCTATACAAAACTTCCCGAATATCCAAGAGAGCTGTTCTTCGTTAGTTACTTCGCCGGTTATCTCGCCGAGAAAGTGGAGGGCGCGGCGGATGTCGGAGGAGAGAAGATCGCCGGATAAATTGTTGTTGAGACCAGCGCGGATTTCCTGCAGTGCGGCGGCGACTTTTTTCAGCGCTTCGTGATGGCGCGCATTCGTAACTACAGTTCCTTCGCGTATTTTTTTTCCGTGTAATACGCGTTTCACTAATGCCCGTTTTAGTTTGTCCACACCAAAAGATGTTTTTGCCGAAATAAAGATCAGACCATTATCCAGAAATTTTGTGCTCAGGTTCCCGTCAGATAACAAATCCGTTTTATTTAACACGCGCAATAATTTTTCTTTTTCTACCAAAAGATTCTCCTGATAAGGTTCTGATGCATCCAGGATCTCCAGCACAATATCTGCCTGCTCAATTTTTTCGTGTGTCTTATCCATTCCCATCTGTTCTATCGTGTCGGATGTATGAGCACGGATGCCTGCCGTATCGATCAGCCTGAATTCTATTCCTTCAATATTTATTATTTCTTCGATCGTATCCCGCGTGGTGCCGGCAATATCACTTACGATGGCGCGCTGCTCGTTCAGTAAGCTGTTCAGCAAAGTCGATTTGCCCACATTGGGTTTTCCGACGATCACTACCTGCACTCCCTGACGTATTGCGTTGCCGTATGCAAAGGATTCAATGAGTTCCGACGTTACGCGTTGTGCTTCTTCAATCAGTGTATAAAATTTTTTTCTGTCTGCAAATTCCACGTCCTCCTGAGAAAAGTCAAGCTCCAGTTCCATCAGTGCCGAGAATCCCAGCAACTGCTCCCGCAATATTTTCAAATCATCTGCAAATCCCCCGCGCATGGTGTGCAATGCAGAAACGCGCGAAGCTTCCGAGTGGGACGCAATCAAATCCGCAACGGCCTCCGCCTGCGTCAGATCCATTTTACCTTTCAGAAAAGCCCTTTGCGTAAACTCACCCGGCCTCGCCATCCTCGCACCGTGATGTATACATGCCGCGAGAATTTTTTCTTCGATATGCACAGAACCATGACAGCTTATCTCCACCACATCCTCGCCGGTATAAGATTTCGGTGCACGATAAATGGAAACGACTACCTGATCCAACACTTCTTCGCCGTTTTTCAACATCCCTACATGCATGGTATGCGTCGCCTGTTTTGATAAATCTTTGGAAGGGAATAATCCTTTTACAATTTTAATACTATCAGGTCCGCTTAACCTGATCACTGCCAGTGCCCCGATGCCCGGAGCCGTAGCGAGTGCTACAATGGTGTCGTCCCAACTTGTTAACTTTCCAAACATGTTTCAAAGATACTGTTTCGATGACCGTTGACCGTTGACCGATGACCGGCTAACTAATTTCCACATTCCGGCCAACGGCCAACCGCCAACTGCCAACAAAAAAGCCCAGAAAGAATGATACTTTCCGGGCCCCATATAAAACAATGAAAAAAATTACTGTGATTCGAGTTTAAAGTTGACCGGCTGGCTCTTATACGATTTTACCTTTCTTCCGTTCTGAATGGCGGGATTCCATGAACCGCTTTTCTTAATTACACGAACCGCTGCATCGCGGAGTTCAGGAGGTCCGCTCACGGCTTCCACATCACTTACCACGCCTTCTTTGTCAACAATAAAACGAACAATCACCTGTCCCTGTATTTCTGCACTTACGGCTTCATCAGGATAAACAAGGTTCTTCTGGAGATAACGATACCAGGCTGCAATACCACCCGGGTATTCTGATTCGATTTCCACTTTGGTAAAAGTTTTATCGTAATCTGTATTATCCTTGGGTGCTTCCACAACGCCTTTATTGTCTGCAGGAGGTGCTGTAATATTATCATCCTTGATACCTTCCTGGTTGGCATTACCAATCTTAGTGTCTTCCAGTTTTGCAACTTCAGGTGGTTTTTCTTCGGCTTTTACTTCCTCATCCTTCACAATCTTTGGAGGAGTGAATTTTGCCATTTCGACCTGTGGGGGTGGCTTCGGCGGCGGAGGCGGTGGTGGTGGTTCATTCTTTTTTTCTTCCTTGACATCTTCCAGCTGAACATCCTGTACCACGGCTTTGGCAACCTGGCCCTTACCCTGATAATTGCTGATCAGATTACCAACAACAAGGGCAACTACAGCTCCAAACATCACCAGGAGTGCAATTCGCAGACGCTTGTTATAGGTCTTACGAAGTTCGTAAGCCCCGTACTGCTTGTTTCTTCCATCGAAGATGATATCAAGCACATCCGCGGTTAATATTTTATTTATTTCCATGATGGGCTATTTCTTGTAATGACTCAATTTAATAAAAATTCCACAAAAATCCAGGGTCTAATTTATCCCGTTTGCCTTCTCAGTCGCTTTAATATAATTGTATTCAACCGGTGATATATCCACCATCGCATACCGTTTCACGCCGTCGATGGTCATTTCGTCAAGGATATTTATCGTATTCTTATACGTTGCATCGTTGGTCGGCTTAATAATCACTACAAAGTCCTTGGGATCTGTTCTTCTCTTTTTATCAACTACGATGTCGCGCACTTTTTTAAAGTCGGTCGCTTTCAGTCCGGCTGCACTATCTCCTTCATAATAATAGATCTGATCACTCTTACCCAGCATCAGGGTAATAACTGCTGAGTTTTTCACCTTATTCTGCTCATCCGGATTTTTTACATCCTTGGGCAAAAACAAACGCATGGCCGTCGGCTGGCTCATGGTCGTTGTAAAGATGAAAAAAGTAATCAGCAGGAAACCCAGATCTACCATCGGAGTAAGGTCAACCCTGGTAGAGAGCTTCTTTCCTTTTTTGACGCCGGGGCCCTTTTTATGGCCGCCGCCGCCCGAGGTATCCATTTCTGCCATGTCTCTTTTTTTTAAGTTTAATTATTCAACTGCCTTTGTTCCCGTTGCCTGCTGGGCTTTATAAAGTTCTGATCCTAACGGTGGAGGAACAGGACTCGTAACAACCTGGAACTTCATGAGGTCGTTCTTTTTCAATGCAATGATCACCCCTTGTAAAGAAGGGTATTTCGAAGCATCATCGCCCTTGACGAGAATATTCATCTTTCTTCCCTGGAACGCATCCTGTGCAGCCCTGAACCAGTCAACCATTTCATTGTTTGTACTGTCCACTGCCGGAATGCCGGGTTTAACCACATTCCTC
>DASZHV010000083.1:0-7556 GCA_035937535.1 Puia sp. | reverse complement strand
ACCCTCCCCCCCAAATTTTTTGGTGAAGGCCTTACATTTGACGATGTATTATTGTTACCCGCTTATTCTGAAGTACTTCCACGGGAAACCGATATTCGGACCAGCCTAACAAAAAAAATAACTTTAAATATTCCCGTGCTTTCGGCAGCCATGGATACTGTTACCGAAGCGACCCTGGCTATTGCCCTGGCCCGCGAAGGCGGTATGGGTATCCTGCACAAAAACATGCCCATAGAAAAACAGGTGGAACAGGTGCGGAAGGTAAAACGCAGTGAAAGTGGACTTATCATCGATCCGATTACTCTGAATCCTGATGCAACGATTGGTGATGCACTCACGCTGATGAAAGAAAATAAAATTGGCGGCATTCCAATTATTGACGACCACAAGAAACTCGTGGGCATCCTAACAAACCGGGATCTTCGTTTTGAAGATGACAGGAAGAGAAAGATCAGGGAAGTGATGACAAAGGATAATCTCATCGTGGCGCCTGAAGGAACCAACCTTAAAATGGCAGAAACCATTCTGCGTAAATATAAAGTTGAAAAACTCCCTGTTGTAAATAAATCCGGTAAACTAATCGGGCTAATCACCTATCGCGATATCCTTCAGCTAACCAGTTTCCCTAATGCGGTAAAAGATAATTTCGGCAGATTACGAGTAGGCGCCGCATTGGGCATCACCGTGGATCTGCTTGACCGCGCAGCTGCTCTATTGCAGATAGGTGTCGATGTGGCCTGCCTCGACAGCGCTCACGGGCATAATACCGGCGTGATAAATGCACTGAAAAGAATAAAAAAGAATTTTCCCAAATTACAGGTCATCGCAGGAAATGTCGGAACAGCTGCCGGCGCAAAGGCACTGGCTGAGGCAGGTGCAGATGCAGTGAAAATAGGCGTCGGACCTGGATCTATTTGCACCACACGTATTGTAACCGGAGCAGGCGTCCCTCAAATCACGGCAATTATGGAAGCCTCTTCCGTGCTTAAACCGCTGGGTATCCCATTGATTGCGGATGGTGGTATCCGTTATACTGGCGACCTGGTGAAAGCAATAGCATCCGGAGCCAATGTAGTTATGATGGGCAGCGTTTTTGCCGGAACAGAAGAAAGTCCGGGTGATACAATTATTTACGAAGGAAGGAAATTCAAACAATACAGGGGCATGGGATCCCTGGGCGCCATGACAGAGGGAAGCAGTGACAGGTATTTTCAGGACGCGGAAGACGGTATAAAAAAAATGGTACCCGAAGGCATCGAAGGCCGTGTTGCATTCACCGGCAATCTGAATGAAGTGGTGCAACAATATGTTGGCGGATTGAGAGCAGGCATGGGTTACTGCGGGGCCAAAAATATTTCCGCACTCCAGGGAGCGCAGTTCATCAAAATCACCAATGCAGGCATGCAGGAAAGCCATGCACATGATATTGAAATCACCCGCGAATCACCAAATTACAGCCGCTGATTAAAATCTATATCTTTCTTTCAATAATAAAATGCGGATTGTAATATTTTCTATATTTTTTGTTTGCAGTTTCCCTTCCTGGTCGCAGACTAATAAGGATTCATGCACGATGGAGATCAGTCTTCTTACCTGTTCACCCGGAACTGAACTATATTCATTGTTCGGTCATACTGCCATCCGCATACAAGATACCCTGCGAGGAATGGATATCGTTTATAATTATGGCACTTTTGACGACAGTGACCCGTTGTTCTATTTTTATTTTACACGTGGCATCATGCTCTATTCCCTTTCAGTTTCGACTTTTAAGGAATTCATGATGGAATATGAATCTGAACACCGGAACGTGATCGCGCAAATACTGAATCTGAGTTGCGCAGAAAAATACAGACTTTACGATTCCCTCAGAAAAAATACCATGGATGAAAACCGTCTTTACCAGTATCATTTCCATACTGATAATTGTACTACGCGTGCAGCCCGGATAATTGAATCCAATACATCGGACTCACTTATTTATAAAGACATTTTTCCGGTGAACAGTTCGGTAGTTACTCCTCCGGCGAACAGTTCAATCAGTGGTCCGGGAATGAGCTACAGGGATATGATTCATAAATACCTGGAGCGCGAACATCAGGACTGGCCTGAATTTGGCATTGATATGCTGCTCGGAAAAAATCTCGATATTAAACCGACAAATATAGAAGCCATACATTTTCTGCCGGATTATTTATACTTGGGAATCGACAGTGCACATGATGGCGTCAAACCAATGGTGGTTGAAAGGAAAACCCTGCTTCAGTTTCCTCCTGTAAAAATGAGTGCCGGCTGGTTCACGCCGATGCTTTTTTTCACCTTGTTACTCATATTAAGTGTATGGCTTTATTTTTTGAAGGATAACCCTAAGGCAGTTACCGGCCTTTTAATTTTTGACTTTGTATTTTTTACCCTGCTCGGACTGATCGGTTTGCTGATGACTTATATGTGGCTGGGAAGAATAGATGATGTTTGCAGAAATAATATTAATATCCTGTGGGCGCTGCCAACTCATATTGTAGCCGTATTCTTCATTCGAAAAAAAGCAGCCTGGGTAAAATATTATTTTCTGATTACTGCAATACTTGCGGCCCTGCTTTTAATTGGATTTCCATTTGGTATACAAAGAATGAACACAGCCGTATTGCCCATCCTGATCATTATAATATTCCGCAGTTATAATCTATATAAAAATCGGAATTATGCAAAAAAACATTCGGTTCGGTAGTATCTCAGTTTGAAAATGTTAATTATTTGCCAAGTACAGAAGAGATAATTAACTCTTTCAAACAGAAACGATGCCAGGGCTCCCTCCGATAATTAAACCCATGAACATAAAATAATTGACACCTGGTAGCTATCTTTCGTATTTTTAACTCCAATCGTTATAGGTATCCTTTGTTAAAGCTACACCTGATCTTTTTCCTGATATTTTCTTCATTTGCCCTGCAAGCTCAGGATGGTGGGCTTATAAATGACAGTTCAAAACGGGACAAACAGGTCGATCTTATTGATTTGGGGACTAAAATAATATACAAGCATCCGGGTCCTCGTCAGGACAGTACAAATTTGAAACCGGGTAGATTATATCTTTCCGTATTGCCTTCAGCCCAATACACTTTACAAACGGGTTTTGCGGTTTCTATTGGCGGAAATGCTGCTTTCTATACCAGCTTATCTAATGATGAAAATATTTCCAGTGTTGTATCCAGCCTGAATTACAGTCAGAAAAAACAATTCTTCATTCCCATTCAGGCAAATATCTGGACAAAGGGGAATGAATATAATATACAGACCGATTGGAACTTTACCATTTTCCCGCAATATACATATGGACTTGGCGGATATACAACCGAAATGGACGGATATCCGATAAATTACAACGAATTGAAATTTTACCAGACTTTATATAAAACTATTGTACGCGATTTTTACCTGGGCCTCGGATATAATTATGATAACTATTGGAATATCCAGCAGATTGGTTTGCCGTCCGACACTATCACTGACTGGGACAAGTATGGATTTAACAGGAGTTCCATATCATCTGGTCCGACTTTCAACATACTTTATGACGGGAGGAGAAATTCCATCAATCCAGTTCCCGGAAATTACGCCAACCTGGTTTATCGTACCAGTTTCACTTTTTTGGGAAGCAACAACAACTGGAGTTCGCTGATGATTGATCTGCGTAAATACATTCATTTCCCTTCCGGATCCAAAAACATGCTTGCCTTCTGGTCTTATAACTGGTTTACTATGAGCGGCAAACCGCCCTACCTGAATCTGCCTGCTACCGCATCAGATGAATATGCTAATTTGGGCAGGGGTTATGTTCAGGGAAGATACAGGGGTACCAATCTGATATATCTTGAGTCAGAATACCGGTATGGGATTACTTCCAATGGTCTCGTCAGCGGTGTGTTATTTGTCAATTCACAGTCATTTACTGAAACTTCCAACAACAAATTTGAAACGATCCTTCCAGGATGGGGATTGGGATTAAGGGTCAAGTTTAATAAATTTTCAAGGACAAATCTTTGTATAGATTATGGCTTTGGCATCCATGGATCACACGGAATTTTTGCAAATCTGGGTGAAGTATTTTAATAAAATCATGGCGGCATCTGGTTTTGTGGGTCATCCGGGGCGGTGAATATCGTTGTATAATGGTAGAGAGCATTTGAATTAGCTTTAGAATAATTTAATCTTGAAATGATACATTACCTTGGGTTCAGGGGTGAATTATTGGAATATGAAATAAGAGGAACCGGTATGCCTGTAATGCTGGTTCATGGATTCACGGAAGACCGCAGGATTTGGGATCCTCTTTTAAAAGGAATGGAAGATAAATACAAATGGATCCTTCCTGATCTTCCGGGAAGCGGCCAATCTGTTTTTAACAGGGCTCTTCCCGAACTAAAAGATTTTGCAGAAGCCATGCATGCCATCATAGAAACTGAGAATATTTCAAAAATGGTTTTGATCGGGCATAGCATGGGTGGATATATTTCATTAGCCTTTGCAGAAAAATATCCGGAAAAGATTGCTGCCCTTGGCCTTTTTCATTCCAGTTCATATCCGGATAGCGTAGAAAAAAAAGAAGCCAGAGATAAAAATATCCGGTTCATTCAAAAAAACGGTGCCAGCCTATTCGTCGAACAGGCCATACCAGGATTGTTTTCTGAAGATTTTAAATCCGGCCATCCTGAAGAAATTCGCAGATTGATTGACCGCTACGCCAACTTTGAACAGGATTCTCTCGTACTTTACCTGAATGCCATGAAACAACGGCCGGCTACTACCGGGATATTGAAATCAATCACCAAACCAGTACTATTTATTATGGGAGAAGAAGACAGAGCAGTACCCCTGAAAGACGCACTTGAACAATGTCATTTACCCCAAATTTCGTATATTCATATCCTGACCCATACCGCCCACATGGGCATGATCGAAAATACAAGCCTGTGTAATTCATTTATTAATCAATTCCTGGAACAGATTCCCGTTTAATCTAAAGCAGTTACCCTATCGTGCACAGAATTTTTCAAATACTGCTCCTGTCAGTTTTTCTTTCTATCCTTACCCTGTCGGGGTATAGTAAACATATTAAAGGAGGGGAAATTCATTACATGTACCTCGGGCCTTCTTCTACGAGGCCCAACTATGACCGCTATCAGCTCCGGCTTCGTTTATTCATCAGCTGCCAGTCAACATTGGGCCAGCTAGAGACTTCAGTAGTAATGGGTATTTACAAGACCTCAAATGGATCGCTTTTCAGCGATGTGACTGCGAACCTTAGCAGCAGCTATCAGATAAACCTTCATTCGCCCAGTCCCTGCATCATAAATCCTTCGCCTGTCTGTTACTGGATCCGTGAGTATACGACGACCATTGAAATTCCCAAAGATCCTGTCGGATACATGGTAATTTTCCAACGCTGCTGCAGGATAGACGGCATCAGGAATATTGCACCGAACATAAATGTCGGTGCTTCATATTTCTGTCAGATCCAGGGAACGAATACCGTTGGTGTTACAGGTATCAATTCAAATCCTGATTTCGGGATTAAGGATACTGTTCTTATCTGTCAGAATAAAAGATTTAAACTCGATTATAGTGCTACAGACGCAGAAGGTGACTCACTGACATATGAATTTGCTCCGGGATATTATGGAGGCGGAACAAATAATGCGATTGTGACCAATCCCGGTCCGCCTTCTTCGTGGGTTACCCTGGGATACCAGGGAGGTTTTTCAGGAACACAACCACTTGGATCAAACGTTACGATCAACCTGAAGACCGGGCTCATTTCAGGTGTAGCACCTTCAGGAGGAGATTATGTTGTTTGTGTACTGGTTAAAGAATTCCGGGCCGGCCTGTTGATATCTGCTCATAGAAAAGATTTTATTATTCATGTGGATGACCGCTGCGATTTTCCTTCAGCTGACCTCAATCCAAATTACATAACCTGTAACGGATTCGATTTTAGTTTTCACAATGAAGCGGCATCCTCTCCTCTTATACATACCTATTACTGGGACTTTGGCGTGCCGGGTTCTACAACAGATACCAGCACACAGGCTACTCCTACATTCACCTTTCCTGATACCGGTGTTTACCCGGTAAAGTTTTATGTAAATAAAAATGAACCGTGTACGGATAGCGCCAGTACACTCATGAGTGTTTACCCTGGATTTTTTCCGGGATTTACCTCTCTGGGAACCTGCGTTCTTAATCCTGTTTTATTTACAGATACGACGAAAACCAAATACGGGCGGGTGTCATCATGGTTCTGGAATTTTGGTGATAATACGACCAGAGCAGATACTTCTGTAATTCAAAATCCTTCCTGGAAATACAGTGATTCAGGGATAAAGAATGTCAGTTTTATTGTTGCAAACAGTAAGGGTTGCAAGGATACTGTGAATCAGACGGTACATATAACAGACAAACCGCCTATATTTTTTCCTTTTCGTGATACCCTGATCTGTAATATTGATACCCTCCAGCTACACGCAGAAGGATATGGAAATTTTACATGGAGTCCTTCGGCGAATATGATCAATCCCAACACAGCAGATCCATTTGTTTATCCTAAAACGACAACATATTATACCGCTACGCTGGATCAGTCGGGTTGTATTAACAGCGATTCATTGCGGGTTCGTGTAGTGGATCACGTTATACTTAATCCGGGGAATGATTCAACAATTTGCCTGGGTGATACGGCAGTTTTAAACCCCACCGGTGACGGATTATATTTCAGATGGACGCCTGCAATATCACTGGATGATCCCAATGTAAAAAACCCACACGCATTTCCGAATTCGCCTGTCACCACCTATAATGTTGTAGCAAGTATCGGCAAGTGTTTTACCACGGGGAGTGTAAATATCAGAACCGTACCTTACCCTTATTCAAATGCGGGAGCCGATACATTAATCTGCTATCAGGATACGGCAAGGATTGAGGCAACTGCAAAAGGCATCCGTTACATTTGGATTCCATCGACATATATTAGTAATCCGACGATTCTGGATCCGCTTGTTTTTCCTCTTCAGACAACGACTTACCAGTTACTGGTGTATGATACATTGGGTTGTCCCAAACCCGGCGTTTCGAAAGTGGTCATCAGCGTGAACCCTCAAATCATTCCATTTGCAGGTAACGATACTTCCATTGTTGTGGGTCAGCCATTGCAATTGAATGGTTCCGGGGCACCATCTTTTCTCTGGTATCCTAATACAGGTTTGAACCGAAATGATATCCGGAATCCTGTGGCTACATTGAGTCAGAATCAGACCTACATAATGAAGACTTTTAATGAAGCCGGATGTTTTGCATACGATACCATTAACATTAAGGTATTCACAACTGCTCCGGATATCTTTGTGCCCAATGCGTTTACACCTGGCAATTCCACCAATAATATTTTCCGTCCCATCCCGGTGGGCATATCGAAACTTGAATACTTCCGCGTTTACAACCGCAATGGAATGCTCCTATACAGCACAACCAGGATCGGAAGCGGCTGGGATGGCAGTTACAAT
>DASZHV010000082.1:0-3347 GCA_035937535.1 Puia sp. | reverse complement strand
GACAATAAAAAAGTTAAAGCAAAAATCCACCAGGTGATATGCACACGATAAGGGTATGATTGAAGCCAGCTATTCATGGCAAACCATGCGATCGGAGAAGCGATGAGAAAAGATATCGTTACCAGTTTTAAAAAATCGCGTGAAAGCAATTGGGTAATTCCAAAAACGGAAGCACCCAATACTTTTCGTATTCCGATTTCCCTGATCCGGTTCTCCGCCGTAAAGCTGGCCAAACCGAAAAGACCGAGACAGGATATGAATATTGTCAGGCCAGCAAAAAGAGCTGCAAGCTCACCGGTTCTTTTTTCATTAGCAAATTTCTGAGCATAGTCTTCGTCCAGAAAAGTATATTCAAACGGATAAGAGGGATTGTATTTTTTAAAAATGATTTCTGCTTTTTTCAGATTGTTGGAAGTTGAGTTTGCCGGATTCAATTTCAAATTCATTACATAAAATCCCATGTCTTTGGGTCCGATGTTGGCTATAGGAGCAATGGGTTGGTAAGGTGATTCCAGGATATAATCCTTAACAACACCTACCACATGCCAGGAGGATCCATTTACTTTTACGATTGCTCCGATCGGATCTTTCAGGCGCATCGTTTTCACGGCTTTCTCATTCAGCAGCATTGCATTGGAATCGGTTGGATAGATATGGGCATTCATATCGCGACCTGAGATCAATGTCAGACCCAGTGTACGAACAAATCCATCATCTGACGAAAAATAAGTAAAGTCTGTTTTTAGATCGGCTGCTGTAGAACCTGGCCATTCGAGTCCCCAGGTATCGGACCAATGCTGTGTCATCGGCTGACTGGTTCTCGTAATGTCTGTAATCACTCCGTTACTGAACAGTTCATTTCGGATCAGGTCGTAATTCTTAATAATATCGCCCTGCATGAAACTGTATACGATGTGATCTCTCTTATAACCCGAGTCTCGCTCCTGAGCATAAACAAGTTGCCTGACAACAATAATGGTTGAAATAATTAGTACGATGGCAAAACTGAATTGAAGAACCACCAGGAATTTGCGTGATAATGCGCCTTCCATGCTTGTTTTCAAAACGCCTTTTAATACTTTAATGGGCCTGAACGATGAAAGGTAAAAAGCAGGATAACTGCCGGCGAGGAAACCCGTAAATAAAATAAATCCAATGGCTGAAAACCAGAAATTGATGCTGTAGTAAGGTATTGATAATTGTTTACTAACAAGCAGATTAAAAGAAGAAAGACTCAGTTGCACAATCAGGAAGGCCAGCCCACCGGCAATCATACTGAAGAGAAGGGATTCGGCCAGAAATTGCAGGATCAGGAAATTTCTGTGAGCGCCTACTACCTTACGTATGCCTACTTCTTTGGCTCTTTTTTCACTTCTCGCCGTACTGAGGTTCATGAAATTAATACAGGCGATCAGTAAAATAAATGAAGCAATGATAATGAAAAGACGCACGATGGTAATTTGTCCGCCTGCTTCCTTTCCGTTTTCAAATTTGGAATATAGATGCCATTTGGCAGCAGCTTGTCCGATGAGTATATCGGTCACAGGTGTTTTTTCTCCTTTGGTTTTCTGAATAAGAATATCCCTGATTTTTGCATTGAAAGAGTTAGCGGAAACACCTGGCTTCAGTGTATAAAAAGTGCTTATTGAATTATTCTCCCAATAATTATCACTCCATCCCAATTTAGTGAGATATGCCCAGGGTAACAGGTATTCGAAATGGAACCGGCTGTTATCAGGAAGATCTTTTAAAACGGCTTTCACGGTAACAAGATTCACACTATCCACTTTGATCTGTTTGCCAAGGGCTGATTCCTTTCCAAATAACTTTTTGGCAAAAGATTCGGTTATGACGATATCGTTTGGGTTAACCAACGCATTTTTCGGATTTCCTTCCAATGCAGGAAAGCTGAACATCCTGAGAAATCCGGAATCTGTAAAATTTCCCGGTGAATTAAAATGACGGTCGCCTACAGACATCAGGAAATTTGTGTTTTGCCAGCGTGCTACGTCTTCTACATCGGGATAATCTGATTTCAGGGTAGGTGCAAGCACTTTCGGGGTGTAAGTAGTTGCATAACTATTTTCACTACCGACCCCCCCATGGCGATACACCATGTACAGCCTGTCTTCCTTTACGTGAAAGCGGTCAAAGCCGATTTCATCTGCTATCCACAAGCAGATCAGGATGGCACTTGCCATTCCGATCGCCAAACCTAAAATATTAATGGTTGAAAATATCTTATTCCGTTTAAGGTTTCGGAATGCGATGATGAAAAAGTTTCTGAGCATTTTTAAAAAGTAAAAAGTAAAAAGTAAAAATTAAAAAAGCTTAAAGCTTAAGGCGTAATGCTTAACGCAAATTGACTAACGGTCATCGGTCATCGGTCATCGGTTATCAGTCATCGGTCATCGGTCCTTTCGACCTGAGAGCTTGAAAAATAATGCCAGAATCTATCTGATTAGGAATCAAGCAGATAAGAACCTAATATAGAACCGGACTGACCGGTTTTGATACGATGCCTGTACGCTTCCGGATTTTGCGTTCCGAATCTCAAAACTCTAAAACCATTATCTTCGGAACTGCAGAATACAGGTATTGAACAACTTCATCAATTTCAATGGTCACATGACGGATCCGCAAACCCGGATCGCCTCGGCATTTAACCGTAGCCTGCGTTATGGAGATGGTCTTTTTGAAACGATGTATTGGGACGGGCAGCAAATTCAAAACCTTGGATTCCATCTCGACCGGCTCTTCCAGGGACTGATGATCCTTCAATTCGATCTAACCAGCGGTTTTACGAGGGAATTTATTTCTGAAGAAATAAAAAAGCTTTGCGAGCAAAATACAAAATCAACAAAAGCACGTGTTCGTCTGAATGTTTTCAGGGAGGACGGATCCTCTTTAATGCCAGTATTAAACAAACCGGTTTTCATTATCGAATCAACTGATTTTCCGGAAGCCAATCCCACACCGCTTCGATTAACTCTTTTTGAAGGAGAGAAAAAATTTCCCGGTATTCTCAGCAATCTAAAAACCAATAATTATCTTTTGAATATGATTGCGATTCAGCATGCAAAAGAAAACGGTTTTGATGACGCCGTATTCTTAAACAGCCGTGGAAATATTTGTGAAGCGAGTTCAAGCAACCTGTTCATGGTTCAGAAGGGAGTTCTTTTCACGCCAGCTTTATCGCAAGGCTGTGTGGCAGGAACAAAGCGAAGAGAATTATTGGAAAAATTACCAGGACTGGGATTTCAAATTGAAGAAACCATTATTACGAAGGATATGGTTTTTGAAATGGAGGAAATATTTCTTACAAACGCCATCAGCGGAATCAGGCC
>DASZHV010000081.1:0-4620 GCA_035937535.1 Puia sp. | reverse complement strand
AATGTTTTATTTAAGAGTTTTAAAAAATCAGATAGAAATTTTAGAAAAGCAATTGGGTTTTTCTTTAAAGAATTTTCATTTGGTTATGTCGGGAATGGCTTCGTCGAATATCGGGATGATGGAGCTTCCCTATAAAGAACTCCCTTTTCGTGTGGACGGGTCTGATCTGAATGTTAAAATTATTCAGGCCTCAGACGGGTTCAGTCACGAAATATTATTGATTTCAGGAGCGAAAACGCAAAATGATGTGATGCGTGGGGAAGAAACACAATTGGTTGGATGCAGGCTGGTGAATAACAGGGAAGATCAACTTTTTATTTTTCCGGGTACTCACTCGAAGCATATTTTAGTAAAGAATGACAGGGCAATCAATTTTAAAACTTATATGACAGGTGAGTTTTTTTCATTGTTGTCGAAGAATAGTATACTTTCCGGCAATGTGGAGGAAAGCGACAGCTTATTGGATGGTGATATACTGAAAAACTTCGAAGAGGGGGTTGAAATCAGTCTGCTCCACAATCTGCTTAATGCGTCCTTCCTTGTAAGGACAAATGGATTATTTAACAGAAATACGAAAAGAGAAAATTATTATTTTCTGAGTGGCTTGCTGATAGGAACCGAGTTAAAGCATCTTATCAATAACAGAACCCCTTTAACACTCGTATGCAATGAAAAGCAAAAAAATTACTATTTCACTGCTTTTCAGAAAATGGGAATTAAGGTCGTACAATTTCAGGATGCAGCGGAAGCAACGATAAAGGGGCAGTTTAAAATATATAATAATTATAAACCAGCATCCAAATCATTGGACCTGGAATCACTGGAATAGCTTCCGAAATATTACTTCCTTTATTAAAATGAGAAGGACCACTACAGAAATAGAGATTCGGAACAGATACCAGAATGTCGTCCAGGATAATTCTCCGAATTCAATAAAAAATAAACAGGCTGTTTGAAAACCTAAAAAAGCCAATAAGACCAGTTTAACCGGAAGGTTTTTGGTATTTGAATGCATCGCAGGCGTCGTATTTTATTTAACCTGACAACAACCATTAGAAAAACGTTGCAAGGGTCCTTGTTTGTTTCGTAGGCCATTGCCTATATGGTTGGCTTTCCATATAACCCCTCTACCACATCACTCTGCCAGTATTCCTTTGTTCGCGGAGCCATGATCGTTAGTTTGCCACCCTGCCTGGCACCCGTATCAATATTCAGTACGTTCACTGCATGCATAGGTTTGTCCGTTCCCCAGTTCATCGTTGGTGTATGGCCGATATATATTTCATGGAAATCACAAAAATTGATAAATGTACCTATGGCTGGATTTCGCTGTTTCATGATATGGTGGTCCAGGGCCGCTAACCAGAGTTCACGGTCCCAGTAAAATGTTTCGGGGTGTTGCAGCTCAAACGAAAGAAAGCGGTTGAACCCAGCGTGGACATAACAATTATTTTCTTCATCAATATGATACAATAACTGGGTTTCAAAAAATTGCAGATGCGACTGTGGAATATCTTTCGGATCAAGCACAGTTTTGAATCCTTCCCGGCCGCGCCGAATGAATCGCTTGCGGTCAGTCAATCTCAGATAGGAAAGTGCAGTAGCCTTCCCGCCAAAATCCCAACCTGTCGGATGATAACCCGCATGTATAAACTCCAGAAACCAGTCATCATGATTTCCTTTCAGTGCAATTAAATGTTTTATCCGCAACAGGGTTTCGACGCAATTATAAACATCTGCAAACCCATCCACAACATCTCCCAGTTGAATAAGGCAATCATTCTCGAAATCAAAGCCGGACCTTTCCAAACACTGATTCAATGCCCGTGAAGCACCATGAATATCCCCCATTACAAACGTCTTCATAGAGGTAAATCTAACATTATTGCCCAAAAATCGAAGCTTTTCGTAATTCCGCCGAATAGGTTATTGGAAGGGGAAAATGCTTTGCATCTTTACATTGTTGAAGCGCTCATCCGATCCGATCCTTTGAAACCAAAAATCAGAATCCGAAAAAAACCGGGAATCCGAAAATCCTGAAAACCAAAGATTGACGTACGACAAAAGTTTTAATGGACGGCTGCCGAAAGGTGGCCGTTCTTAATTTAATAAGAGATGTTATTTCTATTATTGTTTTTTGACTGCAAGCTTTTGTTCCAGTTGTTTTAGATAATTCATGGCTTCATTGCGATAACCTGTAGGAAAATCTGGCGAATCAAGCGCTTTCTTCTGAACTATAATCGCCATTTCTATTTGCCCGTCACATGCATAGGCAGAGGCTAGAAGCGTTAAATAAGTTGGATGACTCCTGTCAAGGGAGATTGCTCTTTCTGCCAAAATGATAGCTTTTTTTGGATTTCGCATAGACGAATCCGGGCAATTAGCATATAGCCCTGCTTGTCTGCTGTATGCATCTGCCGAAGTTGCCGAATCCCTGCTTAGTCGAATAACTTCACCATAATCTTCAATAGCTTTATCACATATCTGCCTTGCATGATATGATCGGGCACGGCGAAAATATAAATACGCATCATTGGGGTGGAGTTGTATGGCTGATGTATAATCCGATATCGCTTCTTCGCGTTTATTTAGAGCATGTTCTGCATCAGCTCTTCGAAAATAGGCATCCCAATCATTTGGATTTATATCAATTAGCGAGGTGAAATAGGATATGGCTTCAGAAAGTAAAATTACATTGCTCTTATCAACCCAGCCTCCTGGAGTTAATTCTCCGGGGATTAATATCCAGATTTTATTTCCTTCGATGCGGGATACAGGTGCTACAATATTTGGGACTCCTTCAATCTGAATATGTCCATTTTTATCGGATTTATTTTCTTCACCAAAGCCTTTTAGCATTATTATACGTTGGCCTATCCAGGTCGAATCAGGTTGATTTTGTGCGTGAACAGACTGTCCTTTTACAGAAACATGCAAGGATATCAAAAAAATCCCCACAATCAAATTTGTAAAAGAATTTTTAAAATATTTATTTAACATTACCTGCTTTTATACATAGTTATCCCGGTCTCTATTTTATTAGTATTACCAAATTTACTAAATAAGACTCTGCATATTCACCAGGGCTCCTATTCATAACTAAATCATTTAACCCCCTGTCGTTCTTAATTGTATGGCACATTCTTTGGATGAATCCCAATATGGAATTCAGCCCTCAGGATTTTGGTGAGAAGCTATATAACAAACATTGGGCTCCTTCGTATTTTTACCGTGTAACACGAGACGTTGTTGCATTTAAAGATCAAAAAGTTGTAAATAGCTATCATCACGTAGAGGATTTCAAAGATGCAGATTTACGTAAAGCGCGGAACGAAGCAATCGAATACCTGGCTGAACGATATATGACACTGCCGGCAGGATTCATATTCCCATATCTTACTCCGGAAGAACATAAAGCAAATCCGGAAAAAGAATATTCTGCATATTCGCACAGTGTTCTGTTAATTGAATTCTATAACGATGATGTCTTTGAAGAATGGCCGGTTGCAGGTGAAGATGATGAAGAGGAAATTATCGAAGGATTAGAACATGAAACTGAAATTTGGCTCAGGAATGGGCTCGGGGAGCCACCATCTATTATGCCGGTTATATAAAAAATCTGCACTTATCTTTTAGAAACTTTTGATCAGACCTGACCGGGCTCTACGCTGTATTCCCCGCCCGAGGCGGGGAGATACCGCTTAATTTAAGATTGGTGACCATTCGATTTTCTGCTGGAACGAAATTGGAAGATGAACTATTTTAGGAATTAAGCTGTGTGATTATTTGATTTTAAAGATTTATATTTTTCAAATCCTTCAGAATACTTTCAATAGATTCCCGAATTGCAGCAGAAGCAATTATCCTTGTTGCGGTCTTTCGTGTAACAAAGGCACCAGGGCCTAAAGGAGAATGTGGATCTTTATCGGTTATATCAATACAATATGAACGAATAAAGTCCTTATGGTGGATAGACATTTCGCAAAGGCCATGCGCAGTTATATATCCAAAGCCTATCAATCTTGAATCCAGTGCTTCCAGGTGTACTTGCAGCGTATCATTAGCCGTAGAATCCAGGATTATATTCGATGAAGCAAATATATGCTGGAAATATTCATAGACTTTCGATGCGCCACCTCTGCCTTTAAATTCTGATTCATTATCTATTTCTACCTGAGAACATGGAAGGTTTATCAAGTGAAGGCTATCTCGTTCATCATAGAGTTCAACCCTCAATTTCATTCCGTTGAAATTGTAATTTTCCAGGGTTGGATAAAACACAAATTTCTTGCCCGGCAGAAATCCATGCTCTGGCATCGTTCCTGAGGTTATTGTCCATGCTCCAATTATATAAATTATGTTTTGTGATTTGGCGAATACAGAATTTAGAAGAACTACAAGAAGAATGAAATTCCTTTTCATTTTTTAAAAGTAATGATATTGGATCAATGACCAAACTTTCAGCTCATTAGTTATCCCGGTTATATTCGCGCGTTAAGAAGAAGTAATAATAAATCTTAACTCCTGATGGTATTTATTTGCAATAAAGGTATAAAATCACCCGTAACGGAGGATATCTAATGTTACTCTTAAATAATAATTTTATACTAATAGTGCTGA
>DASZHV010000080.1:0-9830 GCA_035937535.1 Puia sp. | reverse complement strand
ATTGTACTGCCACCAGCCCTTCGTACCGAATGTGCCTACGCTTAGACCCGCATACCCCACGCTCCCAATGCCCGCGCCGAATGCCCCTTCCTGCAGCGTATCCGGAAGATCCGCCTTCCGTGTCCAGTTATTATTCTGCGGATCGTATTGCCAGAGCTGGTTCGAACTAACCGACCCGTTTGTGCCCAATGTTTTTCCGATTCCGATATAACTCATATTGCCAATCACCATACAGACCGGTGATTCGAGAATCGGGCCCGGTGAAGACGCCATCTGGGTCCATGCATTCGTCGCCGTATCATACTGATAGAGATCATTTTTATACGTGCCTCCGTCATATCCCATTCCGAAATACCCTTTGCCCGCGATAGAAAATCCAGCCCCAAGTCCCCGCCCGCCCAAGATTGGAAGATCGACCATCCGGATCCAGGCGCCCGGGAGAATAATAAAATCATTTGTGGCGGTTGCATTCTGACCATTGATGCTCAGAGATATTTTCCCCGTGGTTGCGCCCGCCGGCACTCTTACGATAATGATCGAATCCGTGACCGAGTCAGGTTTTGCAGCGATTCCATTGAAGTACACTGTTGCAGCGTTTGTCGTCGTACCAAATCCACTGCCTGTAATCGTCACGGTATTGCCCGGACCGCCATTGGCCGGACTGAAATTATTAATTTTTATCTGAGGCGTTGTGCCATTCTTGCTGCATGCTGCAAGAAAAAACATCATGCATGAGATTTTCGTGATCCATTTTATCATGCGGAAAAAATAGCGGGGTTATATGATTTTACCAGTGCTAAGTTAGTAATTCAATATAAAAAGTCAGGAGAGAAAGCCTGTGTATTATTATCGAACAGTTCGACTGTATTGGCACAGCTTCCAAAGCTATTCTGGGCGTTACCCAACAAACTTAATCGTCATTCATGGACTAAAATTGTAAGTAAAAGGCGCTTAAAAGGATCTGGTACATCCCATGGCATGATTTTTAAAACATTTTCTGTAATCCGAAGTTAAAAATCAACTTGACTTTGTTCTCTTTATTCCATTTATTTTATATGGAAGAAAAATCAGGAAAATAAAGAAATCAAAAGACGTTAATCGCGGATGGCTATGAAGTTTGATATACGCTTTAAAAAATGTTTGTATTTTTACTCAGGCCTGAAATAATTTAAAATGACGTCTTTCACATATTCTTACCATGAAAAGGAATGCATTGGTAATTTTCTTCCCTCCGACAAAGGACAGGGGTGGATAAAAGTGATTTTTTTTGAACATTCAACAATTATTTTACCTGCAGGTTTTAAAACGAAAGACAATAAAATGATTTGGGTTCAAAGTGTTCAGCAGGGAGAGGCTATATGGCCACACGATTTGATTCAAACTTTAGGAGAAGCAATTGAGATGAAATCCCCGAAGGAATAATCCATTATAAGTTAAAGCCTCCTTCTATTTATAAAATACTGTCTGGCCAGAGCATTAATTATACACGAGAGACGCAATATCACTACGACCTGGTCAAAGAGCTTTATTCTCTGCGTTTGAAAGTGGTACTGATCATTGGTGGTGATAATATGGTGCATAATCTCCGAATGATTGAATGGACATTGTAAATAAATGATTAGTTCAAACAGTTTATCAGATCGGGCGATTCCAAAAAATTGATTTCGTATCAGAATTTCAAAGAGAGCAGATTAGCAATACCGACACCGGAACATTATCTTCCGCTCATTTATTCAAATGGGTTGAAAACGGATAAGGATACGGTTTCAATTCTCAATGATATAGCTGTTGCTGAATCGATCATGATGACTTCTGTAAAATTCGCATAAACACAATCAACGTCAACAATTTAAAAAAATAACAATGAAAAAAACCATTGTCAACTGGCCGGACGGTCATCACACAAATGGCCTTCCCAGACATATACAAGACATGATTGCGATGTTCGTATATGCACCCGATACAAGAATTAAAGTACATCCTATCCGCTTTGGAAATGGTACAGGTGAATGGACCTGTGTTACAGGTATTATGGGAGGGACGTTTACAAAGCCGATGCCTATTGGGAACGGAAAATTTATTCAACCCACCGGCAAATCATTTAAAATTCCTATGTGTACAATTGGTCACTGGAAAGATGGTTTAATGATTGAAGAATCTTTATTCTGGGATAACCAGACCTATATGAATCAAATGGGCCTGGTCAAATAAATCAAATGCTTAATTCTTCAGAATGAAAATCTTCTTAAAAGCCTTCATTTGTTATCGCCGTCGGCGATGCCAATAATAACGAATACTTTGACTCACTCATAAATAATTAATGGTATTTACCTTTGATCCCTGGTATTTTTTCATTACGGACATTTTCAATTTTTGTCGTTAAAGTTCTTTCGAAGATGCTGGAAAATAATTTGCCATAGCCCGTATATTGAAAGAACCAAAGGGCAGAAATGAGTATTTAAGCCCTTGAAAAATAAAATTTGAAAATGCAATGAAATTAAATTCCAGAAAAACTGTCTTTAGTAAATTTCGTCTAATTGGAGAAAATTTTTCGACGTTAAAGGTAAAAAGTATCCGTATCTATATGATCGGCCAGCTGGTAAGTCTTCTCGGAGACTGGATGCAGCAGACAGGCCAGGAAAATCTTTCGCTAATTCTTTAAATATTCCAGGAAGAAAACAAGACCAGAGGCGCCGCCGTTCAGGTGCCACCCTGATTATATTTCTTTCAGGCGCAAAAACTGACATCCACCCCAACCAAAACTTGTATTTATTCATCTTACTAAAAATACGATCGGAAAAACTGAAACGAATTTTCTAATTAAAGTATTTAATTAATACTCTTGACTTACATTAGAATGAATCGGACCAAAATTGTCAGCAGGATTGCCGGATCCGGTGTTCTCGTTATTAATACAGTTTTCCTTCTTCCAGGCGAGATTAAATATCAGGGATGGAAGCTTTTTGAAAATGTCTTAATATTTTTCACCCTTCTATGGATAATTCCCGCCATAGCTACCTGGGTAAGTAAAAACCGAACAGATTTTTATCTCTGTTTTCTTAATTTATTCGGATTTGGATGGTCAATGTTTGTTTTAATTATTTCTTTTATTATTCCCCATATAGTCCGTTAATTCTCTATCTGCCACAATTAATGAGCGCGCCTGCACTTTTTATTCCCCTAAGCATAATACTAATTCCAAGTTAAAAATATTCGATCTTAAACTGACATTACCTGATATTCATTGGATACCCGTTTTTTAATAGCCGGAAGGATATAATCTTTTATTGCAGTGAAATAATTATTTACGATATCCCTCCTATTATAGTTGCCACCGGTAAAGACAATCAACAAATGAAGTCGTTTGCACATAAAGATGATTTGTCCGCCATTGCCGTTTGCCTCTGTTATTTCCAGCGGAACATTGGAATCCCGGAGGATGTATGTCCAGAGAAGAAAACCATAGCCATCATCGGAAACCGTCTTAGCGTTTCCGGATATGAAAACCTGTGGACATACGGATTGCTGTACCCAGTCACTGTCGACAATTTGGATGTTGTTCCAGTTTCCGTAGTTCATATAAATGAACCATATCTGATTTGTTACAGAAATTTTGGTAATTTTCATGAGCGGCAAAACCAGCTATGAAAAAAAGAAGCAGTCATACAATACTTACTATTAATGGCGGTTCTTCGAGTATAAAAACATCTGTTTACAGATCGGGCGAAACCCCTGAACGAATATTATCCTGCCGGCTGGAAAGGATTGGATTGAGTAATCCTGTTTTAATTTTTACAGATCCCGAAGATCAAAAGAAAAAATCCGAGATGGTCATCGCTTCCACCATGGCAGAAGCCATGGATGCTCTAGTGAAGTGGCTTGAAGAAAGGATTTCTTTTGGCAATCTTTCTGCCATCGGGCACCGCATCGTGCACGGCATGGAACATACGAATGCGGAACTCATTTCTGATTTATTGATGGATGAACTGGAAAAAATCATTTCCTATGATCCCGATCACCTGCCCGCTGAAATAGCGCTGATCAGTGCATTCCGTAAAAAATTTCCTTCTCTTCCACAGGTAGCATGTTTTGATACTTCTTTTCACCAATCAATGCCACGGGTCGCAAAATTACTGCCGATTCCCCGCCGGTTTGACCGGCAGGGCATCCGGCGTTACGGCTTTCACGGGTTATCTTTTAGTTATCTTATGGAAGAACTGAAACGCATAGGTGAGCCGTCAGTCAGTAATGGCCGCATAATACTGGCTCATCTTGGAAATGGAGCAAGCCTTGCTGCAATGAGGAACGGTACTTGCATGGATACCAGTATGGGATTTACTCCTTCTGCCGGACTCATGATGGGAACAAGGCCCGGCGATCTGGATCCGGGTATCGCTTCCATCATCATGGACAAAGAAAGTCTGACAACGGAAGGGTATAATGCTTTCATTAATCACGAATGCGGATTACTGGGTGTTTCTGAAACGAGTTCGGACATGCAGGATCTTCTTAAAAAAGAATCGGAGGATATCAGGGCTGCAGAGGCAGTATTGCTTTTTTGTTATCAGGTAAAAAAGTGGATTGGAACTTACACAGCAGTTTTAGGAGGATTGGATGCAATGGTATTTTCAGGGGGAATTGGCGAAAATTCAGCGATCGTGCGTTCCAGAATTTGTGAAGGATTGCAATTCATGGGTATTGAACTGAGTGAGAAAGAAAATCAATCAGACGCTCAAATTATTTCAACAGAAAAATCAAGGGTGAAGGTTTATGTTATTCCAACAGACGAAGAATTAATGATCGCGAAAATAGTAGGACGCGTTTTATCCATTTGAAAAAAACTAAAAGAGAATATTATGCAAACCATTAAAGTAAATCCGGCAGATGAATCTTTATCGCCTGAACTGCTGGATAGAATGAATGCCTACTGGCGTGCCGCCAATTATCTTTCTGTCGGCCAGATTTTTTTGCATGATAACCCGCTTCTAAAGCATCCCTTGAAATTCGATCACATTAAAAAAATGCTTTTGGGGCATTGGGGTACTACGCCGGGGCAGAATTTTATTTACCTGCATTTAAACCGTGCCATCAAAAAATATGATCTCAACATGATTTATATTTCCGGACCAGGCCACGGAGGTCCGGCGCTGGTAGGAAATACTTACCTCGAAGGAACCTACAGCGAGGTATATCCTGCCATCAGTCAGGATGAAGCGGGACTTAAGAAACTTTTTACACAGTTTTCTTTTCCCGGAGGCATTCCAAGTCATGTATCTCCTGAATGCCCCGGATCCATACATGAAGGTGGTGAACTGGGTTATTCATTGAGTCATGCGTTCGGTGCTGTTTTCGATAATCCGGATTTAATAACTGCCTGTGTGATCGGTGATGGTGAAGCAGAAACAGGACCGCTCGCTACTTCATGGCATTCCAATAAATTTCTTAACCCGGTATCAGATGGTGCGGTTCTCCCCATACTGCATCTGAATGGTTATAAAATTGCGAACCCTACTATTTTAGCCAGGATCAGCCGTCCTGAGTTGGAACAATTTCTGACAGGCTGCGGTTGGGAACCCTTTTTTGTTGAGGGCAGTGATCCTGAGGACATGCACAAACAAATGGCCGAAACGCTTGATAAAGTGATAGAAAAAATTAAACTCATTCAGCAAAATGCACGGCAGAAAATAAATCATACCAGGCCCATCTGGCCCATGATCGTTTTCAAATCGCCCAAAGGATGGACAGGACCCAAAGAAGTGAATGGTCTTCCCGTGGAAGGAACATTTCGTGCGCACCAGGTTCCTTTACCGGATGCAGGAAAAAATCCTGTTCAGCTAAAACAACTGGAAGACTGGATGAAGAGTTATAAACCTGATGAACTTTTTGATGAAAAGGGAAAACTGGTAAAGACACTGGCTGATCTGGCCCCTTCGGGAGAAAGAAGAATGGGCGCGAATCCCCATGCAAATGGCGGTTTACTCATGTGTGAACTTACCATGCCTGATTTTAGAGATTATGCGGTAGAGGTCCTCAGTCCGGGTAGTATAGAGGCAGCCGATACACTTGTACTTGGTGAATTTCTGAGAGATATCATAAAATCAAATGAGCCGAATAGAAACTTCCGGATTTTTGGGCCTGATGAAACATTGTCGAACAGACTGGATCATGTATTTGAAGCAACAAACAGACAGTGGGAAGCCGGTATTGAAAAAAATGATCAGTATTTAAATGCTGATGGAAGGGTCATGGAAGTATTGAGTGAACATCAGTGTGAAGGATGGCTGGAAGGATACCTGCTTACAGGGCGGCACGGCTTATTCAACAGTTATGAGGCTTTTATACATATCGTGGATTCCATGTTCAACCAGCATGCAAAATGGCTGAAGATCACACGTGGTATTCCATGGAGAAGAAAAATTGCTTCACTGAATTATCTTTTGTCATCCCATGTATGGCGGCAGGACCATAACGGATTTACACATCAGGATCCGGGATTTATTGATAATGTTATAAATAAGAAAGCCGAAGTTGTTCGTGTTTACCTGCCTCCGGATGCGAATTGTCTTTTGTCAACCATGGATCATTGCCTGCGCAGCCGGCATTATGTAAACGTTGTGATTGCAGGAAAACATCCCGCGCCCCAATGGCTGAAAATAGAAGAGGCCGTCATACACTGCACAAAAGGGATTGGCATCTGGACCTGGGCGAGCAATGATCAGGGCCAGGAACCTGATGTCGTGATGGCCTGTGCGGGAGATGTTCCGACACTTGAAATCCTCGCGGCAGTTTCGATTCTCCGGACACATATACCAACACTTAAAATTCGGGTTGTGAATGTGATTGATCTCATGAAACTCCAGCCGCAGACCGAACATCCGCACGGACTGAACGATAAAGATTTTGATTTTCTTTTCACGAAAGATAAACCGGTCATTTTCGCATTTCACGGATATCCGTGGCTGATACACCGGCTGACTTATAAGCGTACCAATCATGTCAATATCCATGTGAGGGGTTATAAAGAAGAAGGAACCATTACAACACCTTTTGACATGACCGTGCTCAATGACATGGACCGTTTTCATCTGGTGCAGGATACGATAGAACGGCTTCCGCAATTAGATAATACATGTGCTTATCTAAAACAGGAGATGCAGGATAAGCTGATAGAACATAAAATATATATCCGGGAAAAAGGAGAAGATATGCCTGAAATAAAAAACTGGAAATGGGTCAAAAAGTAGCATCCGAATTTGAAGTTGATTAAATCATTGACGACTACAGGTTCTGTTTCTATTTCCCCGAATTAGGATAATTTATCCCAGGTCCAAAAAAACACTCGTACGCAATAATTTTTCCGTCTTTTAACTTAAAATAATCACTGTTCCGAAATAATTTGCCGTCTGTCGTCCAACCATTATAGATTACAAAGGCACTATTTCCACTCACAACAATCTTATCCAATTCACATCGTTTGATTTTATAGGCATTTGGCCAGCATTTTTCCTTAAACACCTTTAAACTGATATGATCGTCAATCGGGCTGCTGAAAGTAAACCCATCAGCAAGAATTCCCTGCATCAAATTCCAGTCTTTTTTCTCAAAAGCTGTATAATAAGCCTTAACGGCTTTGGCGTTTGATCCATTTTGCCCTGACACCTCGCCTGAAGAACTCTGGGCAAATCCAGCCTGGCCAGATAATATAGCGCATGCCATAAGAACTCTGCAAACGAGCGTAGTCATTTTCATAATTATTTATTTTAATATAGACAATAATAGAAGCCGTTTCCGGACATTAGCTTCTAAATTATTTTTGCATCATGGCACCGTAGGTGGAAAAACTATGCCACTATACAGCTTAACCGGCACGACCAGGGCGTTTTCAACATTGGTTCTTTCCTAAGATTCTTGCTGTTAATTGAAATAATGTTATTTATATGGAATCATATCAGGGGTCAGGTCAGTCAGCTTCCCTTCCCAGGAAACAATTTTATTTTTCTGCCCTGGTAAGGGTTTGGAATGATCATTGTAGCGTACCAGGATTTCCTGTGGAAAACCATTAGGGAAGGCCATACATTCTAGGTCACTATAATAAAAGGCACAATGGGCACACAAGTCTGCTTCAATTATAATTTCTTTACTTTTTGCCATCACTTGTAAGTAAAATGAATCAAATATTACCTTTTTATTCTATTAATATTTCTAGAGCCCGCTAATTATTCTTGCCTTTATTGTTTCGAATTCTGAGTCTGTAATTAACTTGTTGTCCAACATGGCTTTTGCCTTCTGCAATCTGGACAATGAGTCTTCCGATGAATTATTGGTGACTGGAATTCCAGTTTGCATAGTAGTAAGATTGTAACCGCCAGATTTTGCCCTTAGCTCTTCTAATTCCCGAACTCGTCTTTTTTCTCTCCATGCCTGATCTTGTGCTTGTGCGAGTCGATAAATATTTTCAGTCTGGTCTTTCTTAAAACCTGTTAATGAGAGATAATCAGACGCATTTTTATTCATTGCCAGGTCTGTGGAACCAAATTTTTTAATGTAAATGTCAGCTCCAAATATTCCAACCTTCAATTTAACATCGCCAAGATCCTGCCATCGAAAATCATTCATTTCAAACCCTCCAAACAAGCTCCGTTTAATGACAATAAACCTACCTGTAGTTGCTGCTATAAGCATTCTCCGGTGTGTCAAAGCAAATAGCCTAACTTGAACCGACCAGGCATCAAGAGTTTCTCCACTGACGAGTACCGATTTTAGGTGCTGAATAGCTTTGTCAATGTTTAAATCCTGGGTTTGGGCAGCTTGGTTCATATTCGGTATTTTAATCGTTAAATGACCCCGTTAGCTTTGCACAACGAAAGAGCCTCGCATATATTGGAGTATAAGAATTTCATTTACCCGGTTAGTTAAGCCAAATTAATAAATAATGACGATGACTGCCAGTTATATTAATAAAAACGTCTGCCGGAACTATTTTCAGCCACTTCTTATAGGGTGACCAGTTGTAGGTAGTCCAAAGCAAATAATCTGAAATTGAGCAAAAAAAGGTGATTTATAAGAGGGCGAATTGTTGAAATGTGGAAAGAGAACTTCCTCCACTAAGGCACATGCCATGGCATAGGAAATTGCATCATTTTTTCAAGTCAGTCTCCAAATCCATATACTCGAGGTTCATATTTCCATTCGTGATAATTTGCAGGGTGAGTACTTGAATGCCTTGCCATTTTCACCACGAAATGGTGTCCCGCGAATCAAAGGTCGAGGCATTAAAATAGATTACCGCATTTTTTTACATAAGTTGCGAATAATGAAAACATATTTTATTTCCGGTATTGCTGCTGACGGGCGACTATTCAGACATATCCGTCTGCCTGCCGGATTTGATGCAGTTCATTTGAATTGGATTATGCCTCAGCCCGACGAGACTCTGGAAAACTATGCAGTTCGTCTTGCTGAAAAAATCAATACGGCTGAGCCTTTCGTACTTATTGGAACTTCTCTCGGAGGCATCATAGCAACGGAAATTGCACTTAAATATAATCCGCTCGCCATTATTATCATTGGCAGTATACCCGTTATTTCCCAATTTCCCGGATATTTCAGAATAGCTGAAAAATTAAAATTGTATAAAATATTCCCAGGTTCATTTTATAAATATTCAGCTAAAGTCAAACACTATATGACCGTGAAAACCCTGAAGATAAAAAAATCATTATCAGGATGATATCCGAAACAGATCCAGCCTTTATAACCTGGGGGATCAGGGCCGTTTTGAAATGGAGAAACAGGCGGATTCCTAAATCTCTTTATCATATCCACGGAAC
>DASZHV010000079.1:0-1523 GCA_035937535.1 Puia sp. | reverse complement strand
TTATAGAAATGCATATGGGTGGAACGATTCGCTACGCGAAAATTTCTATAATTATCCTGCCCTGATTGCACCAATGCCATGGATCGATAGTGTTCGGCCGTCCATCCCCGTGGTACGTACCAGTAATAAAAATGATTCATTAATATTTTATTTTGAAAAAGGGAGCCTTTCCGATACTCTCAAAGGTTTTGCTGTTTATAAAGCAGAAGCAGCATTCAATATTGATTCTGCCCGCGTATTCCAGTTTATTCCAAATAATCAAACAGCGAATATGGTTTTCAACCTGAAAGATTTGGTGAATCTGCCCCGGGGACGTTTTTTTGTTACGGCTATAAGTAAAACGAATAATGAAAGTGACCCGGTTCTGATTTATCCTTTGAGTATCGTTGGACCGATGCCATGATTTATGATAAATGGTATATAGTTTATGGTATATGGTTTTCCCATGAGCCACTCACCATAAAACATGTACCAAAAAAACTTTAAGCTTTAGGCCTTCAACCTAAAAAGGTCTAAATTTGAAATCAACTAATATCCCGATTATCAATGGCGTTAATTGACGTACAATTACCCAATTCTCTAGCGCGGGCTTTACGATTGCCGAAAAAATCACCGCGGCGCCAGCAAATGAAAGTCTTGAAAAAATTACTGAAAAAAGCACGTTTCACTGAATTCGGACAGAAGTATCATTTTGACCGTATCATGATGAGCCGGCATTTAGTTAAAAGCTTTCAGGAAAATGTTCCAGTATTTGATTACAGTAAAATCTATAAAGAATGGTGGTATAAAACCCTGGAGGGTAAACCGGATATCTGCTGGCCTGGGAAAATAAAATATTATGCATTGAGTTCCGGAACTTCGGAATCTGCCAGTAAATATATTCCTGTTACGAACGACCTGCTTCGCGGAAATCGTATTGCGATGGTGCGGCAATTACTGAGTCTTCGTAATTACCAGGATATTCCCGTAAAAAGCATTGGTAAGGGATGGCTTATGATCGGAGG
This sequence comes from Puia sp., assembly GCA_035937535.1. Lineage (GTDB taxonomy): Bacteria > Bacteroidota > Bacteroidia > Chitinophagales > Chitinophagaceae > Puia. The sequence goes on along the minus strand of DASZHV010000079.1, from coordinate 519 downwards.
GAGTACGGATCTCCAGAAAGGTCCGGGATATTATGAAGGTGACCTGAGTGGAATTTCTGCGAAAAAAGTTCCGTTCTGGTTCAGCCCCTTTTATAAACCAGGGAAAAAAATTGCCAGGACACGTGACTGGTCGCGCAAACTGGAGGAAATTGTAGAACAGGCTCCGCGATGGGACATTGGATTTATCGTTGGTGTCCCCGCTTGGATCCAAATGTGTCTGGAGAAAATAATTGAACGGTATAACCTAAAGAACATTCACGAGATCTGGCCAAATCTGGGATTTTTTGTTCATGGAGGTGTTTCATTTGAGCCGTACAAAATAGGATTTGAAAAACTATTGGGCAAATCCATAACGTATATTGAAACTTACCTTGCGTCCGAAGGATTTATTGCTTATCAGGACCGTCAGGATGAAAGGGGTTTAAGGCTTGTTACCTACCAGCACCTTTTCTTCGAATTTGTACCATTTGATAATAAGAATTTCGATACCGAAGGGAATATTATCAAAAACCCGGAGGC
>DASZHV010000078.1:0-6477 GCA_035937535.1 Puia sp. | reverse complement strand
AATATGTTTTTTAGAAGCCCCGCCCTTGGTGCGCAAAATGACCTTGTCATGGCCGCGCATGGTATAAGCTGAGATATTACTGATAGAGCCCGTAAAGCTGAGGTTACCGTGAAGAGTACCCATAAGGTTGAATGGTATATTAAGCTTACTCTAAGATAATAATAAGGGATAAGAAAAGCAAATAAAAGGCAAAGATAAGCCAGTGCTTTTAAGATCTGGCTTATCTAAGGCTTAATACTGGCTTATCACTGGGTTATATCTGGCTAAGATTCTAATAACAGTGCTCTCCTTATATAACAAAACCATTCTTAAATACCGCTTAAACAGGAATCCTGAAATTAACCCTGCATCCTAGGATTTAGGCTTGATCATGCCGATAAAAACCAGCCAGTCTCCATACCGGTCTATCCAGCCATCTATAGGCAAGTGCTGGACATTCATCCCAAAACCATGCCCGCCTTTAGCATAAATGTGTAATTCAACTGAATGTTTCGATGCCAGCCATTTACTGTACAGGTCGACACTATTGGCTGCAAGTCCAAGCTGATCGTCGCTTGCTACAGCCAGAAACATTGGAGGTGCATCAGGTAATATTTCGCTTTGAAGGGAAGCGGGCATAAATGCATAAATGGGAGCCACAAAATCCGGCTTGTTGTCATTATTATAATTATATGCTGATGAAGCTGTTACTGTTCCTCCGGCAGAGAATCCAATAATACCAATATGATCCGGAGAAATTCCAAATTCTGACGCATGTTTCCTGACATATATAATAGCAGCTTTTCCATCTGCGATAGAAAGTGGAATGGTAGCCTTCATTTCAGCTTCATAGGAGTCTTTGCGTTTTCCAGGGGATAAACCGGCCATCATATCTCCAAACGGATCGTCTGTATCTGAATGGGCGACCCTATATTTAAGTACAAAGGCTGTTACGCCTCGTTTGTTTAACCATTTTGCTACAATAGTGCCTTCATTATCAATCGTAAGAAAATGAAATGCACCACCCGGACAAATAATGACTGCCGTTCCATTTGCAATTGCGGGATCTGCGGGGAAAACGGTCAATGTAGGATTAACTACATTATACACCATCATCTGGTGCATCATATTTTTATCGGTTTGTTTTTCAGTCCAGTTCCAGTTTTCAGAACCAGGAGCCGGCCCTTCATACAGCCTGATCTCCTTTTGCTGTGCCCTTGCAAATCCCGATACAAGTAAAAAGACAAACAATAATTTTCTCATAATCATAAATTATTTAGTAAATATCCCGACTTATTAATAAATGTTGGCATACGGTCCAATTTAAATATTTATTCTTTTTGGGAAATTTACTCTACATCTTAACACATAACTATATTAAGACGTCCCTGATTTTTATGGCATGATAATTAAATTATTATCCTATTTACCAGCGTTTCGATCAATAAGCTGATTTAATACAATAATGTGGAGAAAGAGATAAATGGAAAATCAGGATTCGGGTTGTCCGGTATTAAAATTTTGTTGGTTATAGGAGTATCCATCATATTATTTGGAATTGGGTACTGCGGCTACCAGGTTTACGTTTTATCCAACAGGCAGGAGAATATTAAGAAGGACTACATGGTTGTTAACAGTGTCTCATTCGGTCTACTTTCGGTTGATGAGTGGAAGGATAATATAGTAGCTGCGGCAAAAGCTCAAATTCAAAAATTTAAATTAACTCCACAACAAAATAATGATCTCAAAAAGGAAATAGAACAGATTTTAAATGCATTAATTGATAAGGCAGCGAATAACATTAGAAAACCACAAAAAACCGTTGGGGGGAAAATTGAAAAGCTTGCATTTAATACACTCGTCAGTGAAAAAAAATTACATGAGCAAGCCTCTGGATATGCTCAAAAAATCATAAACGAAATCAATAAACCTTCCAGTTATCACAGGTTAAAGAATATTGCTCAAACGGAATTGGATTCCCTGGGAAGTCAAACATATGACAGTTCCAAGAATGCAGAAAGCGCTCTCATGGATTCAATATTCAAAAGATATAATTCGGTTGATAAAGTATCCTTTGAAAAGCAAACATTTTCTGACCTGTCCCTTATCCGTAAACAAACATATTCCTGGGCTTTCGGCATGCTGGGTGGTATTATCATGATTTTGCTTCTCTGGTTGCTGGTCAGAAATAAAGAAGAAGTTCATGCACCTCTTTATATTATGTCAATTCTATCCGCACTAATTCTATTGGTTGTAGGATTAACCTGTACCATGATACAGATTGACGCGCGCATATCATCGATGGATTTTCATTTACTTGGACAAAATGTTTCTTTTAGAAATCAGGTCCTTTTTTTTCAAAGTAAAAGTATCGTGGATGTGGTGCAACTTCTCATTCATACCGGCAAAATCGACTCAATGATGGTAGGTGTTCTTATACTCGTTTTTAGCATCCTGTTCCCAATAACCAAACTATTGTCAACAGGTATTTATATGCTGAATAAACGTAAGTGGGCAAAGAACAAGGTCATTCATTATTTCGCTTTTGATTCCGGTAAATGGAGTATGGCGGATGTTCTGGTTATCGCCATTTTGATGACCTTCATCGGCTTCAATGGAATTGTAAATAATACACTTTCAGGTTTGAATATGAATAATGGTTCCATTACCAGTATTACTACCAATAATACTTCAATTCAACCCGGGTACATCATATTTATTGGATTCGTACTGTATAGTTTTACCTTATCGTCCATACTCAAAAATATTACTCACTTAAAGCATGTGTTTTTTTTCGGAAGAAAAAAGGAGGCCATGACAGCTTGAAATTGGAGAAGAAGTTAGTAGTGTTATTCGAAATTATATGATGAAAAAATATCCGTTTTATTTTAAAGTTACTGTTATTCTGTTCGGTTTTGTACTGCTTGTATTTATGTTAGCAACATTGCGTGAAATACTTGTTCCACTTTCATTTGCTCTATTACTGGCCATTCTGCTAAATCCGGTAACTCAGTTATTGGAAAAATGGCATTTCCCAAAAGTACTTTCGATAGCTATTACCATCATTTTTGCGTTGGTTATAATTACGGGCATCGCCTATTTCCTGTTTATGGAAATCAAGGGTTTTTCAAATGACTTATCGACTTTTAAACAAAAATTTGTAACACTTTTTGCAAAGTTTCAGCATTTTGCCCGTACAGATTTTGGTATCAATACAAAACAGCAAAACGAATATATCGATCAGGCAGAGGCAGGCCTCAAACCTGTATTGGCATCTGCGATGGGCTCTGTTCTTGGCGGATTTGCCATGGCGTTTTTATTGCCAATATATACTTTCCTTTTTTTGTATTATAAAAATCTTATTTTAAAATTTCTTTATGAAATTTTTGACGATGCTGAAGAAAAAGATATCAGGGAAGTTTTAACGAAAACAAAGGGTGCTATACAAAATTATATGTTAGGCTTGCTATTGGAAGCATTGATTGTTGCTACATTAAATACAATCGCATTACTATTAATTGGTGTTCCTTATGCTGTTCTTCTTGGTGTACTCGGTGCTCTACTCAATATATTACCATTTATAGGCGGCATTCTGGCTGTTTTATTACCAATTTTGATTGCGACAATTACGATAGATGGGTTCCAGGCCCAATTCTGGGTTATCATCAGTTACATGTTCATTCAATTCATTGATAATCATTTTCTCGTTCCATATATAGTTGCATCTAAGGTTAGGATCAATGCGTTAGTTTCTATTGTTATTGTTTTGCTGGGCGGAGCTTTGTGGGGGATTTCCGGTATGTTTTTATCCATACCTTTTATTGGAGTAATGAAAATTATTTTCGACAGATTGCCAGAGATGAAACCCTGGGGTATGCTCCTCGGAATGGAAATTCCTACGAAGCGTAGTAAATTTCTCTATAGTAAAAGGGGATAACTTTATGAAATTATAAAGGCTGAAATGTGCAAAATCTAAGTAAATTGAAATTAATGAAAGAATTACAAGACCAGTCTGAATATATAAATATCAAAGACGGTTCACCAAAAAAGAATAATGTGGGGACTTCTCTTATAAACAGGGAGAATGATGAACTTAGAAAAAGTGAAGAAAGATACCATAAAATGATTGAGGAGGTTGAGGACTACGCTATTTTAATGCTGAATAGGGAAGGGATTGTCCAGAATTGGAATAAAGGAGCGGAGAAAATCAAAGGATATAAGGAAAGTGAAATTGTGGGAAAAAGTTTTCGTTTATTTTATCTTCCTGAAGACAGAGAGAAAAAATTACCGGAAAAGTTGATAGAGGAAGCAGTAAGGAATGGTAAAGCAATACATGAAGGTTGGCGCATGCGTAAGGACGGCAGTAAATTCTGGGGTAGTATTGTAATTACGGCTTTGCATGATGAGGAGCGTAATGTCATTGGATTTTCAAAAGTAACCCGGGATTTGACAGAAATTAAAGCAGCCGCAGATCAGATTACCCACTACGCTCAGGAACTTGAATCTCAAAATAAGGAGTTACAACAATTTACTTATGCTGCTGCTCACGATATGAAAGAGCCTTTACGAAAAGTACAATTTTATAATTCGATGATTTTGGAATCGGCCAGTGATAAACTGTCCGATCAGGAAAAAGCCTATTTGAAATATTCAGTAAATTCTGTTACACGGATGAGTGGTTTGATTGATGACTTATTAAGATATTCTGAAACATCAGACGTTTTTAAAAAATTTGAAGACATAGAAATAATTGCGATCATAAAAGATATTGCCGTTTTTTTCCAGGATTCTTTGTATGGTGGCAGTATTGAATTCCAGGGTGTTGATTCTGCTATTATTTGGGGAATTCCATTTCAGATTCAACAACTATTTGAAAATATAATTGGGAACGCAATCAAATATCGCAAGAAAGACAGTCCTCAGAGAATCCAGATTGCATGTTCTGAAGAATTTCGTCAAATGGAAAGCGAACCTGGCGAGTTTCGGATTAAGGCATATTATAAAATAACTATCCGTGATAACGGCATTGGATTCGAGCAGGAGTATGCAGATAAAATTTTTGGACTATTTCATAGGCTGCATAGCCGGGTCGAATATCCCGGCACAGGCGTAGGTCTTGCTATTTGCAAAAAGATTGTTCTGAATCATAACGGTTCTATCGAAGCGAATAGTTCACCAGGTGAAGGAACCACTTTTACGATATATTTACCTTGTCTTTGACTAAATACCCCAATAGCTCGCTGGTTATCTTTTTGAGATCAGAAAAATTGCACGGTTTGGAGAAATAACGGGAGGCACCTCTGTCAATACATATATTTTTATATTCATTCCGTATTGAGGTACTCCATACAACTTTCTCAATGGATGAATATCTGGAATTATTCTCTAAATATTCCAGGGTTTCAACAGCATTCATAATAGGCATTTTATAATCCAGGATAATCAGAGAAGGAAGGTCATCTTCAGCACATTTGTCCAACCAGGAAACTGCATCTTTTCCATTCAGGAAGCTGTAGATTGTTAAACCAGGAAGCTCCCTTAACAAATATTCTTTCAAAATATCCTGGTCTTCTATATCATCATCGGCTAACAGAACACTGAATTTATTTGCCATTATGATAGTTAATAAAATTCGTGATGGTTATAAAATTACCGGATTCCGGTAACAATCGCAATGGATAAAGCGGGGGAAAGTTAAGTGAATTCAAATATTTTCAAGAAATAAATAAACAAGTAATAATAAGCCCATCAGACCGGAGACCGATATGAGAGACAGATTGACTGGTAATTTTTTTGCACCGGATTTCAAAACCGTGTAACTATTTAGAATAAAAGCTAACAAAATACCTCCAGCAAAAAGAAATGGAGAAATTTCATTAAAGATCATCTGCCCATTCACCTGGCCGAGTAATCTGTCGATCGGTACAAAAAGCGAAGGATATCCAAATTGAAATTTTAAGATTGACACAGTTAAGAAGTAAGTTACCGGTGCTATCAATATTAAGCCGAAGATTGCGAATTGTTTGTGGTCAGGAAGATTAGCATATTTTTCAAAATATATATTAAGTGCGGAATTGGCAGTTATGATAATTAAAAAACAGAGGATTAATATCAAAGGGCTATGGAGGTTAAAAACTGCTACAAAGGAAAAGATTCCAAATACAATTATATTTGAGACGAAGGAAGAAATAAGGGATTTTTTTCCAATCAGCGAGCGTTTAAATAGAAAATAATGTTCAAGCACTATTCCAAAACAACCTCCGGTAAAAGACCAGGCAATTAGTTTGCCGGGTGTAAGTAAATGGCCGACCAGGGATGAAACAAAGATAGAAACTCCCAAAAAAATGGCCGTGCTACAATATCTGAGGAATATTATTTTATTGAATGGATTAGCCACGGCTTAATTTAATCTTGATAAAGTTGATTTCAGAAAGGAACCCAGAAAAGCGCCGATAAAAGCAGGCACTAAAGCCAAAAAAGATCCGTAGTTAGAAGATC
>DASZHV010000077.1:0-8244 GCA_035937535.1 Puia sp. | reverse complement strand
AAAGATATATCCTTTATTCAGGCAACTATTGCAATCACACAGACAAATTATAGGAGTGGCGGGATCTCAGATAGGGTTGGGGGAAGGACAGGGACAAATGGGAGGAGGGTATAAATATGGCGATAAAGAATTTGGTTCCATAGAATATCCTGTTGATCAGTATTACCTGAAATTGATGGGCATGCGATTAATTGCAGGAAGGAATTTTAATTTATCCATAGCCAGTGATTCCACGAATTCTGTTATCATAAATGAAACACTTGCGAAAAATATCTTGGGGATGACCCCTGAAAATGCGATCGGGAAACAATTCAAGTCAGGAGGGGATCAGGTAAAAACCGTTATTGGTGTAATTAAAGATTTCAATTTTGAAGCATTGAATCGGGCAGTAAGGGAACAGTTATTTACCATGCCTGGTGACTTTTCACCAACGAAAATATTTGTCCGATTTCAGCCTGTGGATCCAACCGATGCTATTGCATTGCTACAAACTACCTGGAAAAGTTTTGTGCCAGATTATCCATTCAAATATAGTTTTCTCGATGAGGATCTGGACCGGTTTTATAAATCAGAGGAAAAATGGAGCAGCATTGTGGGATGGGCCGGTGGTATTTCAATTTTCCTTGCCTGCCTTGGATTATTTGGATTAGCTGCGCTTGCGGCCGTTAATCGGACAAAGGAAATTGGCATCCGAAAAGTGCTTGGCGCTTCCGTAACGGTTATTGTTCGTTTGTTATCAAAGGATTTTATAGCACTCGTGCTGATTGCGCTTTTGATTGCATCACCCGTGGCCTGGTATTTCATGAACAAATGGTTACTGGATTATGCTTACAGAATTAATATTTCGTGGTGGGTATTTGCAATTACGGGAATCGTTACAGTGTTTATTGCATTCATAACGATAAGTTTCCAGGCGGTTAAAGTGGCGGTAGCGAATCCGGTAACAAGTTTACGCTCGGAATGATTATAATTGTCAATTGTTAATTGTTAATTGATAATTGTCAAAACTAAATTGTGAACCTTTAAATAATGATAAATCGTTGAGATTGTAAAGATAAATCCGTTAACAATTAACAATTAACAATTAACAATTGACAATTGATTTTATGTTTAAAAACTACATGCTCGTTGCGCTGAGAAATTTCTGGCGAAACAAAATATTTACCGTCATTAATGTATTGGGTCTTTCTATCGGTCTTAGTGCTGCGCTAGTAATTTTCCTTATTGTACAGTTTGATTATAGTTTTGACCGGTTTGAAAAAAATGGAAACAGGATTTACCGGGTGGTGAGCAGTTATGCTTTTCAGGACTATCCTGGTAATACCCGCGGTGTTCCGGCCCCGCTTGGAGAAGCAGTTAAAAAAAACATAGACGGACTGGAACAGATTGTGAATTTTCGATATTATAACGTTAACAAACTCGAAGTTCCCGCACAACATTCTGCTATGCAATCGGTTTTCAAGGCGCAGGAACATGTCATCTTCGCAGAAGAAAGTTATTTTAAAATGCTGCCGTACAAATGGCTGGCCGGTTCCCCAAATACCGCTTTGCAGGGAGAGGGTAAAGTGATCATTAGCGAGACAAGAGCAAAACTTTATTTTCCTTCATTGTCTTTCCCGGATATGATCGGAAGAAAAATTATATATGACGATACCATTACTACACAGGTTTCGGGGGTGGTTGCCGATTTTAAACGCCAGGGCAATACTGATTTTAATTTTGAAGAATTTATTTCACTTCCAACTATTCTAAATAATAGCGGCCTAAGGAGTAATTTTCACTGGGATGTATGGGGATCAACAACTAGCGACCAACAGTTATACGTTGAACTTAGCAACGAAAAAAAACCTGAAGCTGTTGAAGCAGGATTAAAAAAAGTGTTTGACGACAATCTGGGTGCTGACGCGAAAAAAAATAATTATACCTGGACCTATCATTTACAGCCGTTAAATGACATTCATTTCAATAATCTTTATGGGGATTTCGGGATATCCATAGCAAACAAGACCACGCTGGCAAGCTTAATATTTGTAGCGTTCTTCCTTTTAGTATTGGGATGTATCAATTTCATCAACCTGAGTACCGCTCAGGCTTCGAAAAGGGCAAAAGAAATTGGTATTCGTAAAACAATGGGAAGTGCAAAGTACCAGCTATTATTGCAATTCCTGAGTGAAACTTTTATCATCACATTAATTGCTTCGATATTATCCTTTTCGCTTATACCTGTTCTGCTAAAATTGTTTTCAGATTTTATACCTGAAGGGGTTCGGTTTTCTCTCAATGATCCCTTTCTTATTCTGTTTCTCTTAATACTTGTATTAACAGTAAGCCTGTTAGCCGGATTTTATCCGGCCGCAGTTTTGTCCTCTTCGAAACCACTACAGGTTCTAAAAAATCAGGCATATCAGGGGAGTGCCAGAACAAGGGGTGCCTGGATAAGACAAACACTTACCGTTGCCCAATTCATTATTGCCCAGGCCTTCATTATGGGAACATTCCTGGTTGGCAAACAAATCCGGTTTATGCTGGATAAAGATTTGGGATTCAGAAAAGAGGCAATCATCAGTTTTAATACCCCTTATGCTGATACGTCTGTTTCAAAGAGATATTTTTTACTGAATGAATTAAAAAAAATTCCCGGAATTAATCTGAGTAGTTTGGGACATGATGTGCCTTCTTCATTTGGATGGTGGACCACTACCTTGGAATACCAGGACAGAAAAAAGGAAATTAAAACGGTGGTAGAGTTAAAAGCCGGTGATGCGAATTATTTAAGACTTTTTCAAATCCCACTACTTGCAGGGAGATATTTGCAGCCTTCAGACACTACAAAGGAAATTCTGATAAATGAAAGCTGTATGCATTTTTTAGGTTTTCAAAATCCACATGATGTAATTGGTAAAATGGTTAAGCTTGACGATAAGATGGTTCCTGTTGTGGGCGTTATGAAAGATTTCCATCCACATCCTTTGAATTATAAAATTGCGCCATTGGCTTTTTGCCAGTCTGTCAATAATTGCCGCAAAATAATTGTTGCTTTGAAACCCGAAGAACCTAAAGGCTTTGCTTCTGGAGGTGTAACAGGAGTGAGTAAAGAAAATAATTGGAAAGAAGTTATTGCAAAAATGAAGGATGCTTTCAGTAAAACATATCCTCAGGAAAATTTCGATTACGCATTCTTTGACGAAAGCATTGCCAGTGCATACGGTAGTCAGCAAAATATTTCAAGTCTTTTGAAATGGGCAACAGGTCTGACAGTCTTCATAAGCTGCCTTGGATTACTGGGGTTGGTAATTTATACTACCAACCACCGTGTAAAAGAAATCGGCGTCCGTAAAGTGCTTGGCGCTTCTGTAACCCAGATCGTTTCTATTTTATCAAAGGATTTTATTAAGCTGGTTGCCATTGCCTTTGTTGTAGCAACTCCCTTAGCCTGGTGGGCATTACATAAATGGCTTGATGATTTTGCATTCAGAACCGAGATAAGCTGGTGGGTGTTTATTGTAAGTGGAATTGGAATGATAGTAATTGCACTGATCACTTTAAGTGTTCAGACTATCAGAGCAGCGATGGCGAATCCGGTGAATAGTCTGCGGTCGGAATAAAAGAAAGTATGGGAGTATGGGAGTATGGGAGTATGGGAGTGAAGTATTATCTGCATTCGCTCAAAGTCAGACGTTTTTCCTTTTTACTTTTGAATTTTTACTTTAAAAGTTGATAAGCAATCAAACTCGCCACATAGGCAAGTCCTGTCATGTAGACTAATTGGATGATGGGCCATTTCCAGCTGCGTGTTTCCCGTTTGACTACGGCCAGGGTACTCATACATTGCATGGCGAAGGCGTAAAAAATCATCAGGGACACGGCTGTTGCAAGGGTATACACTTTGGATCCGTCTTCTCTTTTTGCGGAGGCCATTCTTTCCCTAAGTGTCTGCGGATTCGCATTCTTACCACCCTCCACACTATATAATGTTGCCATCGTACCGATAAAAACTTCCCTGGCAGCAAAGGAAGTGATCAACGCAATACCAATCTTCCAGTCATATCCAAGTGGTTTAATAACAGGTTCGATGCCTCTTCCTAAAATGCCAGCGTATGAATTTTCAAGATGCTCTGCGCTTTTTGCTTTCATTTCTGAGGCTGGTGCATTGGCATATTTTTCTGCCAGAGTATGCATGCGGCCCTTCGGACCATAACTGCTCAATCCCCATAGAATCATGCTGATCACGATAATTACTTTTCCCGCATCACGCACAAAAATCTTTGCTTTGCTCACCATAGTAATAGCGACATTATTCCATCGTGGCGCGCGGTATGTAGGGAGTTCGAGTATGAAAAAACTTTTTTCTGTTGAATGAATAAATCTCTTTGCTACATATGAAACGATAAGAGCAGCAATGACGCCCATAAGGTAAAGGCCCATCATCACGAGTCCCTGCATATTAAAAAATCCCCAGACGTCTTTGTTGGGAACCGTGAGAGCGATCAGCATGGTGTAAACAGGAAGTCTTGCACTGCAACTCATCAGTGGAGTTATCAGTATGGTGAGCAGCCTTTCTTTTTTGTTTTCAATATTGCGGCTGCTCATAATGGCTGGTACGGCACAGGCGAATCCACTGATCATCGGCATCACTGATTTTCCATTTAACCCAACTTTACGCATGAGCTTGTCCGTTAGAAAGCTGATGCGCGCCATATAACCTGTGTCTTCGAGCACAGTAATAAGTCCGAAGAGTATCATGATCTGCGGAATAAAAACCAGGATTCCACTGAGACCCGCTAGCAGGCCGTTGACCATCAGATCGCGAAACCAGCCGTCGGGTAATTGGGCGGAAACCCAGCTGGTCATTTTTGTGAGTGACCAGTCCAGTCCGTCCATTGGGAAACGGGCAAGCCAGAAGACGCTTTGAAATAGAAAAAAGAGAACAGTAAGCAATATAATATACCCCCAAACGCGATGCATGAGAATATTATCCAGTCGCTCGGTGAACAGGGTTTTTTGTAATGGGTCGGGTTCGGAAATCGTTTGCTGCATCACCTGCCTTATACGGCTATAACGTTGCAATATTTCTTCTGCCTGAACACGGGTATGGTTAAACTGGTTTACCTCTTCAATGCTTTCAATTCTGTGATGCATATCCTTGCTGAAATGGAAGGATTCGTGGTTGATGAGGTAATGTAAAGCTTTGTAATCACTGATTTCCGGAACAACCTGTTTCATTTGCGAAACAGCGCCATCAGCGAGGGCGCGGTTGGGAATAAAATCGCGAATGGGTGCCTGATGCAAGTGTTGAGCACGTTGTGCAAGAATTCTTTTTAGCTGTATGATGCCTTTATTCTTTCGGGGATTAACTGGCACTACAGGTACACCCAATTCTCTTTCAAGACCGGGCACATCAATTTCAATTCCTTTTTTCGCTGCAAGATCCATCATTGTTAATGCAACGACCACAGGTATTTTGAGATCGATGATCTGGGAGCAAAAAAGCAGGTTCCTGCGCAGGTTACTTGCATCAACGAGCAGGATCACCATATCCACTTTGACATCATCATCCTGATGCAGCAATACTTTATATGTCACCCATTCATCGGAACGTTTGGGATAAAGGCTGTATGTTCCGGGGAGGTCTACGATCTGCGCCTGGTGGCCGGCACCCAGGTCGCTGGAGCCGGTTTTTTTATCAATGGTTACTCCAGGAAAATTCCCAACTTTCTGGTGAAGGCCGGTTAGGGCATTAAAAAGAGAGCTTTTCCCACTATTCGGATTGCCAACGAGACCAATATGTATTTGACGTTTAATCAATATGTATATGAGGAAGCAAATTTAGAGTTTCAAAACTGGATTCATTTACGATTTGCGGAAGCTCTTATTTCACAATGTGTTAAATGTGGAATTGTGTATAAGAGAGGAAGTGAAAATGGAATGTAAAATTGAATTTGAGAATTTATAATTGTCTACCCCCATCGGTCAACGGTCATCGGTCAACGGCCAACGATCAGATGATCCATCCCAACAACAAACATATCATAACAATTACAGGAGAAGGCAACCTACTGTATAGCAGCAGGATAAAAGTCAATATGCCGACTCCGATGTTAAGCCAGAGCATGAGGGTGGAGCCGGGTGTAAAATCCTTTATCATATAAAAACTACTGGCAACCATAATACCGACTACCACTGCATTAATGCCCTCCAATGCCCGGTAGACAGTCGCATACTTTTTCATATTCGACCAGATCGGGAAAAAGAAAAGCACCAACAAGGCACTGGGTAAAAATATCGCAACGGAGCCTATCACAGAACCTATAACCTGCATGGAAAATCCCAGGTCCTTCATGGCAATGCCACCCATGTAAGATGAAACAGAAAAAACAGGTCCTGGAATTGCCCGCACGAATCCCGCGCCAGTATAAAAATCATCTTTATTGATCTTTACAATATTTGGATTTCGCCTGATTAGTTTTTGCGATTCAGGCCGCGCAACAAATTGTTCATACATAAATGGGATGAGCACCTGTCCCCCACCAAATACCAGGCTTCCGAAACGGTAAGTATTTTCAAATAAATTGATGGGTCTCCGGTGGGGCCAGTTATTTTTTCTTGCCAATTCACTGGAGACACCAGCAAGAATAAAAATAAAAGCGAAGAGCCAGATATTCGCCCATTTTATTTTCTGGGTGATCACTTCAGTTTGAGGAATACGTTTGCTGCTGATGTTGGTGATGAGTCCGCCAAGTACTATTACAATGGGAAAAATCCAGGGTGTTTTAAAAAGAAGAAAGGTAGAAATTGCCGAAACCACCATAATTATATGAGTGATCGTGTTATGGACAGAAACGCGAAAAGCTTTCCAGGCAGCAAAGGCGATGAAGCCGACGGTCATTGGTTCAACAAAACGAAAAAGCTGGAGACTACCGTTTTTATTATTTATATATTCAACAAAAAAAGAAAAGATACCCATCAATATGCATGCTGGCAGGATCCAGATAATAAGTGTGATCACCGCCAGCGGGATACCGCCACGTTTATATCCAATGAGGATAAGTGTTTGGGTTGAGGAAGCGCCGGGCAAGAGCTGGCAGAAAGCATTATAGTCAATCAACTCTTCTTCAGTAACATCGTGGCGCCTGTTTACAAAAGTCTTCATCATCATACCCAAATGACCCTGCGGACCACCGAATGCGGTGATGCTATGTAAGAAAACTGCTTTTAAAAAAGGAATGTGCCTCAGCAATTGCATTATGATACAATTTAGATATTTAGGCTTAAAGCTTAAGGCATAAAGCTCAAGGCATTTGATGAATGGGTTCTATTATTATACGCACTGTTAACCAAAAGCCTTATGCCTTATGCCTAAAAAGGAGTCTCAGGTATAGAATCATCTTCTTTCTTGCCTGGGATATAATGATAACTTAAATGTCTTTTATAGTCCAGGTAAGCGAGTTTTATATATTCAGCGTATTCATAATCGGAGGCCAGTTGAGTAAACTGATATGAAGGGCGGTAACGGAGCATGAAAGAATCCTCTGCGTCACCATCCAGATGGGTGATTTGTTTCACGATATAACGGGTGAAACGATGGTCAATGAATTTATCCTGTTCGTCAGCAATCAATCTTTGCTGGAATGCTAACAATCGCCGGTTTCTTTGGAAACGGAATACATTGATAATCTCGTCAAGGTCAAAGCCAACGCCTCCGCCAACGGAACCATCTGTTAGCTCGAGCCCCGGTTTATGATAATTAAATATCTTCTCATAATCTTTCCGGTTCTGCAATGAGTCCATATGATAATTCCTGGGAGCCACACGCACTTCACTCAGTTCCGTTGGATTTACATGCAGGGCAATATCAAAACCTGTAGTAGAATTCATCATGAGAACTGGAAACATCTGTGTTGCACGGCCGAGGTAAGAAAAACGGAGGGAGTCGGACTCGTACACCCTAATGAAATAATTTCCATTGGAATCAGTGGTGGTTCCGGATCCACAACTACAGAGCACACTTACTCCGTCGAGTGGCCGGGTTTTGTACATATTAAAAACTGTTCCATGGATTGTAACCTGCTGGGCAATAGATTTTGCCGAGCAAAAAACAAGCAGCGTAAAGAAAATCGTATTTCTTAGATATGCGTAAAAACGAACCAAAAAAATGAGTTTAATAATATACCTGCACTATTATAATTAACATGCTTTGTTTTAAGTTTTGGGTTTTATCAGCTTGCGTTTCTTAGGAAAATGGTT
>DASZHV010000076.1:0-18337 GCA_035937535.1 Puia sp. | reverse complement strand
AAACGCTCCCCTGCCGATGCATAATTCTCGCCTAATATTGATTTATTATCAACGTCCAGCATTTTTAAAATCCAGGCAGTTTCATTGGCATTGATGAACAAAGTAGCATCTGCCGGATCAACAGCCGGTCCTCCCCATTCTGCACCTCCATCTAATCCGGGGAAAATAATGGTGCCTTCTTTGGATTCCGGTTCAAATAGCTGTCCGGTATGATAGCTCGCAAGTTTTGCTTTTACATCTGCATATTCTTCAGGTGAAAGATACGGGTTGATATCTTTTTCAGTCATGGATTGCCTTACGAAGGGTGCTGGTTTTTGAGGAATCGGTTGTGATCGAGATAATTTTTCTCCCGTAAGCTCTGTGGTAGTATCCACAGGTGTTTCAACGATGGGAAAAAGCGATTCACCAGTCTCACGATCAAATAAGAAAATAAAACCCTGTTTGGTAGTTTGCGCCACCACATCCACATCTTTTCCATTGTGCTTCACCGTTAGAAGCACAGGAGCTGAAGAAGGGTCCCTGTCCCAGGTATCGTGGTGTACATATTGAAAATGCCAGATCCTTTTTCCTGTATTTGCATCCAGGGCGACCAGGCAATCAGCAAACAGATCAGCGCCTTTTCTTTTACCACCATAAAAATCTGCCGATGCTGATCCTAAGGGAATATAAGCAATGCCTGTTTTCTGATCGATGATCATGCCCATCCAATTATTTGCTCCCCCTGTCATCTTCCATGCGTTTGTATCTTCCCAGGTTTCATAACCTTCTTCACCCGGGTAAGGGATAGTATGAAATATCCATTCCTGTTTGCCAGTTCTTACATTATATGCGCGGATATGTCCCGGTGCCGCGTCCATGCTTTCTGATACTCTTGTACCGGTTAGCACCAGGTCCTTATAAACTGTCGGTGCCGATGTGGCGGTTACAAAAAGATCGCTGGCATCCACACCCAGTCCTTCACGCAGATCAACTTTACCCATTAGACCAAACGATTCTATCGCTTTACCTGTTTTTGCATTAACAGCACGCAGAAATGGTCCGGCTGAATAAAATAATCTTTCGTCACCTTCACCATCCGTCCAGTAAGCCACTCCGCGGTTACTGTTTAAACCAAAATACATTTTCTTTCCCCCTGGAACACTGTCGAAGGGTTTATAGATCCATATTTCTTTTCCAGTTGCTGCGTCTACTGCAAATAGTTTCTGTTGCGGAGAAGTTCCATAAAGGATTCCATTTATGATAATGGGGTTGCACTGAATTTGCGAATGGGCCGCTGTATCGACATCTCCTGTGTGATATGTCCATGCAACTTTAAGTTGCTGCACATTGGTCGTATCAATCTGGATCAGGGAGGAATATTTATTGCCGGTAGGATTTCCATTTACTGTCTTCCATTCTTTGTATGGATCGGGTTTAGTGGTGCATGCTGTTGAAAGTAAAAAGTAAAAAGTAAAAAGTAAAAAGTAAAAAGGGTTGAAGGCGTAAGGCTTAAAGCGTAAGGCTTGATGCATTGCAATCGTATTTAATACAATTTACTTTTTACTTTTGAATTTTGAATTTTGAATTTTTACTTTGGAAATCAAAATGAAAGCATGCTGCGCCTCGCGGTAATTATTGTAGATGAGTATTCGCCTGATGGGTTTCTCATTCCTTCCATTTTTAATCATTAGAACCGGAACTTCGCCGGATTCAAAGATCTGCATCGAAAGCCAGCAGGCAAAGGAAGAAGCCGTGCAATATTCACCGCAGAAATGTTTAAACCGCGCAACCGGAATGGATTCGTTCATAAAGGATTCTACAATATCGAAGTAAGGTAAAAGTCTTTCATCGCCGTTTTCTCCTGTCATTAACAGGTCCGGCCATTCTCCATGGATGAAATTCTCTGAGACAAATTTTTCGAGGGTTCTTAATACTTGGTGCGGATCAGTGCTGTGCATCGTTTTTACAGCATTCAGTTCTGCACTGGCGCCCTGTAGTTGATTATTCATCAAAACCATGAATGCGCCCTCACCTGCCATGGTTCCTTTGGCTTTTGATTGAAAAAGCCAGGTATTTAAAACGGGTTCTTTCCGGAAACATCCTGCGATCCGGTCAATATTATAATTATATGCTGAAATCTCATCTGTACTGCCCAGAAGATAACCCGCATCTTTATTTTCTTTCAGTAACATTATGATATCCATCAGGGCATTTTCAAATGCAAGACCTCTGTGAACATGTGTAATATTATAGTTATGGTTTTTTGAAACGAGTGCGATCTGCGCCGCACCTGCATTGGATGTACTCTGTACAAAATTAGCCGGCGTGAGCAGGCCTTCATTATATTCAAGAATCTGGTTCAGAAATTTGATACAGTCTTCCATGCCACCATTGGCTGTTGCGATCACGATGCCGTCAGGTTGGGGAAATTTTTCTAATATCGGAAGAGCAGCGCCTACGGCCATGCGCACGGACTTGCCCATTCTTCTCCTCGCAGCGGCAGGTAATCCCGGATAAGGCGGTTCAATCACTTCCAGTAAATTATTTCTTGATTCCCTGATTTGTGACAGATTCACATCTGGAAAACTATTTTGCGGCGATATACAGACGGGTAAATGAAAATAAGCCATGCATCATGTTTTTGAAAAAATCAGTGTACTGCAATTACCACCGAATCCAAAAGAATTCGACATGATATGCTGCATGGGTTGTTTAAAAAAATTGCGAACCGGAATCAATCCTGTTTCAGGTATTGGAAATTGAAAGGATAAAGATGGATACAGTTCCTGGTGAACCAGACTAAGGATGGAATAAACTGCTTCTACAGCGCCGGCAGCACCTAAGGTATGCCCTGTGAATGATTTGGTAGAAGAAAAAGGAGGAACTTTTTCAAATAACCGGATCATTGCCCGGCTTTCTGTTTCATCATTATTTTCTGTACCGGTTCCATGAGCATTGATATAACTGATCTCCCCTGCATTCAATCCGCTGCTCTCCAGCGCTTCTTTCATGGAAAGAAAAGGACCCAGTCCATTTGGAGAATTGGAAGAAGGATGATAAGCATCGTTTTTATTTCCAAACCCAGATAACACTGCGTACGCTTTTTTCCCTTTCAGATCTTCTTCTCTTTCCAAAACAAGAAAAGCCGCCCCTTCTCCCAGATTTAGTCCGCTGCGATCACGATCGAAAGGCGCACAGGGCTTGGAAGAAAGAATATTCAAAGCATTAAATCCGTTGATGGTAAATTTTGCGAGACTCTCAGCACCACCTACAATCACCCGACGGGCAAACCCGTGACTTATCAGACGGGCTCCATATATAATAGAATTTGCAGAAGAAGAACATGCTGTATTGATGGTGCCTACTTCTCCCGATATCCCAAAATGTTCCTGGATGGCCATCGTAACCGATGCATAATCATAAGAAGATAAATAGGGCGTACCTCCGCTTTTTGCGTTAGCATCATTAAATAATTCATCTGTAAGGCACATGCCGCCAACGGTAGTTGCACCAACCAGGGCTGTATCTGTGGAAGAGACTTCTTCTTTGGTTAATCCGCTATCGCGAATTGCTTCTTCAACAGCGTGTAAAGCAAGTAAAGACGTTCGTGTAATAGACGGATTCGGTTTGCCAAATAATTTTTTATTCAGTTCAACGGTGGAATATTTTACTTCAGCAGCCGGGAGCCTTCCGGCATAGGCAGTCTGGTAAAATTGAATATGCCCAATTCCACTGCGTGAATGTTGAAGAGAATCCCTGTTTTCTTCTACAGAATCTCCAATCGCACTGATCAGACCCATGCCTGTAATAAAGATTCTGCTCAAATGAAGCTGTTTACTTTGTTCGGTTTTTTTCTATATAATCTACCATAGTGTTAATATCCTTCAGGATTTTTCTTCCTTCTTTCGGATCCTGGATATTAATACCATATTCGCGGGACAATAGTACGATCAATTCAATGGAGTCAATTGAATCCAGCCCAAGCCCTTCACCAAATAATGGTTCATCATCTTTTATATCTTCCGGTTTCACTGTCGTCAGGTTCAGGAAATGAATGATCTGCTCCTTTAACTGCCGTTTTAATTCAGCTGTTTCCATTATTTATTAAATTAAATTTTTCTTTTTTAGACCGTACAGGGTGAAAAGTTGAATAAGTGCGGTAATACCCAATAAAGATAGAATATTCATCCATATGTCCTTTAGTTTTCCCCCTTCGAGAAAGAGACCGTAATAAGCTTCCAATGCCCAATGAAGTGGAGAGATACTGAGAAATTTTTGCAGGTTGGCCGGCATGGCAAAAGATGGAACCATTAAACCACCCAGTGCGGCGAGTATCAATATTGAAATAGCGCCAAATCCATTGGATTGTTCCGGAGTATTTGCAAAGACTCCAACGCATATTGCATAACTCACCGCACAATAACCGCAAACTATAGTTACTGTAAGAAGGCCCCAAATGTCGGCCGGCAAGTTTAACACCGGCAACCCGATGAAAGGGAAAAATTTATTTCCAATCAGAAAGATTACAGCGGCCTGTAGAAACGTAACCAAAAGGTAAACGAATTGCTTTGAAAACAATGCATTCATATAACTGGCAGGAAGAGTTTTTAAGCGGATAAAACTACCGCTGTTTTTTTCCCTCACCATTACCCCGCCAAGCGATATAACGATAAAGAACATTGCAAAAATGGTCCACGCAGGTACGTTGTGCTGGGATGCATTGGGTACCGTGCGGCTTCCGCTGCTTGATACGGGAATTTCTGAGATGGGAAATTGGCCGAATAAAATTTGGTTTTCAAGATCCTGAGGAATTTCTTTCTGGTTGACTGCCTCGTATAATTTTTTGACGATGGCTTCTCCCTGGATAACCTGGACGGCACTGTGCAATGCACCATCTACAGAATGGCGGAAGGATGCCTGCATCACTGGATTATAATACATTTTCAGTGAATCAGGCAGTTCCACCGGAGCCGAAGATTTTTCATTTATCGAATCCGGATCTTTCAGGGAGCGCGCTGCAATGTCTTCCGCTTTTTTCAAAATGTTTTTGGTGAAACCTTGCGGTATTACCAGGGCCACCAATGCATCCTTAGTATACATTCGTGATGAAGGGTGATTTTCAGTAACCACAGATTCTGATACCTGTAATTTAAATAAACCGATTTTCCCGATCCCTTCAATCAGCTTAAGACTTAAACTATCCTTATCATTATTATAAATGACGAGAGAAATTTTGTTATTGTTTACCAGTTCAAACGTACTGTTCTGTACGCTGGTGATCACGACTACCATCAGTATGGGCATAAAAAACATCATGAAAAGTCCCACCCGGTCACGCAGGAGAATTTTCATATCCTTAATAATGGTCGCTATTAGAATATGCATATTAATCCCGGAAACTTTTACCCGTGAGTTCAAGAAATAATCCCTCCATTCCCTCATGACCGTGTTCCGATAAGAGAACTTCCAGACTGTCGTGCGCAATAATTTTACCATCATCTATCAGCGCAATTTTATTACATAATTCCGCTGCTTCTTCCAGTTGATGAGAAGTATAAATCAGGGTGGTTCCGGCTTCATTCTGTTTTTTCAGGTAATGAATGATCGCGTGCCTTGACTGAACATCCACACCTACGGTAGGTTCATCCAGAAACAAAACTTTTGGTTCATGCATAACTCCGATGGCAAGGTTGACCCTGCGTTTCATGCCACCTGAAAAAGTATTTAATACACGGTTCCCTACCGTAGTTAAACCAAGTATTTCGAGTAGCTCCTCCGTTTTTTCCCTGATTTGCCTGACCGAAAGTCCGTACCATGCCCCATAGAATGCAAGATTTTCCCTGGGTGATAATTCAGTGTAAAATGAAAAATCCTGAGGTACAAATCCGAATATATTATTGATGTATTTAGGATGGCGCCTGATTTCGTGACCAAGCAATTTAATACTGCCTGCAGGATATTTCAGGATGCCGGTCATCAGGTTCATCAATGTGGTTTTACCAGCACCATTCGGACCGAATAACCCGAATCTTTCACCAGCCCTGATTTCGAGATTAAAATTCCTGAAAAAAACGCCTTCCCGTCCCGGATATTGGAATTCCAGATCCTGAATGATTATGGCGTGACTGCTCATACCGGCCACTTTATTTTTGATAATGTCAGGAACGCTTCTTTTTCAATTTCCGCCGCTGTATAGAGATAGTCGCTCATAACATTAAAATCGGCCTGACTGCCGATACGTCCTTTATAAATTCCTGCGGCCTGAACTGCCGCCGAACGCCAAACATCACCTGATCTTGTAAAATGTTTGGAGATATCAATCAGTTCATCCATGGGAATATAGGCATAAGCTTCCTGTAAAAAAGCTCCGTAAATAAAACGAAATCCTCCTCCTCCTGTTCCGATTTCTTCCTGCATGCGTACCAGTTGGGCCAGGTAACTTCCTGCTTTTTGCGGTCCCAGTTTATCACGCCATTGCCTGATTTTTTTCGCTGTAAAACGAATTCCATTAATTCCAGCTATCGGACCCGGGATACCTAACATCAGACGTGCGTTTCTTTTTATACCGGTCTTAATTGCCTTTTTTACCTGTTCGTCCGTAACCTCGCGTTTCTTCTTAGGATAATAGAGCTGACCTTTTGGAGCAAAAGCTCCTTTGGCAAAACGGACTCTTTCAAGTTCATAGCTGCTAAGGGATGTTGCCATTTCCATTACCGGATCACTGACAAGGTAATTATCTTCTTCTTTTCCAAATACGATCAGGTTATGCGCATTGAAATGAAACCGGTATTCCTTGGGAAAATAAGTCAGATAATAAACACCCACCTGACAGCCTACTGGCTGACCAGCGGTTAGACATTCAATCAATATTCGTTCAGCTTCCTGCTTGGATCTGAATTTTTTTCTCTCCACTTCTATGCCAAGGGCCTTGCAGGTTCTTTTAAAAATCAGGCCGGGCTGTGTGCGAAAAGCAATCGCCGGGCCATTATTGATTTTCATAAACGGAATATAAATAAAGAATAGTCCTGATCCGATCCCAAAGGCAAGAGGTTCTGTAATCTGATTTACTCCGTGGTGCCGGAGCAGGCTTGTAGTAACACCATTTTCACAATGAGCTGCCTGCGTGTGCTTAAAGTCAAGCTTCATGTGTCTTCATTATTTTTAATTCTTCCACCGACACTTCGAATAGAGCAGCATATTTTTCAAGCTTTGATTTAGAAAGCTTTTCAAAGACGGAATATTTCAGATGTTTTTTTACCTGCCATTTCCAGAAGCCAGTGTATGCAGCAACAATAGGAATATCCATTACACGGTACTCCATGAAAAATAAAATCGGGCTGGCTTCCTTTTTATTCACTTTTTGCCTGGCTACCTCTATTCTTTCCTGTACGTCTTTCCAGGCCACATCGAGTGCCGAAGATTTTACCTCCCATCCGTTGCTGAGAGCAGTGCCGTATTTTCCTGATTCATCCACGGCATAGACTACTTCCCCGGTTATTTTTCCGAGGGCACCCAAATCCTGCGGAATTTCTTCTTTTTTCATGTTTTAAAGCTTAGGGCGTAAAGCGTAAGGCTTAAGGTCTTTGCGATAAGCCTTATGCCTAAAGCTTTAAGCATTTCTAACATACCGTAAGCAAAGCATACATATAAGAGAACCTGGAGCTTTCGGGTACAAGTAATAAAATCTTCTGTCCGGCTTTCAATTTACCGCTTTTAAATACTTCATCCACCATAAAATAAACCGAAGCAGCACCTACATTTCCCAGGCTGCCCAGATTGATTACCCACTTTTCGTAAGGAATGGGAGTTTCGTTCTTATTCAGCTGGTCAAAAATCTTTGTACGGAAAAAGTCGCTGGACATATGGGGAAGAAAATAATCCACGTCTGCCGGATTGAGACCCTTGGCCTTGAAAAGTTTAGACAACATTATTCCTCCAAGGGGTACAATATTTTCACTCAGCAGTTTTACGTCCTGTTTGATACTCATGATGGATTTTGCTAGTACTTCTTCCGGGCTGTAGTCGAGGTAGCCCTTCAGTTTGCCTGTTTCCAGTTTTTCGCCACCCATATACATACATGCTTCTTTGATGTTGGCGTAGGAGACACCTTCTATCCATTCGATTCTTAAGCTAAAACCAGTTTCATTTTTTTTGTCAGTCAACAGGAAGCTGGAAGCCCCGTCTGATAACATCCAACGTAAAAATTCCTTTTCAAATCCGATATATGGATTTTCTTCCAACTCCTTGAGTTTCTTAGCTTCATCCTCAAAAATCTCAGATTTAAGTGCAGCTGAGAACCGTTCCGACCCCGCAGCCACCGCATGATGGGCATCCCCGGTTTTCACCGACATATAAGCATATTTCAGGGCATGCATTCCTGCACAGCAAACCCCAGAGGGTGAAACCACTTCAATAGATTCCGCTTCGGGCAATTCTCCATGAACCATTACTGCGTGTGAAGGCATAATCTGATCGGGGGAAGAAGTGCCGCAAACCAGTAGATCGATGGATTTGATTTGCTTTTCGTCATTGTTCAGCATTTTCCTGATGGCCAGGGCGGTCATTTCCGCATTTGTATGGGTGGCTTTTCCTTCTTTTGTCAATGCATAAAACCGGTTCTTAATCCCGTTATTGCGAAGAACAATACGCTTAGATTTGGAAGGGCTTTTATTAATCAGCCCAAGGAACTCTTCCATTTCGTCATTGGATACGGGTTCATTGGGAAAATATGTTGCCGTTTTTGTGATATATACCTCTTTGAACTCCATCTTCATTACCGGATTATTTCACACCTGAATAATATTGTTTTTGTCTTCTAATTCGGCCGGATAGAAATGGTTTGAAAAATATCGCATCAACCGTAAGGATAATCGGGGCCGCTATAAATAGCGCAATTAAAAGATAATATTTGAATGCAACAAGCCAGGCATCTCTTTTTTTGCGCTTGGAAATGATACCAGCCCAGACCTTAAATATTTTCCTTGCCTTGCTTTCAATAAACATTAAGGCATATTTTACAGGCACCGCACCCATATTCACCATTTCATCCTGAAATCCATGCCAGTTCCCTTTTTCAAGATATGGAACAGCAGTTTCACCATAAGCCTTTGTATTTAAGATATCCTGTTCTGATACACCGGGGATGGGAAAAATATTAAGAAAACGTTCCTTCTTTGCTTTGAACATCCAGTAAAAGATGGTAACGAAACTTACAAAATTATGATGACGGTCCACCAATGCGATATTACCCACAAGCTGCGCATCCATACTTTTTAATACGGGTTTAATTTTCTCCATTGCGCTGATCCACATGTTTCTCGCGCCTGTAATAGTAATTAAAGGTGTGTTTTTTGCCAACTCTTTGAAACCATGATCAAATAACATGGTATTCGAAGGAATGCTGGGAGAAAGAAACCATGGCTGGTATCCAAGGATGATCAGGTCGTATTTTGATTCTTTAAACATAAAGGGCTGAAGTTTATCTGGAACCTGTTGAACACAATCGGGCATTACTGAAAAAAATGATTTGCCTGTCCAGGGGAAAGGATATGGCTTTTCAGGGTAAATACGAAGTTTTTCCACAGAGGCGCCAGCCTGGGTGAAAGGCAGGGTAAAATGATCTATAATCTGTTCTAATTGGCCGGATTGCGAATAAAATACCGCTAAAACTTTTTTGCCCATTGTAGGCTCGAAGTTAAGAAACCTCGAGCTTTAAAGACTTCGATTTTTTGCTGTAATTGGTTATGACTTGCTGAAGCTCATCAGGTAATGATTTATAAGATTTCCGAATGAATTCACTATCTTTTTGAAGGTCATTTTTATATCCCAGTAAACCTGGCGCGTGTTCCTGTATTATGAGTCTCAGAAAGTGGAATTCAGCATTATCCGGGTCCTGTCTTATTGCTGCTTCCAGCATTTTATGTCCTTCTTTAAAGAGACGGACCCTGATAGCAGGCGGGGCAACAAAGCCTGCCTTTTTCATGAGCATGGCGCCCATAAAGGCGTCCCTGATTTCAGAAGGTGCGCTTTGTAGTTCCGTCAGTTGGACATTTACCAAATCCTTGTTGTTTTCTTCCATGGCTTTGTAGAAAGCAACTCGGTTGATGGTTGGCGGTTGGCGGTTGGCGGTTGACGGTTGGCTGTTGACGGTTGGCGGTTGATGGTTGGCGGTTGGTGGTTGACGGTATAAAAAATGGGCCTTCGTTATTAAATGCAAAAAGAATAAAAATATACTGAGTAAAAATAATTTCATTATAAAATTTATGAAACAATTCATTTCAATCCTCCAACTATAACGCCAACCGCCAACCGCCAACGGCCAACCGCTAACTAAACTCGTTTATCAATAAACCTCACCGCCTTCCTCCCTTCGCCAGGGAATTGAAGCTTTTGTATTTCCTCTGCAGTGACATATCGTATATGAGGTGTTACCCGCAACTTGGCCTGTAAATATGCCCGGATACGATGTTCCGATTCCTCAGTAGGTTTGATTGGCAGGAGATGCAGTAATACTTCGTCAGTTCCGATTTCATTTGAAAATACTTCTGCAACGTAATCTGTAATGTCTTCCATACCTGCAAGCAAATCGAAAAGCGCAGGTGCGAATAATGTTGTTCCCTTGAATTTGATCATTTGTTTTTTTCTTCCTATCACCGGAGATAGCCGAATTGTATGGCGGCCACAAATACATGGTTCTTCATGTGCAATACAAAGATCTCCCGTTTTATACCTTAAAAGAGGCATGCCTTCCACTCCCAAAGTGCTGATGGTTACCTCACCCGCTTCGCCTTTCTGAACAGGCTGACCCTGTTCATCCAAAATTTCAACAATAACCAGGTCGGGCTGATGATGACCGCCTTTACCGGCTTCACATTCCGTAAAAGCTGTTTGCATTTCAGTAGACGCATAAGTGGAAAATAGTTTCAGATTCCAGTTGTCCCTAATCTTTTTCCCTAATACATTCAGAGAGAAATCCGTTTGCCTGATATTTTCTCCAATGCAAATGGCTTTTTGTACCGATGAACGGGCCAGATCAAGTTTGTGGTCCGATGCATATTGTATCAGTTTCAGAATAAAAGAAGGTACCGCAACCAACACCGATGGTTTAAGCCGGGAAATGGTTTCCCATTGCAGGGAAGGTACTCCAGGGCCTACGCGGATGATACCTGCTCCAAGTTTTCTTATTCCGGAATAATAAGCCATGCCTGCCATGAACTGGCGGTCCAGCGTAAGCATCAGTTGAAATATATCTTCCGGCTCGCATCCTGCGCAGGTAAAGGATTTGAATTCATTGTATGTAAGTCTTTGCAAATCTTTCTCGGTAAGGGCTATCGTCACCGGCGCGCCGAGGGTTCCCGATGTAGAATTATATTCAATTATTGATGATCTGGGAACGCAAAGAAACTCATCGTTATATAATTGCAGTTCTTCTTTGCCGGTAGTTGGAATCAAAATAAGATCTTCCAAATGCCTGATTTTTTCAGGATCTATTTTATTTTGTTTGAAAATCTTTTGATAGTAAGGTGAATTTGATTTTAAAAAAACCAGCAGATCATGCATTTTTTTTTCCTGGATATCCCGGATCTCCGGCTGCTGAAGGAATTTTTTACGCGAGAAAGTTTTCATGATTCGAGTATAACGAAGGCTGTTGCCATGGTTTTTAAATGAGAAAGGGAGACATGGATGTTCCGGATTTCCAGGGCCGCCAGTTCTTTTTCGCTCTGTCCGGAAATTCGCAAAACAGGTTTTCCATTTTCCAGGTTAACCACTTCGATTTCATTAAATGATAACCCGCTATTCCAACCACTACCCAGGGCTTTCATAAATGCTTCCTTTGCAGCAAAACGTGCAGCATAATGTTCAAACGGGGAAGCTTTCGAATTGCAATATTTTATTTCAGCTTTTGAAAAAACAAGTTCACGGAAACCAGATTCCCTCCCAACACTGTTGGCTATGCGGTCTACTTCGATAATGTCGATGCCAATGCCCAGGATCATAAAATACAAGTATGGGAGTATGGGAGTATGGGAGTATGGGAGTTGAATTTCATCATTAGTTTTTTAATATTGTAATTTTTATCCTTCGATAATTTAAA
Source organism: Puia sp. (assembly GCA_035937535.1). Classification (GTDB taxonomy): domain Bacteria; phylum Bacteroidota; class Bacteroidia; order Chitinophagales; family Chitinophagaceae; genus Puia. The sequence goes on along the minus strand of DASZHV010000076.1, from coordinate 6,264 downwards.
TCTTCCAGTTACATTCCCATACTCCCATACTCCCATACTCCCATACTTAACGTAACTTTTCTTCACATTTCTCAATTTGCCTGCGAATATCATTTTCTTCGTTTTTTGTTGCGATTTCTTTTGAAAGCGCCAATCGATAATAGTCTTCCGCAGTCTTGTAAAATTTCTTTTTAAACATCTCGTTCCCCGCAAGTTGGTATGACTGATAAAAATTTGGATTGCTTAATATCAGGCTGTCTGGATTAACATCTATTCCGTCACTTATTTCTTTTTTATACCTGCGAAAATCCAAAAAAAGCCGGTATTGATTTGTAAGGAGAAAACTATCTGCCGGAATGTTCAGGTTACTATCTGAAATTTCCTCGTTTGTTTTCATTCCGTTCAATGAAAATACCTTATTCAGGTCATAGCAGACAAATTCGCCCAATTGCCATGGACCCGTGGAAACCCAAACCAGTTTCTTCTGGGGTTCAAAAACAATTGAATGATGGGCAATCAGCTGGTTTATTGCTTTTTCATTACCCAGACCAATATCTGCATTTTCAATTCCCTGGCGATCCCTTAGAATTTTGACCGTTTGTTCAAGTGAATTTGTTTTTGAAGCATCAAGCAATTCCTCCACCCTGTGGTAACGATAATCGGATGCACTTTGACTTATTTGAATCTTGTTAGATTTCAATCCGCCTAATTCCCTGCTTTGAAAATGATTGGCACAGATGATTTCATTTTTCCCCGGATCATACAGACCAACAGAATCTGGTGTTTTTTCAATGATGACAGCTTTCCCGTCCTCAGCTGATCCGATCAGGAAGGATTCTGAAACAAACATTTTTCGTTTTTTTGCTATCGCCATCGCTTCGGAAATATTTCCTGCATATTGCAAAATCTCACGCGCTACCAGTGATACCGGTGTGGCTGAACCGGTGGGTATGTCTGATTTGTCTGCGTTGATCGTTACCGTTAGTCCTTTTTCATTCATACCCGAAACCACCCCGATAAACCCGGCCCAAGTAACTGACATGAACCTAAATCCTTCTGCCGGGTTCTCAAAAGAGACAATTTTGTTTTCCGAGAAATGATCACCAACATAAAAATCAAAATTCCTTCCGATAATCATCGTTCCGTCAGCTGATCTGGATCCCCATGTACCAAAGGACGTACAGCCTACCAGCGCGAAGTTTTGCAAAGCGTGGCCGATATCATGAGCCGCATGATAATTAAGTATCCGCTGATAGTTATTGCCTATATAATTGTATTTCTCCGATGCTGATGTGGAAATTCCATATATCTCTTCCTTATCTTCTTCTGTAACATGCTTTTCCAGATCGCGGTTAAACCAGCCTATCACATATTTTAAAAAATGCCTGTAAAAACGGGATGGAACCATCCGGTTGATTTGATCATTGAAATAGTCTTCCTGAAGCCGGATCAGTTCTTCTGTCAATTTACCATTCACGACGCCACGCTCAAATGGCTGCCCCTCTACATATAACTCGTATAGCCCTGATTTACTTTTTCTGAACCAGTTATTTTTCAAAGTATAAAATCCGGAGCCAGGTTCGGTTCTTTGCCAGTTTAAAGCAGTCTTATCAGAAATTGAAGGTGGATTTGTCTTGGACACTACCAGCAGATAAATAAAACCCAATATGAAGATCAGGATTATCACTCCGAAAATCCATGCAAGTATTTTTCTTATTTTTTTTGGTTCAGGCATTTCTAATTTTTTCAATAAAATCATTCCTGCCTGTCAGGGCCATAGATGTAATCATTCCGCTGATGGCAGTTCCGAGAATTCCATGCAGATTCAGGTATTGACCCGTAAGAAAAAGGTTAGGTATCCTGGTTTTTGGTGAAATAAGTGTTCCCAAAGGATTCCGGAAATCCTTTGTGGTTCCATATAGGTTTCCATCCTCATTTCCAATATAATCCCGGAAGGTAAGCGGTGTTGAAGTATAACTGTGCAGGATTGATTTTCTTAGTCCTGGAAATCGTTCTTCCACTCTGTTTAAAAGTTGTTCTGTTTTTTTGATCTTGAACGCTTCATATTCTGCTCCCCTGTTTTGTTTTAAAGAAACAGTATTAAAACTGGAGGCCCAGGGTCGCACTTCATCATACCGCATATATGCAAAAATAGTCATCCCTGAGGCAAATTCCTTTTTTGCACCCGCTGAGAGATAGATCGCATATCCTAATGGCCAGTTGTTCTCATTATATGTTTCCATTTCCCAGACCGACCCTGATTTATGGTAATAATAATTGTGTTTAAAATATGGGAAATACCCCTTTTTAAATACAATGTTTAAGATAAATGAAGAAACGGTGGTCTGCATGGCTTCCACCCTTTTTCTAGTAGCCGGACGAATCAGATCAGCATCCAACAGCCGGTAAGTCTGGGCTGGTGTAGTATTCGAAACAAAATATTTTGCCTGTATCGCGGAGCCGTCGCTTAGCCGGGCTCCTGTTATCAATCCGTTTTCAGTTTCCAGTTTTTTGACTTCCCTGTTTTTGATCACCAACCCTCCTGCTTCCGAAATATTTTTTGCAAGAATTTTTGCAATCTGTGAACCACCATCAAGGCATCTCCAGGCAGATTCCATATAACTGTTTACTGTCAGCGCATGAATATAAAAAGGTGTAGTATCTCCTGATCCGGCATACAACATATTATTACCTGCTAAAACTGCCTGTAATTTTTCATTTTTTGTAATGGATGCAATAAACTGTCTGGCAGAAAGTTTCATGACATCTTGTTTCTTTTCAACATCTTCTTCTAAATGTAACCGGTAAAGCGGAAACCGGTCGCAAATTTCAAGTATGGTTTTAGTGTATTTCGTGATTGCTATTTCTTCTTCAGGAAAATTCCGGATCATCTCCTTTTGAAAAGCTTCATAACCCTGCATGATTGAAAATTCCTTCTCTTCTCCGTCCAGGAGGATTCGGTCAAAGGCCGGGTCCATTTTTTCCAGTTTCAGTTTATCCATCAGTCCCAGCCATTTGAAAATCTGGTAAAGGTTTTGTCCTTTATCGAGCGCACCGATATAATGTACACCTGAATCAAATATCACTTTGTCACGTACATAAATCTGGAGGCAGCCTCCGAGTTGTTTATTTTTTTCCACCATACAAACAGAATATCCTTCCCTGGAAAGGATATTGCCGCAGACCAGACCGCCCATTCCTGTTCCAATTATCAGGATGTCAAACTTTTTCATATGATTTTACAGGGTGGGTGATGACAAAAAGCTGGTTTGAAGTATGAACTGATTGATCCATGGATCTGCAATCCATACCATGCCGCTGGGCCATTTCCTGAATACTTTTCCCTGAAATAAAATGCAAGGGGTGACCGGCCGTTTTATTAAATGCAAGGATCCTGGTAGAGAAGATCTCGGTGAGCCTCGTGCGTTTATGTTTTTTCTTTAAATCACGGTTCCCGTCCCGGATAAGCAATATTCCGTTTCCCTGAAGCGCATTCATGCATTTTTGTAAAAGTATTTCCTGCTGGTCTTGTTTCAGATAATGTAAAACATCCGAAAGTATTATGGCATCAGCCGGCCCAACCTGGATTTGATTTATATCGGCATTTAAAAATCGTATATTTTCATTTCGGCTAAAACAATGATTTGCTACAGCAATTTTTTCTTGATCATAATCATATCCAAAGATTTCGCGTCCGTTCGCTGCAAATTGAAGCATATAGGTCATAAACCCATATCCGCATCCGATATCAAGGATTCGCCCATGCCTTGGAAGTAAATAATGAAAAATCCTGTAGTCTTTTTCCAAACGGATCTTGACACGTAAGTACCATTCCAGCACAGGTCCTTTATAAATATAATTATAAATCAGTTTCTCCCTGAAATAACGGGGTTGTTCAAGTTCTTCTTTAAGTATAGCATATTGTTGTCTGAAATATCTTCCCAGAAACTTAGCTCTTTCGTTATAATCAACACCGAAAAAAAGATCTCCCGTTTTTATTCTCGGGAGATATTTTATTGTGATAAAACCATCTTTAAGTAAAAAATCTCCTTTTGACATCGTATAACCCGTTCCATGTATCAACACAGGCAAAATATCCAGGTTTAATTTTTCGGCAATAAAAAATGCGCCCTTGTGAAATCTTTTTATTTGTTCATCGGGAGACCTTGTTCCTTCCGGAAAAATGCCAATGGAATAACCTGCTTTTACCTGCTCTTCCAGGTACTCTGTGCTATTTTCAAAACCCCGTGCGACTGGATAATAACCAGCCATTCTAACCAGCCATCCAAATATGGGCGAATTCCAGACCCAGTTATTGGTAAGTAAAATCATTTTAGGATATAACATGGTCATGATAAGTATATCCAGGAAAGACTGGTGATTGGCAATAAATACTGCAGGTTTCGAAAAATTTTCATGATGCGGATTAATGATATTCTTTTTTACATTACCCATAATATAAATAACCGACCAGGTATAGGCTGAAAGTATCTTGTGATAAAGATATTTTGATCGTGATTTTGCAAATGGATTAAGTTTCAACAGAAAAAAACCTAAGAAAGTAACGAGCAGACTTCCGAAAGCGAAATAACTTAATGAGAAAACTGATTTAAATAGCCCGGCAGCCGTCCATGGAAATCGTCCGTCCCGGATACGGTTACGGATAAGAAAGTCAAAGAAAAAAGGGATCAGTACCTGCGCAATCAGCACAACACTTAATATCCCGGTTATTGAAATAAATGCCAGGGATCGCAATGCCGGGTGTTTGGCAAATATCAAAACACCGAGACCGGCAAGTGTTGTAATGGCGGAAAGAACAATAGATGATTTATAGCTCGATAAATTTTTCTTGCCGGTTTTATATTCCTGCAATAATCCATCCATGATGAACAGGCTATAATCATCGCCCAGGCCGAAAATGAGAGCAGATAAAATAATATTAACAATGTTGAATTGGAGTCCGGCCATGCCCATGATTCCCAGGATCCAGATAAAGGCAATGACCATGGGAATAAAAGATACCAGAGAAAGCTCGATCCTTCCGTAGGTTAGAAGGAGTACTCCTAATACGAGCAGGGATACCGTCCATCCAATCTGGTTAAAATCAGCCGTTACAACATCCAGGAGTTTTGATGTCATGTATTGCCTGTCTATTACAGTTACATCCGGCATAGAGGAAAAATCCTGGTAAATCAGTTTTTTATCTTCAGGCTCTGCTTTCAATAAACTGATCAGTGATACTTTTCCGGGTTTTTCAATAATATAATCATTTGCGAATCCATTCCTCAGCATATTTATCTCAGTCGAATCCAGTGGCAGGTAAACTGCATTGAGCATTTGATAGAACGGCCGGAATGCAGATTCCCGAAATCCAAGCGGGCCGCCGGTATATTTTATACTATTAAATAAGTCGGATTTTCTTTTAATATTCCAGTATGTATTCCAATATTGAATCCTTTGTTTTTGCAAGGAATCCGAAATAAGCAACTGAAAAATACCCGAAGATTTTTTGATGAGTTTTTTATGTTGAAGCGCATTTATTTTCTCATTGACGGATTGTTGTTTGTTTAATGCAGATTCCAGATTATCTCCTTCTGCAATAATATATATGGAGCGCAGGCTGTAATCATTGATTCTATTCAGTGTGGATTCAGCTATTTTTAATTTCTCAGGCATATAATTCATATGCATTACATCCTGGTCAAAACCTACCCTGTTCACAAAAAAAGCAAACACAATGGTCATGATAAAAATTAATCCGACCAGCCATTTATTTTTTTCAGGATGATAGTTTGCCAATCGAATAATCCAGGAGTCTCGTTCTGATGTATGGGCCGCACTATTTTTGGATTGCGGATTGAAGATCAAATGAGGAAGAAAGATCAGGGAGCTTAGCGAAGCACCAATAAGACAGAAGGCAGCAAATAATCCGAGGTCCTTTAAGATCTCTGATTGAACAAACTGGAGACTAAAAAACCCGCCAATCGTTGTAAGTCCCCCGATAGTCAGTGGGAATGCCAGGTCATCCAGCACGGCACGCATATCTCTCCGGTGGCGAAAATGATTATAAACGTGCAAAGAATAATTAATGGCAATACCAAGCACAATGGAACCGGCTGCCAGGGCAATTACAGAGATGGTTCCCTTTATCCAATACAAGACACTCAGAGAAAATAAGGCGCCAAGAATTACAGGCAACAGGATAAGGAAGGGCGCCCTTTTCTTTTTAAAATACCAGCTTATAAATAAAATCAAAAATAATGTAGTGATTCCAAGAGTAAGAAT
>DASZHV010000075.1:0-30172 GCA_035937535.1 Puia sp. | reverse complement strand
ACTCTCATTTTTACATTTTTTATAAGTTTAATTAATTACAGTGTCAAAGTTTCCTACTCCCATACTCCCATACTCCCATACTCCCATACTTTCTTAGGTTATTCCGTCCGCAGACTCTCAACGGGATTCGCCGCCGCGGCTTTCATTGCCAGAAAACTTACGGTGATCAGTGCAATCGCCAGGGCAGTAACACCCGACAAAATAAATACCCACCAGCTCATCGGCAAACGATATGCATAATCCTCCATCCAACGATTCACGGTGTACCAGGCCAGTGGCCACGCAATGGCATTCGCGATTAGCACGAGCTTGATAAAATGTTTGGAGAGGAGAGTGACGATACTTGACATGGAAGCACCAAGTACTTTACGCACGCCGATTTCCTTGATCCTTCTTTCTGCAGAATAAGATGCCAGTCCGAATAATCCCAGGCATGAAATTAATATTGCCAGGAAAGCCAGGATGCCAACCATCTGCGTGATCTGTGCATCCGTGCGGTAAACTTCTTTAAAATGATCATCCAGGAACTGATATTGCAATGGATGACCCGGAAAATTATCCTGCCATACTTTTTCAATAAGAGCAATGGCCTGTCTGGCTTTGTCGCCGTTGACCTTCACTGAAAGCGTTCCAAATCCCCATTCCTTCTGATTGTAAAGAAAAATGGTTTCAATTTTATAGTGAAGTGAGTTGAAATTAAAATCTTTTGCTATACCAACAATTTTGCCAGTGGAATCAAATCCAAATTGTTTTCCTACCAGTGTTCCAATATCCGTCTTGGGCTTGTCCTTCAATAACTCATGTGCCAATCTTTCATTCAAAATATACTCAGTTCCATTGGCTTGTTTTTCATGCGAAAAATCTCTCCCGTAAGCCAGCTTCATCTTGTATACATTCATGTAATCAGGATCTACCATCAGAATAGTAGTGGATATCTGTTGTTTTGGACCATCGCCCTTGAATTGTACTCCTGTCTGATCCAAATGTCCGCCCAGCTGATCGCGACAAGCTGTAACGCCTGAAACATAGGGACTGGCAGACAATTCTGTTTTCAATAAATCATATTTTCTGTAGGTTATATCGTCCAGAGAAATAGTAATCATATTATCTCGGACGTATCCCGGATCTTTCTGTTGCATGTAATTCAACTGGCGAAAGACAAAGATTGTGGCGATTATTAAAAAAATCGCACTTACAAACTGACCCACCACCAGGATATTTCTAAAGTTTGCTTTTTTACTAACAGATACGGCTCCTCCTTTTAAAACTTTTGAAGGTTGGAAAGAAGAAAGGTAGATGGCCGGATAGATTCCTGAAATAATTCCAACGATAATTGAGCCTATAAATATAGAAACGATTATTGCCGGATGTTGCAAAAAGATCGGCTTAAGATTTCTCTGGCTCAGGTTCTCAATATAGGGAAGCACCAGGAAAACAAATACTGCTGCAAGTATCAGGGCAATCAGTGAAAGCAAAATAGTTTCACCAAGAAACTGAAGACCCAGCTGAAATCTCTGTGCGCCTATCGATTTACGTATTCCTACTTCCTTGGCTCTTTCTGAAGATCTGGCTGTTGAAAGGTTCATGAAATTTATGCAGGCAATACTTAGCACGATCAGGGCAATGATCATGAAAATATTCGTATAGTTTTTATCAAACTTTTGAAAGTTGAGGTAATCAAGACCGATATCTGCGGAATTCGAGTGAACATCCTGCAATGGAAGAAGGAACAGTTCATAACCTTTCCATCCATCATTATCGCGCGTCATATGCTTTTTCAGATAGGCAGGAAATTTTTTCGTCATGGCGGCTACGTTCGTACCCGGCGCTAATTCGAGATATGTGTTCAGCCAGTTTCCTCCCCAGTTGTTCATCCAGTCCGGCTTGTATATCGAATTGAAAGAAAATAATGCATCGAATTGCAACTGGGAATTATCAGGAATATCTTTAATGATTCCTGTCACAGTAAACGAAGCCGTATCTCCTGCATAATGTGTAATGGTTTTACCAATCGGATCAGCATAGCCAAATAATTTCGCTGCGGCTGATTCTGTAAGGACTGCACTGTTTGGTTTCTGCAACACCTGGAGGCGGTTGCCTTTCACCAGGGGAAAATCAAAAATGGACAGGAAGGATGTGTCCACGAAGTAGGTATGCTTGAAATAAATCCTTTTTTCACCGAATGTCATTTGATAATCATCATTCCAGTTGACACGTGTATAATTTTTTACTTCCGGAAAATCTTCTTTCAGGGTGGGACCCATGGGAAACATGGACAGCGCCACTTTTTGCGGAGACAACATACCCGGCCACTTCTGGACTTCGTTGAGCCGGTAAATATTCTTCGTGTGCATCCTGTCAAAACTTCTTTCGTAAAAAACAAACAGCGTGATTACGACACAGGCAGCCATACCAATGGCAAGTCCGACGATATTTATGGTGGTATAGAGTTTGTGTTTACTCAGGTTGCGCCAGGCGATGACTATGTAATTTTTTAGCATTCTTTATTTGTTTATAAAATCACTTTTAAGTATGGGAGTATGGGGGTATGGGAGTATGGGAGAGTCGTGTATAGGATTAAGTTGGTAAATGAATTCATAATTGAAAATTAATAATTAGTAATTGATTCCCATACTCCCATACCCCCATACTCCCATACTTATTCGGTTCGCAAACTGCTAACAGGGTTCGTTAGTGCTGCTTTCAGTGACTGATAACTTATCGTCAGCAATGTAATTAAAATAGCCCCTAATCCGGCGGAAGCAAAGATCCACAAGGACAATGCAGTTCTGTATTCGAATTGAAGAAGCCATTTTTGCATGAAATACCAGGAAATGGGAACGGCAATGCATAATGAAATCAACACGAGCACTATAAAATCCTTCGATAATAATTGCCAGAGATTTAATACCGTTGCACCCAACACTTTGCGAACACCAATTTCTTTTCTCCTTTGCACCGCCATGAAAGAAGCCAGTCCGAATAATCCAAGACAGGAAATGACAATGGTAAGTCCGGCAAATAACGCAGAAAGCGTCGCGGTGCGTTTTGTGTCTTCAAATTTCCGGGCATATTCTTCGTCTACAAAATGGTACTCAAAGGGATAATCCGGATTATATTTTTTCAGGATCTTTTCCATTTTAACCATATTATCCTGTGCATTGCTCCCTGCAACGAGTTTAACGTTCATTACCCACAGTCCTGTATTGGATGCGCTCCCTTCGATCGCCATAGGTGATACGGGATCAAAGGGTGATTTTAAAATAAAATCTTTGATCACGCCGATTACATGGTATGTCTTTCCATTATCAGTTATCAGTTGTCCGATCGGATTTTTAAATCCCATTGCTTTTAGGGCGCGCTCATTTAACAGGGCAGCAGTTGAATCAGTTGGAAACTTAGTAAGATCCATATCACGACCTTCAATCAGTTTTAATCCGGCTGTTTTGACCAGGCTTCCATCTGTACTGAAACGGTCGAAATCTGTTTTATCATAAGGAGATTTTCCTTCCCAGCCTATATCCCATGTATCACTCCAGATTTCTGTAAGTGGCCAGCTGGTCCTGTTAACTTCGGTGGCTATTCCGGATTGCAATAATTCATTCTTCACCATTGCATAATTCTTCGTAAGGGTGCCTGTCATAAAATGATAGACAAGCTGACTGCGATCATATCCGGTATTCCGCTTCTGAGCGAACCGGATCTGTTGTGCAACGACTATCGTACAGATAATAAGAATGATGGCGAAACTGAATTGTAAAATCACTAAAACTCTGCGCGGTGTTATCAGGGCTTGTGAGTTTTTAAATTTTCCTTTCAGCACGGAAACGGGTTTGAAGGAAGAAAGGAAAAAAGCCGGATAACTGCCGGCCAGTAAACCGGTAATTAAAATAAAGAAGAAGGCGTAAAGCCAGAAATATGGATTTAAATAAGGAAGCATGAGTTGCTTGCCGATCATAATATCATAAGAAGGTAAAAAAACCTGCACTAACAATAATCCAAGTATTCCTGAGATGAAAGCAATAAGTAATGATTCTCCCAGGAACTGTATGACAAGGGCCGATTTATATGCACCTGATACTTTCCGGATGCCTACTTCTTTAGCGCGTTTTTCACTTCGTGCTGTACTCAGATTCATAAAATTGATGCAGGCAATCAGAAGTATAAACCCAGCTATCAGCATGAACATGCGGACTGTATCGATTATTCCGCCTGCCTCTTTACCGTTTTCAAACTTTGAATACAAGTGCCATTTATTTAAAGGATGAAGAAATATTTCTTCCTTTACAGATCCTTTTGAATGAATTTGTGAAATAGTTTTTATTCTGGCAGATAGTGCTTCAAAATTAACCTGTGGCTTGAGTTGAACAAACGTATTGGGCCGGTTATTATCCCAAAATTCATCATCCCAACCCAGCTTTTTCATCATTTTCCATGAAAGAAGATAGTCAAAGCCGAACCTTGTATTTGTCGGCAGGTCCTTCATGATACCTGTGACTGTGAAATTATTACTATCTATTTTTATCTGCTTGTTCATTGGATCATCTTTACCAAATAGCCTGGTGGCCATTTTTTCAGTGATCACAATAGAATAGATATCATTTAATGCAGACTGTGGATTACCCTGTATGAGCGGGAAACTGAACATAGTTAAAAAGCCGGGATCCACGATCAGATATGCGCTGGAAAATTTCCTGTCGCCCACGGCAGTCACAAACGAGCCCGCAATTGTTCTGACAATATCTGAAACTTCAGGATAATCTTTTTTTAAAGTGGCCCCCAGTATGTTGGGTGTATTATCCCAGCATTGAACCTTACCATCAGAAACTCCTCTGTTCCAGGCTTCGTATATATAATCTTTATTCTTATGAAACTGGTCATAACTTACCTCATTTTGCACCCAGAGCATAATCATCAGTGCACTTGCCATTCCAATGGCGAGTCCGCTGATGTTGAGGAATGAAAAGGCCTTGTTTTTAAGGAGATTTCTCCAGGCAATTTTGAGATAATTTCTGAACATTTTGTTAAAATAAAAAGTAAAAATTTAAAAGTAAAAAGTAAAAATTCAAAAGTAAAAAGTAAAAATTCAAAAGTAAAAAAGGCAGAATCGCATATTTTTTCAACTGATACCGGCAGTCAAATGAAGCCGGATTCAGGATCTTTAAATATACAAGCCAACAAAGTGCCATCTTAATAACTATATATGAATCAAAACATTAGTTCTAAATGAAAAAAAACTAACTGTCCGGTTTTGCGACAATTCCTGTTCGCTTAATTTTTCAAGAGCCAGTTCTAAAATGCCGAATTGATCTAAATGATATGTTTAAACAAATACCAACCCGACACCTGTTTGGTTTAAATGTGATTAACTTTATTCGCCAGATGGTTAACGAATTAGTTTACACTCAGCATAATTTCCCAATTCATATATGAACTCCCGAATAAACTTCCTTAGTCTATTAATTATTTTTATCAGCCCATTTTCCGGATATAGTCAGAACACCGAAAAAATTGTTTTCAACAATAAGGATAGTTCAGATGATTACTATCTGGCTATTCCGCCACAATCCGGAAATATTCAGGGAGTCCAGGTGTTGCTGACAAGTTTTATGTCTCCGGAATTTGTATTGTCAGAATCAAAACTTCAGAATGTGGCCTATGGAAATGATCTTTTAACCATCATTGCATCTATGGGCCAGAGCTTATCAGCGGATTCTGTTTCTGTTGACCGGCTCAATATTATTTTGAAGAATGTAATTAATCATTATTCACCAGATACTTCCAGGTTTGTCCTGGGTGCTTTAGGTTATACTGGAAATATCATACTCCGTTATACGGAATTGTGTTATGAGAAACCAAACCAGTTTCCTCTTTTACCAAAAGCTGTATTTGTAATCAATTGTCCGGTAGATCTTCCGGGACTTGTCCATTGGTGTGATGCTGAGATTAAAAAAAATTATTTTCCAGGGAATGTGGGAGATGCAAAATATATACTTGATGCATTGGCAAAAACATATGGCAGCTATGCTGAATACCCGAAAAAATATATTCAGGTATCGCCTTTTTACAAAGAATCCTCAATGCCCGGCAATGAGCAATTCCTTAAAAGGGTGGCTGTCAGGCTATATTACGATACCGATATAACCTGGGAATTAAAAACCCGGCGAAATAGTTATTATGATACTTATATCCCGGATGGATCTGAAATGATTAAAAGATTATTACTCGAAGGAAATGATGATGCAGAATTTATTTCTTCCAAACAACCTGGAATAAGGAGCAATGGAATGAGAACGCCGTTTTCATGGTCATTACCCGACGAAGTTGATTGTATTCAGTGGATAAAACTCAAATTGAAAATATTTAATCCACAAACATATGCTCCAACCTATCTTTTACCTGCTCCGGAAGGATGGTCAGTAGAAAGGTTCTCCCTACCGCCTGAATTTGCAAAAGATATTAATTTTAAAGGAGTTGAGGACGTACGGTTTCCACCCGGCTGGGGAGATGTTAAATCTGAAGAATACTGGACCTATGCGTTTTTATGGTGGACTGAAGGAATTCCGGAACTCAATACATCTATACTTGAAAAAAACCTTAAATCTTATTATTCCGGTTTAATTGCAAGAAATATTACTCCGAGAAAAATACAAGTAAATAAATTAATACCAACCATAGTAAGTATCCATGTAACCAAAACAGATAAAGGCGACATTGAAACATACTCAGGAACGATCAGCATGCTGGATTATATGACGCAAACGCCAATGGTTTTAAATGCACTGATACATAAAAAGAATTGCCCAGATAAAAATCATAGTTATATCTTTTTTGAAATTTCACCTAAACCTTTTACAGGACCTGTTTGGGAAAAATTGAATAAACTTTATGAGGGACTTGATTGTGTAAAACCGTAGAAGGCGTAAGGCGCAAAGCGTAAGGCCCAAGGCGTAAAGCTTAAGGCTTAACGCGCAAAGCGTAAGGAGTATGACATAAGGATTTTAAATTCATAAGTAAATCAATGTTATTTTTGCCGAACAACAATTTTTAAACTTAACAATTTAGGCTTACGCCTTAGGCTTTACGCCTTACGCCTTACGCCTTACGCTTTGCACCTTCAAAATGAAATTCCAGATTGGTGATAAAGTAACGGTCTTGCACTCAAACGAAGAGGCGGAAGTGGTTGAGCTGATCAATGATAAAATGGTAATGGTAGATGTGCGCGGGGTAAAATTTCCGGCATATATTGACCAGCTTGATTTTCCTTATTTTAAGCGATTTTCGGAAAAGAAAACGGAGCCTCAGAAAAAATCAAAAACTTTTATCGATCAGTTGCCGGTAGATAAATCTAAAAAAACAAATAATTCCCTTGATGGTTGCTGGATACGAATCTTACCCGTATCAGACAATGATGAATTCGGCGATGAAGTGGTGGAAAGTCTTAAGATCTATTTGATAAACCATACCAGTACAGGTTTATATTTTAAATACAAACTCAGTTATTCCGGAAAACAGGAATTCAGTCTGGTCAACGAATTAACTGCAACGAAAGATTTTTATCTGCACGATATTCCTTTTGAAAATCTGAATGATGCGCCGTTTCTTGAATTTGAGTTCAGTCTTCTTCATCCGGATAAATCAAAAGCCCCGCACTTTGAATCTTCCATTAAATTAAAGGCCAAACAGGTTTTTTTAAGAATTGAAGAGATTCGCAAAAAAGGAGAAGCGAGTTTTGCGTATAAATTATTTGATCGTTATCCTGATAAATTACCTGAAGAAGCAAAACAGGAATGGGTTTCTGCTGGTAAAAGAGAAAACAAATTCTATAACGCAAGTCAGGGGCGACAGCATATGGAACCACCGAAATATGAAGTTGACCTGCACATTGAAAAGCTGGTGCCGGAGTGGAGACATTTGAATAATTTTGAAATGCTGACACTGCAATTAAATACTTTTGAAAAATACCTTGACCTCGCTATTGCTCATCATCAGCACAATCTTATCGTTATTCATGGAGTAGGGACGGGTAAATTGAAGGATGAAATTCACGAGATTTTAAAAAGCAGGCGCGAAGTGCGTTCGTTCATTAATCAATACGATCCTCGATACGGATACGGAGCTACGGAGATATTTCTCTAAATTTGCGTCGGCTACCGGCCGGGCCATCGTTCTCCCGGTTTATCCGGGGGGAAGGAAAGTCCGGACAGCGCAGGACAATGCACCGGTTAATAGCCGGGGTCATCGTTGCATGGGCTTCATGATACAGAAAGTGCCACAGAAAATAACAGTCACGCCTTTGGCGTGATAAAGGTGAAAACGTAGGGTAAGAGCCTACGTCCCGCGCGGGTAACTTCGCGGGAGGGTAAACCTTGCATGCTGAAATGCCATGTAAATCATACTCCGCATGTGCGGGGTGAACGGTCCGTTCATAAAGCAGTAATGTTTTGTATGATGGGTAGGCAGCTGGATCCTTTCAGTAATGGAAGGGCAAGATAAATGATGGCAGTAGAACAGAATCCGGCTTATGAGCCGGTAGCCTTTTTAATTATCAATTATTAATTATTAATTATTAATGAATAATAATTAATAATTAATAATTAATAATTAAAAGCGGAGGCCATCTTCTCCAACAATTTCGTAGTGATCATTTTCTCCGCGAGGAGGAGCATATTTTTATACGCTTTTGCGCGGGAGATACCGTGACCAATAATCACGGGTTTGTTTACGCCGAGCACTGGCGTGCCGCCATAATCTTCGAAATTGAACCTGTCGAAGTATTCGGTATGGATATTCTGTCGTTCCATAATTCCATGCAGAGATTCAGCGAGTTTAAGGATTACATTCCCGGTAAATCCTTCACATACCAGCACATCGGCATGGTCGAGAAAAATATCCCTTCCTTCCACATTGCCGATAAAGTTTATCTGATCATTGGATTTGAGCAGGGGATAGGTGGTTTGCGCAAGCACATTACCCTTACCTTCTTCTTCTCCAATATTTATAAGACCAACCCTGGGATTTTCTACACCAAGAATATGTCTTGCATAAAGAGTTCCCAGTATTGCAAACTGATTCAGATGTTCTGCCTTGCAGTCTGCATTAGCACCTACGTCCAGCAAAAGTCCGGTAGCGCCATTTTCCATCGGTACAACAGTTCCGATCGTAGGGCGCAATATTCCTTCTATTGGTTTAATGGTATAGAGAGAACCAATAAGCATAGCGCCGGTATTGCCCGCGCTGATAAATGCATCCGTTTTTCCGGACGCAAGCATATGAAAGCCTTTGGCGATGGATGAATTCGGTTTGCCCTTCAGGGCTTTCAGCGGATGTTCATGCATACCAATGACTTCAGTAGAATGAATGATCCGGTAAGTATTTGAAGGAACCTGATACTGGGCCAATAATGGTAAAAGCAGCTGCTCGTCACCGATCAGCGATACCTGTGCAGGGGTCTTTTCTGATATGTAGTCGCGCACACCTTTCACCAGTTCTTCCGGTGCAAAGTCTCCGCCCATCATATCTAATGCAATATTCATCCGCGTAAACTACTTTATAAGCAATAAAAAATTACTCTACGGTGCCTTTTCTACTACAACTTTGCCCTTGTAAAATAATTTTCCTTCGCTTACATGTGCGCGGTGACGCACGTGCAGTTCACCTGTAGCAGAATCCTTGCTCAGGGTCAGTTTAGAAGCTTTGTAATGCGTCCTTCTTTTTGCACTCCTCTGCTGCGAGTGTCTCCTTTTGGGATTTGGCATGACTCATCTGGTTTTAAATCTATAATCTATTCCGGGTTACGGAATTTTTCTAATCCTTTCCATAACGGGTTCTCTGCATTGCTGGCACTGGTATCCATCTTTTTCAACATCTCCAGCACTTCGGGATTACAATTGGGTCCACCTATTTCATCTTCTTTACACATCCTTTGAACCGGTATGCTCAGGTTGACAAATTCATAAATCCAATCGGCCAGGTGAAGGTGACTTTCTGTTCTGGAAATATAATATACATCCGGATCCTCTTCTTCCTGATTCATGATTTCAGGATTCTCCACCATTTTCACTATCACCTGAAATTCATCCCAAAGATCTAAGGGCAGGGGATTTCCGCAACGATCACAAAATACTTTCAGAGTTCCAATTACCTCGAACCGGAGCAGCATGAATCCCAGGTTTTTTTCCAGAAAGAGTTTTACTTCTGCATCACAATCCGTAAAATCCTGCCGCTTGTATGCCTCAAAGAACCTGTCTGTTATTTTATAATCATACGCATGAATTCCGGGCTTTAGTCCCACAAACGCAAGTTCATATTCTCTGCGGCTGTTCATGAGTACTTTTTTAAATAGTCGGCAAAGGTAGTGCGTTTCAGGCACATTTTACCTATCTTTTTTCCAGTTTTATGAGTTTATTTCCACTGTCTGTGAACAACTTAAGAAAATAAACCCCCTGTGAAAAAGACCTGATCGATATCTGTTGAATAAAGCCCTGCCCAGTTCTGTCCACCAGTTTTCTTCCCGTGACATCAAATATCTGTATTTCCCGGCAGCTTGAAGGGGTTTTAATCGTTATATCACCATCTGTTGGATTGGGATAGACCTGAACATTTACCGGAATTCCTTCATAAATGATCTTCCGAACTGGTGAAACCAGGCTGTCACCGTTTTGAAAGTATAGTACCAGACGGTAATAGTTGTTTCCAACCCAAAGCTGGGGATCCGTGAAACTGTATGACTGAACGGAGTCGGTATGCGGAAGGGCCGTTACCTGTCCTATCCGGTTAAATTGTATGCTGTCGCTGCTTTTCTCAATTATATATTTTAATGATCCTGTTTCCTGCCAGCTCGACCAATTTAATAATCCGCCAGTATCGGATTGTATAGCCGTGAAGTCCTTTAGCCAGGCTGCCAGAGGATGGTCCTGTTGTTTTCCACCTCCATTGATCCAGAATTCAGAAAATCCCAGCACCGTAGTCTCAGCATAATAACCATTGTCATTAGGTATAATTTGTACATCCTGCCGGGGTTTATGGAATAGATAAGTACCCATCTTGTTATTTAGCAGGCTGCTGTCTTCTTCCAAAATCATCGGACTACTGTATTGAGTTATACCTGATGAATAAGCGTCTTCTAAATTTAAACAGGAGGCGCAGCTATTGGCCCGAATGAGTTTGTTTGCTTCTGAATCAGTAAAATAATAACGTACACCCACAGCCGAAGATGCCGGGTTGGCTGTTTGGATCACCCAATTCCTTTCTCCATAGTATTGTCCGGCAGTATCCCTTATTGCCGTTGTATCACGAAATACACTCAGGTGGGTATTTCCCAGGTTCTGTCCATTGGGGTTGATGGAGAATAATCGTTTCCCGTTTTCATCATAATCAATCCAATTGTTTCCGCTAATTGGTTGCGATAGACTTGCAACCAGACTGTCCGTAAATACGGGCGCTTTTTCAAAAATATGAATGTCGTCAATGCCTATGCCTTCATAGTTCGTTCCGGGATCAGAATACATCACGATACGAAATCTGATTTTATTAGCAATGACGGGAATATCGTAACTGGAAACATGCCAGATAGTATCTGATAATTGCCAGGCCTTCATGGCAACGTCATCATACCAGTTTACTCCTGAACCGGCAGTTCCAAGGATTGTCCAGGTGGAATCATCCAGACTGTATTCCACCCAGTGAAAATCACAGTTACAATCATCTTCAGTCCGGAAAATATGACTGAAAGACAAAACCGGTTTTGTCAAGCTTGTCAAATCAAAACAGGGTGAATATAAAAACGAGTATTCATTATCGTTATAATTACCGGTCAGGCTGGTGACCCAGCAATTGGAACCATTGGCAGCTTTATGAATTATTTTTTTCACTGGCTTGCCCCATTGCCAGCTATCATTCTGTCCGTTTGTATACCAATAACCGTTATTATTTTCAAACCCTTCGAGATAGGGATACTGATTGATTAGAGGCGTGGTTTGAATAGTATAATCTCCGGAACTGTCATTGTTATGGTAGTTATCTGTCGGATTGCTTACCCAGGTTTTTATATGATATGCCTGATAGACAGACATATCCACTGTTTTAGTAAAGGTATACTGGAGACTGTCTTTTGGAGGGAGAATCGCAACAATCTCAGTAACCGTGTCTTGGTTTATGGCATAAGTCACGGGAATATTTACTAATGTATCGGTTCCATAATTTCTAATAAGAACAGTTACTATTTCTGCATTACTCAAGGCGCAAATATTTTTTAATGAGGGTTGAAGAATAGCGCGCATACCCACATCGTTTATAGCATTAGTAAGAATAAAATCATCGAAACTGATTCCTCCACCCGGCAGGGCCATCGGATCAGAGGAAGCTGCAGGTGTTTTTCCTTCAGCCCCGCATTTTACCTGGAAGCTGCTGCTGATAGTCTGTGCTGGCAGTGCAGAAGCCAATATGCCTGTCAGATCAAGGTTTAGTTTTATATATATACCGGAAGGATCTGCAGGATCGCTTAAAGTTTTTACGGGAATCCATGCTGCCTGATCATTTCCCCGGATCCAAACATTATTTCCAGGCAGGCCGGGAACCGAGGATTGTTTTTTGAAGTACAAATCCAGCCAGATCTGATCCGAAGCTGAATAATTTGAAAGATTAAAAGTATTAGTCAGTGAATCTGCCGCATTCGTTCCCTTTTCGGTTACGTCAAGCAACATACTTCGCTTACCGGTTCTTGCAAACCCGGTATTAAAAAAACTATTTAATCTTCCATTGGGAACAGAATTAGAAAAGTCGGTCCGGTCAAGACTATCCAAACCTGTTTGTGGCTGGTTGTATGAACGGTCTGTTGCCGATTCAAATCCTTCGGTGAAAGAAGGATTCAATATTAACGGATCATTCCTCAGACTTTTTATCGTGAATAAAATTGTATCATTCGAAGGAATGGTGTCTGCTGCATAATGTATCCATATTTTTATATTATAACTGCCAATTGATGAAAAATCATAGCTATTCGCCGGTGAGAATGTATAAACTATACCTGAATTTGCGGGAATAACAGCAGCACTAACTTCAGTAACCGGAGCACTTCCATTAACCTGGAATGAAAAGCTGACAGGAGAAGAAGTAGGCGTGCTTCCGGGATTTCTAACGTGCACGCTTATACGCTGAATTCCTAACTGCGAACTGGTGAACTGCCTGCCGCTTACAGGCGCCAAAACGGAATCAAGAATCAAATCGTTGTTCAGTACGCTGTCAGAACAAGGCCCGGTATTGGGAATAATATTTTGTGCAATGGCACGTCTGCCCCCAAGGCCAGCATGTACGGCCCTGACAGAAAACCAATAGCTGCTGGCTTTATTCAGCGGAGTAACGAGGTAGGATGTATCGGTTGTATTTCCAATTACCTGCATCGTATCGGCGGATAATTTCATGATATCATATGAATCAGCTCCGGCAATACTATTCCAGTTTAACTTAGCATATCCGGGACAGCTATTGGTGGCCGTTAGTACAGGCTGACCAATTATGGTAAAAGGATAATTACTTGCTCCCGAATATCCGTCTACATTTCGCGTGATGCGTATCAGTGCGCTATTGGTGACTACAGCCGGAACTGTCCAGGAATAAGAACGGCTGGTAGAAGGAATTGCGTTATTAATGGTATTCCAACTGCCTCCTCCGTCGCTGGAAAATTCCAGGGTAAAGGTATTTGGATCACCACCATAGGCACTCCAGCGAATATTTTCAGTTTGTCCGGGCACCCAGGTTTCTGTTCCAAACGGGTATTCAACAGTAACTGATGGCTGAATGATATCATAAGCAATATAAAAGGGCTGTGGTCCTACGGGTATGGATGAACCTTTTACCGTCAAAGTATAATTTCCAGCTGGCGGGTTATTAACCAGTACCTGCTCAATATTATTTGTATGATCTGCTCCTTCAACCGCATTATTATTTACGTTTCCCGGTGATGGATCAAGGATCATTGGCAGATGGTTGGTTCCACCAGGTTCCATTACCGTGAGATCCAAATCGTTGACAAGAGAGGTCGCTGCTTCCGGAACACCGGGCGCATCGGGCCAGTATAAAAGAATTTTTAATTGAAATGTTCCTGCAGGTATGGAAGGAATAGTGAATTGCTGACTGCCATTGTTATTCACAGAACCTGTGAAGTAATGATTTTGTTCCAGCGCTTCAACAGTAGTTCGTCCGCTGATCATTCCAAAACCAAAAGTATAATCAGGCCCGGGATTACCCAAATCAACAGCGCTGTTTGTCACGAGTGCCTTGAGCAATGCTCCATCCGGGTATACTCCTGCGTTCAGTTGTTTATATCTTTCAACGATAAGCGCCAGAATACCTGCAACAGTTGGACTTGCCATACTGGTACCATCATAGGTAGCATAGGAATTGACCGGAATCGTGGACGTAATATTTACTCCACCTGCAACCAGTTCAGGTTTAATGCGACCGTCATTTGTTGGTCCATGGCTGGACGCCCCGCCAATTGTATATGTCATATTATCCATTGACCCGATGGTTAATATATTCTTGCCTGTTTGAAAACCTGATTTTATGGTCGCATAACCAATTGAATATGGAGAACAGGTAACATACCCATCATTGCCAGCGGCGAAAACATGCAGTAGTTTGGGATAGCCCAGCATTTGTGAATCAACATAATAACTCAGCACATTATAGTCACCTTCACCCGAACAGCCTGCAGCTCCATTATAATATGAATTATTCGTCAGGGGCATCTTATAATCAGCCACATAGGTGGGACTATTTACAAGGATATTGCTGAAATCATTTACCACCAGGTGGCTTCTTGGAGCCATTCCTGCATACATTGGATTTAGAATTCCACCGCCAGCAATAATACCGCTGGTATGCGTACCATGAAGGTCAACCGGCTCATCCGTACGCATGATGAGTTTTCCGGAAAGGTCAACATGTTGAGAGGGATCTGCATTATCACCAATACCGATAATAAGATTTTTACCACTGAGATTTCTTCCTAATGTTGCTGCAAGAGACTGAACCCCGTGTATTGCACGGTTATTATAATTTAAAGGGATATCCTCCAGGTGAATCGGACTAACCGAATGAATAAATGGCAATAGAGAAAGTTTTTGAATGGTTTCAGAATTACCACGGACGAACCAGGTATGTGCCGGTTTAATTTTTGTTTCAACAATGTCTGCGCCGGATTCAATGATTGCTTTTTCGGCGAGTTTTTTATCTATCGGGAAACAGGTGATGGCGATTAGATCCTTAGGACCCTTGATTTGTTCAGAATAATTCTTCAGACCGGAATTTACTTTTATTGAAGGTGGTATTGCATAGATATTTTTAATGCCCAGCCCAACCGGATTTCTAATTGAAAAACCCTGGTTACAAACCGCCAGATAATTAGTTCCGGATAACCATTGTTCCAGTTTAATACCATTATTGGCCAGTTCGGATTTTAATATCGGATCAGCGATCTGGTTCATCTGGATTACCACAAAGTAATCTGACCCAAAACGGGTGGATTGCCAGAGCGGATGACTGATTTTATGATTCAAAAGTCCATTATCTGAGGTCAGTCTGCCATTCTTAAATGTGGGTGGTGGCAAAATAGCCTGTCCGTAGGAAACCGGCCTTATCAGGATAAGTAATAGAAAGGCAGTCAGGACTCGGGACATAGGGGAATGGGTTTTGGGCCGGTTGCAACAAAAATAAACGTGAAATTTCATAAAAGCTTACTGAAACTAAACGCAGACGGAGTCTGATTATTTCATATATAAGCTTCTGAAAACTAAACAGGTACAATAAAATTCCAAAATAATTTTGGGAATCCCGGGATTTCCATTTACTTGGGAACAAATTCAATTGGCTCCGGCTTTGAATTACCTTCCTGTCGAAAATAGCTGAATTTTAAGTGTTCCTGGATAATTGAGTAGCGAGTAGAAATTTGAATACATTTTTGCATATCATCTACCGAATTGTTTTGCTATCCTGTTTTCTGTGCTTTTGTACTATTCTAAAAGCCGGAAACTGTTTGGGTATTTCCATCAGCTTAGATACAGTTCCCCCAAAGCAAACCGATACGATTCCAAAAAATCAGCAGCCCAAAAAGCGAAGCAGCATTACGCGTTATTTCAATATTATAACGGACCAGCAACAAAGAGATTCACTTTTCTTAAAACTGACTAAGACAAATGCCCCTGTACCCCAGTCAGATAGCATGATTTGGAAATCAAGAGAGAATAGTTTTAATGTTTACGGAGGTAAACAGATTCGATATATATATTATAATCAGCTAAAGGTATTTGGTACTACTATCGAAGACACAAGTGTTGTACCAAACAAACTAGTCAGGTTTGCAAACATGCTGCATTATGATACCAGGGTGTGGATGATCCGGCAATCACTTTTTTTCAGAGAAGGAGATACGGTAAACGCTTATAAGCTGGTGGATAATGAACGTTATCTGCGTCGCCTGCCCTTTATTCAGGATGCCCGTATTTATGTTATCAACAGTTACCAGAGTAATGATTCGATTGATATTGTTGTATTGACCAAAGATGTTTTTGAATATGGTACCAGTATTGAAGCAGTGAATAATACCAAGGTTTCAGCTACCTTTTTCAACAATAATCTCCTCGGAGCCGGCCAGAAAGTTGCGTTTGGTTTTAGTTGGGATAACATGTACGACCCGCAGTGGCGCACTGGTGCCAGCTACACAAAATATAATGTCGCCGGATCTTTTGCGGATATTTCAGTTGGATATACAATGCTGAATGATAAAATAAACACGGATACCGGTCAGTATGAAAATTCTGCATATATAATTGTTAACCGCCCGCTTTATAGTACCTGGGCTTCTCTTACCGGTGGACTAACGTTGTCGGTTAACCGCTCAGTGAATATTTATAGTCTGCCTGATACGCTGTTTAGAAATTATGCTTACAACCTGATAGATGTATGGGCGGGATATAATTTCACGAACCAGTATAAAAAAACTGGATACAATAGTTCAAAACCCAATATTGGTATAGAGTTCAGAAGTTTCAATATGGATTTCAAGATGGAACCGACGGAACCTTATCTGAAAACTGATCCGAACTATAATTCTCATAACTTTCTTTTGAGCCAGCTGGTCTTTTATCATCAGGACTTCTTTAAAACCAACTACTTTTTTGGATTTGGCCGCACAGAAGATATACCCATGGGATATACATATGCTGCAAGCTTTGGATTAGACAGCTGGACAGGTTTGAAGCGAAGTTATACGGCCATACAGACTCAAAAATATTGGTTTCTTGGAAAAAATCTGATCAGCTCTACTATTGGCTTTGGAGGTTTTTGGTATAACAGGCAATCGGAGGACGCGGTGTTGCATATTTCTTCAGACTACTATAGTAACCTGTTTCATTTTCACGGTCCGAAAGTGAGGGAATTCCTGCATGCAGACTATATCATTTGTTTTAACCCGGTTTTATATAAGCCGGTAAATATTAACCGTGACAATGGAATTTTCGGATATCGAAATACTTTATTTAACGATTACCAACGGCTGAATTTAAGTGCGCAAACGAACTATTATAGTCCCATCAGTATTTACGGGTTTAAGTTTAATTTTTATTTATTACTGCAGGCTTCATTGCTGGCATCACAAAAAGAGTCAATTTTTAAGAGTCCGTTTTATTCTGGTTTCACTGTAGGTTGCCAGATAAGAAATGAAAATCTTTCATTTAATACACTTCAGATTTCAGCCAGTTATCAACCAATTGTGGCGAATGGACCTCAAGCCGCCAACGGTCCCAGCAGTGTTTTTTTATCGCTAACTTCTGTAACAGCATTTAATTTCCCCATTTTTGCCCTTACACAGCCGACACTGATTCAATACAGATAAGTATGGGAGTATGGGAGTATGGGAGTATGGGAGTGTAAAACATTGGGCGATTAAATTTTTAAAATTATTTGAATGAGAGTTTCTAGTTCGGCGCTTTTATATGAGTTCTGCACTCCCATACTCCCATACTCCCATACTCCCATACTTTCAAAGGTCTCCTAAATTTTCCGAACTTTAATCAATTCTGTATCATTTGCAACGTTCATATTGAATAAGTTGTCATAATAGTAATCGTGAAAACTGTATTACTCGCACTTTTAATGCTCATTTCGACAATCTGCTGGTCACAAACATTTCCCGCTCCCGGTCAGCTCGCTTCAACTGCATTTCCTGTATGCGGAACCAGCATATTTCACCAGGCAGTCGTTCCAATCGGGAGTACTACCAATTTAGTGGTTCCGGGCTGTGATTCTTATGCGGATACAAATCCATTCTGGTATTCATTTACATGTTTTGTTGGCGGGACACTGGGGTTTCTTATTACTCCGAATAACCTTAAAGACGATTACGACTTTATGCTTTTTGATATTACGGGACACAATCCCAATGACGTTTATACTAATGTTTCACTGATCGTAACAGGAAACTGGTCAGGTTCATCCGGATTAACCGGTGCGAAAAGAGGTGGCAGTATTAAAATTGAATGTGCTTCAAACCCGGCTGTTTATGAATCGACTTTTAGTTCTATGCCAACTTTGATTCAGGGACATAAATATCTTCTTTTGGTAAGCCATTATACTCAGACACAAAGTGGATATTCATTAGCATTCGGAAGTGGAACAGCGGTTATTACTGATACAGTAAAACCAAATTTGAAATCAGCATCTGTAAGTTGTGACAGAAAA
Source organism: Puia sp. (assembly GCA_035937535.1). Taxonomy (GTDB): domain Bacteria; phylum Bacteroidota; class Bacteroidia; order Chitinophagales; family Chitinophagaceae; genus Puia. Next base: position 11,434 of record DASZHV010000075.1, on the reverse strand, counting down.
ACTTTAACAGTAGCTCTGAATAAAAAAATGCGTTGCAATAGTCTCGCATCAAACGGTTCGGATTTTTTGATTGCCTCCAATCCGGTATCCATTACCGGTGCTACCGGCATGAACTGCAATAATGGATTTGATATGGACACAATCCAACTCACGGTGAACAATCCATTGCCTCCCGGAAATTATTCACTTCAGGCACAAATTGGAACAGACAACAATACCTTACTTGATGATTGCGGTACGCAGATTGATCCCGGCGACAGCGTCAATTTTAAAGTATTGCCTCTTCAGCCTACACCCTTTGACAGTCTTACAAGACCAACATGTGCACCGGATGTATTGCAACTCATATTCTCCAAACCCATTGAATGTAGTTCAATAGCTCCTGACGGATCGGACTTTACCATTTCAGGCAATCCTTCAGTAAGTATATCCGCAGCCTCGGGTGTTTGCTCCAATGGATTAACCAGTGTTATAAATCTTACACTGAATGCGCCCATCGTCACAGGTGGAAATTTTAATGTCACACTGGTATCCGGTAGTGATGGAAATACAATCATTGATATGTGCGGCATGGAAACGTCGCCTGGTGCGGTACTTTCATTTAGTACAAAAGACACCGTTTCAGCTTCTTTTAATTACAATATTGGTTTTGGATGTAAATATGATACGATTGTTTTAAACTACCGTCCTGATCATGGAGAGAACCAATGGCAATGGATTATAGATTCATCCGTTCAGAGCAGTTTAATGGATCCGTCCATTGTTTATAGTATTTATGGATTGAAGAATGTAAAACATATTGTATCAAATGGATTTTGCAGTGATACGGTTTCACAGGTTGTAAATCTCAATAATGCCCTGGAAGCCGCATTCCAGGCTCCCAATGAAGTTTGCCCCAAAGATGTAGTTAATTTCACTGATGTTTCCATTGGTAACGTGATTTCTTGGTATTGGGATTTCGGAGACGGGACTAACAGTAATCTACAAACGCCGCTGGCTCATTTGTACCCCAATACATGGACCGGGAAAACTTATACGGTAAGTCTTGTTGTTCAAAATAACCTGGGCTGTTATGACACCCTTTCCAGGCAAATTATGAAACTGCAGAGTTGTTATATAACGGTGCCAAATGCATTTACGCCAAATGGCGATGGTAAAAACGATTATCTCTATCCGCTAAATGCGTTTTCTGCTACGAACCTTGAATTCAGGGTATTTAACCGATATGGCCAGCTTGTATTTGAAACGCAGGACTGGACGCGGAAATGGGATGGCACGATCGATGGAAAGCTTCAACCGTCGGGAACTTATGTCTGGACACTTCGATATACCGACGCTGCATCAGGTAAGAATTTTTTTCAAAAGGGTACGAGTGTACTGATCAGGTAAATAAAACAGTAATAAAAAAATCCAGCCACCTGTGACTGGATTTTAAATTTGAAGGGTACTAATATTATTTCTTCATTTTAGGGACTGGAAACTTGCGTTGCTTTTCATCGATCTGGGCGATCTTATTATCTTTCACCAGGTAATCATCCGTCAGATAAATAGAATCCATTTTCCCTTTTTTATCTGTCCATTTTTGAGTATACCAGACGGTAACCCATGTCTGATTGGAATCAGGATAAAATGTAGTAATCCAGGTATCAGGAACGATCGACATGGATTTAATTTGAGCATTCATAGGTATCATCATAGCATACAAACTATCCTTTTTTCCATTGAAATGAAAATTATCTGCAATAAATTCGATGGAATCAGCCAGGTAAGTAAAAGCTCCTTTCAGATCTCCGTCAATATATTTTTTTAATGAATTGAGCACTAAAACGGCATTCTTTTCATCACCTGGTTTCCAGTTTATGGAGTACCTGGGTGAGTATGGATAATCATATACTACTTTTTGTACCGTGCTGTCTGTCTTTGTTTCTTCTGGTTTTGGTGGATTGCTGCAGCTGAAAAAGGCAATACAAAGGAAAATGAAAAGTGATTGTTTCATAATTGTTAGTTTAAAATTTTAAAATTAATTTCAGTAAAGACGGATCTGTTTAAGGTGCGGAGAAGGTATTCGGATTAACCGGGAAGCTTTTGACTATTAACAATAAAGAATTTGAGGGCTATGAATATAGGAAATTATAAGCTTCCGGGAATGGATTAACTTTATATTATATAGTTAATCGGACATTTTGAGGAAGAATGAATTTGCGGGACTGGAATGATTTATGAGACATATATTTAAATTTTAATTTCATGGAAACAGTAGAAAAAACAACTACCAGTTTAGAAACACTCTGCATCAATACGGTAAGGATACTTGCGGCAGATGCCGTGCAGAAGGCTAATTCGGGTCACCCCGGAACAGCTATGGCACTGGCGCCTCTTGGGCACCTCCTATGGTCCAAAATAATGAACTATAATCCACAGGATCCGAACTGGCCCAACCGCGATCGTTTTATTTTATCCGCAGGTCATGCCTGTATGCTGCAATACAGTTATTTATACCTAACCGGATATGACCTTACCCTGAACGATATTAAAAAATTCAGGCAACTTCATAGCAAAACTCCCGGCCATCCTGAATACGGTTTATTGGACGGTATTGAAGCAACGACAGGTCCGCTCGGGCAGGGCTTTGCTAATGGTGTGGGAATGGGCATCGCTCAAAAATGGCTGGCCGACCGGTATAACAAACCCGGGTTTGATCTTTTTGATTACAACATTTATGTTATTTGCAGCGATGGAGATATCATGGAAGGAATTAGTTCCGAAGCTGCATCCGTAGCAGGAAATCTTCAGTTGGGTAACCTGATTTATATATACGACGATAATCATATAACAATCGAAGGCAATACTGCAATTACATTTAATGAAGATGTGGGGGCCCGTTTTCAGGCTTACGGCTGGCATGTGCAGGTATTACCTGATGGAAATGACCTGGGCGCTATTGAAGATGCGCTGAAAAAAGCCAAAACAGAAACCGGCAGACCTTCATTAATAAAATTAAGAACACATATTGGATATGGAAGTCCAAATAAAGTGGATTCAGCATCGGCGCATGGTTCACCACTGGGTGAAAATGAAGTAAAGCTTGTAAAAAAATTCTTTGGATTTGATCCTGACCAGTCTTTTGTAGTGCCTGAAAATGTGATTTCTTTTTACCGGGCAGCAGGAAAAGCAGGAATTGAAAAAGAAAAATTATGGAATAATCTCTTTAACCAATACAGGGAAAAATATCCCGTAGAAGCGAACGAATTTGTATCCACCAGCAATGGGAAACTCCCTTCCGGATGGAAAGAAAAAATTCCTGTTTTCAGTGGCAATGAAAAAATGGCAACACGAAAAGCCTCTGGAAAAGTATTGAATGCGATTGCAGGCCAGATCCCTTTCCTGATGGGAGGTTCGGCGGATCTGTCCCCTTCCACAGATACGATCCTGGATCAGTATGAATCCTTTTCAGCTGAAAACAAAGATGGAAGGAATTTTCATTTTGGAATCCGGGAACATAGTATGGGAGCCATCCTGAACGGCATGGCGCTTACAAAAGGCTTTATTCCTTATGGGGCCACGTTTCTAATATTCTCTGATTATATGAGGCCCCCGATCAGGCTGGCAGCGATCAGTAAAATAAAACCCATTTATGTTTTTACGCACGACAGTATAGGTTTGGGTGAAGACGGGACAACACATCAGCCTGTTGAACAATTGGCCGGTCTAAGGTCTGTACCAAATATGATGGTTATTCGTCCGGCTGATGCAAATGAGACAGCTCAGGCATGGAGGGTGGCGTTGGAACATAGCGGGGGACCGGTTGCAATTGTGTTGACCAGGCAGGGACTCCCGATTATAGATCAGGGCAAATATGCTAAGGCAATTGGACTTGAAAAAGGGGCATATATTCTTTCAGAAGCGGAAAAAGATCCGGAAGTTATTTTAATAGGAACCGGATCTGAAGTAAATCTTTTACTGATGGCGCAGGAAAAGCTTAAAGAAAAATCCATCCAGGCGCGTGTCGTCAGTATGCCTTCATGGGAATTATTCGAAAATCAGGATGCTGCTTATAAAGAGATGGTTTTTCCTAAAAAAATCCGCAGGAGATTATCCGTCGAAGCAGCTTCCACTTTTGGCTGGCTGAAATATACAACTGAAGATGGTAAGAGTCTGGGACTAAACCATTTTGGAGAATCTGCGCCTGCAGAGGACCTCTTTAAAGAATTTGGTTTTACGGTTGAAAATATCGTAACATTAGTGGAATATTTATAAATCGGATATTCCTATGATGAAGTTTCCTTTCTATGCCCGTTTGGCATTGACCCTTTTTGCAATCGCACTTATATTATTATTCATGTGGATTGGGAAAAGTGTACTGGTACCATTGTTTTTCTCATTCCTGGCATCAATACTTCTTCATCCGGTCGTTAGTTATTTGGAAAAACGCCGCTTCCCCCGTGCCCTCGCAGCTGGAATAACCCTGTTCATTTTCATGATTCTTTTTCTGGGATTATTTTATTTTTTTACCAGGCAGTTAATCCGGCTTTCAAGGGATTTGCCTTCTCTGCAGGCAAAGGTTTTGGAAAAATGGCAGGATGTTCAGGATTGGATCAGCGATAAATATCATATTACCAATACTCAGCAAGTCTCGTATCTGCATAAATCAGGAACAGGAATTTTGAATTCAGCCATGAATTCAGTAGCAACGACTTTTATAGGAATTGCTGAAACACTTGTGCTCACTATTTTCTTTTTCATATTTACATTCTTCATACTTCAGTATCGTCGTTTAATCATGCGCTTTATTATTGAATTATTTCATGAATCTCATAATTTAATGGTGAAAGATATTATCACCAGGATCCGTTCCCTGATAAACAGTTATGTACAGGGTTTGCTGATCGAAATGAGTGTGGTGGCAATCCTGATTTATATCAGTTTGATGATTATAGGAGTGAAATATGCTTTATTGATAAGTGTTATGGCGGCTGTTTTGAATATCATTCCCTACCTGGGTATATATTTTAGTATGGCAGTAGCCATGCTGATCACCGCCGCGACCAATTCTACTGGACATGTGGTGGCAGTAGGAATCGTTTTCCTCGTTACACATTTTACTGACGCCAATATGATCCTTCCTCATGTAGTGGGAGGGAAAGTGAAAATAAATCCTTTCGTCACCATACTTGCAGTTTTGATTGGCCATTTGGTCTGGGGCATTCCTGGGATGTTTTTATTTATCCCTCTTACGGCGATGATCAGGCTGATAAGTGAAGAAATCCCGGGATTTAAACCATGGGCTATCCTTCTCGGCGAAGAAAGAGTATAATAAGGCCAGAATATGGTTATTTGTAGAATATTCTCCCCGCGTCTTGGCTAAGAGCTCATTTACAGGATATTTCGAAAAAGGCTTGTTCTTTGCTCTAAACAGGAAACCCAGGCATAGCGTATGACGATCAACGAGTCCGTCAGGAAAATAATACGTCGAATTTTTCGAATCACAATTACAACAGTACTTGTCATACTGAGTATAATCCTGTTAATCCTGTTGTTGATCCAGACCGGGCCGGTTCAGAATTACGGCCGGAGTAAAATTGAAGCTTATCTGGAAAATAAACTGCATACAAAAGTCCGGATCGGCAATCTGTATATTGGTTTTCCCTCTCGTATTATCCTGAAGAATGTTTACCTGGAAGACCGGCGCAAAGACACGCTTTTATCGGGTGGGAAAATTCAGGTGGATATCAGCATGCTAAGATTATTCAGCAGTGAATTTCGGGTCAATTACCTGGAATTGGACAATATAACTATGAAGGTTAAACGCCAGCTTCCGGACTCGGTATTTAACTTTCAATTCATTACTGACGCATTTAGTACTCCGCCGGATACGGCCCAAAAAAAGAAAAATAATTCGGGGGGCTTTCATTTTATAATCGGAACGATTCACCTGCAAAATATTCATGCATCTTATGAGGATGATGCCACAGGAAATGATGTGTATTTAAATCTGGGAGAATTTAATACAAGATTAAAAACCTTTGATCCCGGGCACCAGGTTTATGCAATCCCTGATATAACGTTGTCAGACATCTCCGCGAAAATTCGCCAGTATAAACCCATTCTCATCCTGCAAAATGTAGCTGATTCCATTTATCAACACAATAAAAATTCGGCGCCTGTTAAACTTGAACTGGGAGATATTGATTTTGCCCGTATCAATATGGATTACAGGAATGACACTGAAAATACCGATGCCAGTATACGGCTTGGACATTTTCACACAAAGGCTGATGCCATTAACCTGGCAACCCTTCATATTAAACTCGAGCAAATAATCCTGAACAATACAGTGGCAGTAATACGTTTTGGTAAGCTTAGTAAGGTTATAACTAAAAAGATCATCCCTGCAGGAGATTCCCTTGACCATCAAGGGAAATGGAGTTTGGATATTGCCAGAGTTGCTATCGACAGTACCCGCTTACAATATGATGATGATAATAAAATGCCCGTTAAAAAAGGAATGGATTATAATCATCTGAATGTAAAACGGCTTAGTGTGAATGTTTCAAAACTGCACGCTGATCCTTCGAATGCAAATGGAATTGTCTCAGGAATTTCATTTGACGAAAAAAGCGGATTTGTTTTGAAAAACCTTTCTGCCGGAATATCACTCAATTCAACGGGGGCCACACTAAAAAGCTTTGTTCTCCAGACAAATTATTCTGAGATCAGGAATCAGTCTTCTATACATTATCTGTCAATGGAAGACCTGAAAAAGCATCCTGGCAATATGGTAACGAATCTGGAATTTGACAGGTCCCGGATTGCTGTGAAAGATATATTAATCTTTGTGCCCTCCCTTGAAGAAATGCTGAAAGACTACCCGCAAGCTACACTCAGCCTAAATGGGAAATTTACCGGTTATTTAAAAAATCTGAAGATACCATATCTCGAAATAGATGGTTTGGGTAATACATCACTGGCAGCATCAGGTCAGATCAGAGGCCTGCCTGACGCAAATACTGCCATATATGATATAACTATTTCAAAATTCAAAACTTCCCGAACCGATATTCATAGGCTAATTCCAGCAAAGTCAATTCCTGAAGATCTCCGCATTCCCGAAAGTATTTCATCTATTGGAAAATTCACAGGGACCCTTAAAGACTTTTTTGTTCAGATGCATATTTCGACGAGTAATGGCAGTGCTGATATAACAGGAACATTGGATATTGTACGGAAAAGCTATAACCTTAAAGCAGATACAAAATCGCTTGACCTTGGATATATATTAAAGCAGGATAGTTTGCTGGGTAAGGTCACACTGAATGTCACTGCAAAAGGATCTGGATTCGACCCGAAAAAAATGAATAGTGTTTTCCATGTTAACCTGGGAGAGGCTGAATTTAAGTCTTATGAATACCGGGGACTAATCCTGGACGCTCAGCTTCAAAACGGAAACGGAAACATTACTTCATCAATGCAGGATCCCAATATTACATATCGGTTACAGGCCGATGCGAATTTTTCAGACAAGTTCCCATCCTTTAAAATGCATCTGGATCTGGATACATTAAATGCATTAGCACTTAATCTTTTAAAAGACAGTTTACAAATGCATTTGAAGATGGATGCAGATTTTAGATCCACCGATCCAGATGCTCTGCAGGGAAAGATGTCAATGAATGATTTGGGATTAACATATGGAACCCATGTTTTACACACAGACAGTATTTCTTTGACTGCTCTTCATTCAGATACCGGTCAGTCGATCCAGTTACGGTCCGAAGCAGCGGATATTAAATTGACCGGCCGGTATAAACTTACCCAGGCGACAGAATCAATGAAACAATTCATAAATACCTATTATAAAATTCCTGTTTCCAAACCAGACAGAACAGAACCTGAACAATGGCAGATGGATCTTGAACTAAGGCCCTCGCCACTTGTGCTTGCTGTCATGCCCTCTCTGAAAGGGTCAGATAGTTTAAAAGGATTTATAAGATTCAACAGTTTAAAAAAGGATTTAAACTTCGACTTTCATGCGGATAAGATTCAATTAAATCAACTGGTAATTCATCAGTTCAAAGCGGTAGGAGATTCAAAAGATCATGGACTCGATTATAATATTTCGGTTGCAGATGCGGGTCATGGTGAATTTCAACTATACAATACAGATTTATATGGAACACTCGCGGATAACAAACTGACAACATTATTGCGTTTGAAAGATAATAAAACAAAGGACAAGTATTTCCTGTCCGGTGCGGTCTCAACTCAATCTCAGGGTATCCGGTTTGTTTTTAATCCAGATAGCCTGTTACTCGATTACCAGCACTGGCAATTACCTGCGGACAATTTTGTTCAATATGATTCTGCAGGACTTATAGTCCGCAATCTGAAATTTAATCACCTTACCGAATCAATTACATTGAATACGAATGGGGAATCGGCGCTTTCGCCGCTTGATATCAGTTTTTCCAATTTCAAAATTAAAACAATTGCCCAGTTTGCAGAGCAGGATTCATTGTTACTGGATGGAAATATTAACGGAAAAGCAGAAATAAAAGACCTTTTTACCAAGCCACTGTTTACCTCCGATATTAAAATTGATAATTTAGTATATGAAAAGGATACCCTTGGCAACCTTGTTTTACAGGTGAATAATAAGGAATTAAATACATTTATTGCCCATATCACTTTGCAGGGACATGATAACGATCTGTCCATTGATGGAAAATATTTTTCCGGTGAAAGCAAAATGGACATGGATGTAAAACTGAATCAGTTAAACCTGGCGTCTTTTAAAGGTATTGTATTTACTCAGGTCAGGAATATGCAGGGTTACCTGAAGGGTGAATTGCATGCGAGCGGAAATCTTGATAAGCCAATGCTTAAGGGGAGTCTGCATTTTGACAATGCAGTTTTGGTTCCTGTTATAACAGGAGAACCTTTAAAACTTTCTAACGACATCATCGATTTCGATGAGGACGGTTTTGATTTCAATAATTTTACTCTTCTTGATTCTGCTGGTAACAAAGCTACCCTGGATGGAAATATTTATACAAAGGACTTCAGGAATTACAGATTTGATATGTCTTTCAGTGCCCAGAATTTCCGTGTGGTAAATGCGCCCAAAGAACCGGACAGAATGTTCTACGGTAAACTGAATCTGAATGCTGACATCGACGTGACAGGAGATCTTAATTTACCTAAAGTGACTTCTTATCTAAGGGTGAATAAAAACACAGATTTTTTTGTAATACTTCCCAGTGATGATCCAGAAGTTGTTGATAGGAACGGGGTAGTTGTATTTGTAAATAAAAATAAAGCAGTTGATTCCACAAAGCTTAAAAATTTCCTTGATTCCCTTGCATCAACGGCGACTTTAAAAGGTATAGACCTTTCTGCCACCATTGAGGCGGACAGCAATGCACAGTTTACACTTATAATCGATGAAAGGAATGGAGATGCATTGGCTATACGTGGAAGGGCAGAACTTACTGCTGGAATTGACAATAGTGGGAAATTCAATCTGACAGGAAATTACGAACTGGTTAACGGGTCTTATAATCTTACGCTGAGTGTATTACACAGAAAATTTGATATTCAGAAAGGAAGTGTGATAACCTGGACAGGTGATCCCCGAACCGCGAATATTGATATAACAGCTATATATACAGTAAATACAGCCCCTATCGATTTGTTGCAGCAACAGATCGATGTGAATTCCAGTGATGCAACCAGGTACAAACAGCGCTTACCGTTCCAGGTAAAATTAAATATGACAGGAGAATTGCTCAAACCAATAATCAAATTCGATATTGCGTTGCCCGATAATTTATTGTCGCTTTGGCCGGACGTTGAAACGAAACTGGTTCAAATGAGGACTGATGTAGCCGAAGTAAACAAACAGGTATTTGCTTTATTATTATTAGGTCGCTTTGTGCAGGAAAATCCTTTTTTAACAGCCGGAGGAGGAACCGATGCCGGCACCATCGCAAGACAAAGCGCCAGTAAAATATTAAGTGATCAGTTGAATCAACTCGCAGGTTCGCTCATAAAAGGAGTAGACATTAATTTTGATATGAATTCAGGACAAGACTACTCAAGCGGTACCGCGCAGAATCAAACGGATCTTAATGTAAAGGTTTCTAAAAATCTCTTTGATGACCGGATTCGTGTGACTGTCGGAAGTGATTTTCAACTTGAACAAACCAATCCAGGTCAGAATACAACAAATATCGCAGGAGATGCAAGTGTGGATTACCGGCTTAGTAAAGATGGGCGGTATATGATCAGGGTTTACCGAAAAGATCAGTATGAAACGATTGTGCAGGGGCAGGTTGTGGAAACCGGTGTAAGTTTCATTCTCACCTTTGATTATAATAAATTCCGTGAGTTGTTTGAGAATAAAAAAGAAAAGCCCCTAACGCCTTCCCCCAAGACACATAAAAAAGCTACTCCTGTAAATAATCAACCGGCTAAATGAAAGGATCGTATATAAGATTGCTGTGTTTAATATGGTTGCCGGTCTTGTTTTATTCCTGTAGTGAAACCAAGAGTCTGGAGGAAGGTCAGTTTCTATATACAGGGGCAAAGATCAAAATAAAAGCTGATCCTGCTTTAAGCCGTTCAAAAGCCAGGGCATTGAATACTGAACTTGCAGGATTGCTTCGTCCAAAACCAAACGGCAGTTTTCTCGGAATAAAATTCAAACTATTATTATATAACATGGCAGGAACACCAAAAGGCAAAGGCCTTCGGTATTTGATTCGTGAAAAACTTGGCGAACCACCAGTTATTGCCTCCTATAGCGCCATGGAAAAAAACCGTGCTGTTTTACAAAATCGCCTGGAGAACCGAGGCTATTTTAAGGACACAGTAATTTTAGATACTGTTTATAAGGGTAAAAAACTCAGCGCTTTGTACACTGCTGAAATCAGAAAGCAATATTCTATCCGCAATGTTACTTATCCGTCATCACCGGATTCTCTTAGTCAGGAAATCAGCCGGATGGCAGATAAGTCTCTGTTAAAAAAAGGAGACCCTTATAATTTGGATATCATAAAAAATGAAAGGGACAGAATTGATGCCAACCTGAGACAAAAGGGTTATTATTATTTCAGATCCGAAGATCTGTTGATCAGGGCAGATTCAACAGTAGGTAATCAACAAGTCGATATGACCCTGGTTATCAAAAAATCCACGTCACCGGAAGCATATAAAATTTACCGGATAAACGAAGTTGTAGTATTTGCAGATTATAATGTCCATGTGGATACGAGTATAAATGTTTCGGGTCTGGCTAAATATCATGGGTACACTATCATTGATTCGCAGAAAATATTTAAACCGCAAATCTTTGGTCAGGCCCTTGTTTTTAAACCCGGTGATGTATTTAACCAACGAAATCAGGATCTGTCTTTAAACCGTTTGATTAGTCTCG
>DASZHV010000074.1:0-7909 GCA_035937535.1 Puia sp. | reverse complement strand
CAATTTAATTCTTCCTGGACAGTGAGAGTAAGACGTGATGATTTATTAACACTGCAGGTTGACGGAACCAAAGGATCTGCTGTAGCAGGATTGCGTGAATGTTATATTCAACATTATGGTAACACGCCTAAACCGGTTTGGAATCCGGATATCCCACAGCAAATTAATTTCTTTGAGGGTTGGGCAAAAGTTCCTGAGCAGGAAAATTATGATAACGCTTTCAAAGTGCAATGGGAGCTATTTCTAAAACACGTTGTGAAAGACGATCCTTTTCCCTGGGATATGCGCGAAGGTGTTAAGGGAGTACAACTGGCAGAAAAAGGATTGGAAAGCTGGAGCAAAAAGTGTTGGGTAGATATTCCAGAGATTTAAATTTCGTTAAAAATATGGGAAGAGTAGCTTTAATCACAGGAGGAAGCCGTGGTATAGGTTTTGGTATCGCCCGAGAACTTGCGCGAAGTAATTTTGACCTGGCCATCAATGGAACACGTTCAGCGGGCCTCGTAGAAAATGCATTAAAAGAATTGAGGGATTACGGCATTGATGTTATTTATTGTCAGGGAGATATCGCTTCCTCCGGCGACCGGACGGGAATTCTGCGTCAGATAAAAGACCATTATGGCAGACTTCATGTACTGGTCAACAATGCCGGAGTAGCCCCTAAAGATCGAATAGACATTCTTGATGCCACTGAAGAAAGTTTTGATTATGTGATGGGTGTAAATTTAAAGGGCTCATATTTTCTTACACAAAAGACTGCAAACTGGATGATTGAGCAAAAGAAAATGAATGCTGAATTTAAAGGATGCATTATAAATATTTCTTCTGTTTCCGCAACACTGGCATCTGTAAACCGTGGAGAATACTGCATTTCGAAAGCGGGTATTGGCATGGTTACAAAATTGTTTGCTGTGAGGCTAGGCGAGTACGATATTCCTGTTTTTGAAGTAAGGCCGGGGATTATACAAACTGATATGACATCGGGAGTCAGAGAAAAGTACGATAAATTACTCGCAGAAGGGCTCTGTGTACAAAAGCGCTGGGGAGAACCACAGGATGTCGGGAAAGTAGTCGCATCACTTACAAAGGGTGATTTCATGTATTCAACGGGCCAGGTCATAATGGTAGATGGGGGATTAACAATTCCACGGTTATAAAATTTCCATGACTCATACATCTTCCAAAAACATTGCCCGGGAACTATTACGCATTCCCGTTATAGTTGCAGCGCTGGGATATATGGTGGACATGTATGACTTGTTTCTTTTCAGCATCAATCGGGTTTCAAGTTTAAAATCCCTGCATCTTTCGGGAGAAGAATTGCTGGGGGATGGTATTATGCTGTTGAATTTGCAAATGGCAGGTATGCTTATTGGTGGAATATTTTGGGGAATCATGGGAGATAAAAAGGGAAGACTATCTGTATTGTTTGGTTCCATTTTGATTTATTCTATCGCAAACATTGGAAATGGATTTGTAACTACCATCACTCAATATGCTGTACTCAGATTTATTGCGGGATTTGGACTCGCGGGTGAACTGGGAGCTGGTATTACATTGGTAACAGAAATTTTACCGAAAGAGAGCCGTGGTTATGGAACGACCCTGGTAGCCACTATGGGCATTATGGGTGCTTTGCTCGCATACTTTGTTTCTCATCTTTTTGATTGGCGAACTGCGTATTTTATTGGCGGTGGATTAGGATTAATGCTTATGGTTTTGCGGGTAAGGGTATTTGAATCGGGCATGTTTATGAAACTAAAGGAAAAGGATATTAAACGTGGTGATGTGCTAAAAATATTCAATAATAAAACCCGGTTATTAAAATACCTGAACAGCATCCTGATCGGGATACCGATATGGTTTGTGATTGGAATTCTGCTCACATTTTCTCCGGAATTTGGCCGTGCAATGGGTCTTGACCAACCCGTAGATGCAGGAAAGGCAGTCACACTTGCTTTTACCGCCCAGATTTTGGGGAATGTAACAAGTGGTTTTCTCAGTCAATATTTTCAAAGCAGGAAAAAAGTGATTTTACTATTTATTTTGTTATCATTTTCACTGATTCTTGTCTACTTACTTGTGCCAGTCCATAGCACCTTGCTATTTTATTTAATATGCACCTGCCTTGGATTTTGCAGCGGCTATTGGACGCTTGTCATTACCGTTGCAGCTGAACTTTTTGGCTCCGATCTCCGGGCAACGGTTGCCACTACTGTTCCCAACTTTATCAGGGGGTCTGTAATTCCATTGACAATGCTATTTGCAATGGTGAAAAATTATGCAGGAATTATTCAAGGCGCTTTAATTGTTGGCGTGGTAAGTTTCACAATTGCAATAGTTGCGCTAATTTTCCTGGAGGAAACTTTTAAAAAAGACATCAATTACGTTGAAGATGAATGATGGCTTGAAATGCAAACGATTAGCTTCCGAAGGTTGAGAAAATTTCCCCGGGATACATATGCAAATTTTTTAACTTGCCTGGCCCGGACAGTCATTGAGTTATAAAATAGGGGGATTAATGATTGAATCGCTGAGAGATAAGAGCATAGCAGAATTGGGGACTAAATTCAGTCTCCGGAATTTTCACGATGCAATTCTCAAGGGAGGCTGCATGCAATTGGATGTTTTTGAAGAGTATATGAATCACTGGATCCAGACGCAAAAATAGATCAGGTATCCATCTAGATCCCATTGTTGTTAACTATCATTACGGGTCTGATTTCCAAAACTATCTTTTCCTGCATTACCAACGGACAAGATTGCGCGATGGAAGCTGCATGTTCGATGTTTTCGGCGTGGAGGAAAAAGTACCCGCTTATGACTTCTTTGGCCTCAATAAATGGGCCGTCTGAAAGTACATAGTCCCGGCCTACATATTTGCCAGCCATCACCAATGGTTCGCCATCGGTATAGTTCCCTGATTCTGCCAGTGATGCCACCCAATTTGCTGCTTCACGCATATTCTTATAACGGCCTTCATCGCCGATTTGCTTAAGCAGGTTAATGTCTTCTCTTACCAGTATTAGAAACTTCTCCATATTTTTTAAATTTTAAAATTAACATATTTGAGTAATAACAATGGCGGGATAAATTTCCGTACAGTAAGTGTCCGGATTCTGGCGGTCCCGTTGTCTTAATATCATGAAACAACTAAAAATCCCGGGATCCATTGCACGGTATGTCGGTCATAAATCTTTCCTGCTATGGAATCAGTTGGCTGGATGAAAACGACGTTGTCCAATATTATGCAATGGTGCCAGAGGTTTTTGAACGGGAGGCAAATAAATATTACTATGAAAAACTTATTATAACGAAAGGCGAATACTACACTGAAACCATATATAATTGGTCAAACAGACCTGATTCTATAAATAATGTATTTCACGGGCTGATGCCAGGCAACAGGCCCGATAAAAATCATCCCTGTATAGAATGGTATAAGTCTATAGATGAAATGCTTTGTATGACTAATATAAGATGAAAATGAATGAAAGAAAATGTAGAAAAAATATTCTCTTAAAATAAATAATTATGAAACAGTTCTTGCTTTTTATTATTTTCTGCAACATTTTTTTGAATTCCCGGTCACAGAGTGCAGAGCAACGTATAAAAAACTTTTTCGCCGGGTATGAAAAGAAAGATTGGAACCTGGTCGTGGACCAGGTTGCGGAGGGGTTTACTTTCACGAGTCCTAATGGTGATGACCATTTAACCATATCACGGTATAAAGAAAAATGCTGGGGTACTGCCAGGTACTTCAAAATGATAGAATTTTCTAAGATAATGGTAGATGGCAACACCGCGTTCGCGATGTACAATATCACCACCACAGACGACAAGGTTGTTCATAATGTTGAATATTACACTTTCAGTAATGGCAAAATAAAATCCATTGAAACTTTTTTTGGTACTGGTATACATTACCCTGGCAATTCAGACAATGTGAAGTAACTTAGATTTGCTGGCAACCCTTAACTTTATATTTTATATGAACATACAAGAACAAATCAAAAAGCATATTACCAGTGAACCTGAACCAAAACGTAGTGAAATGCAAGCGTTGCACGGACGCATACTTCAAGTGTTGCCAGCATGTAAATTATGGTTCGACGATGGTAAAAACGACGAAAATAAAACGATTAATAACCCTACCATTGGATATGGATTTCAAACAATAAAATATGCGAATGGAAAAACCAGAGAGTTTTTTCAAATAGGTTTGAGTGCAAACCAAACCGGAATCTCTGTCTATATCCTGGGTATAAAAGATAAGACATATTTAGCCCGAACGTATGGAAAAAAACTGGGCAAGGCGAAGGTGACCGGCTATTGCATTCGGTTCAAAACCCTAAAAGATATCAACATGGATGTACTAGAAGCGGCCATACGGTACGGAGTTGAGGCTCAGAATGAAAAGGTGAGCTGATGAAATAATTAGCTTTTAAATGCGATCAGCAGCCGCTGCAATCTATAAATTGTTTGACTGCTGACTTATTATCCATTGCAGCGTAACAGGTTTCTCGCTGGGATAATGTTCATGATTGGCCGCTTGCCGCGCACAATACCTGTATCAAAACCGTGCATTTCAACTGGCTGGTATTGGCTAATCCGTTATGTATCAATTTAAAATGAATTTGGTCTTAATGTTGATGCAATAGTTGGATAATCATCCGTCTATGCTTAAAAATTATTTCAAAACTGCTTTCAGAAACCTGCTGCATAATAAGATCTATTCCTTCATAAATATTGCTGGATTAAGTATTGGTCTGGCTTGTGCGATGCTCATTATGTTGTATATAAAAGATGAAGTGAGTTACGATCGCTTTCATAAAAATGTGAACCGGATTTATCGCATAGATAAACAACAAAAGAAAGATGATGGAAGTCTTCACTCCGGTAGTTACACTGGATATTTTCCAGGCCCCCGTTTTACGGCACGCATCCCTGAGATACAAAGTTTTGTGCGCTTTGAGCCAAGTTTTGCAGATATTAAAACAGGCAGTGATATACAATCACAATTCATAAGCCTTGTTGATCCAAACTTCTTTTCAGTATTCAACTTTCCTTTGTTAAGCGGCAACCATGCAACAGCATTAATGCAACCTAATTCGGTAGTGGTTACTGAAGATATGGCTAAGAAATATTTTGGCAATGCAGATATTGTCGGGAAAACAATATTGATAAAAAATGACGGCATTTTTGTGCCCTATACGGTAACAGGTGTTGCAAAAAATTATCCGCAAAATTCATCCATTAAATTCGACGTCGTATTGCCATTAAAAGTTTCGGCAGCAGATGAAAGTAATAATAGTAACTGGTTTAATTCCTTTCTTACCACATTTGTTGTGATTTCCCCGCAGGCAAATATTAAATCCGTACAGGATAAAATGGATAAAGTGTTTAAGGCTGATGCCAGTGAAGCCATTAATAATATTAGAGTCAGGTTTGGTATTAAAGACCTAAGAATGTCTTATGCGCTTGAACCACTTACTGCTATCCATCTTGGCAACATGGTTCCTGATGAAGATGAAATACTTTCCGGTAAAAGCAATTCAACATACTCCTACATTCTTTCTTCAATAGCTGTATTTATTTTACTCATTGCCTGCATCAATTTTGTAAACCTTACTGTGGCGCGTTCCGTAAAGCGTGCAAAGGAGATAGGTATTCGTAAAGTAATTGGCGGATCACACAGGCAATTGATGATACAATTTCTAAGCGAATCATTCATTTTATGTCTTATCGCTTTCGGTCTGGGAATTGTTATTGTAACAGCAGTGCTGCCTTTATTTAATCAACTTTCAAATAAAGCACTTGCACTTTCTTATTTATTCAATACAAAACTAATTATAAGTTATTCAGCCCTTTTTATCATTACAGGGTTGTTAGCCGGATTGTATCCTGCAGCAGTATTATCAAATTATAACCCTGTCAAAACATTATACAGCCGCTTTAATCTCGCAGGTAAAAATTATTTGCAAAAGTCGCTGGTCGTTTTTCAGTTTGCGTTGGCGTCATTCTTAATTATCAGTACGATGGCTGTTTTTTTACAGTTTAATTATCTCACCGCACAAAGTTTAGGGTATGACGATGCTCATATGATTAACGTTCAAAAGCCACAATTAACCCGCAATGATGCAGCTTTATTTAAACAACTGTTAATGAAAAATCCGGATATAACAGGGGTTGCTGCAAAGAATCGTGATTTTTCCAACAACACGGTAAAAGCAAGTGGTGATAAATCAGTTAATGTTGTTGTTGAAACCCTTGATGCATCTTATCTGCCATTGCTTAACATACCCATTGTAAATGGCAGAAACTTTTCTCCCGACTATCCGTCAGATTCAACGCATACCGTTTTGGTAAATGAGGCTTTTGTGAAAGAAGCCGGGTGGAAGCAACCCTTAAATCAGCAGGTAACGAGTTTTGAAGACGGGAGAACTTATACCGTAGCAGGCGTTGTAAAAGACTATCATTTTAAACCATTGACGGAAAAAATAACACCGCAATTATTTACCATGAGTCCAGGTAATAATTACGGAACTGTTTATATAAAAATAAAGGCATCTACTGAGACGTCGAGCTTACAATACATATCTAAGACATTCAGGAATTTATTCCCGTTAAATCCGTTCGTATATAGTTTTAAAAGGGAACAAAATGAACAGAGTTATGCAGAAGAAGCCAAATGGAAGCAAATTATTTTATTTAGCGCAGTATTAACCGTCTTTATTTCATGTATAGGTCTGTTTGGATTATCTGTCTTATCTGCAGAAAAAAGAACTAAAGAGATCGGTGTGCGTAAAGTATTGGGTGCTTCTGTGAGCAGCATTGTAACGATACTCTCAACTGATTTTTTAAAACTGGTTTTTATCTCGTTAATTATATCCATACCTTTTGCATGGGTGTCAGCGAACAAATGGCTAATGAATTATCCATATAGAATAATACTGGGTTGGAAAATGTTTGCTATGGCAGGAGTACTGGTAATCTTTGTTGCAATGATAACCATAAGTTTCCAGGCAATTAAAGCCTCCCTGGCGAATCCGGTGAAGAGTCTCCGTTCGGAATAAAATTCAGATGACCACAATCGATTATACTTTGACGACGGATCAGCTTAGCAATGCTATTGATAATACCATTCGTGCATTTAATGAATACAGCTTAAGGAAGAAAAGGGATAATGAAGGAAGGCAATTGATTATTGACAGGAGCTGGATGGGTAAGTTTAACTATTTCATCATAGAAATACCTGGTGGCTCGCAGCTGACACTGGAGGCGGTGACAGCAAAACCGGTTTCGAGGGAGGAACTCGCAGAACGTGAAGAGAGTTTTTTAAAGAATCTGTACAAGGTTATCGATAAGGAAATTATGATCACAACCGAAATAGCAAATAGGAATGTATATAAAAGAGCGAAAGTGGGTATCGGACTGAGGAGTATTATCTTGATAGTCATCATCATCTTGCTGATAATAAAAACGGTACAGTGGTGCACGAAATCTTAAATATTGAAGATGTCGCCCGACTTTGATGACAGATATCGATATTTGTTAATATTCTGAATTAAGTTTTCTTATTATTCAGTTGATTATGAAAAATAAAAAACTAACAGGTACTACCCAGACGGAAACTTATTCAAAAGTGGAAAATATTTCAGCTAAAATCCTGTTTATTTCTTCATGACGGGTAATTACGATAACGTGGTCGCCTTTGGAAATGGTATAGTCAGGTGATGTGAATTTATAAGGAAATACTTCGTCTCTTGTTCCGTGGATATGATAAAGAGATTTAGGAATCCGCCTGTTTCTCCATTTCAAAACGGCCCTGATCCCCCAGGTTATAAAGGCTGGATCTGTTTCGGATATCATCCTGATAATGATTTTTTTATCTTCAGGGTTTTCACGG
>DASZHV010000073.1:0-15341 GCA_035937535.1 Puia sp. | reverse complement strand
ATGTTATGCTTGAATAAAGGAAAGAAATAAAAACTAAAATTTTATATTCTCGATAGAATGATTTATAAAAAAAACATCGAACAAAAAGAGGGTTTTATTGTTATAAATTCAAAGATTCTGAGCGAAGTTTCCAATGAACATTTGAAATGTTCTCACAATAAAAATTACTGTCCGAAAGAATAAAAAATGCAATTGCCATTCTTTAAGAAATGATTCGTTGTATCCCATACTTCTTTGTCTAGTGGAAGTTTTGTCATCAGTTCTAAGATCAGAAAAACTGACAAGCCTCAAAACATTTTACGGGAAATGCTTACTTTGAGAAAAATGGTATGTGAGCCTTAATTCATTAAATATTAGGAATGCTGGCCGTCTAATGCCTGGGCACCCGCCACAGTTTGGGGCCCATCCACTGGTCCAGTATTTCCCTGCCCTCCTGCTTTTGGGCCAGGAGTTCGCATTCGGACAGGATGCGCAAATGTTTGGATATGGACTGGCGGGTGATGTCGAAGTGCTCCGCAATGGCGTTGGGGGTCAGTGCCTGCACGGCGATCAGGACGAGGATCGCTCGTCGGGTGGGATCCGCAATGGCCTGAAAAATATCGCGTCTCATACGTGTTGAATGTTAATTAAGAAGCTGATCGGTTGCAAATATACGTGCAACCGATCGGCTTCGCAAAATTTATTTTAAGAAAATCCTTCCATTACCTGCCTTTAGATAATTCTCGAATTCAAATGCCTTGAATTTATTTACAAATGCGCAATAAAATACCAATTTGACTGGTAGTCTGGATTTTGTTGCAAGTACATATCCATATTTGTGACGTTGAAATCTATCTTTCAAATCTGAAGAACAACCGACATAAGTTTCCCCATCTGAACATAATAAGATGTAGACATATTGCATTTGTTTGACTTTATATATGACAATATCTCTATAATTATTTTTTAATAAAGTTTATTTAGCGCTACATGTGCAAGTAAAATAACGGCAGATTGAGAGTTGGAGAAATAAAAAAGCCCACCTTACTAATGTTTCGGCGGGCAAAAGTCTCTTTCGCGACTTCAGCGGACTTCGTCCGCCGAAAGTCGCTTCAGCGACCGAAGGCGGAGAGAGAGGGATTCGAACCCCCGGAAGTTTGACCTTCAACGGTTTTCAAGACCGCCGCAATAGACCACTCTGCCATCTCTCCGGGCGCAAAATTAGGGTATGGGAACTTATATCAAAATATATTTCATAAAAGCTTAAAGCCTAAAGCTAAAAAGAGTTGTGGTGGGTAATTTCAGCATTCAACGGTCAACGGTCAACGGTCCTCGGTCCTCGGTCAAAGTAAGTCAAACCGAAGCAACCGCCTCTTCCCCATAAAGCTGATCGCGAAATGAGAGTGATGGTGATGGAATTAATTCACCGAGACCAAGAGAATTCCATTTCTTATCAACTGCTTCAATTGTTTTTTCATCGGCTACGATGATATTGGGCCAGTCGCGGTGAAAATTGTCTAATGCAAGTGTTTTAGTGGTGCCATCGAGACCCATACAGGCGACGATTTTATCTCCCCTCTTTCCTTCAAATAAAATCGAATCGCGCTTTGGATCCAGGTTATTACAAAATCGCCAGAGAGCCACAGGAAGATTGGAGAGATCAATATTTTCATCCACATAAAGAATCAGTTTCACACCTGATTCACCGAATAATTTCTCGGCAAAATGAATATGAAGATCACGAACCTGTCCCTTGTGTGTTTTAAATACTGAAACAATCAGGCAGGGTATTTCTCTTTCCAGTAATTGGCGGTTCACGGATTTTATTTCTGGAAATGCTGACAGCCAGTTGTTATCAGGTAAAAACATTTCACCATCCGTTGCATATCGTTCATCTGTTTCTTCTTCGAATTTTTTTGTTCCGTCAATACACATCTTCCCACCGTAGCCCAGTTTACTGCAACTGTGATCGAGTACATCCATTGGTCCCTGAGCAAATGTTATGTCAGTCGCGGGGTTTAAATTTTCTAAAACATATTTCGCAAGAGAGAGATAATTGGTAATCGAAACGCCTTCATCAACGAGCACAAGGATTTTGTTGAACATCATTTGTCCCGCTCCCCACATGGCGCTCATTACTTTCTGTCCATGCCCTGCAAAAGTTTTATGAATCTGTGCGATCACGAGATTATGGAATACACCCTCTACAGGCATTTCCATATCCACGATTTCAGGGACCATCATCATTTTCATCGGTGCAAGGAAAATTCTCTCAGTCGCTTTTCCAAGCCATGCGTCTTCCTGTGGTGGAATTCCGACAATGGTTGCAGGATAAACAGCATTTTTTTTATGTGTGATGGCTGTTACATGAAATGATGGATACCAATCCGGCAATGAATAATATCCCGTATGATCTCCGAAGGGCCCCTCCCAGATGGGCGCTTCTTCGGGATCCACATATCCTTCAATTACGATATCTGCATCAACGGGTACTTCGAGTTCAGGCTGAGTCAGACAGCGCACGAGTTCCACTTTCTTTTTTCTTAAGAATCCGGCCAGCATGTATTCATCTACATTGTCCGGCAGCGGGGCCGTTGCAGCATATGCATAAACCGGATCCCCGCCCAATGCAACGGCCACGGGCATGCGCTTTTTCAATTTCTTATAAGCTTCAAAGTGCCGCGCACTCACTTTATGTTTATGCCAGTGCATGCCGGTGAGGCGTTCGTTCAGTAATTGCATTCGGTACATGCCCACATTCCGGATACCCGTTTCGGGATCCTTTGTATGGATCACAGGCAGCGTAATAAATGGTCCTCCGTCTTTTGGCCAGCAGGTGATAATGGGAAGTTTTGTTAAGTCCGGAGATTCCATGATTATTTCCTGGCAAGCGCCTTTTCCACGAATAACTTTTGGCATCCAGGCGGCGAACTGTGTTAGCCTTGGAAGAATTTTGAGCTTATCGAGGATGGATTCTTTGGGGCCAGCCAATAATTTAAATAAGGATTCGATTTCTTTGCTGATATCATCGAGTCGTGAAACACCCAGCGCAATGCACATTCTTTTTTCACTGCCATAGGCATTCATCAGTACCGGGAAATCATAACCGGTATTTTCAAATAAAAGTGCCTTGTTGCGGGAAGCAGTCTTGCTGATACGGTCAGTTACCTCAGCAATTTCTAATTTGGGATCTGTAAATGTTTTTATTCGTATAAGTTCATCTGCAGATTCCAGCGCCTCCAAGAATTCAGCTAAATTGTTAAATGCCATCTTTTCGATTAGAAGGCAAAATTAACCAACTAAACTCATTGAACCTTCGGGGGACAATCCGTTCTTCCCCTTCCATAATATCCGTCTCTTTTGGAAAGAAGGGCAATACTAACCCGGATGCCAGTATAATAATACATGTCCTTATATTTCGGACTTCCACGAGTTGTTCCTGCAGGCGGATAATTCGGATTGCCGCCTTTTAATTCATTTGCACGATAAGCCATTTCAACGGCCAGTGGTCCCTTCGCATTCAGCAGAATAGTTTTGTCTACATAAATTGTACTCACGTCGTCGAGATAATCTGTGAAAGTTTTTCTGAAACCGACTTCATATGCGATCACTACATTTTCGCTCACCCTGAATTTGATGCCGCCTCCGAAAGGAATGGCGAATTGTGTAAGGCTATAAGGTTTTTGTCCCGGATATTGGGGAAGCCCCTCACCTTCTGTACTCAATGGTTTCAGATAAACTTTCTGACCCGTTGTATCATATGCATAAGGATTAAAATGAAAAACGGCGATGCCGCCAAATATAAATGGTGAAAATTTCTTTTGCGTGATATCCATAAAAGAATATTCACCCAACAGATTCAATTCAAGAATATTCGATTGAAAACTTAGATTCCGGAATACAAGGTTCGCATTATTATATTGGTCCGATGCGCCTATTTTCATAAAACTGATATTACTGATGGCAGAAAAATTCCTGGTAATATCATATTGGGCGCCGGCTCCGAATGCAAAGTATGACTGGTCAAAAGTATAAGACTTAGCTTGAAGATCTCCGGAATAATTAGACAACCCACCAGTAACATTTATATGCCAGCGCTGGGCAAGCACCAATCCCGGGGAAAGTAAAAAAGAATAAAATAATAACTTCATATTCAAAAGATTTCTTGTACGGATAAGAATCTTTCAAAGAATTAGGATTTACAATATTGAATTCAAAGGAAATTGGAAAATTGCAGAAGAATTACCGCCGTAACGCAAGTATTGCGCCAGATATTGGGGCGATTACGTTAAAATAATCTGAATAAAAGTGAAATGCAAGCTAAAATGAACACTTTATACAATAATTTGTATTTTTTCAACATACCAGCAAACGATTCCTTTTGATTAGAAACGGCCTCTCGGTGTTTTTTTTGTGGATAATCAGCCTTTCCGCCCTATCTCAAAAAAAGAATGCCTCGTATATCATTCATATTCATCATACTTCCGGACCAATACAGATCGACGGCATTTTGGATGAACCTTCCTGGAAGGAGGCTGAAGTAGCCCATAATTTCTTTATGATACTGCCGATGGATACCTCCCTGGCAAATGTTAAAACTGAAGTAAGGATGATGTATAGTGATAAATTTATTTATCTATCTGCGGTCTGTTATGACGGGATGAAGGGGCCATATATGGTAGAATCCCTCAGGCGAGATTTCAGCTTCACTAAAAACGATAATTTCATTTTCTTTCTTGATACTTATGGCGACGAGACGAGTGGGTATACATTCGGTACCAATGCTGCCGGTGCTCAATGGGACGGAACCATGTATGAAGGAGGAAAAGTAGATCTGAGCTGGGATAATATCTGGTACTCCAAAGTGAAGGAATATCCCGATAAATGGATAATGGAAATAGCCATTCCTTTTAAAACACTTCGCTATAGAAAAGGCTTGCCCAGCTGGGGAATCAATTTGAGCAGAAACGATTTGAAGACTACAGAGAAATCAAGCTGGGCGCCTGTTCCAAGGCAGTTCCCATCAGCATCCCTTGCTTATACGGGTATATTGCAATGGGATTCCGTTCCTCCTGCACCCGGTACTAACGTCTCATTAATTCCATATGTACTTACCCGGGCAATAAAAACTTATGGTCTGTCTCTTCCTACAGAATATAAAAGCACGGTTGGTGGTGATGCCAAGATTTCCATAACATCTTCACTGAACCTTGACCTGACAGTCAATCCGGATTTTTCTCAAATAGAAGTTGATAAACAGGTGGTGGACCTTAGCCGGTATGAATTATTTTATCCTGAAAAAAGACAGTTTTTCCTGGAGAACGGGGATCAGTTCAACAATTTCGGGTATACCGATATTCGACCTTTTTTTTCCAGGCGGATCGGCCTGGGCGTACCGATCGAGTTCGGCGCCAGGTTAAGTGGCAAACTTGACAAAAACTGGCGGATCGGAGCTATGGATATGCAAACTGGAACAGTGGATTCGATCGGACTTCCGCAGCAGAATTTTGCGGTACTGGCACTACAGCGGAAGGTATTCTCCAGATCCAATATTGGATTTTTATGGGTGAATAAACAATCCATCGCTTATCAACCCGGTAAGGATTCTACTTATCCGCAGTATTCAACTTATAACAGAACATTTGGACTTGAATATAACCTGGCTTCGCCCAATAATTTCTGGACTGGGAAACAACTGATCATGAAATCATTTACTCCTGGTTCTACAGGCAAGGATTGGGTGGTTGCTGGTAACCTGCAATATTCAAGTAAGAAATGGCTGATCAACGGAGCTTATCAATACATTGGCAGTAACTATAAAGCAGAAGCAGGTTATATTCCACGGGTGGGCTATATCCGTTTTGATCCGCAGATCTCTTATTATTTTTTACCAGCCGGTGGATCTGTATTGAGTCACGGGCCCCAGTGGTTTTCCAATTTTTATTATAGCGAAAAATTTAAAACGACAGATAATGAAAATATAATTGACTGGCTTTTTACTTTCCGAAACAAGGCTACATTAACACTGGTAACGATGCAGGATTATGTAAATCTCCAGGCTCCATTTGATCCGACAAATACGGGTATAGATTCTCTGCGTACAGGAACCATTCACAAATGGTTTACGGGCGGAGTTGATTTTTATTCCAAACCACAAAGCATTTTTACTTATGATTTTTCGATACGATATGGTGGATATTATGATAATGGAAATAAACTGACCATACTTAATGACGTGGGATTCCGGCTTCAGCCTTTTGTGAGTATTACCATGACGACTTCTTACACAGTGCTGGATCTCCCGAAACCCTGGGGAAATACTTCCTTTTTACTCATTGGTCCGCGCATTGATATAACGTTTACCAATAGTCTCTATTTAACAGCATTTGTGCAGTATAATGAACAGATAAAAAATATGAATATCAATACACGTTTGCAATGGCGTTATAAACCAGCTTCTGATTTCTTCCTTGTCTATACAGATAATTATTATACTACTCCCTTTTCTGTGCGCAACAGAGCGGTGGTTTTGAAATTTAATTATTGGTGGAACCTTTAAATAAGCTTAAGGCATAAAGCGTAAGGCTTAAGGCTTCTTCATTTTCAAATTGGCCTTAAGCTTTATGCTTTAAGCCTTACTCCTTAAAAGACTTCCCCCAAATTCACGAAGAAACCTCTTGACCCCATAGTGCCCCATGCATAATCGAGGGCAAGATTTGTTCTGGAGAATTTGTTGAGCATAACTCTGATGCCCAATCCCGCGCCGGGCGAAATAACTTCATATTTTCCTGTTGTCATATCCGAAAAACTTTCTGCATTGGCAAAAACAACGCCCCCGAAAAGTCCGTTCCTGGTAATTACAAAACGGTATTCAGCCTCCTGATCAATCATATTCAGACTTCTGAACCTGCCCTGGATATAACCACGGCCGGTATTACTGAATTCATCCCAGGCAGTGCTGGGTAAAAGTAAATAAGGTGGTGTTCCACCGAGCGTAAACCAGTTATAGCTCCAAAAAGCCAGAATATTCCTTGATTCAGATGGGAATTTTGTATAACCTCTGAATTCAACCAGTAATGATTGCCAGTTGGAATTACTTCCCAGGAAAGTAAATTTTGGCTGGAACAGAATATTCGCATAAATCCCTTTTTCCGGATTAATTGGATTTCTTCTGGAATCGTATTTAATATTTAATGAAATGCCGACAGCTTTTTCGGTATTTGAATATCCATATTGTTGGAAATCAGTCGGCTGGTTTCCAGGCGGTTTAACTTCACCAATATCCCAGAAATAATCAAAATCAAATCCGATACCTGCATACAGGTCTGATCCAATCTTTCTGAGAATAGACTGATGCAGTTTAATATATGAATAGTCGATAATATAACTGCTGTCCTGCTTGGTATACCCACCCAGGCCAAAAGTTGGAGAAGGATATTTTAAATAGCGCCAATCCGAGAGAATATTATATAAATTGTTATGTGTCCATATGCTGGAAGCGATGGGGAAAATGGCTTGTTCTTTACTGGTATATGCAAAACTGGTTACAACTGTCGAAATATTTTCTGTTTCATGGTTATGTGAACCGGTATAAAAAGCTGCATTTGCGCTTATCACACCTGCAAATCCTGTTTGCAATGTATAGCCTACTGCGGGGAATGCGCTGATATGAACCCTGCCCTTTTTATTCACAACAACCTCTTCCCTGTTCACAGAATTTTTGTTCAAAATCCTTTCGCCAATATCGATAAGGTCAATTTGTTTTATTCCCGGATTGATGATGGTGTCGGGAACTAATTGAGCAAGTAAACAGATCGGGAAGGAATTGAGAACAAATAATAAAAGATATTTAATCATCAGGGGGTTCGATTGAATAAAGTTATCAATGCTATACTGAGTAAATACACTTTAGGTAATCCCATATACTGGTGTTTAACGAAACGTTAATACACTTTAACATATTTCATTAAATCTGTGATTATGAATAGCATTTTTACTTTAAAATGGGTCCAAAATCCATATTATTCTTTTTTTATATGGTCTTCCCAGTTCCTTTTAAAGGAAGACGGGTTATTCCCAACTATTTTATTAAATAATTTATTGAAATAGGACAAGCTTTCGAATCCAACTGCATAGCAGGTTTCTGTAATATTCTGATCCTGCATTAATAAGTTTTTGGCCCTTTCGATTCTGTATTGATTTACAAAATCAGTAAATGTCATATTGGTTTGCCTTTTAAAATACCTGCAAAACGCCGGAGTGGTCAGATGAACTTTTGATGCTACTAGGTTAACATCTGGTTTTTGGTCATAATGAGCACCTATATATTCATAAATTGCTCCCATCCTGATCTTATCTTTTAAAATAAAATTCTTGCTGGAAAGGTCATTATTCAATATGATTCGTTCTTTTGATTCAGCCAGTTGTTGAAATATTTTTATAAGATGAATCAATTGGTCGAAAGAAGACAGACCTTCCAATTGCTTTAATTCTTCGGCAACCATTCGCTTGGTTTCTCCATAAAATGATATTCCATAATCTGCAATTTTAAAAAGCTCATGGATCATAGTAAATTCCTGAACAATTGAAAGGGCAGTGCCCAGGAAGTCTGTCTTTAATTGTATAACTATCTGATGATAATCACTTCGCAATCTGTAATCAAAATTTAAATGCGGCAGATTTCCGCCAATGAAAACCAGATCACTTTGAGTATATCCTGAAATATGGGTGCCTACATGACGAATGCCTGCATCTGCCTCAACATAAACAAGTTCAAATTGCGGATGGTAGTGCCAGAAAAAGGTATTTCTCAAACGGGGTGAAAACAGTTTAAATGACTTTCCCTGTTCAAATTCTATCTTTTCTAATTTTATTTCATTCACCTCCAATTATATTTTATTATACAGGTAATTTAATAAATTGGTCAATATAGAGCAAATTCTTGTCAATAGGTATGAAAAGCGCTCTTCACAGAGGGACTAGATTTGTGTCATTAAATCAATCATTTGACTGTAAAAACGATGGCCCCTGCTGACCAGTTTACCATGGCCCATAAAGTAATACCTGGCAATCCCTCCACTGCAAAATCCAGCCAGATTAAATTAAATGACCGCAGTAATGGCGAACCACTTCGGTTACTTACTGATGAAGACTGGAATTTCTGGGTTCATAATGGTTATGTCGTTGTAAGGGGAGCAGTGCCCAGGGAGCAGGTAAAAAGACTTGCTGATTATCTTTGGAAATATGAAGATAAAGATCCAGATGATATTGACAGCTGGTATAAAAGACCCAATGTTCAGATGGAAATGAAAGAGCTCAACAACACTGGCATGGTTGAAATATATAATCATCAGTATTTATGGGATAACAGGCAATTTCCAAAAGTTCATCAGGCATTTGCAGATATCTGGGGAACAGAAAAACTCTGGGTTACGATAGACCGGGCAAATCTGAATTTTCCTTTGAGGCCTGGATTTGAATATAAGGGCTTTATTCATTGGGACTATGATCCGGAAACTAAACCGCAAAATGTACAAGGTGTTTTAGCACTCGCTGATCAAACGGATGAAAATATGGGCGGCTTTCAATGTGTTCCTGAATTATACAGGACCTATGATACATGGAAATTAACGCAACCTGAAGATCGGGATCATTACAAACCAGACATCACTGGTCTTGAGCTGGTAAAAGTAAAACTTGAAGCGGGTGACCTGCTAATTTTCAACAGCCTGGAACCGCATGGCATCAGGGCAAATACAAGCAAAAATAAAGTGCGTTTCGCTCAGTACATCGCTATGATGCCTGCCCAGGAAGAAAATGAAGAACTCAGGCAGTGGCGTATAAACAGCTGGAAAAACAGGAATGCTATGACCGGTTATGCTTTTCCCGGAGATCCTTTGGAGAGAGAGAAAAAAAATCCAATTGCAGAATTATCTCCTTTAGGGAAAAAATTATTGGGGCTGGAGAAATGGTAGTCTTCCATTATTTCCAGAATTTGAAATGCCCTTTATTTATTGGCTTAATCAAGTTTTCATAAATGTTATTTATCCATGCTGATGGGATAATTCAAAGGGTACAGTCAGACGCAAAGAAAAATTCCTTCCCAAGTCATCCAAGTAATAGCGGAAGCGGTTAAGATAATCGCGATAGGATACATTGGATAGATTTGTTACAGTAAGACTTACATCCATAAATTTTCCGAAAAATGGAATTGAACAACCAGCACTGGCGCCCCAAAGCATATATCCGGGTGGAGGAGGGACATAATCACTATTCGGAGGGACCCTTGTCTGTTGCAGGACAATTAAGTTATTAAGGCTTATAAAAATATTTCTGTACTTACCCATAGATAATAATTGATACTTTAATGTATTATCAAATCTGTCAGCGGGGATATTGATGAGCCAATCATGAATATTAAGGTTTCGCGCTCTTACAATAGTTGTTTTGGAATTCAATATAAAATGGTTTAAAAACGAATAATTAATATTGAGATCAATGCCTTCAAATAATGCATTTACCTGAGTATAGGTGTATGAAGGAAAAGCACCCTGTATTGTTTGAATGGGCACACTATCAGGTTTTAAATAAATGTAGTTGTTAAAATAATTTATATAAGTTCCAAATTCCACTTCAAAATGATCGCTGCTATATTTAAATCCCAGACTGGTATTGTATGCTTTTTCAAGATTAAGCGAAGTATCTCCGCGCTCATACGAAGCAGCACTTTGATGTATGCCATTAGCAAATAGTTCTATTACCTGGGGAGGGCGCCATGCTGTTCCAAAATTTAAGACAGTTGAGAATTTATCATTGAATCGATAACTAGCCCCCAAATTTGTGGAAATATTTTGCCAGATATAAGTCGGTGTGTTTTCTATCAAAGTTGTTGCATTCACGGTATATGCTCTTAACCACCGATAATCATAACGAACGCCACCTTCCAGCAGCAAATTATTGATCTGCCATTTTTCGATGATAAAAGCCCCACCGCCGTAGTCCACAAAATTGGGAATCAGTTCCTGGTATCCTGTTCCCTCTTGTGAATTGCCGTGCGAAATAAAATTAACTCCGATACTGCCTATAATCTTTTTGTCTATTGCAGGATGCTCCCATATCAGATCTACCGTATTGGTAAATAGTTTGAAATAAAGATCGGGGGGATTTAAACGCGCAAGCGAGTCATTGAACGAGATATCTGCATCGTATTCTTTTCTGATATCACTTTGAAAAGCATAAACTGCATCCAGCTTTCCCATATTGTTGCCTAGGGTTATATATCCGCTTGTTTTGAACAATTCATGATTGACCGTTTGATATGGACGGCTAATATCGTAGGTAAAACCAGATTTTACGGCTGGCTCAGATCTCTGAAAGGCTTCATATAAATCAGCCAGCGTTCCGATATGGGATGCGGAAGCGATCCCGATTTTTGTATCGAACCTGCTGTAATACATTTGCGCTCCATAATTCGGTTTGTTATAATTCAGAGTTGCAGAATAATCATCCTCATAAAATCCGGTATTTCCCATATAATAATTCGCTGTCTGAAAATTACCGGCCTTCTTAAGTGTGCCTTGTACTCGCCAACTTAGCCCTTTCAGTGCATTATTAGCCGCCCCTTCAATCATTCCGGAAACGGCACCCATCCGCCCATTGGTCATACCCACCAGGTCAAGCTCACCATCAACTCCTGGTACAGACCGTAAATCTTTTGGATCAAGAAGAATGACTCCGCCAATCGCATCCGATCCATAGATGATGCTGGCTGGCCCTTTGACAATTGTAATTTTGGTAGCAATGAAAGGGTCTATTTCCGGTGCGTGATCGTTTCCCCAATTCTGGCCCTCCTGCCTTATTCCATTGTTGATTATTAAAATGCGATTACTGTATACTCCGTGAATAACAGGCTTGGAAATAGTTGGACCGGTTTGAATACTATTGATACCTGTAATCGATTTTAAGGATTCTCCAAGCGACAAACCCCGGGTTTCTTCCAATGCCTGACCGGTAAGAGTTGTTTTGACAGCAGTTGTAACCTGATCTCTGTGAATGACCTCACTTGTAACTGTCACCCCGTTCAATTGTTCTGCATTGCTAAACAGAGGGAAATTCACAATCAAATCTTGCGAAACACGAAAAGTAGTATCCAGGGTCCGGTAACCCTGGTAGGTTATAACTAATTCTAATTTACCCGGGCATAAATTATCGAAAACGAATTTGCCCGCACTATCTGTTATTACTCCTTTCTGAAGTTTCGGAATGGATACAGAAACACCATTCGCATCAACTTTTCCAGTATCACTTAAAGTAATTTGTCCCTTCAAAACCAAATTGCAGCCTGATTGTTGAGCGTGGACTGCATAAGAACAGAAGAACAGGAAAACTGAATATAAAATCGAACCCCTTCTAATCATTCTTTATAAATAATACCAGCCGGAAAACATCCGGCCGGTGTTTGATAAAAAATTTATTTATTGCTGAGTATATAAGCAACTCCGAATGAGTAATTCATGCTTGTCAGAGGTTGATTATATTCCGTAACCAGTCGCCCCGCCCTGTTTTGTCTAAGTGTGTTATTAATTGTAAAGTCCGGTTTTGAATAAAAATAATCCGCCCTCAGATTAACAGCCCATGATTTCGTTATACTGTAACCCAATCCTGCACCCAGATCAAATCCAAAAGCTGATTTCGTAGCCGATTTTTGCTCGAAAGTGCCGTCGTAAATACCGCCATCGTAAACTGCCACTGCAATGTTCGGGGTAGTTGCAGAAGTTATCCCTGCGAGAGCTCTGGCAGAGACCGATAGTTTTTTAGCAATCGGGTAATTGAAATATATACCCGGCAAAAAATTAAATATCGTGTAACTGCCGGCTGTTGTGTGTACAGAATCAACATCAAAAGATTGCTGGTAACCACTGGAAAGTGTACCCAGGTCTTTTATTTTATAGGATGCATAATTAATCATTGCGCCTATGGCAAAGTGCTTTGAAAAATACCATCCGCCATCCAGGGCAAATACGCTGCCATTTGCTGCGAAACCTGAAGGATCATTAACAAAATTGGTGGAATTGACAATCAACTTCGACTGACTCCAGTTTCCGAAAGGCATAGATATGCCCCCGTTTAAACCAAAAAATACATTATCCTTTTCTTGTGCAAAAGCATTTAAGGAATATAGGGACGCAATTATGAACGTGAATATTTTGAATTGTCTCATAATAATAATTTTAGCTTATGAAATAGCACATTCCTCCTTACTGAATATTAATCTTGTAATTGACATCAAAGTCCGAGGAACCCGGGGCATATGTACCATCTTTAACGTTGGGCTGATGACGTTGCACCGCACGTAACCAACCTGTGCTGGCAGCGCCTGTAGCGAAAGTCAGATCCAGGCCAACCTGCATCGGAGGGACATTCGTATCATAATCCGTTCTGGTTACAACAAGGTTCAGATAAGGACCTGTGGCGCTGGTGACTGTACCGTCTGCAACAGGGATATCGGTGGATGTATTGCTGATGATCAGATTTGAAGCAGAAATAGGGGTAGGCTGATAGTAAAGCAGGTGATAGTTCTGCCTTTGCCGAATAACGATACTTACAGTATCTGCGGGTGTTTTTGTTTCATCCAGAATAAGTGTCTGTACATTATAAGTGCTATTTGCTTTGAGATTCAGAATAGCTTTACTTGTATCCGGAGGAGTAGCACCAGTAGGATCCAGTTGTCTCCAGATGCCACGACCGGTATCCAGCGGATTACTGGTATTTTGGAAGACTAACTCAACGGTGGTCAGAAATTCATTACTAGGAGGCCTGACTGTGCCAACGGATGCCTGTTTGTTACAACCTCCTAAAAAAATTACTATAGATGCAAATAACCCAAGGATGAGTTTTTGCATGAATGATATTATCAGTTTCATGAAATACGATTTAATTAACCCAACATTAAAAAATAAGTGAATGCCAGATTTGCAAATGCAAAAGCATCGGATTCATAAAGATTATGAACCTTCGGACTTTGAAAGCCGAATGTCTAAGTGCATGAAATCTGAAAAGCTTGTAATTAAGCTGAAGGCGGGCCCCTTAACTTTCCTGCATAAAAAGAAAAAGCAGGAATTATCCCTTTATAGTCCGGGAATGATTGTTCGATCCAGGCTTGGACTGAAGAACTTATTGTAAAAGTGTCGGTATTATTAAAAGCAAGAAAGAAGTCATCAACACAACCATCACTCGATTGAGAAATTACCTGGGTCTTACAATTATTGCTCTTTGTAAGCGAAATAATTGATCCTTTGTGATACCTGTCATGTATGAATAAACGCAACCCGGCTTTCTCTACGAGAAGAAGCAAAAGAAGGAAACATATACATTTCTGGGCTATTCTGCGCATGGAATAAACGCAATATTGTAACAATATTAATATTTAATTCTCATATCAGCAAAACGAGTGAATCAACCGTGGGTCAATTTCATTTTTAATAGTCCTATTCGACCAGATTCCTTTTCATTCCCAGTTTTCAGAATCATCCGTTGTTTTATATTTTTTGCAGGGCCTGTCTCCCGATTCCACTCTCAGAAAATGGGATAGATGAGGGGAAGTTTACATCTAATTATTTTTATCTGTTGACTTCTAATCACATTTCACTTTGTCTACCTGAAGTATGATTTGAATCGGTGATGGCAAGAACCGCGTTTTTCATTTCGGATTCCAATATTTGCATTGTATATAATTATTTTTTTCAACCGAAGTTTTCATTTTTTTTGATCGCCTGAATCGCAAAAGAATGTCTCAAAGCAGTTTGTTCAAAAAACAAAAGCCTTCGCAATTCGAAGGCTTTATCAATTTTTGGTCGGGACGACTGGATTCGAACCAGCGGCCTCTTGCACCCCATGCAAACGCGCTACCGGGCTGCGCTACGTCCCGAAATATACAAATTACTTATCAAGCATCAACCATCAACTGCCAACCGCCAACCGCCAACCGCCAACCGCCATCCATCAAAGGGCTGCAAATCTAAGATAAAAAATTCTTGCCCGAAAATGAATTCATTCCTATACCGTATCTTCGCGCAATTCCTTCTAGATGAAGCTGCTAATTAAACAGGCTTGCATTACTGACCCGCTCTCTTCCCATAACGGAACCATTCAGGATATATTAATTGAAAAAGGCACAATCCGGGAGATCTCTCCATCTATTTCTGAAAAAACGGACCAGATCGTTGATCAGAAAGGCCTCCGGATCAGTCCCGGATGGGTTGATATTTTTTCCAATTTTGCCGATCCTGGTTATGAATTCAAAGAGACACTGGAAACAGGTTCTGCAGCAGCTGCAGCGGGCGGTTTTACAGATGTATTTCTGA